>NZ_JAENIJ010000070.1 GCF_016595435.1 Luteolibacter pohnpeiensis
ATATTTTTTAAATATTAACAGCCAAACCATTTTACGGAGAGTTTGATTCTGGCTCAGAACGAACGCTGGCGGCGTGTTTAAGACATGCAAGTCGCACGGAGTATTTTTGGTATTTATATTAAGAATGCTCAGTGGCGCACGGGTGAGTAACACGTGAATTACATGCCCTTCAGTGGGGAATAGCCCAGGGAAACTTGGATTAATACCCCATGGTATCGCAAGATTAAAGGTGGCCGCAAGGCTGTCGCTGAAGGATTGGTTCGCGCCCTATCAGCTTGTTGGTGAGGTAACGGCTCACCAAGGCTACGACGGGTACCTGGTCTGAGAGGACGATCAGGCACACTGGAACTGAGACACGGTCCAGACACCTACGGGTGGCAGCAGTCGAGAATAATTCACAATGGGGGCAACCCTGATGGTGCAACGCCGCGTGGAGGATGACGGTCTTCGGATTGTAAACTCCTGTCATCCGGGAGTAAGACCTGGCTGTGAATAGCAGACAGGGTTGATAGTACCGGAAGAGGAAGGGACGGCTAACTTCGTGCCAGCAGCCGCGGTAATACGAAGGTCCCGAGCGTTGTTCGGAATCACTGGGCGTAAAGGGAGCGTAGGCGGCGCGGTAAGTCAGATGTGAAATCCCGGGGCTCAACCCCGGAACTGCATCCGATACTGCCGTGCTAGAGGACTGGAGAGGCAACTGGAATTCTCGGTGTAGCAGTGAAATGCGTAGAGATCGAGAGGAACACTCGTGGCGAAAGCGAGTTGCTGGACAGTATCTGACGCTGAGGCTCGAAGGCCAGGGTAGCGAAAGGGATTAGATACCCCTGTAGTCCTGGCAGTAAACGGTGTGCGCTTGGTGTGAGGGGAATCGACCCCCCTTGTGCCGGAGCTAACGCGTTAAGCGCACCGCCTGGGAAGTACGGTCGCAAGACTAAAACTCAAAGAAATTGACGGGGACCCGCACAAGCGGTGGAGTATGTGGCTTAATTCGATGCAACGCGAAGAACCTTACCAAGGCTTGACATGCATCTCTAAGCGCGTGAAAGCGCGTGACCCTTCGGGGGATTTGCACAGGTGCTGCATGGCCGTCGTCAGCTCGTGTCGTGAGATGTTGGGTTAAGTCCCGCAACGAGCGCAACCCTTGTGATTAGTTGCCAGCACGTTAAGGTGGGAACTCTAGTCAGACTGCCCAGATCAACTGGGAGGAAGGTGGGGACGACGTCAGGTCAGTATGGCCCTTACGCCTTGGGCTGCACACGTACTACAATGCCCAGTACAATGAGAGCCGAGACCGCGAGGTGGAGGAAATCTAAAAAACTGGGCCCAGTTCGGATTGGAGGCTGCAACTCGCCTCCATGAAGTTGGAATCGCTAGTAATGGCGCATCATCTACGGCGCCGTGAATACGTTCCCGGGTCTTGTACACACCGCCCGTCACATCATGGAAGCCGGTCGCACCCGAAGTGCCTGTGTCAACCGCAAGGGGACAGGGTCCTAAGGTGTAGCTGGTAACTGGGATGAAGTCGTAACAAGGTAGCCGTAGGGGAACCTGCGGCTGGATCACCTCCTTTCTACGGAGAAATTCACAAACCGTATCTCACGGTCCCTGTGAAAGGTCGAGCCCCGAATCATTTAGCAATGAATGAGTCTAACGGGGTTGTGTTGGAAGTAATTCCATCACACCTAACAACACTTAAACAAGTCCACGTGGACATTGAGTGACATGCGGCACACGATTTAGTCTTTTATCCTCTTTCAAGAAGTCAGAAGAAACAAAAAGACCTTTTCATGAGCGAGAGCTGGTGATAAGGATCCCTCCGGTTAATTTAAGGGGGTTTAGCTCAGTTGGTAGAGCGTCTGCTTTGCAAGCAGAATGTCAACGGTTCGAATCCGTTAACCTCCACCATCTTTCACGACTCGTCTCGATTCTTTAAAGTGTAAGCTTAAAAAGAAATGCGGGTCCTGGAATCCAACGGATCGTCCTGATCCCAGTAATGGGCCTGTAGCTCAGTTGGTTAGAGCACACGCTTGATAAGCGTGGGGTCACTGGTTCGAGTCCAGTCAGGCCCACCATTCCAGTTTAACCGGGAGACGTTTTTTCTACTTCGATTGAAGTCATCCTATGGAAAGTCCGCTCTTTGACATCCACATGGAGAAATAGTTTTTTTCAAAAGACTGCAAAATTAAGAAGATTGTTCAAAAATGAGCCATTCTTACGCGGTCCTTGGAAATATTCGAATTCCCAAATATACATCAAATTTTTACGGCAAGTTAAAAAGAGAAATGATCTCTTCTTGAGAAAGAAGAGCAAAGATCAACTCATTAACAGCTGGATTTCAAAATATGGAATCAAGCTTTAAAGGGCACACAGTGGATGCCTTGGTGCTAACAGGCGATGAAGGACGTGATAAGCTGCGATAAGCTTCGGGTAGTGGCAAATACACTTTGATCCGGAGATTTCCGAATGGGGTAACCTGATGGTGTTAATACGCCATCGTCTTTTTCTGAATCAAATAGGAAAAAGCACGCGATACCCGGTGAAGTGAAACATCTCAGTAACCGGAGGAAAAGAAAGAGAATCGATTCCGTCAGTAGTGGCGAGCGAAAGCGGAAGAGCCCAAACCGGGGACTTGTCCCCGGGGTTGTAGGACCCCGTCGTGGGACCTGAACGAATAGGAGAAGCAATTGGAAAGTTGCGACACAGAGGGTGAGATCCCCGTATCCGAAATTCTGCCAGGCCCTAGGGTGTTCCTGAGTAATGCAGCACACGTGAAACGTTGCATGAATCTGCGGAGACCACTCCGTAAGGCTAAATACTAGTTAGCGACCGATAGTGAACCAGTACCGTGAGGGAAAGGTGAAAAGAACCGCTGCGAGCGGAGTGAAATAGAACCTGAAACCGTGTGCCTACAAGGTGTTAGAGCAGTTTTTACTGTGATAGCGTGCCTTTTGCTTAATGAGTCTGCGAGTTAGTATGTGTGGCAAGCTTAAGTCCTTAGGGGACGCAGGCGAAGCGAAAGCGAGTCCGAATAGGGCGTCAAAAAGTTGCACGTGCTAGACCCGAAGCGGAGGTGATCTACCCTTGGCCAGGTTGAAGCGCAGGTGATACTGCGTGAAGGACCGAACCGGTGAATGTTGAAAAATTCTCGGATGAGCTGAGGGTAGGAGTGAAAGGCTAATCAAACCCCGTGATAGCTGGTTCTCCTCGAAATGCATTGAGGTGCAGCGTCGTGTGTTTATGAATGGGGGTAGAGCACTGAAAGGGCTAGGGGGCATACCCGTCTACCAACCCCTATCAAACTCCGAATACCATTCAATAGAACACGGCAGTGAGACGGTGGGGGATAAGCTTCATCGTCAAAAGGGAAACAACCCAGATCAGCAGCTAAGGTGCCTAAATCATGCTAAGTGGAAAGGATGTGGAATTTCCCAGACAGTGAGGATGTTGGCTTAGAAGCAGCCACCATTTAAAAAGTGCGTAATAGCTTACTCATCGAGAGATTCCGCGCCGAAAATGATTGGCGATAAGCATGATACCGAAGCTCTGGGCTTATGTCCTCGGGGACATGAGCGGTAGAGGAGCATTCTCAACACATTGAAGGGTGATGGCGACTGACCCTGGAGAGTTGAGAAGAGAGGATGCAGACATGAGTAACGATAAGACGGGTGAAATCCCCGTCCGCCGTAAACCCAAGGTTTCCCGGGCTACGATATTCGTCCCGGGGTTAGTCGGGACCTAAGGCGAGGCCGATAGGCGTAGCCGATGGACAGCAGTTTAATATTACTGCACTTCCGCCCCTTAAACCGGAGGGACGCATGAATGGAGATGACTAGGTGATTGAATTCTGAGGTGAGGCTACGGCTGATCCGCATCATCAAAGTTTGTGCCAAGAAAAGCTCCGGTGTATGCTAAGGAACCCGTACCGCAAACCGACACAGGTGGGTGGGTAGAATATACCAAGGCGTAAGAGTGAACCCTGGTTAAGGAACTCGGCAAAATAGCCTCGTAACTTCGGGAGAAGAGGTGCCTATGTTTTATAGGCCGCAGTGAAATGGCCCAACCGACTGTTTAGCAAAAACACAGCATTCTGCCAAGACGCAAGTCCAAGTATAGGATGTGACACGTGACCAATGCGGAAAGATTAAGGTAAGATGTTAGTCGCAAGGCGAAGCTTTGAACCCAAGTCCCCGTGAATGTCGGCCGTAACTATAACGGTCCTAAGGTAGCGAAATTCCTTGTCGGGTAAGTTCCGACCTGCACGAATCGTGTAACGAGTTGGGCGCTGTCTCAACCAGGTGCTCAGTGAAATTGTAATGGCGGTGAAGATGCCGCCTACCCGCAGAAGGACGGAAAGACCCTATAGACCTTAACTGTAAGCTGTCATTGGTTTTTCGATTCTCATGCTCAGAATAAGTGGGAGACATTGAAATGATCCTTTAGGGGATCATGGAGTCATCAGTGAGATACCACCCTTGGGTGTTGGAAGATCTAACCCCGACCCTTGAATCAGGGCGGGAAACAGTGTCAGCCGGTCAGTTTTACTGGGGCGGTATCCTCCTAAAGAGTAACGGAGGAGCGCGAAGGTGGGTTCAGCACGGTTGGTAACCGTGTGTCGAGTGCATAGGCATAAACCCGCCTAACTGTGAGGCCAACAAGCCGAGCAGATACGAAAGTAGGCCTAAGTGATCCGGCGGTTGAATGTGGAATTGCCGTCGCTCAACGGATAAAAGGTACCTTAGGGATAACAGGCTGATTTCATCCAAGAGTTCATATCGACGATGAAGTTTGGCACCTCGATGTCGGCTCGTCGCATCCTGGGGCTGGAGAAGGTCCCAAGGGTCCGGCTGTTCGCCGGTTAAAGCGGCACGCGAGCTGGGTTCAGAACGTCGCGAGACAGTTCGGTCCTCTATCCTCTGTGGGCGTAGGAAAACTGAGGGGTTCAATTCCTAGTACGAGAGGACCGGGATTGACGAACCTCTGGTGCACCGGTTGTCGTGTCAACGGCATGGCCGGGTAGCTAAGTTCGGAAGAGATAAGCGCTGAAAGCATCTAAGCGCCAAGCTCCTCCCAAGATGAGTTTTCCCCAAAGGATCGTCGAAGACTACGACGTTGATAGGCTGGAAGTGGAAGTGCAGTAATGTATGTAGCTTACCAGTACTAATCATCCGTTTGGCTTGATTCCTATTTTTTGGAATTCGAAATTGCAGTGACCGTGAATGGCCAAGCAACAATCCGTTGCAGTTGGACTGAAAAGAATGAAACCCTCCGTGTGGATGTCAGAGAGCGGGCAGGAACAAGTGCCAAGTGATCAGACAGCAGTGATCAGTGAAAGAGAAGCCACAAAAGCCTCTTCCCTGAAAACTGAACTCTGAAAACCAGCAACTTGGGAAAAAATAGCTCAGCTCCCCAGAGACCCAGTTTTGAAGATAGACAGCGATAAGAGGCTGTTGAAGAAAATCAAGATTGTCCTCTGGTGACCAGAGCGTGGTGGAACCACCCGGTCCCATTCCGAACCCGGAAGTGAAACGCCACAGCGCCGATGGTAGTGGGACGATAGGTCCTGTGAGAGTAGGTCGTCGCCAGGTAAAAGCCCGGCTCCAAAGCAATTTGGAGCCGGGCTCCTTTTT
>NZ_JAENIJ010000071.1 GCF_016595435.1 Luteolibacter pohnpeiensis
CACTCCTTTGGCGGAGGCGGTCAGCATTCGGGTATCGGCCAACCAGTCGGTCGGGTAAAACTGCATGTAGGGTAGTTCTGCCATGAATCAAAAGAGTCTCTCCTGTTGATTAGGTTTCGAGGTTCCCGCAGCCGCGTTCGGCGCGTTCGCGGATTCGATCGGTTCAATCGCCACGTAGATCCCCACGCGGTCGCCCCATGCCTTGGTGATTTGCAGCGACGAAACCTGGCCGTCGTCATTCCAGAACCGCAGCTTGGTCATGCAGTCCTCGATCATTTTGACCACGTTGCTGCAGTCCGGTTTCGAGGTGTGAGGAACCCGTCCCAGGGCGATGCGCCGCTTGGGTTCGGATTTCCTCCACGGCCAGACGAAATCGATTTTCAACGAAACCGGCCCTTCGATCGGTGCCAACGGCCGGAAGGGCAAACAGAGCGTCGTCAGGTCATTCTCGGCAGCTTGAGCTTTCTTGTTCTTGAAGAACATCGGCTTGCCGTTGATCATCACGATCCGCTTGCCTGCTCCCTGGCTGGTGGCCTTCGGTGGGATGATAGGTAAGTGAAAGGCGATCATTTAGTTCCTCCTTTCAATTTAGAGTTACTACAAATTCTCTCTAACTCTCCACTTGCTCCGAAATTTATTTCAGACAAAAATACCAGATCTTCCCCCAAAATATAATGTCTGAGAATAAGGATAAAATTGTAGTTTCGGCAATAACTGCTACTGCTGGTTATCTCGTTAGCAAAGCCTTGACTGATAACGTATTGGTTCAGGTTACCGGTGCCGTTGTCTGTGATTTGGCAGTAAAACCGTGCCTGGATGCTGCGTCGGCGCTTACAGAAGGAATTTTTGAGGCCATTGAAAAGGATTGCGATCTTAGCGACCCTAGACGCCGTGCCCAAGCAATACGGGACTATTACGACCCCTGCATAAGAAAATTCATCTTGTAACATTACTCTCCCCTTTCCGATTGAGGCAGACCTCCGCCGCCGAATTGGTTCAACTTCTCAACCAAATCCAGACGCTTGAACTGCAAATGCAGGTTCTGGTTTCGGAAGCACTTGAACTTGAAATATTCCGATTCCCCACGCCCGTCATCCGATGCGTCGATCGCGTCGTATAAACCTCCATTTCGGGACTTCGAGAGACCCTTGCCATCGAGGAGATGAAACACGTTGTCGAGCGCCCGAATCTGGTTCTCCCGTTCGTAAACGATTCGATAGCCAAATCCTCTATAATTACGGGATACGCAGTAGCTGAGGATCACCTTGGCTCCAACCTTGAAGGTGCTGTTCGCCTTGTAATGCTGCCGACGTGGCCTCAGCCATTCGAAGACTTCGACGGCAGCTTCCTGAAGATAAACCCCCGCCCGCTCATCGAGGCTTTGCAGCCAACCAAGAACGTTATCCACCGTGATGTCTGGCAATGAATCAGGGTTTTCTAGCTGGGCTTCCAGCTCCTTGCACCGGGACAGCGACATCACTTTGCGGATCTCCGCCCGGCTGGCGAGATAGCGCCAGGCCTTCGCCTTGAGCCGTTTCACCTTCGGATCGAAGTCGAGGGAATAGTCGTCGTGATTGAAAAAATCGAGGTAGTAGCCCGTGCCACGGCTATCGAAGCATTTGAATCGTTCTTGAGCCTGCTGCAGCATCTCGATACCGCGCTTGAGTTCGTGGACTCCGAGATTCCACTCCCTCACCAATTCAGGCACGGATTTTCGGATAGCGATTTCGGTATTCACGCGGCCTCCTTTCCTACGTGAAAGAACCCGAGCTTGCCGTTGCATGGCATCAGCGGCTGGGGTTTGGCATCCTTCAGAACGAATCCCCATTGGCCGATGAACCAGGGCGATGGATCGACATCGACACAATCGACAATCTCAACCTCTCCCACGATTCCGCCCCTTTCGAGATCATCGTAGGCCGGTATAGTCACGCCTTGCTCGGCGGCCATCGCTGCTGCCACGGCGTGTTCTTCCCGTGTCATCTTTTTCGCAGCATGCACCAGGATCTTCCCCCGGTAATGCGTTCGCCACTGGCGGTTCTCGATGTCTTTGTGGCCGTTTACAATCAGCCATGCCCAGGGCTGTCTTATGGAAAGTGCTTTCATAACAAATCAGCCGTTTCGGGTTCGGGTTGAGGGGCGGGAATTACTTCCGGCGCATTCCCTTTGAACTTCATCAACCGCGGGCGCTCGGCTTTGTAAAACGTCTGGAAGCGGTCCATCGCGTCTTCCACTTTCGCGGTGTAACCATCCCGATCGACCCGCAAAATGAACGTCTCATAGTACGGGCAATAGCTGACGAAATACCAATGGTTCAGCCCGGTTACTACCATCGAGGCGTGAACTTGCTGAATGTAATCGGCTGGCAAAACTCCACCGTCCAAATGCGCCTGATGCTTCGGTCCGTCCGGGCATTTGATCTCCAGACCGGCAACGACATCATTCGTTTTCGGGCACAATACCAAGCCGTCTGGCGAGCATCCCCAAACCTTATCGTCGCGGGTGACAAAGCCGACCTCAGCCGCCGCAAGTCCCATAATCTTGGTAAACTCATTCCGGGCTAGTGGCTCGAGTTCCTTACCTCGGTCGGTGTGAGCATTTCCCGCAAAGGCCGTTGCTTCCCGCACGCCCCGAGGCCGGATTTTGGCGTCGGTCATTTCGTAAATGTATGGCTTCCAGCTCGCCGAATCCTTGCCCGTAGCGGTGATGACTTTTTTCGCGTTGGATGCGGTAGGCCTCAGTTCGCGCAAAGCAAACCAATCCTCGGAACCTTGAATCACGTCTGGCCAAAGTTTCATACCCACTCCCTCCACGCGGTGTTCACCGCATTGGCAAAGCCCTGAAGCTTCGCCTGGTTTCTGGAAAACTGGAGCTTCTCCTTCATCGCCTTGATCGGCGCGAAGGATGCCAGCAAGGCTTTGCGCACCTGCTCCCATTCCTCATGCTCGGTTAGAGCGACCGCTGTCGCCGTCTTCTGTTCCTTCTCCGGTTCCTCCCAGGGACCGGCTCCAATCTTGTCCCGATAGGCCTTGGCTGCAGGGTTCACCGGTGGCGCGGGCGGTTTGTTCGCTTCAGCCGCTTCGAGCTTCAGGCGTGCTGTCTCTGCCTTCGCCGCCTCTGCTTCCTCGCGTGCTTTGCGCTTTTCGTCTTCGGCCTTTTTCAAGTCCCAGCGGCGGCGGAGTTCCGCCTCAACTTCGCCAGGAGCCTTCACTTCCAGCTCGCGCCGGTCCATGATCAGGTCCGTGCCGTGGGCTTTCTCAAAACGATTGAGAATCTCGCGGGATTTCGTGAGATTGGCCCGATAGGTTTCCGTCGCGATGCGGAGCGCTTTCTTCATCGATTCCAGATTCCGCTTCCCCTTCACGGCGTTTTCCAATCCGGTCAGGTAGGTGCTCCGCGCCAGTCCCGGATCCACGTCCAGACTCGCGAGCGCTTCCTTCACCAGCTCGCTCTTCACCTCTTCCTTGCGCTTTTTGATCTGGTTTTCCAAATCGACCCGCGCCTTACGGATTTCCTCTTTGGTGTCATCCAGATCGGCGAATAGAGCGTAGAGTGATTCCGCATCTGCGAGAGCCTTTTCCTTCGATGCTTCGACTCTCTTTTCCGCGTCGCAAAGTCCCTTGACCGTGATCTCGGCCTGGCCGAAATCCTCGTCGCTCTTTAGGTCACGATTGATGCCAGCCAAAGCCGCGGTGACCATCTCGCGGAAGCGTTTCACGTTGCTGGCGACCACTTCGCCCTTCACCTCGATTTCCAGAGGCACTTCGATCAATTGAGTTTCAGTCATGGTTAGATGAGGTCAGGGGTTTCGTTGTTTGGCTTCGCAGGCTGCGGAGTTTCTGCTGCAATTTTTTGCTCCGGGCTTTCGTCCGGTTTTTCGAATGGATCGGTGACTTGCACGGTGGATTCGCGGACTTGTTCTTCCGCCTCAATTTCCACCACGACACCGTCATCAACTGCCGTGGTTCGTCCGATCTCCGCAGCGTTGGCTGCAGTCAGCGCATTGTTCAGTTCAATGCTGCGCGGCATGTATTTGAGCACCTGCAAGAGCACCACCTTGCGGGCATACATCTCGGGGTTCTCATAAGAGTAATGGCGCTGGCCGACCTTGTTGAACTGGTCACGGTGCCGCCACACCCGCCTCATCGGCCATGCCTCGATGACCGGTTGTTCGCTGCCGTTGACCTTTCCACAGGCATAGACCCAGGTGATCTTTTTCGGATCGCCGAAGTGGTCACCGGGGATGTGTCGGCATTTCGGATTCGATCCGAGTTCAAACTCAAACTCGTCTCCCTCGAAAACCGCGCCGGTCCATGCAGTGGCACGTCCTGAGTTGTTGAGCAGTCCGACCAGTCCCTGCCAGCCGGGGACGAAGGTGCAAGTATCCTTGTAAGGAATCAGGTAGCCTTGCCCGGCAATGCCTGGCTCAAGCCCGATCTGTGCGGCAACGACCACACTGGAAAGGATGCTTTGCGGGGTGCATTTCCGCAGTGCTGGCGTGGTGGAAAAACAGGTCAACGCAAGCCGCATCATGCGGTCCGGCGTCAGGTGCTTCGGTAGCGCCATGGCGATGGCTGACCTTGATCGCTCAAGGTATTTCATCAGATCGCCTGGCTTCTGAAGTGCGAGTGATTGGTTCATGATATAAAATGGTTAGATTGGGTTGGGATTTACTCTTCTTCGTCCGCGTCACTCAGATCATCGCGATCATCGAGGCAGGTGGGTTCGTTCGCCGGCACGGCATCGGGATCAGATAGATCCGCATCGTCATCGAGGGTCACGGGATTCCCGGCTTCCTCGTGGCCCTGTTCCCAGCCTTCCGCCCACGCTTTCCACAGCGCGTTTTCGGTCGGGTCTTTCGTGAATGGATGA
>NZ_JAENIJ010000072.1 GCF_016595435.1 Luteolibacter pohnpeiensis
GGTTCCGTCGACGTCAGAGCGAACGCGACCTTCACGGCGCCAGCACTCACCGAAGTGTCCGGTTCCGTCGACGTCAGAGCGAACGCGACCTTCACTGCGCCACTCATTGGCTACCCGTAAAGCGATTCATAACCCCTACCCACAGGCAAAGCTCCCCGTCTGGCAGGCGCGGGAAATGAGTAAGCCAAATCGTTCCTGCCACCATTTTCAAATTTACTATCATGGCCCTTATCAAAAGACGCGAGCGCGATGCTCACTGGTATCACAAGAACGGCGATCCGTGCCACACGGTAATTGCAAAGACAACTGGACTTCCACGGCAAACAAACCTGACCGATGCCCGCAAGCTCGGACTTATCCCGTCAGTCACGAACATCCTTTCAATGAAGTCGAAGCCCGCGCTTGACGTGTGGAAGCTCGACAAGTCAATTCTCGCCGCTCTCAACCTTGAGAAAAAGCCGGGTGAAAGTCATGAGAACTTTCTGTCCCGTATCGCTGAGGAATCGGAAGCAGAAACGAAGAAAGCGGCCGCGTGGGGAACCGCGATTCACGAGCAAATTGAGCAGTATTGCACCCAAGGCGCGTTTCTAGGTACCGGTGAAATCCTCGACTATGTTGCATGTTTCGATACCTGGTATCGGGCAAATGTGGTTGAGGTGATTTCGGCTGAGCAATCGGTTGTTGGATCGCTTGGCTACGCCGGCCGTTTGGACCTTCACGCGATGATCCAATATAACGGGGAAACCCGCCGGGCAATCATCGACGCGAAAAGCCAGAAGCTCAAAGGAAAGGCCGATGGGAATTTCTATAAGGAATGGTCGATGCAATTGGCCGCTTATGCTGATTGCACCCGGGAAGAAGGCGAGCCGTTGCCGCTTCTCGTTTCCTTGTTGATCCCGTCCGACAATCCCGGCCCGATCCAAATGAAAGTTTGGGATAATGGCTTGGATGCACTCGACGCATTTCACGCATGTTTCCGCCTCTGGTGCTTCGAGAAAGGATACCGCCCATGATGAAGCCTATCACTCCAGAGATGGCCAAGCGTCAAAGCATGGTATCTGTCACGAGTCCTTATCTCCGAACCGAAACGGATATGCTTGAGAAGGCCGTTGCTCAGTTCGTCGGATGCAATATCGCATTAGTCGAAACCGGGCACGGCATCGAAATCTGGCGTGTGAAATCCGAAGTGAAAGAGGTGAAGAATGGAAATTGACCAGCGACTCGGGAAGAAGGGCGGGGGATGGAGAGGGTCAGAATCCGAGCTTCAAATCGAATTCGTCACTCGTGCCATGCTGTTCGTTGCGGAGGCTCCTGAAATTCTCCTCATGTATGCAATTCCTAACGGTGATTGGCGTGGTTTTAGCGTTGCTAAAAAGCTCAAGGCCGAAGGTCTGAATCCTGGCATTCCTGACATTCACGTCCCCGTTGCTCGGTCCCGCTATATCGGACTTTACATCGAATTCAAAAGGGCCGGGGGACCGGTCAAAGAGGAACAGTGGGAGAAAATCCACGCACTCACAGAGCAAGGTCACTTGGCGATTCTCTGTGACAGCGCCGTGGTAGCTCTCAAAATCCTTCGCAAATACCTGAAAGGAGAAATCGAATGAACGCTCTATCAATTCGCCAACCATGGGCATGGATGATCGTCAACGGACACAAGGACATTGAGAATCGACCATGGAAAACCCACTATCGCGGACAAATTTACGTTCATGCCGCCAAGGGCATGACTCATGACGAGTATGGTTTTGCCGCAGATTTCGCCCGAAAACTCGGTGTCCATGTTCCTCCGTTCGATGAACTCGAACGCGGTGGAATCGTTGGTACTGTCAAAATAGTAGATTGCGTGGATGAAGATCCATCGCCGTGGTTTTTCGGGGAATACGGATTTCTTCTGAAAGATCCTAAACCGCTCCCATTCACGCCCCTTCGCGGAAAGCTGGGCTATTTCCCGGTCGATCCTGAACAACTTAAAATAGCAACGAAATGAGCGAACACCCGGAGATCATCAGGATCGATGAAGAAGCTCAGGCCGCTCTGGAGTTTCGCCGCAAAGTCAAGCGGCCACACAAACCGGGATGGTGGAGAAATCGCCCCAATCCTTTCACTGTCGGTAACAAAATCAAAGATGAAGAATTATGAGTGTCCACTTAATCCCTGTTAATCCGCCCGAAGGCGAAGAAGACGACGACATCAATATTACCAATGGCGAATGGTGCGCCATGTGCGCCTTGGCTAACGCATTCGGGATCGACGTATCACCGCCCGAGAACCATGACGAAGTGAGGTATTCACCGGAAGTCCTTCGTGATATGGCAACCAGAATCGAGCAAATCAAGGATGCGCCTGAATGGCTTCGTTGGCTTGCCGAATGTGGCGGAGCAAATCTTGCCTAACATCCATTAACGACAAAACACGTTGTATGTCACAAAATCAAGAAAATGCACAACAAGGCGAGGCGACTGCGCAGAATCAAGTGAGTTCCTTCATCGAGGTTTTTGTTACCGCTCGAGGTCGACAGAAAGAGGTATGCAAATATCTCAGAGAAGTAGCCGATTCTATTGAAATGGGGGGTAAAGCGGGATCGTCTGGAGTTGCTTGGGAAGGACTACAAGGGCGCTGGTTATCGAATCGATAAATCATAGAAGATCAATTTTTTGAAATTACTAACATGAGTCCAAAAATAACCAAAGCAATCGACGCCCTTGTCGAAGTTCTACGGACTGATTCGCCAGAGCATATGGTAACTTTCAAGCTCTTTGTGAATTGCGAAGAGCGATCTGTTAAAACCTCCGAGCGAACACCACAGCAGCTCAAAGCCGCAGGTATTTCCATGCGGAACCTTCGGGGAGAATTTATCCGGGAGAAAGGCCAAACCCATGAGTGACCCAAGCGAAACAAACGAAGCGAATGGCGCTCAGGAATCAGGCGTTGACTCCGACAGCATCGTCGCCTCTTGCGAGTGCTTCCGGCTGTCCCCAAATCCGATCGATCATGCGAAAGGCTGTAAATATCGGTTGATTTGCGAACGGGACGCCGCGCGAGAAGCGTTGTTGCTCGCCGCTCAGTGGGGCATCTCCAGCGACGGCTACAGTGCAAATGTTTCCAGACAAATCCGAATCTGGGTCCTCAACGGCATGCAAGGCCCTGCACCGAAAGCACCGGACTACTATCCACCACTGACTCAACGGCAACCGTCGTAATCTAACACTTTCCAGCAAAATTATTACATGAGCCAGATTTCAAAAAATGACCCAAGGCTGTTCAATATGAATGAGCTGGCCGAAGCGCTTGGGGTTAAAAGGGTCTTCATTCGGCAGATGAAAAAATACGGATTCAAAATGCCATTGGGGCGGGCCAGCATTGGCATGGCCTACGATTGGTTGACCAAAAATGCCGAGATCCTCGATGGGAAGAAAATCGACCCGCGAGACGAAGTTGAATCAGAGAATATCTCCTAAGCTGGCAACGTCCTTCGGCCGCAATTTCCGGTAAATCCCGTGAACCATCTCGTCACAATGCCCGATGTATTGCATCGCTTTCTCAGCGGTGACATTCGCTTGAGCAAATCGAGTGATGACAGTGACACGGATGCAGTGAAACGACAGATCCGGGAACCCCTGATTTGTCAGCCATTGGTTCCAGAGCTTCGATGCGTTTGTTGGCAGATCGACCAAAAATTCAGCGTCTTGGCCCTGCCTGCGTTTCACAAGAGGAACCAAATCGGCGTGGAGGGGAGCGGTGTGAAGGCTTCCGCCTTTTACCCGAAACGAAATCGCCATCGCGGACAGGCTAACTCGTTTCAGCGGTGCTTTGACTTCGCTGAGTCGGCATCCCTGCTTCATGGCGACAAGCCACGAATCTTGCATCCACTCCGGGCAACTTTTCAGCGCCTCTTCGATCTTCTCTTGCTCATCGCGCTCGATCGCCCGCTTCTCTTTCACGTCCCGGCGACCGAGCTTCAGGCGAGCGCACGGATTGGAAATTATCCACCCTTGGGCGACTGCCTCTTGCATGATCGTACCAAGAACCCGGATTTCAGTCAGGGCCGTGTTCCAGTTGCCAGGCTTTCTTTCATCCTTCTCGCAAATCGCCGGATCGCTGCGCCATTTCATGTAGTCGTGGCAAACGCTATAGGTGACCTCTTGCGGATGCCTGATTTTTTTCAGAGCGAAATACGTCGAAAGGTGTGCCCAGCAATTCATTGCCCGCTTTTTGGAAAGCTCGTTGGTGTAGTGGTGAGAAAACCAACCCGGAACCCATTGTTGCATTGCCGCCGCGGAGCCGTCCGACGCTTGCTCACTCTCCTTTTTCGTAAACTCGGCTACCTTCTGATGGATCTTTCGAATAGCCCCTTGGGAGCCAATTCGGATACCGGAAGATTTGTCAGACCATTCTCCATTCGCCCCCTTGGTTCGGATGTAGTAGAACGGGCTATTTTTTCGGGAGTAGAAGGAGGCCATGCAGCAAGGTTCAGCATGGAAGCCCGCCAAGTCACTCCAAAAACCATCAAATTCATAGTGAAAACAGCAATAAATAACACTGATTCGTGTCGCTGGTTCGAATCCGGCTCGGGCCACCACTTTATGGTTTCTCTCCAAAAGTGGTGGTGAGGATGGCGGGTCTACCCCAAAGATTGGGGATGAGGCTTTTTGTTGAGGTTTTGAGGTTGGATTGATGATGGGTTTCAGCCGCATTGGGCGATCACGCGGAGC
>NZ_JAENIJ010000073.1 GCF_016595435.1 Luteolibacter pohnpeiensis
TCACCGGCGGCAACCAGTTGCTTCGCCCGGGCCTCGACGTTGGTTGCGCCTGGCACATCCTGACCCGTAGCGCGGACGATTGGCCGTTCGATTGGATCGGTTGGGTTCGCTTCAGCGGCTTCGATCCGCTCGGTCATGAACTTGATCGCAAGCGCATTCTCCGACTCAGCGGCTTGGACGTATTCAGCCTTTTTGACCTCGTCTTTCGGCGCGGCAAGACCAGCTTTGACGGCGCGTTGGAAAAGGGTTTCGCCTTGTTCCTTGCGTCCGTCGGCAAGCTTCGCCTCGGCGGCTTGTAGCTTGGTCTTCAGTTGATCGCGCTCGGTGGTCACATCAGTGAGCGATGCCTGCACCGTGCGCAGGGTTTCCGCATCGGATCGCATCGCGGAGACGCGCTGACGGGCGAGAGTTTCCGCGTCGTCGCGGGCTGCTTCGGATTGATTGAGGAGGCCGCAGGTGGCGAGAATGAGAAATTGGCTCATGGGTGTGATCGGTTGTTTCGGTTCTTGAGTAGGAGCCGCGTCACTTGCGGCGATACGGGGAATTGTCCGGAAAGCCGGGTTGTTGCACAGGGTTCCGAGTGGTCCCCGGCTCGGCAGGCCACCTGGAGTGCCGTCTTCGTTGAGCAGGAACTCCGGCGAGAAGTAGGAGAAATCCTTGCCCTCGATCGCTTCCCGTCCGGCACGGGTCCAATCGAGCGCCATCACAATCCCCTTGCCCGCCTCATACCGAAACGAAGCCGGAATCCCCGCCGCCGGGCCACGGTGGTTGTGGTCGAAATCGATGATCGGCCGGACATTGTCCGCCAAGCGCCGGGAAAGATCAGCCTGAAGTGAGGCAGCGATCGCGGCTCCACGCTGAGGCGGCACCTTCACGGTGATTTCCTTCGGCTTGCCATCGACTGTGGGATGGATCGCGTGTTC
Organism: Luteolibacter pohnpeiensis; assembly: GCF_016595435.1. Classification (GTDB taxonomy): domain Bacteria; phylum Verrucomicrobiota; class Verrucomicrobiia; order Verrucomicrobiales; family Akkermansiaceae; genus Luteolibacter; species Luteolibacter pohnpeiensis. Next base: position 924 of record NZ_JAENIJ010000073.1, read on the forward strand.
GCCTTCGGGGATGTAAACAATTTCAGTCGGAACAGCGTCCGGCAACGGCTGGAAGGATGCGGCAGAAATGAGAAGCTTCACGCATCCAGCGAAGACTCAAGGATGAGGAAACGTCGATTTGCGGGAGTGGTCCCATTGGCTCGACAGTGCGGGAGAGTAAAAATCAGCATTCCCCGGTTTTTGTGGAACACATAAGGAAATATCGGCTTGATATTCAATATGAATCAGAACTAATTACGCTGTTCGCTAAGAAGTGCCAATGGCTACAAAGAAATCACAGATCCCCGCCCCGCCCTCCGAAGAAGAAGTTGATGCCTCGTCTGAAGAATCAATTTCAGATCAGACTGCAGCCGCCAAGACTCCTGAAGACCCATCAACAGTGATCATACAATCGCTTCTAGGTAAAGACCGGAGTTCAATCGAAAATGTATTAAAGGAGCAGATTCCAAAGGCCCTTGATTTGCTATGGGAGAAATTTGATCTTCCTGATTATAATCCATTGCTATTCTTGGATCAATCAAATCAGGTCAGCGAAGATCATGCTGACCAAATTTATTCCTCTTTGTGCCGCTTCGATGATCCTCGAAATATTCTTCTAATTATAGGAAGTCGTGGCGGCAGAATCGAACCCGCCTATTTGATTAGCAAGAACTGCAAAGCTGTTTCCAAAGAGAGGTTTGTTGCGGTCATACCGAGGCGGGCAAAGTCTGCCGCTACTCTAATTGCTTTAGGGGCCGATGAAATTCACATGGGTTCAATGAGTGAACTCGGTCCCATTGACCCCCAGCTTGGCCATATTCCTGCGATGTCGCTGACCAATGCACTGACGACAATAGCCAAGATGGTAAGTGAGCACCCTGGCAGCTCGGAAATGTTTGCGCAGTATTTAAAGGGTCAGTTAGATTTGGGCCTCCTTGGATATTTTGAGCGAATCAATGAGTCCGCGATTCAATATGCATCGCGCCTACTCCATGGCAAGACGTTAGGAGCCGGTCGAACACCTCAGGAACTAGCGGATCATCTAGTTGGACACTATAAAGATCATAGCTTTGTAATTGATAAAGATGAAGCTATCGAATTGCTTGGTGAGTCAATTCTCAAAACCGGAACTCAAGAATACATGTTCGCAAATGAAGTCGATCAGCAGCTGCGATGGATATCAAGGATCGCAAAGGTGTTCCAAGGGAAGGTCGTAACTTTTGTCGGATCTTTTGATTCCTGTGTTCGCATCAGGGACGCAAACGACTCTGACAAATAAAAGAAGCGAACAATCCGGCTCGTCCAACGACGGGTAACGTCCTTCTTTTAATTCAAGGTTTCCTCTCCGCCGTAATTACCTATACCTTGTGACAAGAATCTATACCTCATGAAGTGGCGCGATAGACTAGACTCCGAAGGTTTCCTAATATGTCCCGGATTCGACTACGAGGACTTGCTCGACTTGGCGATTGAGCTCGGCAGCCCAGTCGCGGAAAGCTCTTCAGGCGATTTAGTTCGGATCATTTCGCCAGGTCAGACAGCGAATAATTCAAACTCTCTTTCGTCCCGCTATGGTATGGCCGCATTTCCCTTCCACACTGAATCTGCATATTGGCGCGTCCCACCACGATACTTGATGCTTCACTGCATTAGTCCAGGACACGGGAATCGGCCTACGGGTTACATTGATACCGCTCCCCGCCTCAGCTCTTTGGGCGCGATTCTCGAAAGTGCGCAATACCGAATAAGGCGCTCCACTGGCTCATTTCTCGTTCGTTGCGTCGAACGAACTGAAACCGGTATTCGAGTTAGGGCAGATGCCGAGTGCATGCTCCCGATGATGAAGACACGAGATCCTCTCAACGAGTTCTTACTCCCTGGGCTCGACGACACCGCCACATGGCACAGTTGGACTTCGAACGATCTTCTTATCCTCGATAACTGGCGAATGATGCATGGACGAGGTTCAGCAACGAATCTAGATCCTGACCGAAAGTTAGCCCGTATTCTTGTAGCCAATGAACACTAAATGGAACCCTGACCAGTATTTCGAGAAAGCATCGCTTTACCTTCAGCGCTCCGCGAGGCCGGATATCGAGTCGTCGGAAAGGGCGTTTTGGTCGGCGCTCGCGTTGGAGCAGTTGTGTCGCGCATCGCTTTGTGCGATTTCCCCAACCCTGAACGCCGACCCCCAAGATGAGGGGGCATCTATACTGTTCGCGCTCGGCTACAAAGGGAAGAAGGCTCCAAAGACACTGCCAATGCATGCGGTGACAGCCCGCCTCGAACTGGTTCTTGAAAAGTTCACCAAGGATTCGCGGCAGTTCTGCGAAGGATTCATGTTCAAGCGGAATGAGGAGGTGCACGACAGTACATTGGCCTTCGAAGACTTGGCCGAGGCGTCATGGCTTACGCCCTTCTATGTTGTTTGTGAGGTGCTTTGCGAGGCCGTCTCAAAGGATCTCGCGGACCTCCTCGGGAAGGAAACTTCTGATACGGCTGCGAAGCTAATTACAGCCCACAAAGAAGATGTCTTCGGGAAGGTCAAGGAACACATCAAGAATCATCGCGCGGTATATTACGCCAAGGACCCAGGCGAACAGAAGAAGCTCTCGTCGAAGCTCCCACTAATACATTCGGACGAGTATGGCAACACCAAACGAGTAAAGTGCCCAGCCTGCGAAAATACAGCATTGCTTGTTGGCACGCTATCGGCCGAATCCGAACCCTTTCTTCGAGACAGTCGGATGTACGTGAAGCGAACCTATCAATCAACATCATACATATGTGGTGCTTGTGGCCTGAAGTTTACCTCGGTATCGGAACTTATGGCCGCTAACTTTGATCCGACGTTCTCGGAGGAATTTGAAATTGATCTCCACGATATACTCCAGATGGACTACGAGGAGGACTACATGAACATGTGAATGGCATAACAAGATACCACCACGTTGAAGGATCACCTGCCATCGCGCCGTGTCTGCAGGTAAAATCGATCATTATCCTCAATGACCCTCGCCCGCTCTTCCCCGGTTGCCCGCAATTCTGCAAGCAGTCGCCGCTTGATCTCCGGGTCCATCTTGGACGTGCTGGCGGATAAGCCCTCATTCAGGCCGGGTTCCGGCTGTGGAGATTCTGGAGGCGGCGGTGTGCTCTGCTTCGCGAGCATCTTCTCCCATTCTTCGAGCGTCACGTCTTCCTGATCCACGCCGGAGTTGAAGCCATACGGTCCCCAAGGCACGGCAAATCCTCCGATCTTTGGATCATTCATTTCCTGCGCCCACCATGGATCGTCCTTGTGGCGGATCTCGCCGAGGTTCGCTTGATGCCTCGGGCGTGGCTTACTCACTCCCCTTTCCCGGATCAGCCTTGCAGCTGGGTAGGCAGCTTTGACTTCCGGAGATTGGCCCTGCTTCCATTTTCCGTAGCCGTAGGCCTGCCGGACGTTGGTGTCGAAGATCAATCGCAACCGCGCCTCGCTCTTGATGTCGGTAATGTCCGATTGCTCGGTGTTCCACATTTCCTCTTCGGTCGCCATGCCTTCCTCGATCATGAACTC
>NZ_JAENIJ010000074.1 GCF_016595435.1 Luteolibacter pohnpeiensis
GGTGAAGGTATGGGACGCGGTGGGCGGGCGCTGCCTGCTCACGCTGGAGGGCCATGGGGGTAGGGTGACCAGCGTTTGCTGGTCGCCGGACGGGATGGGAATTCTATCATCCGGCGGTGATGCTACGATGCGTGAGTGGGATGCTGCTACTGGCAAACTCTTGCGGACTTGGCTAACGATTGGCAATGAGGCGGCTTTGATCGACTTCTCTGGTAATCGCATACTCCATGCTACCGCCGGTGCCTGGCGTCACTTGGGCTGGCAGGGTTACGATTCCGAGGCGAAACGCCGCCGCCTGTTTCCCGCCGAGTACTATGGACCGCTTAATCCATGGCCCGCTGCTTGAAGCGGAGCGATCTGCGCGAGCGACAAATGTTTTGCGTAGAATCGGTAAAGGCATTCTTTGCCATGAATAGCTCAGCAAGAAATCGGAATAGAATTTCGCGACGTTTTTGAAGGTGGAACGCGGGGCCTTGGAATTTGCCGATCCTCGTAGCCGAGTGCGATGTAATACTGGGGGACTTCACTAGAAATGTAGGCCCGTCTTCCTGGGGAATGTCACTTGCGGCGGATTCTTTCGCAGGTTTCAGCAACTGACCACAGGATATCCAAATCGTCCTTCTCGTCCCTATGTATCATCATCTCAGATTGATGATGTTCAAACCATTCAAGGGTCTGCAATAGTACCGGCGATAGGTTGATTTTATTCATGTGAGCTCCTTTTATTAGATTGCAGGGAACGCAACGGCAACGAGGGGGACGATACATCCGATCTGATCTCCTTCGTGCCATTACGCCCAAAAGGCGGGCCGTGTGTAGGGGACCGGGCAATCAACCCGAGTTTTACCCGCCTAATCCTCTTATTTCTCAATTGAGAATATACCTTCGTTTGTCCTTGAAAGTGAACAAAATACGGATTCTGTTCACTTGTCTCAAAGTTGCCATTTTATGTTCCGATTTTCAACCCCAAAAAAGCGAATGCCTACCATCGTATTCGTCTTTGAGATTCGTTAGAGATCAGGGCTGAATGAGCCAGATCTTATGAAACTGCATACGAATATCCTCAGTGATATGGGTGGTGTAGATTGATGTTGTTTCAGCTCGTTTGTGACCGAGAAGCTCCTGAATCTTGCTCTGGACGAGTCCAATAGACACACAGCCAATTGCATAACCGTGGCGAAGTCCCTTTGGAGTGGCTTTGATCCCGCCAATTCCGGCGGACTTCATGCAGGCCTTGATGATTTTCCAACCGGTTGTCCTACCGAAATTAAACAGGTATCCGTCCTCAGCGACCGGCAAAGCTAGAAGGCTTTCAATCAGTGCATCGGGAACTGGGACAGGCCGATAGTTGATGTCACCGCGTTGCTTGAGAGTCAGGAAAACCAGTGAGCCACCGCCCCAGTCGACATGCGCGCGCTGAAGTCCCAGTGCTTCCGAAATCCGACAGCCTGTGTTTAGCAGCACCAGGCAGAATAGTCGATGCCTAGGATTGGTGAGAGCGGATGCCACCTCAAAGAACGCTAGTCTTTCGGCGAATGACGTGTATTTGCGGTCTCCAACCCCGTCGTATAACGACCTCATTTTCATGCCTCCTGAACAGAATCCGTATTCCGTTCACTCTATCGCATCTGACAATAAAAATCATCAAACTACTGAAAATCATGACGATACAAAAAATTATCGGTGAGAATGGACCGATGAATGAGTTGTGCAAGGGAGGAACCTGTCCGACCGCAATCATTACAGACGGCGGCGACGCCTATGTTCAGGGCTATGTCCTTGGAGCAGGGGAGCGTGAGCACCTCAAGGCACCAACCGGTGAAGACTTCATTCGCATACCTATCGCCACTCTCAAGAAGATCGCTGCTCAAGTGGTAGAGGCTTGAGTTGTTTCCGGCGGAGCCTCGGCCGTCTGAGGTTCCGCTTCGAATGCCTGCTTCTGGCATTTCTCCAGGAACTCTCTGAAGTCATGCGGATAGTATTGGCAGTGGTTGGACCAATGGGTCTGCATTTGCGGTAAGGTCATGAAATCGCTGATATCCAGTTCCATGCTTTCCCAATAAGGTTTTGAATAAAGGCCAAAAGCACGTAGCCGATAGGTTAACTCGATTTGGTTGAGCCACAGCTGAAGGTAGCTGCGCAAGGCTTCCTTTTCTGGTGGGCCGATTGAAATTGCTTCCAACAGCTCTGGCTTGTCCAAGCCTATGGCGACGAGCCGCTCGATTTTGCCATGCACTTCGATCAAGGCGCTTGCTTTGCTTTGTAGCCGCCCCAAGCGCAATTCAAGAATTACTATTGTCAGAGTGGCAAACGATACGGTTGAGGAAAGGACTGCGACCCATTCTGATAATTCCAAGATATGCCCTCCTTGTATGAGACAACTCATATGACTTTATCTGAAGTGGAACGCTAATACAACCGGATGATGCCGACATTAGCATTCATCTAGATTCGGTATGCGTAACGGTTCAATATCAGGAACCAAGTTTACTTGGGCTAGGTCGTTTGGAAAGAACTGGAATTTTACTTGAGGGCTTGGGGGAAAGCCTTCCCCACGCTGCAATCGAAAACGATTTCCACTTCCCCTTCTAGCGGGGACACCCCGCAACGCCCCGCCTTCCACCACGCCGCAACACCGGCAAACGTGTGAGGTCCTCGAACCTCGGATCCTCACACGCTAGCCCGTGTTCTCACCAACCCTGCCGCGTTTCCTGTCCTCGGCCCCGGAATACGGGCCCGGGAGGATGGCATAGATGCTAAGGGGCTTTGCCCCTCGCGCCTGCAATGGAAATAGACGAGGCCGTGGCTCCGCGCTGCGCTTGTGCGCCCGCACCAACCTCATCGATTTCCATTGCAGTTGCTACCCCCATCCTCGCCGGAGGGCAGGTTTGCATATCGCAAACCCTTCCCATTCAAGGGGAGACAACGAAAGGAAATGAAGATGAAATTACTAACCATGACTTTGAGAAACCAACTAGTCGCCAATGGACTACGTCAAGAGCCGGTGAGGGGGACGGAGCACGAAATTGACTTTCAGCCAGTGGTGAAACTATTCTCGCCAGACGGTTCAGCAACTTGGTTACTGAGCGAAATCCTCGCGGATGATCCAGATCTCGCATTCGGTCTGTGTGATCTGGGCATGCAATGCCCTGAACTTGGACTGGTCCGTATTTCGGAATTGGAAAGTGTAAGAGGAGCCCTTGGGTTGCCATTGGAACGTGATCTGTTCTTCGAGGCCGACAAGACGATTCTGGAATACGCCCGCGAAGCGTGGACTCATGGTCGTATCCGCGCCTAACCTCTACTGGCGCAGCCAGAACGCTGCGGCTGCGCCATTCATCATCAGAACAAAAAAGGAGATTATCGATGATTGTAGTCGCTGAATTGAGCCAGACGGCAGCTGGTTCGTTTGAAGGAACTTGGAAAACTTTGACTGTCACTCAGCCCCTTCGGATTGTGCCATCGAAACCCTCGGGCGGAACTCGTCTGCCGGACTTTCGGGTCTATGTAGGAGGATTTGAGGCCGGCGCTGGCTGGCATCGCGTGAGCGGTTCCGGTAGGCCTTACATTCGCATCCAAATCGACGACCCCTTGATACCTCGTCCAATCTACATGAATTTGCTCAAGTCAGTCGGGAAGATGACGGGACTGCCGATCTATCAACTGTTGTGGAAACGTGAAATTCCGGCGGATACTTCCGGTTCAAGTGGTTCGTCCGAAATCCGTGATACCCGATCGATCGGTGCATTGGTAAAATTGCATGTCCGCCCGGGTTAGCACGAGAGGGGGATAGATTCGAGTCCAACTTGACATCAATGATTGCATTGATTACAATGATCACAGAGAAGGAGGTTTTCATGGCAAACATTACCATTCGGGATCTACCCGATACCACCAAGGAAAGTCTGCGGGTTCGGGCCGCACAATCGGGCGTTTCATTGGAGGCTTATGTCCGGCAAATCTTGCAGGAGGCGTCGAAAGCGAGGTCCCCGCAATCAGCAAACCTGTTCGAGCTATCGCGTGAGTTTTTCGGCGCGGGTGAGGGCGTTGAACTGGAGTTGCCCCCGCGGAATTCAAAGCGCCCGGTTATGGAGTTCGACGCATGATTATTCTGGATACGAATGTGATTTCGGAACTGATGCGTGAAGTTCCCGACGAAAGGGTTTCTTCATGGCTGACGAAGCAGAAAATGCTGAATCTGGCGATTACCACGATCACGATTGGTGAGATCCAGTATGGCATCAAACGCCTCGATCGCGGCAAGCGGCGTGATCGATTGGCGGATCATTTCACCGGATTTGTCGCACAGGGGTTTGAAGGGCG
>NZ_JAENIJ010000075.1 GCF_016595435.1 Luteolibacter pohnpeiensis
AAATCCGGGATCGGCAAGAGCCATGCGCTGGCATCGCTGCTGCGAAAGCTCGAGCAACCGTTCCTCTGGTGGAGTGGCACCGAAGCCCGCGATGCCGCAATCGAAGCGGCTACCGCCGAGAAAGACCGGGAAGGGTGCAAGCGCCGTTGGCAGCAAGGCTCGACGATTTCAATTCTAGTCCTGGACGACATCAGCCAAGGGCGAATGACGGAGGCGTGGAGCGCGAAGCTCTTCGACCTGTTAGAGACGCGGATGGGATCGAAGCTACCGACATTCTGGAGCAGTCAAATCGACCTGCCAAAGCTGCGAGAAAAGATCGTCCGTCAGAACGGTGGAGACACCGCGCAATCCGAAGCCATCAGCAGACGGCTATCACAACATTCAATGATTTTGAGAGCATGAGCAAAGATAACGCAATTGATGAACTACAACTGACGGGTGACGGATTTTTTTCTCGCGAGGGAAATCGACTTTCATTCCAGCAATCCCTTGCGGCCATTAGGGAAATTCGTGGATATTCTCTGAACGAGTGTGCGATTTTATCCCGTCAGTTACCCAGGACTTTCGAGAATTGGGCACTTGGCCACCGGGTTCCGAGTGGCGAAATCCGTTCACAGGTCCTTCAAGATCTGATGAGATCGGCAAATCCTCCGAGCCGTCGACGGCAGACGGAGATGCAGCGCCTCCATAATCTCAGTTGGGACAAGTCCAAGCATTCCTGGAAGCTGAGAGTAACACTAGACCTCGGAAAGAAGATCGTCGGGAAACGTCTCACCGTGATGTTGAAGACTGCCGATGAAAAGATCGCGATTGAGAAGCGGGATGCGATCCTTGAGGGCTACAAGCGAGTAGGATTGACTGTTAGGGTTAGAAAACAAAAACGATAATTGATGGAGGTAGTTTATCTTGAAATATTTAATCGATGTCCGGAATTGTAACTATTTCTGACTCTGTGTTTGGATTGTTGGTATGAGTTATTCCGTGATATGTTTCTGGGGAGCTTTCAGTTATTGAAAAAGTTTTATTGATCCCCTCTTGTGTTGGGCCACTTGCACTAAGGACGTTAATGGCGGAGATGAGGCTTCCGGCTTCATAATACTTTTCCACTTCGCCGAGCAGTCTTGGGAGTGGCACACTACTATCTTTTTCGAGATTCCGAATATTTAATAAAATATCATGCCTTGATTTGTTCATGGTTTGGATCAAAACCGGTAGAGTTTGATCAAATAATAGTTCTTTCTGATACTGATCGCGAGATCCTGTAATTACAGTGGATATCCCGCCAAATACTTTAAGCTCACTTTCGGTGAAAACTTCATTTCCTAATGTTGCAAATGCACTCAAGACTGAAAGGGCGCTGCCTGTAGTAAATGAAACCCATTTTCCCTCGGAATAAATTTGATTAACATAAGCCCGGTAAAAATAATCAATGGCAGCAATTCTTCCTTCGGCTATCGTTTCGTTGGATGGTGGTGAGCCTGTTTCTGGATAAATTACACTTGGTTTCCAATACTGCAGATTGTTGTTTAAATCAGCATTCTTTTCTCCAGGATATTTTGGGTAAGGATTGAATGCCTGACAACTTAGTAGGAAAGCAAAAGAGGCGTACAGGGGTATGTTTTTCATCAAAAATCCTATGTGGTAGTTGATTCAACTACGAGTAGTTAAAACGTCAAAAGATTAAAACGACAAGGCTTTTTTAAGGGACCACTGGCGCTCGTTGCCGATCCCGGTAGTTCGAAGAATTCTCCGGCATGGAGAGTTCAAAAGAACAGTTTTTGCCGGAAGTAAAATGCAGTCACAAGGAGCTGCTTGATCCCTCATCACTCACGCCGCATCCGCGCAATCCCAATAAACACGGGCAGAAGCAGATCGAAATGCTGGCCCGGATCATCCGGCATCAGGGGTGGCGGAATCCGATTGTGGTTTCGGCGCGGAGTGGGTTTGTGATCGCGGGGCATGGGAGGCTGGAAGCGGCTTTGCTGCTTGGCCTTTCGCAAGTGCCGGTGGACGTGCAGGAGTTTGCGAGCGAGGCGGATGAATGGGCGCACTTGGTGGCCGACAACCGGATTGCCGAGCTGGCGGATATGGACAAGGGCGGGCTGGAAGACTTGCTGCGGGACCTTGGCGAGGTGGACGATTTCGACCTCGAGCTGACTGGCTTCGACGCCTCGGAGCTGGACCAGATGCTTTCCGATGAAACCCAGGCGGATGACATCGCGGAAGACGAGGATGCTTCGGAAAATGCCTGCCTGCTCAAGTTCGACGGGCTGTCGATTCCAGTCACCGAAGCGGAACGGGTGGCTCTTCGTCGCCAGATCGATCAACACGCGGAAGCGACCGGTTCCTACTTTGGATTCGTTCGTCAACTCCTGGCCCTCGAAGACGATGTTTGAGGCAAGCTATCCCATCGACCGGCTCAAACCGGCGTCCTACAACCCGAGGCGGATCAGTGAAACCGAGTTTTCGAAGCTACGCGAAAGCATCCGTGCACTTGGCGCGGTCAAACCGGTGATCGTTTCGCAGGGCACCATCATCGCCGGGCACCAACGCACCAAAGCGATGCGGGCCGAAGGACTCGAGAACACGGCGGTGCATTTGTTAGGTCCGGTTTCGGTGACCGAGGAAATTCGGTTTAACCAGATCCACAACGGATCCGACCTGGACGAATCGGACGAACTGAAGGTGCGGGTGCCTGCCATGGATTGCGGTTGGCAGATCGTGCCGGCACGGGAGATACGCGTTGGAAATCCTCTGGCTCGCGGGGCTGTTCGAAGGAAAGAAATCCTGCGCCTGCTCGCGAAACATGGACCTTGGGGCGGGGCGGTTGCGTTGCCGGATGGTCGGGTGATTTCCTCGGCGGACTATGCCGCGTGCTGCCAGCAACTGGGGATGCCGCTGCATCTGATGGTGATCGGCGCCGAACTCGAGGACGTGGCGAAGCGCTACCTTTCCGCGTCCTACGGCGTCTACTCCTACGACCATTTGCCGCGCACGACCTGGGCACAGGCATTGGCGCAAATGAACCGGCTAAATGGCGGTGGCAATCGTGAGCTGCGGAGCCGGACCTACGAGCACGCGGTGCTGCCACATGTGACGAAGAAGGAGCGGATCCTCGACTTCGGCGCGGGCAAGCTGGCCTACGTGAAGCGCCTGAGCGCGGCGGGCTATCAGATCCGCGGTCTTGAGTTCTACCTGCAGCGCAATGGCAAGATCGCGTTTGGCGAGGTGCAACGGCACATCGATCGAGTGCTCGAGGATTTGCGAACTCACGGACCCTACGACGTCGTGGTGTGTGACTCGGTGCTCAACAGTGTGGATTCGGTAGCTGCCGAGGAAGCGGTGCTGCTCACGCTGTCCGCGCTGTGCCGGAGAGGCGGCAAGGTGATCTTCAGCGGTCGCAGTCTGGATTCGGAGCTGACCCGGCTGAACAACAAGACGTGCGTCGAGAAAACCCACACGCGACGCCAGGTGAACTTTCTCGATGGCGAACGGATCTCGGCGATCTATTCGCGGGGCGTTTGGCGCTATCAGAAGTTCCATGGAATCGAGCACATCCGGGAATTGACCGAGCGATTCATCGGCAAGCGCTACGAGATCCGCGATGCCGAAGGACGTGAGCTGAAGAGCGGACCCATCCGGACCACGGGCTGGTCGGTGGTGGCGATCAACGAGCGGCCGTCATCGGCTGATGATCTCGAGAAAGGGCTGAGGTTTGAATTCAACCTGCCGCTACCCGGTGGCAAGCGCTACGGACGCAGCGACGACATTGTGGCGGCCGTTCCATGGCTGAGAGGAGAAGACGCATGAGCACGGGACGACCAAAGATGGAGTTCGATCTGAGCGAGGTCGAAAAGCTGGGGATGCTGGGAGCGACAGCCGCCGAGATGGCGGCGTGGTTTGGCTGCGCGACGCGGACGATTGAGCGGCGGATGTCGCGCAAGGATGGGGAGTTTTGTCGGTCCTATGAAAA
>NZ_JAENIJ010000076.1 GCF_016595435.1 Luteolibacter pohnpeiensis
TTTTCATAGGACCGACAAAACTCCCCATCCTTGCGCGACATCCGCCGCTCAATCGTCCGCGTCGCGCAGCCAAACCACGCCGCCATCTCGGCGGCCGTCGCTCCCAGCATCCCCAGCTTTTCGACCTCACTCAGATCGAACTCCATCTTTGGTCGCCCGTTCGTGCTCATGCCTCTTCTCCCCTCAACCATGGAACAGCCGCCACAATGTCGTCACCTCGCCCGTAGCGCTTGCCACCGGGTAACGGCAGGTTGAATTCAAACCTCAGCCCCTTCTCGAGATCGTCAGCCGATGACGGCCGCTCGTTGATCGCCACCACTGACCAGCCCGTGGTCCGGATTGGTCCGCTCTTCAACTCACGTCCTTCCGCATCGCGGATCTCGTAACGCTTGCCGATGAATCGCTCGGTCAACTCCCGGATGTGCTCGATTCCATGGAACTTCTGATAGCGCCAGACTCCCCGCGAATAGATCGCCGAGATCCGTTCGCCATCGAGGAAGTTCACCTGACGGCGCGTGTGAGTCTTCTCAACGCACGTCTTGTTGTTCAGCCGGGTCAGCTCCGAATCCAGACTGCGACCGCTAAAGATCACCTTGCCGCCTTTCCGGCAAAGCGTGGATAGCGTGAGCAGCACCGCTTCCTCGGCTGCGACCGAGTCCACACTGTTGAGCACCGAGTCGCACACCACCACGTCGTAAGGGCCGTGGGTTCGCAAATCCTCGAGCACTCGATCGATGTGGCGTTGCACTTCCCCGAACGCGATCTTGCCGTTTCGCTGCAGGTAAAACTCCAAGCCGCGGATCTGATAGCTCGCCGCGCTCAGACGCTTCACGTAAGCCAGCTTGCCCGCGCCGAAGTCGAGGATCCTCTCCTTCTTCGTCACATGCGGCAGCACCGCGTGCTCGTAGGTCCGGCTTCTAAGCTCACGATTGCCCCCGCCATTCAGCCGGTTCATTTGCGCCAAGGCTTGTGCCCAGGTCGTGCGCGGCAAATGGTCATAGGAATAGACGCCGTAGGACGCGGAAAGGTAGCGCTTCGCCACGTCCTCGAGGTCGGCAGGAATCACCATCAGATGCAGCGGCATGCCCAATTGCTGACAGCACGCGGCATAGTCAGCCGAGGAAATCACCCGACCATCCGGCAACGCAACCGCCCCGCCCCACGGTCCATGTTTGGCCAGAAGACGGAGGATTTCTTTCCTTCGGATCGCTCCCCGAGCCAGAGGATTTCCAACCCGGATCTCCCGTGCCGGCACGATCTGCCAACCGCAATCCATGGCAGGCACCCGCACCTTCAATTCGTCGGATTCGTCGAGGTCGGATCCGTTGTGGATCTGGTTGAAGCGGATTTCCTCCGTCACCGATACCGGGCCTAACAAATGCACCGCCGTGTTCTCGAGTCCTTCGGCCCGCATGGCTTTGGTGCGTTGGTGCCCGGCGATGATGGTCCCCTGCGAAACGATCACCGGTTTGACCGCGCCAAGCGCACGGATGCTTTCGCGTAGCTTCGCAAACTCCGTCTCGCTGATCCGCCTCGGGTTGTAGGACGCCGGTTTGAGCCGGTCGATGGGATAGTTTGCCTCAAACATCGTCTTCGAGGGCCAGGAGTTGACGAACGAATCCAAAGTAGGAGCCGGTCGCTTCCGCGTGTTGATCGATCTGGCGACGAAGTGCCACCCGTTCCGCTTCCGTGACTGGAATCGACAGCCCGTCAAACTTGAGCAGGCAGGCATTTTCCGAAGCATCCTCGTCTTCCGCGATGTCATCCGCCTGGGTTTCATCGGAAAGCATCTGGTCCAGCTCCGTGGCATCGAAACCGGTCAGCTCGAGGTCGAAGTCGTCCACCTCGCCCAGATCTCGCAGCAAGTCCCCCAACCCGTCCTTGTCCATATCCGCCAGCTCGGCAATCCGGTTGTCCGCCACCAAGTGCGCCCATTCGTCAGCTTCGCTCGCAAACTCCTGCACGTCCACCGGCACCTGCGAAAGCCCGAGCAGCAACGCCGCCTCAAGCCTCCCATGCCCTGCGATCACAAACCCGCTTCGCGCCGAAACCACGATCGGATTCCGCCACCCCTGATGCCGGATGATGCGGGCCAGCATTTCAATCTGCTTCTGCCCGTGCTTATTCGGATTGCGCGGATGCGGCGTGAGCGATGAGGGATCAAGCAGCTCCTTGTGACTGCATTTTACTTCCGGCAAAAACTGTTCTTTTGAACTCTCCATGCCAGAGAATTCTCCGAACTACCGGGACCGACAACGAGCGCCAGTGGTCCCCGTCACACCAAATGGCCGAAGCAGATCAACAATCGATCGAGAGCTTTTTGAAGATCTCGATCAAGTGGAGCGCTTGGTTCATAGCGTCATCCAGCGCATTATGATGAGTGCCCACCCGATCTGGAACCGCAACCTCAGGGTGCATGGCCTTCATGGTGCGATAGCAGCGATCCCGACTGTATCTCCAAGGCAACGAAAGCTCACAGGCTCTATATGCCGCAGCAAGCACCGTATTATCGAACGCCGCTCCGTTTCCCCAAATCTCAACCACCGGATCACCAAGCCACTCGCCAAACTCCGTGAGTGCCTGGGAAAGCTCAACGCCGGGTTTCGTGATTTCCAGACGAGCTTCGTCAGGTTGTTTGAACCACCAGAGAATCGTCGATACATCCGGCTTCAGGCCAAACCGCTCGCAGCTTTCCGGGTCAATCCGCCGGTAAAAGGTATCAGTGATTCCAGCCGAACTGAATTTCACCGCACCAAGCGTCAGGATAATGGAGCCAGGAGTGTTTCCCATGGTCTCGATGTCGACCATGACGCGGGTTGGATCTTCAGTTGTGCTCATGTGATGGGGTGCTTTCAGGGACGAAATCACCCGATGGCTTGTCGCGCAAGGACTCTCCTATGTTCACTCGAACATTTTCAAATCAACCTGTGGCAGGGTGAGTTATTCACAGGTATTCACAGCTTATGCACATTTTCTAAATTTATTAACAAGTTATCCACATTCGATTCATTTTCTCTTCTGTTTCCGGCAGTCGACCTTCAGTTTGAGCTTCTTCGCCATCGCCAGAGCGACTGAGCGGCCAAAGATCGCCATGTCCGGATCGCGGGTTGGTAGCGGGATGGATTCCCTCTTTCCGACAACCTTGGTGCCGATGTTGAAGGTGATCCTCAGCTTCCATTGCTCCTTGGATTTGTCCCAGGTGAGGTTGTGAAGGCGGAACATATCATTCTGCACCCGCTCGCTCGGTGGGTTCCTCGGGTCGGATAACCGTTCGATCGCCCATTGCTGGGTTTCTGCCTCTGGAACCTGCCTGCCAGATAGCCAGCGATGAATCGTGACACGCGACACACGACACAAAATCGATTTCATTTCGGGGACCGAGTATCCGCGCTGAATCCTAATATCTGTAAGGGTTTGAGCGAATGAAATTTCTTTTTCCGAACTGACTAAAAGTGTATCGACTGACTGATCTGTGGTCTTTTCGTTATCCATTTTTTAAAATTTCCCGAGGTCTATCAAAACTTTCTTCAGGCCCTGAGAATCATTGAATGTTGCGATAGCCGTCGGCTGATGGCTTCGGATTGCGCGGTGTCTCCGCCGTTCTGGCGGACGATCTTTTCCCGCAGCTTTGGCAGGTCGATTTGACTGCTCCAGAACGTCGGCAGCTTTGCTCCCATCCGCGTCTCTAACAGGTCGAAGAGCTTCGCGCTCCATGCCTCCGTCATTCGCCCTTGGCTGATGTCGTCCAGGACAAGAATTGAAATCGTCGAGCCTTGCTGCCAGCGGCGCTTGCACCCTTCCCGGTCTTTCTCGGCGGTAGCCGCTTCGATTGCTGCATCGCGGGCTTCGGTGCCACTCCACCAGAGGAACGGTTGCTCGAGCTTTCGCAGCAGCGATGCCAGCGCATGGCTCTTGCCGATCCCGGATTT
>NZ_JAENIJ010000077.1 GCF_016595435.1 Luteolibacter pohnpeiensis
GTCAGCCAGTCCAGAACAAGGCGGCGCATCCGACGGCGATCAGCTCGATAGTTGATTTTGTTGCTTCCATCCCGCCGCGGATGGCCTTATACGTTCTCCCAAAAAATGGAAAGCTATCACGGAACATCATCAGCTAATGCAGCTGCACTTACTTCGGGCGTTATCGATGTGACGCTTGGTGGTGGTGAGTTGGGCCGGGGCTTCTACTCCGGGGAACATCTCCACGAAGCGAAGGCGTGGGCATTCCACACGAGCGGTGACAGAACATCGAACGTGGTGAAGCTTGCCACGGAGGACGATCAGGTGGAGGCGCTTGATCTGAAGCTAATGGATGCAGGATCTGCTGGGTTGGCGCGTTACAGAATCAGAACTGCGGGCGAGACTCGGACTTTCGTTTTTGGCCATGACATGATTTGGTCACCAATCGTTGGCTCAGAGAAGGTGTCCGGAGATCAGTATAAGTGGGAATCGGACACTTCTGCGCTTTTGCTGAATGATTCGGCGCGAACAACCAGAGAGGTGGTATGACTGAGGAAATTCATTATCTCGTGCGTCAGAGCGCTGCGAATGATGGCCTGATCTACCCGTCTGAACTCGATCAGAAGGAGTATTACGGTTTCGGTTCTTTTTACCTTATGGGCGCGGAGGACGCTGATCCTGCCGAGGAATACACTTTCCGCGCTGTCTTGGGTGAAGAACTGATCGTTACGACCGCAGAGAGATTTCGCGATGAGAAGTATTTTTTCTCGGTCCAGATGAAGAAGGTAGGCCGCTTCATTTTCTACGCTCAAGCGATGCCCAAGAAGTATCCATACAGCGGGCAGCTTTCATCGTTGCAGGGGATGTATGCCTTCCGCCGTATGCGCTCATGGAAGCCAGCCGCATTGGACGTAGCCTGTCGTGAGCATGGATTCTATTTTGTTGGAGCTTCGCCAATGAATACGTAACGGAGAACAAGGCGACGCTCCTAACACCTGCCCCGCCGCGAGTTCAGTTTCCTATGGCCATTCAACCCGCAACCCACAGTCGAAGCCGCGCCCTCGGGCAGGTGTAGGAGGCCTTCGACGTTCTGCATAAAATTATGCGCTGCATCTTCTGCAAATCTTCGTCGGGCTCGAGTAGGTCTATGGAGCACATTATTCCCAAGGCTCTCGGGAATGATGTTCATGTCCTAGGAGCTGGCTGGGTTTGCGACCAGTGCAACAATTATCTGGCTCGAAAAGTCGAAGAACCATTTTTGAGCACCCAATATGGCAAGCTTTCAAGATTTGAAATGGGAGTTCCCAATCGAAGAGGGAGAACTCCAATAGTCTCTGGATTCCACCTTGGAAGTCGGACGAAGCTAGACTTTCAATACACCGAGCAGGGCTTGGCCTTTTCTGCCACTTCAGAAGAAGATGAACGCAGGCTTATTGGCGCTCTTAAAACGCAATGCAACGGAACCTTTATACTACCTGCCTCGGAAGTGCCTAAGGTCTCCTATGAGCTTGCACGATTCATCGGAATGATTGCCCTCGAAGCCCTAGCCTATCGCTGCATGGACGTTGAGGGTTGGAATCAAGAATTGGTGGATAACGAGTCTTTCGATGAATTGCGAAATTACGTCAGGCGTGGACGTCCCGGGTTTGTCTGGCCCATTCACATACGTCAGATTTATCCAGCCAACTTTGAATTTTCCGACGCGACCTCACCGAGCTTCCAAGTGCTCCACGAATTTGATTTTCTCTGCTTACAATCGCAAGAGACACCGGGGCAGATCGACGAGATGTTTGCAGTGATTGCGATTTTCGGCATCGAATACACAATCAACTTAGGAGGCCCAGAAATTGAAGGCTTTTTAGAGTGGCTCGATACCAACGGGCACGCATCCTACCTCTATAGCAAAAACGACAAGCAGAACAAGGCGGAGCAGGCAACGCCTAACGGCGCGCCTGTCCTTTGACGTTCGATGGAATACGATGAATAAACAAGCGAAAGAAGAGTATTTTAGAAAGCTTGAGGGAGATATAGCCAGAAACGGCTTTGCCACTGTTACCGTGTTTGAAAAGGATAGTAATCATAAGTTTACTTACTCAGTAGGCCTTCACAAAACCTATGGGCATCCGGAGATAATTACTTTTGGCCTCCCCGGCAAAATTGCTCATGCAGTGATCGGAGACATTGCAGCGAAGGCTAAAGAAGATAAACCTTTTGATCTATCCGAAGCAACAAAAGAATTGTTTGAAGGTGAAGGAGAAGTCGTATTTCTTAAAGTTTCGAAAGAAGTCGCATCAAAATATTTGTTATCCGCATTTTGGTTTAACAATGAAGAGGATTTTGAAGTTTTTCAGGTCGTTTGGAAATCTCAAATCGACTGTGCTTATCCTTGGGATGAAGGAGCATCTTCTGATTTTATTGATATACAACCAATTGTTGGAGAAGAACGCTGACTAATCGAACAAGATGTCACAGGCAACGGGCATTCGCCCGTGCCTGGACATTGAACGTTGTGCCAAGAATCAAGAGCGATGAATTCCGTAGCGGCGACGATACTCATACTGTTTGAGCTTCCAACCCTGGTGTTCACATGGTCGGTACTGGCGATCAGGGGGACACGCCCATTCCTGCTACGAGTCGAATCATCGTCATGCTGCCACGCGGAGATCCTGCGATTCAATGCGGAAGATGATCACTGGACTAGCCGCCGCATTCGTAGGTTGTGCTTCGACCTAGGCCCGATGTACTTCGATGTCATATTGGGTCGCCTCAGCATCATAGAAGGCTTTCGTTTGATGAACCAAGTTGCAAGGGAGAGATCCCCGGTAAAGCGCTCATTTGATGTTACCGATTTCCTTCGTGTTGTTGCATTCCTCGTTATTGCCACAATTATTTTATGGATTGCGTGGCATCCGTTCTAATTCACCAAAAATGAAAGAAGCACAACAAGCCGCCGCATCCGACCGCGACAAGCCGCCAGTTTGAATCGGAGCTTGTGGGCGCGGCCGGATGGGCTATGACGTTGGCCGGAAGAATTTCATGAGCGTTGACCAAATTGCTGCCATCCGCCCTGCGATCCTAGAAGCAATCGAAGGATCTCCCGCTACATGCGCGACCTTGGAGTTGGAGGGCGATGCGGATAAGTGGGTTCAGTTCACCGAGTACACCATCAATGCCGCGTATCCTCACAGCAATAATCCAGAAGAATGTGTGAAGAGTTTGCCGTCGATTGCCGGCTTGAAACTCGTGAACTGGGAAACACGGACGTTTGCTACTTTCGAGATTCCGCCATCTGATGCGGAATTGGTCGCTCGATGGATTGACGAGTATTTCCTGAAGATTCTGGATTGCTCAGCCGACTACGACATTGACGTGACGATCGAACAGTTATGAAGAAGCGGCCAACAAGCCGTGGTAGGCAACCCCGCGGGCTGGCCTGCTCTGGGAGGAATTAAGGCTCACCCTTAGCCCGCTGGCTGCCTACACGTTGAACGTTCTGGGTTAAAATGAATATGATTATTCGGCAGTTTTACCTTGGCGGTGGCTGCCGGAATGACTTCTAGGTTGGTGATGGGAGAGGCGGAGTGAATTTGGTTGCTTGGACTTGGTTGGTAGTAGATCGGATTGCTGCGAAGGAGTCGCGCCTCACGAGAACTTGGTCCGGCCCGAATCGGGACTGGGTGGTGAGTAGCTTTCGCGTCGGAGTTTGGATGGGACTGGATTTGAGAGTAGGTAGGGGATCGGATCGCAGATATGATTTTCCGCCCAAAATTAGAACTGATCGGCCCGAATATCGAATTGCAGAAGCTGAGGCTCTG
>NZ_JAENIJ010000078.1 GCF_016595435.1 Luteolibacter pohnpeiensis
CTCAAAACCTTCGCCGATCGGCTCCAGGAAAATGGCAAAAAGCCCAAGCAAATCATCATCGCCATCATGCGAAAACTGCTCCACCAAATTTACGGAATTCTCAAATCCGGCGAACCCTACAACCCCGAAAAAAGAGGCTTCCAAACCACCTGAAAACACCCGACCTCAGCCACTCAAAAGAATCCCAAAAAACTCAATTTACGGTTGATCTTTCAACGCAGCATCTTGTTCTGCAATCTGTTTTATTTGAAGGGACTGCACCGAAGTGTAAGCGCCCAGACAACCAATCAATAGAACCAATACGCCCGGCCATAGAGGAGGCACACCCGATTGGGCGATATCCGAAACCATCTCTCGAAAATTTCTATTCCGACTCTCACCACCGAAGCGCAGGGAGTATTCCTCAGGAAATATCTCAATGACATCGCTCTCCCGCAGTCTTCCTCCATCGACCTTTGTAATCGCCCACTTTTTGAGGTCCGCTTCGAGCTGCATTGCGTTGCTTATCGCATTTGTTCTCACCACGGTTCGATTAATCGTCGCATTGAACAGCCAAAACGCCCCGAATAGAACCAGTGTGGCTGCCATCAGCATCTTCATTTTAGCAGAACGTTAGAGGTGATTCACGCACGGTAGCGCGTTGAGTCCACCGCCTTGTTGGGCATCTTTAGTTATTGCATCCATTTGTACTCACCTGGGAATGGAAAGCGATATGAGATCGCCATCTTCTTCTCATTGATCAGAATCGCACCCTTCTCCTTTTCAGTAGCAATAAACTTCAGGAGTTCAGGGTAGTTCTTACTCTGTAAAAACACGCTGTAAGAATTCTCACCCCGTTTACGTGTCGTTTTGGCATTGAGATCCGGCCATCCCGCGGGCCAGACGATCGATTGATCCGGCGCATACTCGTATGGCCAGAACATCACCTCGATACTCTCTGGCAACCATGGATCTCCTGCATTCTCTCGCTCCTCCTCAATCTTCGCCAGAAAGGCTCGAACTTCTTTGGGAAGCGCCTCCCACATCTTGCGTTCCCCCTCGTCAATTGCTTTCGTGTCGGGATCGTCTCCCCCGCCGAGTGTGAGCGGTTTACGCCAATTGCCGTAAATCTCGATCTGCTTCTCGGGCGTCCAAATCGTAGTGGAAATCTGATCGGTCGCCGAGGAAAGCTCATACTCAGCATCTACCTTCGCTGGATCAAAGCCGAGGAGAGCTTCAGCCATCTTCGACGGATCATCGATCTTCCTTCGCGAAAAGGGTCGTTCAACGGTTGGCTTGGCAGTTTGGTAAATCACAGATCCATCGTCATAGATCGCAAACTTGGCGCTGTCGGAACCAATCACCATCCGCCACGGGTTCATCTCTCGAACCACCAGAATCGGAGAGGGATCAGCCGCAATCGCATTGCTGATAGTAATAATTGCGAGCAGGATGAGTATGCGGTTCATTCTTTTGGCCCAACGTAATAGCTGTGGCAGCGGTGGAAAGGAAGCCCGGATTCAACGAAGAGCGTTGTCGCCGCTTGCCACCAGCGACTTGTTGGCCTCCTCTTTTTTCAGGGCTATTCAGCCCTGCCTCAAAACTGCCGGAGTGCACGCGATAAATCCAAATACGGCCAGAACCACAAAACCCCTGGCTGAAAGTCCTCGATCAAGTCGAATATACAGGGTCGAGAGAAGGGCTGTAAGTAAGGCTGACCCGATCGCGATAGGCATGCATACACCCGCCTCGATCACCCTCAACAGATTACGACCAATGAAAAATTCGTCCGAGCGCGGGGATGCTGACGAATAAGAGGCAAGGGCAAAATACCGAGCGAGCACGACCGCGACGAACGGGGAAGCCGCAACAACTAGCAACGCCCTGAGAAGATCGGTTCGGGTCCTCGGCACAGCGTTCATGATTCTTGGCCAACGTCAGAGGCCTGCCAACCGCTACCGAGGGGTGGCCTCCTTCTCAGTTTGCGGTTTCTGATTACCCCCCGCCTTCGCCTCTGAGGCGGTAGCGGGTTGGTCAGCGCCGTCTTGTTGTGCAATTGGCTTTTGCTCCACGTCGACGAAGACTTCTTTCGGGTACCTCTCAGATCGCGTCAATTTCAAAGTCAAATCGTGCTGCTTACAGTAATTCTGGAATTTTCCGATTAGATCTGGTGAATCTGCGCACCAGAAAGACATCGACTCAATACGCCGCTTGCCCACAAAACGTTGATTGTAGTTACCAGGTTCCGGGAATCTTCGGATTGCATCACTCAGGGGTATAACGAATGAATCTGGCAGCAAGCTGGAGCGCATCCAAGTATCTGGCTGATTTTTGTCCTTCGCCAACCAACAGCGCGTGCAAATTAGTGAATCCTCATCGAAGAGAAGATTCGCGCAGATACTTCTGTTCCAAACCCACTGATTCTTACTCGGCTTTGTTTCATCGTCAGCAACTTTGCCGACGGTTGTAACCACCCCCCCGCAAGCCGGACATTCACCCGCCCCAAATAGAGGGAGAGCGAGGATAATCGCGAAGAAGGTATATAGAACGGCGGCTTTCATTTCTGCACAACGTCAAAGATGAGCCACGGCGCTCGCTGGCTCTGGCGCCTGGTTCGGCTTTTTCACTTTTGGCTCTGGAGTTGGATGAAACGCTTCGCCTCATCCTTGATGACTTCAGATGCTTCGGGGTGATCCGCCGCGAGGGCAAGAAGCTCGATCCAAAATGCGCGATCCTTCTCTGAACCATTCAAAATACGATTTACCATCCAGACACTGAGATCCGTCGGCTTTCGCCTCACAGACGCCGCAAGCAATCGCTCATACGAGCCAATGTGATTCTCCAGCGTATGCACAAGCGGTCCTGGCGTGCCTAACTCCGAATCAGGAAGACGCTCCATCAGTGCAAAAAACTCCGGGAAAACAGCGGTAGGATCAGGCAGTCCTTCTACCTCTTCGCACAAAGCATAAAGCTGCTCCGGCCCAGATCCGCCTTTCGAGTAGTCGAAGTCATCTGCCGTGAACTGCCGAAACTCACGAACGATTTCTGTGATGTCGCGATTCATATTTTTGCCGAACGTTAAAGGACACAGACCCCTGACCGGGGGCAAGGCTTCGACTGTGGGTTGAAGGTGGAATCATCATGGCGGCTAGAACTCGCGGCGGGTCAGGGGTTCTGTGCTCCGCCTTGTTAGCTCTTCTTTTAGTTTTCTGATCTGGCGCTCCCGATCCTTGTTCTCTCCGAGAGCTTCCATCCGAGCAATCTCCTTCTCCAAATCGTGTTGCCTCCTCACATTCGATTGCTGCTGTTGATCCTGACGGGCGTAAAGCCGCTTCCGACATTCCTCGCGAAGTAGTCGCCACTCACGAACGGCATCGCGTCGCGGAACCTCTACCTTGTAGCCAAGGCAGAAGCACTCATGCCCACAATCTGGGCAAGCCGGGATCTGACCGCTAATCTTCGGGTGTCGCCGGGAGGTGCGACACTCGAAACAGACCCAATTGTAGTTGCTAGCCGACATACTCAATCGTCATCGGAGTGTAACTCGACCCGCGCAATCTGCCAATCCTCCCAAGCGCGGTCTGGATCGATGTCGTCG
>NZ_JAENIJ010000079.1 GCF_016595435.1 Luteolibacter pohnpeiensis
TGGGCTGATAAAGCGACCGGTCAGGTGGTGGCACGCCAGGAATACGATCCATTCGGAGACAAGATCATCCACGAAGGCATCGACCTGCCAATCGGCTTCTCGACCAAGTATCAGGACGAAGAAACCGGCCTACTCTACTACGGCTACCGTTACTACGACCCGCAAACCGGCAGATGGCCATCGAGGGATCCGATCGAGGAGGATGGGGGAATCAACCTGTATGCTTTTGTTGGGAATGATGGACTAAATTTTTGGGATTACCTAGGCTTGCTGAAAATGCAAATTACCTACTATGGAACTCAACGTCCCGGCAAAAGAGATAAATTAACGTTGGGAAATACTTGGGTGGGAAAAATCCACGAAGCTGTGATAGCTGACAAGAAATTCATATATCATCAAAATGAGAATATTTGCACTGGCATAAAAGCAATTTTGAAGGAGATGGATGAAAATTTAAATGGTTCGATTGATCTAGGTGAGGGAGAGCACACCATTAATGTATTGGGGTATAGCTGGGGTGCCGAGACCGCAAAATCAACTGCGGATGAATTATGGAAGGCCAAGGACGCTTCCGAAGATAAGCCTGTAACTGTTTGTGGATATAAAATTAAGTGCCCAATTAAAGTTAATACACTGGTAACTTTGGATGCTGTCACTCTCTTTCGACCTATCACCAAGGATAAGAAATCGAAGTATTGGGTCAATTACTATCAAACAAAAAAAGGACCGTACGTCTTCACTTTAGTTGCTAACAATCAAAAATATGAAAGAGGATCCATTTTGTCGAATAACCTGAAAGGTAAATCTCTTCCTCTTGCGGATATCAACAAAAACTCTAATGCTGATTATAAAAATGTCGAACGAGTATTTGATTGGGGTGGAGATCAAATGAAATTGAGCGGCTGGGGGGGTAATCATGATGTCGTCCCAATGTTTTTCAGCTCAGAAGCCATCCAACATCTTAACGGAAAATAAAATGACTAGATATTTATTCTATTGTGCTTTAATTGCGTTTTCAATTAATTCTTGCGTTTATTTTTCCCCGGGTGTTATCGCCATCTCAAAATCCGACTCTATAAAATGGTCTGGTGTGTTGAAGATATCTAAAAGGAATGGGGAGGAGATAACAGTTATCCAAAGCCCCAAACCGCTTGAACATTTAGACTTAACAAACAGGAAAGTTGTTGAGCTTTGGTGTAATTTATTACTGATGGAACAATCAAATGGCAAACTTGAACCTTTTTCCACCACCATAAAAGATGGATCAAAAATTGAAATTGAAGCAAATTTGGACTATTGCAAGTTTCCAGACAGCAATGGAATGATGATGCTGACGGAAGTTTTAGTGGTTAAGGAAGTTATAGCCTATTAGGGGATGAATTGAAATTAGTTGATTTGCGCCGATGGCCGTAATTGTTATTTTTCAAATTGTCATCGAACATGATTTGCCAATTGGGATCGTCGGATGTTGGGACGATTACCTCATGACAGCATCACAGAGAGGCAAACATGTCAAAGGAACAGGCTCTTAGTAAGAATCGTGCTTGCTGAATCTCGCAGTTTGGGTAGGGTGAAGCTATGAGAAAGGTGCGATGGCTGGATGAATGGCGGAACTCAGAACAGATATCGGTCTTCTGCTATTGCATTTCATGGTACATGACAGAGAGACTTATAACAAAGTTACAGGTCATAAGTCATATGTCATGACAATTTTCGTGTAGGTTATTTTAGGGTTATGCTGGGTAATTAGTTATCTGCGGATATCCTGATAATATTATGTGTCAAAATATATGAAGTATTTAAAATTTATGATAATTATGAGCATGGTGCTTAGTTGTATGGCGTCTGCGGAACCGAAATTGTTTGTTGATAATGCATATTTTATTAATGGTGCCGCATGGCTGCGATTGGTAGATGGACGTGACATCCTTAAATACGATTATGATATCGTGATCAAATATCAGAATCGCTATCTTTTGCCTATGAAGTATGATCAATTTGATGCATCTGATATAAAGTCGGGCAGAGTTTTATGGGTATCCTTAGATAGAATGGAGGAATATGATAATGAGGGAAATGTGATTAAAGACGGTGTTACAATTGATTTCGAAAAAAATTCGGTCAAATCCTTAAACCTCGCTATAATTGAATCAGGTGGTCCTTCCTTCCGAAAATTAATTGCTGAATCAAAGGGAATGTTCGAAATGAAAGATTTAATATATATTCCCGACGCACTATGTAAGGGTAAAGCGGATGGCGGTCAAAAATAGTGCAGGGAAGTAGACAGGTTTTCAGTCATGCTGGGGCAAGATGGCCCTTCATGACATAGGAACAGGTTTGCTGAAATACTCGAATTATCATTTATGAAAAAATATTTATTACGCGTAGTCATGATTATTATGATTATTGCGACATTTTTGGATGTTAGGGAAAATAAATGTATAGATGAAACAAATGGATATTTCGCTGACCCAGTTTTGATGTCCTATTTGCGAAAAGTGCTAAAGTTTGTAAAATATATTCAATTAATCTTAAGGGTGTCTTTGAAAAGTAGTCCATCGGGCGAGTTGCTTCAGCATGCACCTGCTTGGATCAATCCAGAAAAACTTTGTGTTTTAGTTGCTCCGCATATATATTAATGGAAATGGGATACATGGTAAAGAGTTGTGCTATTGGTGAAATATGATAACTTTGTAAGTAATTTATGAAGAATGATGATAAAATTGAAAGTTGTGTTTTATGAGTGATGATGTGAAATTGATTTTTCTCAAAGTATCAATTTTAATTATTTGTATATTTTGCGGAGTTAGAATTTATGACTTAATGAGTGGTGGCCGCTATTCCAAGATGTTTGAAAATGGAAACGCCGTGAAATCTAATCAAAATGGTAACCGATTTAACAATCACCAAGTCAATGAAGATGGATCGAAGGTAATTTCTAAGTATACAGCAAGTGAAAGATCTGATGCTTCCAATGCCAATGATCCCCTGTTTGATTTGATAGGGGATGATCTTGTGCTCACAGGGGAAGCCGCCAAAACTGTCGGATTGACCTACGAACAAACGCAGGCGTTGCAGAATAGTATCGATTCGTCATTGAGAAAGATGGCAGAAATTGCAAAACAACATTGTAAGAAGTTCACAGATCCGGATGGTGCAGTATCCTACAAGATCGAACATTTGGAAGAGCGGAGTTTAGTGATGTCAGCTCTAAAATCAGAAATGGATTCAATCGTTGGCAAAAAAAAGGCTGACTATTTGTATAGACTGATTGCCAGAACTCATTTCCGATTGAGATTCGGAAGTGAGCATACGGAGCTCACGGTTCGCGGTTGATCGAGAAGCGTTTGGAGTGAAG
>NZ_JAENIJ010000007.1 GCF_016595435.1 Luteolibacter pohnpeiensis
GAACATCAAGCGCCGAACAAGCCGCAGCACCCAACCACCTGACCCGCTCCGAGTCGGATTTTTCCCGTGATTAGAACCCTCAACCCACAGTCAACCCACAGTCAACCCACAGTCAACCCACAGTCAACCCACAGTCAACCCACAGTCAACTCGCAGCTGCCGTCAGGCGGATGGTGTGCTCTGACGTTAGCCGAAGAAAATTGTGCGCGACATCACCTACACAACAGGCGACGCGACCGCCCCAGTACGAGACGGTCACAAGATCATTGCCCACATCTGCAACGACATCGGCGGTTGGGGCAAGGGCTTCGTAGTCGCAATCTCCCGGAGGTGGCCGGAACCAGAATCTGACTATCGGCAGTGGTATGCGGAGCGCGACCAAAACGATTTCGGATTGGGTGCAGTTCGGGTCGTTGCCGTAGCAGGCGATCTCGCAGTCGCGAACATGATTGGGCAGCGGGACATCAGGAGGCGTAGCGGGACTCCTCCGATTCGTTATGATGCCGTTCGGAGCTGTATGGGCGCGCTGAGGGAGTCCGCCCTATCACTGGCGGCGACCATCCACATGCCGCGTATCGGTTGCGGACTTGCGGGCGGTGATTGGTCCGAGATTGAGCCGATTATTCATGATGAACTTTCCATGCACGACATTCCGGTCACCGTTTACGATTTTCCATGATTCACGAGGGACAGATTTGGGAGGCTACCACCGAGGTGGACGTGATCGCCATGACGCAGTGGCGAGCGCCGTTCACTGGCGGCCACTTCCGTAAGCTCCCTGCTGGTGAGCAGTTTCGAGTCTCGGTCAAGCCCCCCGCTGGCGCTACGGCGGCATGCTGTGATCCGCTGAACTACAAGGGGCTCCACAAATACTTCGTTCCGCGCAAAGATCGCTGGCAGATCCACATCTATTCCGGGTATTACCTCACGATCAATTTCGACGAGATCGAATCCAAGTGCCGACTCGTCACCCAAGAAATAACCAACGGCTAACAAGATGTCATAGGTAACGGGCACTCGCCCGTGCTTGGACATTGAACGTTCGATAAAAATGAAACCAAGAATCATCGCCATCCTTCTGATTATCGCCCCAATGTTCGTTTGCGCGGAGGACGCAGATCAGATCAATCGCATCAAGTGGGAAGAGAGCAAAGATCACCCAACTACATGGCATGGGAAGATTGGTGATGATTGGGTTGTTTCAGCGTCGAGTCGCAACAAGGATGGTATTAGCGAGATCCAAATGATTACCCTACCCGGGATAAAGAGTAGGATTACAGTCTTCACAGACAGGAACAAAGAGACAAAGAAGTTCAATCACTCGGTTAGCATTCCAAAGGATTTTCCGTATCAGGTGAAGATTGAGCCTCGAAAGAAGAATGGAGGAATTGCGATTACAGTTACTCTCAATAACAACTCGTCTTGGATCATTTTTACCGACCCCGAGCTCAATCTGATAGGACTTAACCACTTTCCTTAACGATGCCACTTACCAAATGAAGAAGATCGAACAAGCAGCGCCACGTAACCGCTAGGAGCCGTTTCGTTGAGATGATATTTCCCTTACCTGCAACCCCAAGCCCGTGAATGACACGCGCGCACGCTCCTGGCGGCACGTGCGCTCTACGTTCGACATAAGATTCATGCAGGCCACTCAGCACATTAGCCGACGGCAGCTCGCTGAGATTGTGGAGGCCATCTTTGGACAAGGTGAGCTTGGAAGTTCTGGAAAAAATGAGTCCAACCAGCCGCTACTGGACAACGTCGCTAACGCGCCGTCTCTGATCTCTAACCCTCGCCCATAAAATGATTTCCGAAATACATTCCGCCAAGCAAAGCAGCCGATTGCCATCGGTCTATCGTTATGGAATGCTGGTCATGTGTATCGCACTCTTAGGAAAATGGTTGCTATGGTTCCACGGGCTCCCTGCCGGCTACCCCCATGAGAAGTTCGGGCTCGGTGTTGTAGCGATCATGCTCATGCTTAATCACTTGGCCTTTCAGTTCTCACTTCGGGGACCTATCGCGAAAATTGCACAAGGAGTCGCGATCTGCTCGATGCTCTTCTCCTTATTCTACATCTCCTACTCGGGTGTTCGCCTCTAACCTTAAAGACCAAGAAAACGGCGAATAGATGCCGCAGGCGACAAGCCCTCGCGCATGCCTGGACATTGAACGTTAGCTCAATAATATGAAAACACACATTACAATAATCGTCTCATTTATGCTCATTAGCTTAGCGACCTTATTCGGTGCACCTCCTGAGTCAGAGGTTCAGAACGAGAAACCAACTTACGAACAGCTAGCTGAGGATTTTTACACGCATGTCTCGTCTCCCGGAGCATTGACTCTTTCAATCAATGATCAAGTGACATTGGATGAGGCTATCAGGAAGCTTAAGATCAGCGAAAAGCGAATTTCGCACCTTGCTAAAGAGTTCCAGAAGCTCCCTTTGCCATCTGATGCGGCGAGAAAAGCTGTCAATAAGATGATGGAGGAGAAGGAAGCAAAATCTCAAAAGGAGATTGGGGAGAGGTTTACTCAGCATCTCCAACAAATGCCGGAGGGACTGCGGAATATCTGGACTCCCCAGCTACGTGAGTTCTACAAGAACCTAGACAAAAACAAAGGCGTGTTTGACAAATATTTTGGATCACCAGAATAACAAAATAAGAGCTAACAAGGCAGAGCACACCAATCCACTACCCGTTCAGAGTCGAATTTTTCAGATGATTCCAACCCTTAATCCCGAAGTTGTAGCGCCCCCGACAGTGAATGGGTGTCTTATGACGTTCGCTAGAAAATAATGTCAACTAACGAGTCATTCAATCGTCGCAAATTTCTGCGAGGCTTCGGCCTTGTATCTGGTGGCACTGTCGGCGGTTTTTTATTGGGGCGGCTACCTCACGGTTCCTTTAATCGGAGGGAGAAGCTTGATGGCTCTGAGATTTTCAAGCGTTGCGTCGATTCCGTCGTTATCATCCACGTCCATTCCACCAACTCTTTTGGGGCAGGCTTTTGCCTGGATCGGATACCGTTTGCGGGAAAGGACACCAGTTTTTTGGCAACCGCCGACCATGTCACCGGTAGGCAGAATCTTGCCAGCTACCGTCTCAATACGGAGGCGGTGACGGTAACTTCCCATACCGCAAAAACCGCTCCTATCGGTGCGGCGTATTCCCGTGACGAGCGAGTAGACATGGCCGCCTTTTCTTGCGACCTCGATCTCAAGCCATTGCCCATCGCTAGTGAGCCACCGGCGATCGGCGAAAACATCTTCACATTGGGGCATCCACTGGGCGATGAGTTCACGCTCAGTTCAGGCATCGTTAGTGGATATCGTTACGACGACAGCCCACTCATGCAGATCACCGCACCAATTTCTCCGGGTTCAAGCGGTGGCCCGGTTCTGAACCAATGGGGCGAACTTGTTGGCTTGGTTTCAAGCTACAAGCCGGGTGCTCAAAACCTGAATCTTGTTGTTCCACTTTCAGAGCTTCTAGCCCTCAGGTCGCGCATCCATGGCCTTGCAAGGACCGTATGAATATAAACCGTGCTAGCCAAGTGCCTTCTCCTCAAGCACCCAACCAGAATATCCTCAGCTTACAAGATGTGACAGGCAACGGCGATCAGCTCGATAGCCGACTTTGTTGCTTCCATCCCGCCGCGGATTGCCTTATACATTCGCTATCATAATGACTTATCCCGACGATGAGAACGGAGATGTGTTTCGGCGAATGGAGGCACACGGATTCGACTTCAGTAAAGAACACGTCGTCAATTTTCATGCGGTGATCGCAACCGAGGAAGAGGCGGACAAGGTCGCTAGGATGTTTTTGGCGGATCACAAAGCAGGCCAGAAGCTTGAGAATATTGAGACAAAGCCTCACGAGATTGGAGGGATGTGTTTGGACCTTGCAAAAAAGATGATTGTCACCTATGAATCAGTGGCCGGATTCGAGGCCCTCCTGGCTGAGCGTGTTTCGCAGTTCGAGGGTTACCTTGATGGCTGGGGCGTAATGCAACAAGACTAAGCGAACAAGCCGCAGCGCGACAACCGCCTGTCCCGCTCCGAGTCCAATTTTCATCGTGACTACAACCTTCAATCCACAGTCGGCACGCAGCCGCCGTCAGGCGGTGTGTGCTTTGACGTTCGCTTGATATCAAATGTTTCGTCGATCAACCACATGGCTCGTGACAGCAATGGCCCTTCTGCTGGCCATGTCAGCCTTTGGCTACTACCGCATGGTGATTTGGCCGCGAGAGAACTTCCGACAAGTCTGTGAAAATCCTGATTCTACGGAGGATGAGCTTCGGGAGGCGATCCACCAGCTGATTGCCTGGAACCCAAATCACGAGGGCTTCATCCTCCTTAATAGTGTCGGCGATGACTCCTCAATCCCACTATTAATCCGTAACATTCGGCGTGTCCCGGAAGCGGATGTTACGGCAGGTAAGGTCGAGTGCACCTGGGGCCACTGTCGCAAGGCATTGGTCGCGCTGACTGGCGAGGACTTCGGATACGACGCTGAAAAGTGGCAAGCCTGGTACGAAAATCGTTAGAGAGAATAAGCTCGGCTACCAAACCCCGTTCCAATTCGAGGCGAATATTCGCTGTCTTAACTAAACCAAAAACGGTTCAAAAATCCGTTGCATCACAGGGCTTTAAATTCGGTGAGAAAATTCCTCCTCAAATGAATCGTGTAATATTGTCACTCTATTTCCTCTGTATTCTGGCTTTTACGTTTAGCCTGTATGAGAATTCAATCTGCCGTGACGACCTTAATCGCGACTATGGTCGTATACAGGAGAGATTAAGCGCAGCCAAACGGGCAAATCAATCGATGGATGACATTGGATATATGGAGCGCCAGTTCGTGTCGATTGATCAACAGTTGGACACAGCCAATCGCGGCAGAGCTTGGAACACGGTGGGAATCGCCATCATTGGTTTAGGAATGGCGTTTGCTAAAAGATCTAATATGGGGAAGTAGATAACAGAACAAGCGTGTGTGGCAACGGCGGACAAGCTCGGTAGTTCGCTTCGCTCTGGATGCTCAACACCGCCTTGCCACCACTCTAACGTTCATCCAATGAATATGCATTCTCTCATCATTGTCCTGCTTACAGTATTCTCCATTGTCGCGAGAGCCGATGATGATCTTCGATCCGGAGCTCCGAAAGACTGTTATCTTTATTCGTGGGGCAAGGGGCCGAATTGGACGGCAAAAGTTTCTACCGAGTTTCGACTGTCCCTGCTGAATCGTCAGATGCCACATGTTGACGATCAGTTTTCCAAGCCGACAGAGAAGGCACTCACATGGATCGACCGACAGAAAGAGCCGACTGTCACGACCATTGCCACCGTCGAAGGCCGTAAGGTCATTCAAGTTGTGTATACCGAAGAGGGAAGTTTTGGGAAAATCATCGGGACTATTCTTCTCGCTATCGAGACCGCTCATGATTCGGAGTGGTTTTCTCCTTTCTTTGGAGCTCAGCCTGAGCTTTATCGCGGGCAGTTCGTGAGTGGCAAAGATGTGGCCTTTGGCTATGTGGCAACGTTGGAGTGGTCTGGCACTGGAGCCATGCGGTCACACTACTTATTTGACCTCCGGAAACAGTATCCCGAGATCGTCGCAACCATTAGTGCGGGACGGGTAACACAGATTGAGTTTAAGACTGAGGCAGAGTATAACGAAGCTTTGAAGATTTTTGACCGAGAGGCAGATCTGCTTTCAGGCGTCATTCCCAGCCAGAAGATGCAATGACCTGCGACCGCGAGCAACCAAAGGCGAACCAGGCGCGGCTGAACAACCGCTGGGGCTGCTCTGTCGACCATGGTCTCCGATGTAGATGAAGATGACCTCCATTGCTATGGATCGGAACAGCGCGCGGCTTCAATGGCGGCTATTGCTAGCGTCCTCGGTATTGATGCGGACCAATCGACGGAGACTGCGCTGAACTATGATTCATCCGGTGACGTTGACATCCTTGTTTCGGATGCATGGAGCATCACAGCTCAGGTCACGTGGTCATCGTCAAAGCATGGCATCCTTGAGTCTTGTCATTGTGGGCTATTTTGTTTTGTTACTAGTCGACCCGTGCGATGGCTCTTGCGGATTAACCCGTGCCCACCGTCGAAGCCTCGCCCAAGGTCAGGCGTAGGAGGACTCGACATTGGACTGAAATATCAGATGCTGAAACGAGATAAGATTACCGAACTTCTAGGCACAGCCGCCACGATTGTAGCGCTCGGTTGCATTGTGTTCCTCGCAAGCGCCATAGGAGCTAGAGGCCTTTCTGAGATTTACAATGGCACGGACTCATTTGGATCTATGACCATGTTTGCGATTACTGCGTTTCGATGGACTCCTTTTCTATTCGGCGGGCTATTGCTGTCGTTCATCTGGATCCATGTCCGGCACGGTGAATGTCGCTGGGCATCTTGGTGCGCTTTGATCGTCGCGGGACTTACTACTGGCTTGGTTCTCTACGGAATGGTTTTGCCGTTTGCATCCACCACATTCAGAATGGGCAACTGAAATGGAATTTGCCCAACAAGCCGTGGTAGGCAACCGCGACAACGCTGCTAGTTCGCTGCGCTCTGACGTTAGGCCACTATGACCGCACCTCTCACAGACGACCTGCCAACCCCACCAGAAACTTTGTCTTTGGGCGAGGTCACGCTGCGGCTTGCCCGGGTTGTGTCCGGCGAGCCATCTCGCGGGTTCGTTCCCTATTTCCATTTCCGCATAATTGCCGCCGACGGATCAGATGTCGGACACATCAATTTTCGTGTCGGAGATACGGAGCACGTTCGGGTTTGTGCCGGTCACGTCGGGTTTGAGATTGCCGAGAGCTTTCGAGGTCATGGCTACGCATTACAGGCATGTCGAGCTATTGCGCCTTTTGTTCGCTCGGTTTGCGAGGCCGTCACAATTACCTGCGACCCCGATAATCTTGCGTCCAGGCGCACAATCGAGCGTTTGGACGCTCAGTTTGTTGATGAGGTTGCAGTGCCCGCCCACGACCCGCATTATCAGCGAGGGTCGCGCACCAAGAGACGTTACAGGTGGACACCATGACGTGGCCTAACCATGCGCTGCAGCCAACAGCCGACAAGCTCTGCATTTTACATTGATGGATAACTTGAACACAACATTGCGAGTCAAGCTCATCGCCCGGTGTCGCTGAGTTTGGGTCGTTCGCGAGAAATATACAATGCATAGGGTAAGGAAGGCCGAAACTGGTGATGGCAAGCGCATCGCCGAGATTCAGGTAGGAGGTTGGCAAAGTGCTTATCGGGGAATCATCCCGGATGACTACCTGAATGCCCTGAATCCTGAAAAACGAGTCACGTTCTGGTCTCAGCAGGCCGATAACGAATCCAGTGATCTGTTCGTCACTATCCTGGGGGCAACCGTCACTGGTTTTTGCCACTTGATTCCCTCGAGAGATGATGACGGGACCGGTGTGGCTGAGATCGCTGCGATATACGTTGATCCATGCGCGTGGCGTCAGGGATGTGGTAGGCAACTCTGCGAGGCTGCCTTCGAAGCAGCTCGTAGGCGCGGTGCTTCGTCGGTAACGCTCTGGGTGCTTGAGGCGAATTTGTTAGGACGGAGCTTTTATGAGGCCATCGGTTTTCGGACTGATGGATCGACTAAATCGGAGGAGAGGCCGGGATTCTTGCTTGAAGAAGTGCGCTACCGAATCGACCCAAGCAAACGCGAACAGGATGTTACAGGTGACGGGCATTAAACGTCCGCCAGAAAGATGGAGCCGTTCAGTGTAAGTTTCAGTTTCACTGATCACAACCGTTATCGAGCGGCACCACAGGCATTCGGGCGGATCAAGCACTGCATGGATTTTCAAGCATGGCCGGAGAATGAGGATGAGTGGCGAGGCTACTTTGATCTGCGCGCGTTGGATCATTTTTGGTGGCCGACCGCATCTGAACTTGAGGATTGGAAGAGACTTTATTTCGCCGCCCCCGTGGACAAACGCCAAACGCCCCCCCGGTTGCAACATCCCTGGGATTTCATGTCGATGCCCGACGCTTTCAAGAATGGCGATGATGTGCTTGTTAACTTTGAAGAAAACGGAGAGCGAGGCGGGAGGTCGACCTTCGACCCACACGGTGATCCCTACAGCGACTGGGTGCATGCTTGCGATCATCGAAGCCTTTGACATGGAGATCACCGAAGTGAATGAGTAGGGCGAACAAGGCAGTTAACAAAAACAATGAAGACATTCCTCCTCGCATGGATCGCGGCTGCTTCAGTCGCGAGTGCCGCAATCATCGCCGACGGAAGAGGATTTTTTCCAGTGATGGTGCAGGTCGTTGACCCCAATTCTGGCACTCCCATCAAAGGCGCAAAGGTGCGACTAGAGGACGCGGGAACCTACAGAGAATTTGAGCTCGATCCGAAGCGCCAGACCAAGCTGCTGCCGGATTCCCTTGGTAAGCCTGTCGATACCAACGCTGAGGGAGTGGCAGTCGTCTTTTACTTCGGTGGGTTCTCCAGCTCCACAGTTGACGGGAAGTCGATTTATTCGAGAACCTTAGCTGGGACGATTGTCGTCGAGCTGGATGGCAAGGAGATCTACCGTTCGACGCTGAAGGATTGGGCGGAGAAAAAGAGGTTTAGGGCGGATTCAAGCTCAGTGCCGTGGATCGTCGTCTCGCCAACCAACGCGCAATAATTCAAGTCCAACAAAGTCGAGGTGCCAAACCGGCGATCAGCCCGATAATTGACTTTGAAGCTTCCCTCCCGCCGCAGATGGCCTCATATGTTCAGCTAAATACATGACACCACATCAACGCTCATTGATTCAAGAGGTCCTAGGGTCTGACCAAGCAACATTCAGAATCTTGGATCAAGACAAGGCGAGATTCGCCGACTGGGAATACACGGATTGGGAAAAGGATCGAGCGCGAGACGAAGCCGATTGGACGGAAACCAGGAAGCGTTATGAGCAATTGAAGGACGAAGCTCTCCAAATCATATCGGACGAACTCGGTCCTTGTGCAGCAAATAAGGATGGCTGGGATGAAGCCACCCCATGCTGGGCGTCAGGGGGACTCTTTGCCTTGTGGAAGGTCCAAGAGAGATTTGTCTCTGTATTTCTGAGCTGGGATAATCCTGAAGATCCGTCGTTTTTGATCGTGGCGTGTGCAAGTCAGGATCAGTTCGCATTAGGTCCGGCTTCCGCCGATCCATGGGAGACCGCGTGGATGGAATTCGGTGAATGGTAATTCTGCGGCCGAACACGCCGTGACAGGCAACCCTACGGGCTGGACTGCTCCAATTCGACCGCATTTGAACTTGAGGATTGGAAGAGACTTTATTTCGACGAGCCGTGAGAACGAAAAACCTAAGAAGAACAAGTTGAGCCACCGAACCAGCGAAAATGTCCTTCTTTGAATTCCTGCTTCCTTTCCGCCGGTCCCATACTCTAAATCTTTCGCTACAAAAACCATGAAAACACTAATCACATTCATGACATCAGTACTGATGGCATTGCCATCTTTTGGTTCCACATCAGACGGCATGCAGGAGTTTCTACGAGTGCTGGCATTTAATGCTGACGGCGGCCATGTAGTGGACCATCAGGGGGAGTTGCATTTCCCACCCACCCTGGCAAAACAACCCGATAAATTTGAAGGAAAGGTAGAGGTTGCCACTATCAACACGGAATGGGATCCAAGTATGTGGGAGAAATTCTCGGCCTCACGGGGATTTGCCTATGCTACCCCTCCGACCCTGATCGATGACGTGCCCCTCACCGCTAAGCTCTTTGCCACCGAACCGAAAAAGCTTTGCCGGACCCTTGATCTCCCCCGGCTGGGTCGATTGGACTTGGTCGCAGAGGTGAAGCCTGGGCAAGAGGGTAAGACCATGGTGACGATCACTGTAGTCCAGCGCACACAATTTTTCGTCGCCTCCATAAAATAAAGCCGCGGCATGACAACCGTCTAACCAGCTCCGTGTTGAACTTTCAAATGCATGAAGATTTTCGCTCTAGCATGGTTGGCCGTGACATCCATTCCTGGCTTCACACAGCAAGATGATTCAATATTGAAGTCTGAATCTCCCGATCATGCCTTTTTCACGGCCACTTGGCGCATTCCTGAATCAGACTATATTTGGCAACCGGATCTTGATGATTTCAGTTTGGTCGTCTTCCCATGGGTTGGTAAAAATGAATTAGGAGATTTAGACTTCTCACACGATTTCACTGGAAGGCTCCCCTCCCAGCTTCAATGGAGCACGGACTCTAAATCTATTGTTGTTACGACTATCAGTTCTGGAGGTCATTCTCCCTGGCACTACAAGACCTATGTTTTCAGCGTGGCAGACAAAAGGCTTGTTGATGCAGATGATCTTATCGGCTTAGTCGTATGATCTGATTTTTGTATCGCCGCTCCCCATACGGCCGTTTTCCAAATTGCAAATGAAGATTTTGAACATCCCGTTAGTCGCACAGTTGATTTATCATCACTCTTCAAAACCAACTGACACCGCGAACATACGCATTCAGCCAGCCGTCTACTGACACTATTTGATTGGCAGAAACATGTCCATATTTGAACATCACATTGAGGTTCCAGTCACTCCTGCGGAAGTATTCGGAGCATTTGAAGATTCGGAAAAGTATGCGACCTGGTGGGGACCGGATGGGTTCAGCAATACATTTGAAATCTTCGAATTTCGCACTGGCGGTAAATGGAAATACATCATGCACGGACCAGACGGTAGGGATTACCCGAATGAGTCGGAGTTTGTTGAGATCATTCCCGATGCACGGGTCCATATCCGCCATACATCTTTACCCCGATACGATCTGAAGATTTCACTCGATCGCACCGAGTGCGGAACTCTTGTGTCTTGGCATGCGGTCTTTGAGAACGAGACCTTCGCCGAAAAGATGAGGGATTTTCTGGAAGGTGCGAATGAACAAAACCTACGTCGGCTAGCTGGGGTCGTGACACCTTCGATCTAAGGCCAAAGAAGTAGGTAGGAAATGGCAACTGGCTGCACAGGTTCCATCTCCTGCGCTTTGACGTTCGAACAAAACGAATCCGATGCTCGCATCCCCAAGTAAACTGACGGATCTTGGCTCGAAGCAACTATCGCGACCCGGCTTGATGTCATACTCATCTATAACCAAGTTATGAAAGCCCTTACAGCCAACAGGTGAGTCAAGCTTTCGCCCGCACTTGAAAATCAATCGTTCTGCAAGTAATTCATGAAACGCAACGGGCTTCACAACACACTCATTATTGCGGGTTCTGCCGTGTTTGGTGGTGTAATTCTTTGGCAGGTCTGGGTCGGACATCCCATCCAAGTATTAGTCATTTCCTGTGCGATCTATGCTGGATTTTTGGTTCTGACTTATCTAATCGCACTAGTATTAGTTCCACGTTCCATTCGCACGGCTCCGCAAATGCCATACGAATTCAGATCTCTGGCACTTGGGAAAATAACTTCCGAAATTGCGACTCTTTTGTTGAGCGCGACATCAGTTGAGGAGCGTTCTTCAGGAGGAATCACGCATTACTTATATCGGTTGACTCAGGAAATGCCCAACGGTTTGTGGATTTGCGAAATTGAAACTGCACAAGATTCGATCATTGCTCTGAAAAGGAAATTCGAGTCCGGTGCTAGCCAGTTATTCGACACCGGGAATCAAGTTGGCGAGGGGATATTCATTTATGATCAGATCATAGGCGGTTAATTCCTACTTTCTGCTTCCCTCTAGCGGCACGGCTCGAAACACCGCAGGCATTTCCTAAATTTCCTCCCGATATCATTGGGGAAAGACCGCAAGAAGCGGTCCGACTGATCATCTCTAAGGAAAAACCCAAAAACCTAGGAGCGCATCAGTCGGACCACCTTTGTCTTGCGACAGGGAGCAATACGTTGGGGGTTTTCTCGCTCGATCACTTTTTTTATTAAATTTTTCATTCGCAGGTTTTTTCCGGTCTTTGAGCAACATTGTCCGGATTTTTACAGACAAAATCGTCTGCAGCGCACATTTACTCATTGGTCAATCAACCATCATGATTACTGCGAATATCCCCTTCCCCGATGTCAGCCGATACGTTCAGGAAATCCGAAGCCGCGTCGGCCAGATCGTCGTGGGTCAGGATGTTGTCGTGGAGCGGATGCTGATCGCGCTGCTGACCAGCGGGCACTTGCTGTTGGAAGGCATGCCTGGCCTCGCGAAAACCCTGTTGGTCAACACTTTGGCGCAAGCCATGCACCTTCAGTTCCGGCGGATTCAGTTTACCATCGATCTTCTGCCTTCCGATATTCTCGGTTCGGAAATCCTGGATGAACGCACCGGCAATTTCCGCACCCATCGTGGCCCTGCCTTTACCAACCTTTTGCTGGCGGACGAAATCAACCGCGCAGCCCCGAAAGTTCAGGGCGCCTTGTTGGAAGCGATGCAGGAGCGGAAAGTGACGATCGGTAGCGAGTCGCATGCCCTACCAACACCTTTCCTGGTGATCGCGACCCAGAACCCGATCGAACAAAGCGGAACATTCGAGCTGCCGGAAGCCCAGCTCGACCGATTCATGCTCTGCCATCGGCTCGGCTACCCGACCGCCAGCGAGGAGGAAGAAATTCTCCGCCGCAACCTCAAGCTCGGCGTGAAACGGGAAGGTTCCGGTGCCGTGGCCCGATCTGAGTTCGACATGATCGAAAAGAAAGCGATCGGCACCGAAGCGGATCTCATCGCGGCAATGGAAGCTGCCAACGAAATCCACGTGAGTGATGTTTTCCTGAAACATGTCGTCGACATCATCGAACGGACCCGCCACCACCGTGAGCTTGAAGTTGGCTGCAGCCCGCGTGCTGGCATTTCGCTTCTGAAAGCGTCGCGCGCACGCGCGTTGCTGCAAGGTCGCGACTACGTCATCCCCGAAGATCTTTTCGCCTTGGCCGAGGACGTCATTCTGCACCGCATCCGTCTTACCTACGAGGCACTTGCCGAAGGCCGCACTGGTGCAGCAGTGTTGCAGGACATTTTGGAAGAATCGATCTCCTGACCCGATGGATGCCCGGCTTGAAAACGCGGATCCATTGGATAGCCGCCAATTTCTACTGGCGGTCAAACGTCTGGCGGACAGCCTTAGCTACGGAACAGATCGTAGTCCGTTCCTTGGGCAAGGTTTGGAGTATGTGCAATCCCGTCGCTACGAAGCGGGCGATCCCGTGAAATCGATTGATTGGCGCGTCACAGCACGCACCGGGAAGACGCATGTGAAGCAATTCGAAACTCCCAAACAAATGCCGGTTTGGCTGGTGATCGACACTTCCGCATCGATGGCACTTTCGACTCACCCGCCCGGGAAATACGGACTGGCCGTGCAGGTTGCCGGCGGACTTGCGCTTGCTTGTCTGGATCGCGTCAGCCCGGTCGGTGTGCTCGGCGCAGGAGGTAGAGATCTGATTGTTCAGCCCAGCCTCTCGCGCGATGTGCTGTTGCAGTGGCTGCATCAACTTCGGAATTATCATTTTGATGAACCGACGACTCTCGGGAAGCGCTTGGTTTCGCTGGAGCCTTCGCTCGGTCAACGCTCCCTGGTGATCGTGCTCAGTGACTTTCATGATCCGGATGCCATGCCAGCGCTAAAATTGATCAATTCCCGGCACGACTGCATCTGCCTGGCATTTCGTGACCCTGCCGAAGATCAGCTAACTGGCGCAGGATTCTTCCGCGCGCGTGAAGTCGAGTCCGGTCGAGAATTTCTAACTCACGGCCGCAGTCTGCTTTCCACCAGTGATCGCCTGGTCGAATCTTTCAAAAAGGCTTCGATCGATCATTTCCTCATTGAGCTTGGCACACCGTTCCTTGCCTCCTTCCGTCATTTTCTCCGTTCCCGGGGCGGCCTTGTCCGCCGCAATTCAGCCTCCTGACCGCATGCGATTCCTTTGTCTTTTTCTCGCACTCATCGCCACTGTGTCTGCGGCGGTGCCATCCCAACGGATCGGCCAACCACTGACGCTGCAGGATATTTACATTCCTGGAGGTGAGGCGAAACCGGCACCGCGTCGCGATCGCGAACCGCCATTGGTGGTTCGCCTGCTGGAATTGAAACCCGCCAAAGATGGATTCCGCTACGATTTCGAAATTCAGGGCCTTGAGGCAGGCACCTACAACTTGGCCGATTTCCTGGTACCGGTAAATTCAGCAGAACCACCGACATTTCCAGAAATTCCACTGGAGATCACCAGCCAACTTCCTCCCGGCATCGAACTTCCCAAGGTCAAACCTAGTGAGCAAATGCCGACACTCGGTGGCTACCGGACGACCATGATCACGCTTTGCTGCGTCTGGTTCATCGGGTTGATCGCCATCATTCTCTGGAAGAAGAAAAAGCCCGCGGCATCGAACGAATCCGAAGCACCAGCCAGCCTGGCGGATCGTCTCAAGCCATTGCTCGATGCTGCATCCAACGGAAAAATCGACGATGCTGGCCGTGCCAAGTTGGAACGTCTGATCCTTGGTCACTGGCGCGAGCGCTTGCCCGAAATTGCAGATGCCCCGACCTCGGAAGCAATGGTCAAGCTGCGTCAACATCCGGAAGCCTCGCCGTTGATTCTCGCTCTGGAACGCTGGCTGCATGCACGCAACCCGGAAACCTCCGAGGCTGAAATCCAGAAACTACTTGCGCCTTATCAACCCACGGCGGCTGCTGCGGTTGCCGAGCCCAGCGTGAAAACCGAAGCCTGAAATCTGACTCGATCCCTTTGAACTTCGCCCATCCATCATTCCTGGTCCTGCTGGTCATTCCCATCGCACTGGCGATTTACCTGCGCAAGCGCGGTGG
Organism: Luteolibacter pohnpeiensis; assembly: GCF_016595435.1. Lineage (GTDB taxonomy): Bacteria > Verrucomicrobiota > Verrucomicrobiia > Verrucomicrobiales > Akkermansiaceae > Luteolibacter > Luteolibacter pohnpeiensis. The sequence goes on from NZ_JAENIJ010000007.1 coordinate 14,846, forward strand.
AAGGCGCATCCCCCTGCCCTTCGATCATCAGCCCTTGCCCCGCCGTCGGTTGCTAGGCTTTTGCCTGCGCTGTGCAGACCTGCTGCCGATTCTCCTGCTCGTCGTCGGCATTTGCATCATCGCAGGTCCGCGCCGCTACGAGCAACCGCGCGATGAACGGGAAATGACAAACATCCAGTTCTGTCTGGATGTTTCGGGATCGATGATGGCCAATTACGGCTCAGCCACGCGTTATGACGCGGCGATGGATTCGGTCAATCAGTTCATATCCTATCGTAAGGGTGATGCGTTTGGCCTGACGATTTTCGGCAGCGCGGTTCTCAACTGGATTCCGCTTACCTCGGATGTCTCGGCATTCAAATGTGCGCCTCCATTTTTGCGGCCGGAGAAGCTACCGCCCTGGTTCGGCGGAACGATGATCGGCATGGCGCTGAAATCGGCGGAAAAAGTTCTGATTTCCCGGGAAAAAGGAGACCGGATGATTGTCCTGATCACCGACGGAGCGAGCTTTGACCTGAGCAATGGCCAGGACGTGGCGATCGCCGAAAGCCTGAAAGCCAATGACATCTCGGTCTACGTCATCCATATCGCCGAAGGGTCACCATCAGACGAAGTTGCGGTCATCGCGAACATCACCGGCGGTGAGGTTTTCGGTGCCAACGATCCCAAGGCACTCGGCGCGGTTTTTGCCAAGATCGATGAAATGAACAAGGCACCGCTCAAGCGCGTGAAACCGGATCCTGTCGATTATTACCAACCCTTCTCGCTCGCCGGTCTTTCGATTGGCGCGCTTTATCTGCTCACCCTTTTCGGCTTGCGCCACACGCCATGGTAAAACTTCCCATTCTGCTCGCGCTGGCGGCACTGATCCTGGCGACTGGCGCCGAGTGGTTGCACACGGGGCGCATCCGCCGGGTGGGTCCGCTGGCATTCGGCCCCGGAAAAAAGCCGGGACTGCCGGGAAAACTCGCACCGTTTTTGCGAGTCGCCGCCTTGACCGCAATGGTTTGGGGATTGGCCATGTTGCTGGTGCTGCCACCTGTTGCCCATCGTGGTGTGCCCAAGGAAATCGATCCGGCGCATCGCGAACACCTGCTGATCCTGCTCGATGTTTCTCCCAGCATGCGCATTCAGGATTCCGGAAAATCCGGCAAGGAAAGCCGGACGCATCGCGCGCGCGAAGTGATGGATTCAGTCTTTGCACGCATCGCCAGCGATCGTCTTTTTACCACGGTGATCGCAGTTTATAACGGAGCAAAGCCGGTTGTTGAACAAACTCGGGACATGGAGGTTTTACATAACTTGATGAACGATCTCCCGATGCACTACGCGTTCCCATCCGGACAGACCAAGCTATTGGACGGACTGGAGGAAGCGGCGCGCATCGCCAAACCGTGGCCACGGGGTTCTACGACATTGATGGTGGTGAGCGATGGCGACAGCGTGCCTCCCACCGGCATGCCAACCATGCCGCCATCCATCCGTGGAGTGCTCGTCATTGGCGTCGGCGATCCCGGGACGGGAACTTTCATCAACGGTCACAATTCGCGTCAGGACAGCTCCACCCTGCGCCAGATCGCGACACGGATCGGCGGGGTTTACCACGATGCCAATTTGAAATTTGTGCCGACCGATACGCTCAGCAAGTTGGGTTCACTGGCAAGCGATGACTCGAACCGTCCCGCATCATATAGAGAACTGGCGATCACCGCCACAGTCCTCGGAACCTTGGTACTTTCACTGCTGCCCATTTTGCTTCACTTTGCCGGTTCCGCCTGGAATCCAGGGCCGAAAACTCGCGACTTCCATTTTCCTGCTGCATCCCGTAATTTCATGACTGACTGAAACGCTTATGAAAATCCTATTCCTTACCCTCTGGTGCCTTGTCCCGCTGGGACTCGTCGCATTCCACTACGGCCCGGGTCAAACCGGTGTCGCACTTGATCAAACCGCCACTCACCTCGCGGACGCACAACGTTATGCCAATGAGGCCGCTTGGCCTGCTGCGGTTGACGCCTACGAACTCTCGCTCGCCTCGCTGCCGAAAGAACGCGTGGCCGAGTCACGTGAAATCCGGCTCGAACTGGCGAAAGCCAAGATGCAATCCTCCGGCCTGCCTGAAGCACGGACCGAACTTGAGGCTCTGTCGAACGAATTGGAAGCCGATCCCAAGGCCGATCCAAAAGTTCGCGACGGCACCATGGCCGCGCTGGCGTCTTCACGCTTCTACATGACCTACCTCATGAAACTCGAAGGTCTGCCAGACACGGAGTGGGAGCCGGAAATCGAAGCAGCCCGCCAAGAGCGCAAGCTTCTCGTTGAGCGCGCTCAGGCAGCAGGCGACACCAAAGCCGCTGCCGTTCATGCGGACGATCTGGAATCCGCCATTCGTCTCGAAAGAGCGGACCCGGCTGAGCTTTACGGGCTTCCAATTCCGAAGCCATGCAATTGCAAATCAGGCAAATGCAACAAACCCAGCCCCAAGATGGGCAAGAAAAAGAGCGAAGACTCCCGCGGAGCCAGCGCCGGACCCCCAATCGATGGCGAAGGTTCCTGAGTTCTTCGCATTGATCTGATTCAAGCATTTTCCCCTATCCCATGAACTATCGCATTCCTGCCGCTTCGTTGCTCCTCTGCGCCAACCTGGCAAACGCCCAAACTACCCCACAAGCGACCACACGGATGAGAGTGGTCGCCGCCGTCGGGCAGATCGCGGGTGCCGCTGGCCAGCCAGCCGAAGCCTCCGTAGAGCAAGCACAAGCGGCAGGAGCAGCCTCCCAGGAAGCGCCGATTGATTTCGAGAAACTCCGGACCCTGCTGAACCAAAGTCGCGGGCAAAAAAAGGTGACGCCGGAGCAGCAGAAAATGGGGATTTTGAGTCAGATGCAAATCGACCGCAGCCCTTCGGGAATTCTCGCGGCGAAGATGTTGGAAGCCCGGTTACCGGAAGACTCACAAGCCACCCCAAATCCTGCCCCCCCTGCGGTTCCAGAAGCTCCAGTAAACCCGGCCGCGCCTGAGAATCCAGCAGCACCGGAAAATCAATCGACGGCAGACAACGCCACTTCCGATAACCCGGCAACAACCAGTCCTGCGAATCCTGCACCTGCACCTGCGTCTGCGGACCAGAATCAGGAAATGGAGGAATTCAGCAAGAAGGTCGAAGTTTTCCGTCGCGACATCATTTTGAGTCGTTGGGATCAAGTGGCGGCTTTCATGGCGGAGTTGCCGGAATCCCTACAGCCTCAGGTTTATCAGTTGGTGGTTGCCAAAACTGCAGCTCCCACGCCTGTCAATCCGCCGCCTGAGATCGCTGCACAAGGTGCCAAACCTTATGCGGATCCATCATTTTTGCCACCTCTCGATTGGTTGGGCCTCGCTTCCGCTTCGCCGAAGCCACCGGAACCGGACACCCTCAAGATTCTTTCAAGTCTGCTGCCGGCCGATCCCAAACCGACGAAGGAATTTTTCAGCAAGCTCGACGCCGGCATCCGCCACTTCGGGGGAAAATCGCAGGACGATCGTTCCAGAGCCGCGCTGGTGTTGATCGAATCCGGCCTGGTCCAAGAAGCGACCGCATTTTTACCGGATTTAGCCGAGGCGCGCAAAAGCTCCGACTACAAAGCGCTAAACCTGATTGCCCGGCATCGCGCGACCCTTGCGCAAACCGATCCCAAGGCAGCGGGAAAAGACGCGCTGCCACTGGCTTGGGAAATTTCAACTTCCTTCCTGACCGATTCCAAAGCCCCTGCCGACGCCCGCTCCGAAGCCTTGTTCCGAGCGCTCTCACTGATCCCTGAACTCGACGATAGCAGAGGCCAGCAATGGCTTGAGAAAACTTTTGCGAATCCAAAGGCAGAGGGCCTCGAATTGTTAGGAACTCTCGGCACCCTGACTTCGCTGAGTCGGGAAAACCCGGACGCATCGGTTCGGCTGGAGCAACTCCGCACGCAACATGCCGCCGTGAAATCGCTCCTTTCCACCAAGAGCGCGGACCCGGAGAAATGGGCGGAAATTCTCACGCTCTTCGCCCGGCAATGGCGATATGAAGCCGAAGTCACCCGGGTCAAAGATCAGAACGATTCACGCCGCCGAATCCCCCAGTATGACCCGTTCGGGAATGTTTTCTACACCCAGCAACAAGCGGTTTATAACGGCCAGGGCACTCGCCCGATCGCGACTGGCGACATGATCGATTGCCAGCCGGATGCCGCATGGTTGTCCCATGTGGAAGCAACCACCCGCAATGAGTGCCTCGCGGATGAAGCCAGATTGTTCCTGAAAGTGAAGGAGGAGGAAGCCGCGTTGCCGTTGATCCGTCAAATCGCCGCAAACAACCAAGAAGAAGGAATTTCTCTCGTTCGCGAATTGATTTCCGTTTGGTCGGACAATCACAACCCGAACAAGGAGCAGTCTTATCGCCAGCAATACATGTATTACTATGGCTATAATAGTCAGGCTGGCGCCATCCCCCTCACCCGGTCGCAGCAGGAGCGGAATCTGGTTGCGCTTGCGAGCTTGGTGAAAGGCATCCGCGCCTTGAACCTCGGCGAATCTTTCCACGAAGAGCTGACAGATGCCTTCATCAATTGCCACAGCCAGGCGGAAGTCTGGCGGGTGGAATCCATCGAAACGGTTTTCGGCTCAACCGATGTATTGGACTCCACGACCTTGGCGGCACTTGTCAGTCGCATGCGGGTGAATTTGGCCGGGCTGTGGCCAAATCCAAAAGTGCAGCAGGCTTACAAAACCAACCGCAAGGACAAGGAACTGCAGGAACAGGTTCTCAATGGCTACGCTGCAGCAGCCAGTGTGCTGCAAAATGCGATCGCAAAGAAACCGGCCGATCTTTGGAAGCTGAATTACCAGCTCGCCGCGCTCAAATTCGAAGAGAGCAACTATGCCAGCACCCTCGCTCGGGATAATTCACACAGTGCGGTAAAGCGTGCCGCACTGGATGCGATTGCGAAAGCAGCCGCGGATTATGTCGCAACTCTTCCATTGGCGGATGAAAGCAAAGAAACCAACGAGGTTTTCGAAACCTGGATCTACGCCGCATTGGGTTCGCCGATTCTTGAAGCGCTGAAAAACGATCAAATGCCATCGCTGGACGAGTTCCCGAAAATCAAGGCGATGATCGACAAAATCCCCGGCGAAGCCAAGGAGCGGCATCTGAAGAAACTCGCGACAACCCTCAACACCCGCCTCGCCAATGTCTCTCCCGACCTCAAATTGCGCTACCTCGAATCGGTTTCGCAGATTGTCGGTGATCGCAAGGAAATGTCCGATGCCATGGATGTGCTTGCCTACTACCGGGATCTGGTCACGGAGATCGAATTGAGTGCCAGCATTGATGGTCCGGATCAGATTGATCCAACCACCCCATTTGGTCTGAAAATCAACCTGCGCCACACCAAGGAAATCGAGCGGGAAGCCGGTGGCTTTCAACGCTACCTTCAAAATCAGACGGGGGCTCAGTATGCCTGGAACTACGGTCGCCCCCCGGAAGATTACCGCGACAAGTTCGAAAAAGCGGCACGCGCTGCCCTGGAGGAACATTTCGAAGTGGTGTCGCTCACCTTCCATTCGGAAAAAGTAGAATCCCGCACCGATGCGGAAATTGGATGGCGCCTCACGCCATACGCTTACTTTTTGCTGAAACCGAAAGGCCCTGAAGTCGATCGCATCCCGCCCTTGAAGATCGATCTCGATTTCATGGATACCTCCGGTTACGTCGTGCTGCCAATCACTTCAGCGGAAATTCCCGTCGGCAACGGTGGCAAGGCTCAACCCCGCCCATTCCGCGATGTTCGCATCACCGAGACTTTGGATGAGCGCAGCGAAAAAGAAAACGGCAGCGTGTTCCTGGAAGTCAAAGCGACCGCCCATGGCCTGGTCCCTAGTCTGGAAAACTTGATGCCTACGAAGTTTGATGGATTCGATGTCGTCCGTCTGGGCGATCAAGGCCTCCGGGTTTCGGAACTTGATGCTGACACGGATGACCTGGCTCCGGTATCGGAGCGGGAGTGGCGGGTGGAATTGAAGCCGACTTCCGGGCAAATGCCGGTTGCATTTCATTTCCCAAAACCTGACGTGGAAACGCTGACTGATGGTGGTCTGATCTATCAACGCTACGAGGATGTGGATCTCCTGCCAGTCGCGGCAACGGTGCCGCTTGAAGGAAAAACTCAGCACGTCTCCGCATGGTGGTTTGCCTTGTTGCTGATTCCACTCGGCTGGCTCGGCTGGAAGTTCACCCGACCTAAAGCGCCAGCTCCTGTGTCACGTCTGATTCCCCTGCCAACTCAGTTCACGCCAGTCACGGTCCTCGGGTTCCTGCGGCGCCTGCGCGATGATCCAACGCTGCGCACGGAGCAACGGGCGGAAATCGAGCGCGAAATTGATCTACTGGAAACCCAGTATTTCGGCCGCTCCGCACCTTCTCCTGATGAGAAGAAGCTGGAGGAAATCGCAACCCGCTGGCAGCAGGAAGCGGCTTGAGGTTGAGAAACGCGAATCCGGTTACTCGCCCTGCAGATGGCGCAGGGCCTCCCGGATCGCGGGGATCACCAGCGGCAGGCATTCGCCGATGGCCTTTGGATTGCCGGGCAAATTCACAATGAGCGTTTTGCCCCGCGTTCCAGCGGTCGAGCGGGAAAGAATCGCCGTCGGAACCAGCGGAAAAGTTTGCACCCGCATGATTTCTCCGAAGCCGGGCAATTCACGCTCGAGCACCGCTTTGGTCGCCTCTGGCGTCACATCGCGCGGCGACGGGCCGGTCCCGCCGGTGGTCAGAATCAAATCGCAAGCTTCGACATCGGCGAGCTCGCGCAGCAACGACTCAATCCCCGTCTGCTCATCCGGAATCACATGCCGGACCCATTCCGCCACTTCCACGCCGGAGTCGGCAAAAACCCGCTCAATCTCGGGTCCGCTGAGGTCCTTGTAAACTCCCGCGCTCGCGCGATCGCTCAGGGTAAGACGGGCGACTTTCATTCCTTGATTTTTTCGGTGACGCGGATCGAACCAATGACCATCGCTTTATCGACTGCCTTGCACATGTCGTAAATGGTCAGTGCGGCTACTGAAACGGCGGTGAGCGATTCCATCTCCACTCCGGTTTTGGCGGACGTGATGGAAGTCGCGCGGATGGCGACCCCGCTTTCTTGGATTTCGAAATCGAGATCGATCTGATCCAGCGGCAGCCCGTGGCAAAGCGGTATCAGATCGTCGGTTTTTTTCGCCGCCTGAATTGCCGCGATTCGGGCGACGGTGAGCACGTCACCTTTCGGAATTTTTTGATCCCTGAGCGCCTGGATCGTTTCCGTGGAGCATGCAATGAAGCCTTCAGCTTTGGCGATTCGGCGTTGCACGGGCTTGGCGCTGACATCAACCATGCGCGCGGTGCCATCGGCATCCAGGTGGGAAAATGCGGGAGAGGACATGACTGGGAAAAACTTGTCAGGCGATCCCCGGCAAGTCGAGCAACAGGGTTTGCGCGACGCCATTTGCTGGGTTGTGTTGATTCACCCGCACCAAGGCATTGGTTCCGCTCAGGGAAAAGGTGTCGCCGGAACTCGACCAGTTCTTCGGTGAAACCTGAAGCCGTCCCTCGACGATGGTGACTTCGGCAGGCCAGTAGGTTTCCCGTGGGTCGGGCTTGAGTGCATCAGCGTCCGTCAGTTCGATGTCGACGAAACCCCGATGGCCAGCGCGACCGCAAAATCGCTCTGCGGCGAATTTCACCACCGAGTGGAAGCAAACAAAATGGGAAACCGGATTTCCGGGTAAGATGAAGGCCGCCTGCCGTCCCTTGGTGGCAAAGGTCAGGGGCTTGCCAGGGCGCAGATTGACCCGATCAAAGTGGATGGTGAAACCCAAACGGCGCAGGGTTTCCGCACCGAAGTCGAAATCGCCTGCCCCCGCGCCACCTGAAATCAGCAGCAAGTCGGCGGGTTCCGAAGCGAGTTCGATCATCCGCTCAAGATCGTCACTGCATCGAGTTGTGTGAAATTCCTCGATCCCTAACTGCTGGAAAAGCGCGGCTAGAAGGCTCGAATTGGTATCGCGAATCTGTCCTGCAGCTGGAGTTTCCTGCGGGGCTACGATTTCGTTTCCGGTCGCCAAATGCCGAACGATGGGTTGCCGGATCACCTTGGGAGTTGCCGCACCCACCTGCGCAAGGATCGCGAGCTCGGTAGGTCCAAGGAGCATTCCCGGCGCCAAAAGCTCCTGACCGGGACTGGCTTCACCGCCTTTCCGACGGATGAAATCCTTTTCCGGGAATTCCGTAATTTTCACCATACTATCCACTTTTTCAGCGCATTCCTGCATGATGACCCGATCACCGTTCGCAGGGATCAAGGCTCCGGTGAAAATTCGTGCTGCCTGGCCTTTTTCCAGTGGAAGCTGCGGAACCATTCCTGCCTGAATGACCTCAGAAATCTGGAATTCGCCAGGCGTTTCATCATTTCGAATCACGTAGCCATCCATCATCGACCGATCACCAGCCGGGTAAAAGGCATCGGCTACGATCGGCTCTGCCAGAACTTTTCCCAAGCACGCATCGAGATGGGTTTCGACCGCTTCCAGGGGTTCAATCAAGCGGCTGACCAATGCGCGGGCTTCATCGACTGAAATCATACGCACTCAGTTTCGCGGCTTTAAGGGGCGGCTGGCAAGCGTATCTGCCCGCTTACAATCCCTGACAAGACCTCTACCAAGAACGTATGCTCGCGTTGCAAAACTCGGGCAGAGAGCGAAGCGGCGTCATCTTCGGGAAATACTGGAACCTCGGTTTGGGCCAGAATCTGGCCGTGATCGTATTCCTCATCGACCAGATGAACCGTGACTCCAGTAATCGTTTCTTTGGCCGCAATCACAGCCTGATGCACGAAAGCTCCATACATCCCCTGCCCGCCGAATTTGGGCAGCAGGGCTGGATGAATGTTCAGAATCCGATTCCGGTAGCGAGCGATGACGCGCGGACCGAGATGCTTCATGTAGCCAGCTAAAACAATCAGTTCGGCGTGGTGCTCCAGCAGTTCGTGGAGCATGGCCGCATCCCGTTCATCTGGATCGGGATGGGTCACACGGTTGATCACACGGATTGGCAATGCTTCTGTCACGGCGCGTTCGATCGCGAGGCATTTGCGGTTGTTGCTGATCAGCAGAACCGGCTTTGCCGTTAAATTCCCAGCCGAACAGGCATCGAGCACCGCCTGCATGTTGCTCCCACCGTGCGAGGCGAAGAAGGCGAGGTTCATTTCACCTTTCGGTTTTCGACCATCCAATGAATCGTTTTCTCCGCCAAGGCATCGAAGGCTTTGACGCACAGTTCCAAATGGTCTTCGCGGGTGTCTTCGATCTTGTTGTGGCTGATGCCGTGGAGGCTTTGCACAAACATCATGACCGTCGGAATTCCCGCGCGTGCCACCTCAGCCGCGTCATGCAAGGGACCCGACGGCAAGCGGTGTGAAACTCCGCAAGTTTCCTGAATCGCCGTGTCGCAGAAATTCACCAACGTTTCATCGAAAATCACCGGTTCAATCTGCCACAAACGTTCCCACTCCACGGTCACGCCCCCTTCTGCGGCGAAGCGTTCGCTCGCGGATTTTGCCTCGGCAAGCATCGCCGCGAGCGAATCCGCGTCCAGATGCCGCTGATCCAAGGTCAGGCGGCATTCGGCGACCACACTGGTGACGATACCTGGTTTGGTGGTGCAGGAGCCGATGGTGCAGACGCCGCCGTGGCGGTCGGTGATCTGATAGATTTCCGGGGCCATTTTTGCAGCGGCCAGAAATGCATCCTTACGGCGATTCATCGGCGTGCTGCCGGAATGCGCTGCCTGACCGCGAAAAACGATGGCATGACGCTCGACCCCAAAAGTTCCAAGAACGGCACCCAACGGCAGTTCCATATCGAGCAAAACCGGGCCTTGCTCGATATGCAACTCCAAATAAGCATCAGCATGTTGCGCGAATTTTCCCGAATTTTTCACATACTCGAAATCGATACCGTATTTGGCCACTGCTTCGGGTAAATGGATGCCGTTTGCATCGACCAAGGCCCGCGCCTCGTCCATATCGAGATTGCCCGAGAAGGCCGATGAGCCGAACAGGCTCTTGCCGAAACGCGCGCCTTCTTCATCCGCCCAATCGACCAATTTCACAGTAACCGGCGGTTTGCCCTCATACTGCGCGTGGATCCGGCGCATGGTTTCGACGCCCGCCATCAGGTTCAGGCAGCCATCGAGCCAGCCTCCATTTGGCACGGAATCGATATGGCCGCCGATCAGCAAGGATGACTCCGAGTCGCCGCGCAGGGTGAACCAAAGGTTGCCAGCAGCATCCATTTCGGTTTCGACCGGCAACTCCTGCATTTTGAATTTCAGCCACTCCCGTGCCTTGGCCCAAATCGGCGTGAAGGCAACGCGCTGTGCGCCGTCTTCATCTCCAGTCAAAGAACGAAGTTCCTTCAGCTCTTCCACCGTTCGTTTCAGATTCAAAAACATACGCTTGATCAAAGATCAAACTGGATGATGTGAAAAGTCAATTGCTGCGGCACCAGCGGCGGACTTCGAAGGATTCGAACGATTCCAGAACCTCGCCTTTTGGGAATTGATCCTCAAATTCCGGAAAAATAGTATCGCCTGAATGATCCTCAAAGACATGACTGATCAAAAGATCGTCCAATCGCGGAAGAAAGGCCGAGTAGATCTCCGAACCGCCGATGATGAAAACCGTGCCTTCCAGGCCAGGCAGATTCGCTAACTCGGATGGATGGTGAATCGTTTCAACACTCTCCGCAGTCCAAGAATGATCCCGTGTGAGGACGATGTTGCGCCTTTTGGGCAAGGGACGCCCGATCGACTCGAAGGTTTTTCTCCCCATCACGATGGGATGGCCTGAGGTGGTTCGTTTGAAAAATGCCAAGTCTTCGGGCAGATGCCACGGCAACTTCCCATCTTTCCCGATCACCCGATTAGGAGTCATCGCCACCACAGCCGTCAAATGAAGCATCGCTTGGAGTGTAATTGCTTGATTTCAATGATCGCCACCCTTCTCAAACCGCGACGGGGGCCTTGATGTGCGGATGCGGATCGTAATCCTCCAGTCGGATGTCTTCAAAGGTGAACCCATCGATCTCTTTCACATTGGGATTAAGCCAGATACGAGGTAATTTTCTCGGTTCTCTGGAAAGCTGAAGTTCAGTTTGTTCGAGGTGGTTGGTGTAAAGATGGAGATCGCCAAACGTATGCACGAAGTCGCGTGCTTCGTAGCCGCACACGTGGGCAACCATTTCCGTCAACAAGGCGTAGGAAGCAATGTTGAACGGAACCCCGAGAAACAAATCCGCGCTGCGTTGATAGAGCTGGCACGAAAGTCCGGGTCGTCCTCCCTCGGGAGCTTCGTGGACGTAGAACTGGAACAGCAAATGGCACGGAGGCAGCGCCATCTGGCCAATTTGCCCGACATTCCAAGCTGAGACAATGTGGCGCCGGGATTCGGGATTTCCTTTAAGACCGTCGATGAGCATCTGGATCTGATCGATGGATCGACCTTCGGGCGTGGGCCAGGAGCGCCATTGCTTGCCATAAACCGGACCGAGCTCCCCTTCTGCATCTGCCCATTCGTCCCAAATCGTGACGCCGTTTTCGGTGAGGTAGCGGACATTGGTTTCGCCTTTCAGAAACCAGAGAAGTTCGTGAATGATCGAGCGGAGATGCAGTTTCTTCGTCGTCAGGCAGGGAAAGCCTTCGCGCAGATCATACCGGGCCTGACGTCCAAAAACGGAGACGGTGCCGGTGCCAGTGCGGTCCGCACGGGTTTCCCCGTTCGCCAGCACGTCTCTCATCAGGTCCAGGTAGGCTTTCATCGTCCGCCACGCTAGCGAGAGGACTGTCCGGATTGGAAGATCGTTTTCTGCCGATACTTAGATGCTTAATGACCATCCCCGCGGGCCAGCAATTCCGCCTCCTCTTCGTGGGAATGAATTTGCAGGCTCACCTGAACTCCTGCGCGCTCCGCCGCGGCTTTCAGAACATTGCGGATCGCCGAAGCAGTAAATCCGTTCCGACCGATCAACATCGCCACATCCGCTTGAGCGAGAACGAGTTTGAATCGAAGTTTTTTGGGACTCAATTCCGCGACTTTGAGCTGCGCCTGTGATGGGTCATCGATCAGTTTGATCGCGACAAACTGGAGGAAATTCCGCAATCGTTCTGTTACAGGCTGCATGATCCCTATCGTGTACCTGCTTTCCACCTGTCGCAAGCTCACACTCTCCGATCTGGCGAACAAATTTGGAAAAAATGCGGAATCCACCATGAAACCGGATTGGCAATAAACTCCGCATTTTCCCTTTCATCCGCAGGGAGCCGGGTTAGCATCGTCAGATGAGTGCCAATCAACTCGAACAACTCAAGAAATTCACCGTCGTCGTCGCCGATACTGGAGACTTCGAATCCATGAAGGAATACCAGCCACGGGATGCCACCACCAACCCGTCGCTGATTCTCCAAGCAGTCGGCAAGGAGGAATACAAGCACCTGATTCAGAAAGCCGTCGAGGACCTGAAAAGCTCAGATCTCAAGGGGCCGGATCTTACCAAGGCAATTATCGACCGGATTCTCATCCTGTTCGGCTTGGAAATTCTGAAGATCGTCCCTGGTCGCGTTTCGACCGAAGTGGATGCCCGGCTTTCCTTTGATACCGATGGAACCGTTGCCAAAGCTCGTGAACTGATCGCCGCTTACGAAAAAGAAGGGATTTCCCGCGAGCGGGTCTTGATCAAAATCGCCTCCACCTGGGAAGGCATCAAAGCCGCCGAGATTCTGGAAACTGAAGGGATTCACTGCAACTTGACGCTGTTGTTCTCATTTGCCCAAGCCGTTGCGTGCGCCGAAGCCAAGGTCACCCTCATTTCCCCATTCGTCGGACGAATTCTCGACTGGCATAAAAAGGAAACGGGCAAGGATTTCCACGGCGATGAAGATCCGGGCGTGATCTCGGTGAAGGAAATTTACAACTACTACAAAAAATTCGGGTACAAAACCGAGGTCATGGGCGCTTCGTTCCGAAACACTGGCGAAATCGTGGCACTTGCAGGCTGCGATCTGCTGACCATCGGGCCCAGCTTGCTCGGTGAGCTGCAGCAATCCACCGAACCGTTGGAAGAACGCCTCTCGCCGGAAATCGCCGCAGCGTCAGATTTGGAGAAAATTTCACTCGATGAGAAATCGTTCCGCTTGATGTTCAACGAAGACGCCATGGCGGTGGACAAAACTGCGGAAGGCATTCGCAAGTTCTCAGCCGATATTGTGAAGCTTGAGAAATTGATCGAAGAGCTGCTCTGATCGGCCAATCTGGCTTTCCGGATCCATGAACGGGTGAACCGAATGGGGTTCACTCGTTTTTTGTGGCTAAGCACGAGCTTCTCCGCAACTTTAGTGGCTGTGGTCGGTTTCAGAATGCATGTTCAGCGCCGGAATCGCCGCGACACCCCTTTACCTTCCTATGGAGGCCGAGCCTACCCCTGCGCACACCGATGAAAATGCCCGCGACATCGCATTGATGTCCCGCATCGGTCAGGGAGATCACGCCGCTTTCCGGGAACTGGTGTTGCGACATCAGAATGCGGTGATTGGCACCGTTGCCAAGATGTTAGGCAATGGCTCTGAAGCGGAAGACATTGCCCAACAGGTCTTTTTGCGGGTCTGGCGTCACGCGAAACGCTATCGCCCGGAAGCGAAGTTCACGACCTACCTTTTCACCATCACCCGGAATCTGGTTTTCAACGAATCCAGGCGAAAAAAGCGTCGCAATGAGGTTTCATCCGATGCGCGCGAAGAAAACTCCCACGCGCTGGTGCCTGACGATATTTCCCGCCAGCCTGACTCGGAGATTCTGCAGGCGGAATTGCAAGCGGCGGTTGATGCCGCCATCGCCGCACTACCGGAACAACAACGCATGGCGGTGATATTGCGTCGTTATGAACAAATGCCTTACGAGGAAATCGGTGAAGTCCTGAATCTGACCCTTCCTGCGGTGAAAAGTCTGCTGTTCCGTGCGCGGACGACTTTGCGTGATTCGCTGAACAAGTATTTGGAACCGTAAGAATTCCCCCATTCCACTCAAGCCAGGACGTGGCTTGGGTTGATGGAAATCATCGCCACGAAAGCCAAGCGATAGGTTCCCCTTGATTCCGAATCGATGCACCCGCATGGTTCGCCCGCGATGTCATTTTCGGAAGTTTTCCCGCAGCTCATGTCAAATCCGACACCTCTCATGCGGCGGTTGTCGCGCATGATTTCGGATGAAACCGCTCCTCCTTTGGAAGAAATGGCGCGGAAAAGCCAGCAACTCACCCGCCGCCATTTTGGCAACACGATGCGACTTTTCGCGCCGCTGTATGTCTCAAACGAGTGCGTGAACAATTGCTCTTATTGTGGATTTTCCCGAGATGCTGGCATCCTTCGAACCACGCTCACAATCGATCAGGTGGTGCAAGAAGCAAAGCATCTGCACGGGCTGGGGTTTCGAAATATTTTGTTGGTGGCAGGCGAGCACCCGAAATTTGTTTCCGAGGGTTACCTTCAGGACTGCCTTGATGCCTTGAAGTCATTCATCCCGACGCTTGGTCTGGAAGTCGGGCCGATGGAGGACGATCAGTATGCTGATATCGTAAACCACGGCGCTGAAGGTCTGGTGGTCTATCAGGAAAGTTATCACCGGGAGACCTACGAGATCCTCCATACTGCCGGGCCGAAAAAGAAATTCAACTGGCGCCTGGATTGCCCCGAACGTGCTTACATGGGTGGATTTCGGAGGATCGGAATCGGCGCCCTGTTCGGCCTCGCCAATTGGAAGCATGAAGCCCTCGCTCTGGCAGCACACCTTGAGTATCTCTACAAGCACTGCTGGAAGGCGCAGTTCACAGTGGCGTTCCCACGCATGCGCCCTTACGCAGGAAACTATCAATACGAAACGGATCCGGCATTGTTCCTCCCGGATGCTGCGTTTGTTAGATTGATCACCGCGTTCCGAATTCTATTTCCTCAGGTTGGAATCGTCCTTTCGACTCGTGAACCCGCGGCACTGCGCGATGCAGTTTCCACGCTTGGAATCACCCAGATGTCAGCCGGTGCGCGCACCGAACCTGGCGGATACACCGGCGCCGGCCACGACGATGTGCACCTCACAGTCAAAGGCCGCCGGGTCGAACTGGAACAGAAATCCGGCTGCGAGCGTGCGACCGAGCAATTCAAAATCACCGATACCCGCAGCCCTGCTGAAGTCGCTGCAATGTTGAAGTCAAAGAAGCTTGATCCTGTCTGGAAAGACTGGGAGGAATCGCTACTCGCCACCTGCTGAGAACGATCGAACAACCGCAATGGCCATCGGTTAGAAGTGGTTGGCACAGCGCTTTTCCAACAAGTCGATCAGCGCTGGCTCCATGAAGTCGTATTGATCGGGTATATTGAGCACCGCGATTTTTTTGCCGCGCAGATATTTTCCAAAGTTCCGGTTCAGTCGGGATCGGTGAATTTTTTCCATCACCAGAATCAAATCCGCCCACTCCAGCTGTTCCCTCGATAGCGGCACTTCGGCATCTTTGCTCAATCCGGCTGAATCCACTTCTACTTCCGGATGATTCGAAAAAATCGCTTCGGCAGTCGGACTCCGCAATCGATTGCGGGAGCAAATAAACAAGACGCGTCTTTTCTCAATCACTGCACAGGATATCCGGCATCCATGAAGACTTTGGCAAGAAGTCGTTTTCCATTGGACTCGATTCGATCTCCATGGCCGATGATGATGCGATCGAAATCCCACTCTAACAATTTACGGATCGATTGGATAAAAGCTGCCCGATCCTGAATGGCATTCTGAAATGGTTTTGTCATTCCCGGATGGGATTTGCCGCCGACCGAGCCTAGCTTGAGAAATTGCTTTTGAATCCAGCTGCTCTCATGCGGGAAATTGATGATGAGATCGCAAACCACCAAGGTTTTCGAAGCGACATGAAGCATCACAATCTCTCCAAAATCGGGGGCACCATCGATGGATAAAACTTCGATCTCCCCACTCCATTCCGCAGGTGGTTGGAGTAAATTCTCCGTCGTCACCTCTGCCTCTTGATCAAATCCAGGAGGAGCCAAATACCGAGCATCGGGAAACGCTTTCACACCCTCTCGAGCAAACGTGGAATGCCGGAGAAGCGCGTCGACCAACCAAGTCGGATTGCCCAAACTGGTAATATCCTGTATATCCTGCTCGCTGAATGGTGCCGTAGAATGAATCACCAACTGATCATTCTTCAGCCTCAGGACGGCAACATTTCGCTGAATATCCATGCCCAGTATTTTCAGCGGAAATGATTTCATCCAGAGATCAGGTGCCAGCTGTTGAAAGCGATGGGTGGAGTTCACATCGATAGATTACCGCAGATTGTTTGTTGCGCGATTTCTTTCCATCCATGAGCGACTTTACCTGAATTCAGCCCCTCTGGCTGGTCTTGACGATCAGCGGGCGGCGTGGATAGCATAGCGCCCTTGAGACTGAGCACGGATGATGCAGAGGGCCATCCTCTGATTTTGGATTTTGTGGCATTCCTGCTCGGAACCGGAGCAGCCGCGCTCCTCGTTTGGGAAATCGGATGGCCACTCACTTCAGGTGATCGCAAAATCGCGACGATCATTTCACTGGTCCTCGCAGTCGCGGTCGTGGTGATGGAACTCTATCGACTGATCACCATCCGCGAGGAACGCAAAAAGTGGCGACGCGCGATCATTTTCATCGTGGTCCCTGTCTTTGCGATCATTCAAATCTACCTCTCCCGGCGTTGGGGATTTTGGCATCAGCAGGAAGAATTCGCAGTTCGCGGAGTAGGACTTACATTACTCACCGCGAGCCAACTTACGTTGGTGGTCCCGGGCTTGCTGCGATTGTTAGACCTGACCCGCAGCGAGTGGTTCAAAAAAATTCCGCCCGGCATGTTGGTCGTCGGGAGCTTTGTCGTCGTTATCTTGATTGGCACTGGATTGCTGAAAACTCCGAACGCAACGAATACCGGAATCAGTTGGCTCGATGCGCTGTTTACTTCCACCAGCGCGGTGTGTGTGACTGGATTGATCGTCAAGGACACCGCTCTGGATTTCACTCTGGCGGGCCAAGGCATCATCCTTGGCCTGATCCAAGTCGGCGGACTTGGCGTAATGACCCTCGCCTATTTCATCGCGTTGATGAGTGGCCAGGGCATTTCCCTGCGCGACAGGGTGTTCCTCAATGAGATGTTTTCGACGACAAACGTGCGGGCCGTGACCCACTTTGTTAGAACAATTGTGCTAACCACGTTGTTGATCGAGGGGATTGGAGCCGCAGGGCTTTACTATCAATGGCGCGATCTTGAACACGGTTTATGGCATGCCTCGTTCCATTCGATTTCCGCGTTCTGCAATGCCGGCTTTTCGACCTTCTCCACCGGCCTGATGGACAGTGCGGCGAGGGAATCGTATGGCATTCAATCGATCATCATGATCTTGATCATCGTCGGTGGATTGGGCTTCGTCGTTACCGGACAATTGCCAGGGCTTACCTTTGCACCGGTCCTGCGAAAAATCACCTCGATGATGAGACGGCGGCGACCGTATGTTTGGGTGCCGGTGCATTCGAAACTGGTGCTGGTAACCACGGCTTTACTGGTGGTGTTCGGCATGCTCGGTTTCTGGTTGCTGGAATTCGAAGGTGGATACGGACACCCATGGGTCGCCCTATTCAACAGCGTGACGGCTAGAACTGCAGGCTTCAATGTGTCAGATTTGAGCCAGCTTTCGATCCCTTCGGTCATCTTCATGTGTTTCCTGATGGTGATTGGTGGAAGCCCGGGAGGTACTGCAGGCGGCCTGAAGACGACCACCTTTGCATTGGGCATGCTGGAACTGCGGCGGATTCTGTTAGGCCGTAGTGATGTGAATGTGTTCGGCAGGAGAATTTCCCGCGATGTTCTGGATCGATGTCACGTGACTTTGGTGCTATCGCTGCTTTGGATTCTGGCCTCCACGACGGCGGTCAGCCTCGCGAATCCTGAATTCAAATTGGACGATGTATTGTTCGAATGCGTGAGTGCATTCGCCACTGTCGGAGTCAGCCGTGGCATCACGGCGGATCTAGTACCTTTTTCAAAATGCGTGATCATTCTCACCATGTTGGTGGGTCGGATCGGTATCCTTACTTTTGCTCTGACCATGGCGGGGCGTCCACGCCCGCGGCACTTCCAATATCCGGAAGCACGGCTTCCTCTGAACTGAAGTTATTATGAAATATGGAGTCATCGGCCTGGGTAATTTCGGGCGCAATCTAGTCATCGAATTGTCCGAACTCGGACATGAAGTCGTCGCAGTTGATATTTCGGAAGCTGCGGTCGAAAAGGTGAAGAATCATGCCACCCTCGCCGTCGTGGCCGATGCTTCGAATCTAACTGTTATCGATGAGTTGGGACTCACCTCTCTCGACATGGTGGTGGTAGCGATTGGCAAACATTTCGAATCCAGCGTTCTGGTCACGACCTGCCTCGTTCGTTCCGGACAGCACAAGCTCTTCGTTCGAATCGTGAACGACCTTCACAGCCATCTGTTAGAAATGGCAGGTGTCGAAGGCACGATTCAAGTGGAATCTCTCGCTGCAGCGCAGTTCGCGCGGCGTCTCGATAACCAAAGCTTGATCCGACATTTCAGTGTCGATGACACGCACGCGATCGCCGAGCTGAAGGTTCCTGCTTCGTTCATCGGCAAAGCTCTGCGGGATGTGAACTTGCGCCAAAAGCATCACTTGAATCTCATCACAGTTCGGCGCCCGCATGGAAAAGGTGAGGATGTCGAGCCGACGGCGATCGATGAAATCCCAACACCGGATTTCATTTTCAAAGAGAATGACTTGCTGATCATTTACGGGCATGAACGCGCCGTCCGAATTTTCTCTGAGGACTTCAGCTGAAGCAAAAATGGGATCTGCCGTTTGACCTGACTCGATTGCGCGCGATGGTGTGTTTGATTCGCTAACAGAACAACCCATCGATAGCCATGTATCAGATTTTACCAGAAACCAAAGGCTCACTGATCGCACTACGTCTCTCCGGAAAGTTAGACAAAGAAGATTACAAAGCATTCCTCCCCGTCATCTCCGAAGCCATCAAACTCCATGGCAAGGTGCAGCTTTACTGGGAGATGGATCAATTCGACGGCTGGACGCCTGGCGGGCTTGGAACCGACGCTGGCTTCGGTTTGGAGCACATGAATGATTTTTCCAAAATTGCCATAGTCGGGGAGAAAACCTGGCATGACTGGATGACCAAATTGATGAAACCATTTACTTCGGCCGAGGTGAAATACTTTGAGTTGTCTCAACGTTCCGAAGCCATGGCTTGGTGCCAGGCCACGGCATAAATCTCCAGTCGCCACGCTCATGTCTCACGATCATTCCCACTCCCATGCAGGGCATCTCCATGGGCATGATCACGCGAGTTCGGATAATCTGAAGGTCGCCTTTTTTCTCAATGTCGCCTTTACCATTCTCGAAATTTTCGGCGGCATCTGGACCAACAGCATCGCCATCATCACCGATGCGCTCCATGACCTCGGCGATTCCGCGTCACTTGGATTAGCCTGGTATTTCGAGCATCTATCCAAGAAGGGACGAACCAGTCGCCACACCTACGGATTCAAACGTTACCGGCTTCTCGGCGGTTTGATCACCGGTCTCTTTCTGGTAGCAGGTCTGGCGGTCGTTCTGTGGAAGGCAACCACCCGCTTATTCCATCCTGAAAGCGTCAATGCCCCTGGCATGATTGCGCTAGCTGTAGTCGGGATTGTTTTCAACGGCGCGGCGGTTCTGCGGATGAAAGGTGCCTCCTCGCTAACCGAACGGATCGTTAGTTGGCACTTGTTAGAAGACACCCTTGGGTGGTTCGCGGTTCTGTTAGGAGCAGCGGCGATGTCCATTTGGGATGTTCCGATCATTGATCCGCTGCTCTCCATTGCGTTGTCCCTGTTTGTGCTTTGGAACGTGGCGAGGAATCTCAAGAAAGTCATGGTGGTGTTTCTTCAAAGCACTCCGGAGAGCTTTGATCTGAAGGCTTTCGAAGCAGAAATCCATGCGCTGCCAAATGTTGAATCGTCGCACCACATCCATGGTTGGTCACTGGATGGCGAGAGCCATGTTCTCTCGATTCATTTGGTGATGAATGAAACGGCGACTCGCGAACAAATTGTTCAAACCAAGCAGTTGGTGCGCAACCGGCTCGAGCCGGAATTCAAGCATGTCACCATCGATATCGAACTGGCAGGTGAGCCATGCATCTGCCCATCTGCTGAATGAACGGGTGATACTGAAAACACCTTACAAAAAAAGCCCGTCCAGATTCTGGACGGGCTTTCCAGCATCTATCAAAATTTGTTATTTGGAATCTTTGGAGATTCCAATCACACCAGCTCCAATGCGGGCACCGGCGTTTCCTGTTGGTTGGCCGCCATCATCTTCCTTGGCGTGAACGATCACGGCACGACCAAGAATGCCGTCCTTGCCGTGACCCAGAGTGATGTTATCGACGACGATGGTTTTCTTCGCTACACCATTGGCGTCGGCATCAAGGTTGCCCAAATCACCAGCGTGACGCATTTCCTTGTCTGGCATCGCGTGGTCGTGACCTTCCGGATTGAAGTGGCCACCAGCGCTGGTGCCGTCTTCCGAGCCGAGATCGCCAAATTCGTGAACGTGGATGGCGTGCTTTTGATTCGGATTCAATCCGCCGATTTCAGCGGTGACTTTAACGCCGCCTTCGACTTTTTCGAAAACCACGGTGCCTTTGACTTTGCTGTCACCCAGTCCGTGGATGACGGCGATGAGCTTGGTAGGCTCGGCAGGCATGTGCATGTGCTCCATTTTGCCGGTCGTTTCCGTTTTTTCCTGGGCATTGACGGAGGTCATGCTGGCAGCAATTGCGATCGCGGTAAGTCCGCACAAGGGAAAGTTCAGGTATCTCTTCATAGCGGAATCACTCCTCGTTCAAGATCCGTTGTTAGGCAAGTGATCTTCTGAAAACTCAGCGATTAATTCAGACGCCATCGACGGTTTTACGCGGTTTCCATGCACCTCGCGGTCATGCGAAAATCTGCGAATTTTTTTCTCGTCCAGCGTGATTCCGAGCAGCAGATTCTGCGCTCTTCAACGATCAGAACGCCGCCGTGAGCAATCATCGCCCTATTATTGATGACATTCACCGGCAAGGCTGGTCGGTGACCCGCGATTATCTTTCCAGTGCTGAATCCCACGGCCTGAGCGATGAGGTGCGTGCCGCATGGCAAGAAGGCGAATTCCGTCGCGCGGGGGTTGGTCGTGGAAAAGATCTGAAAATCCGTGAGGACGTGCGGAAGGATCACGTGATGTGGCTTCAGGAAAGTGAAATCACCAACTGCCAGAACGCCTACCTCAAGCGCCTGGATCGCTTGCGCCAGGACATCAACCAATCGCTGTTTCTCGGCCTGCTCGATTTTGAAGGACACTTCGCCATTTATCCTGAAGGGGCATTTTACAAACCCCATCTGGATCGGCACCGGCTGTCGATGGACCGGCTGATGACCGTCATCCTTTATCTCAATCCGGACTGGCAGCCAGGCGATGGTGGTGAGCTGAAAATCCGCACCACACCTGGTTGTGAAGATGGTCCTTTTGAGCTGATCGAGCCCCGATTGGGCACCATGGTGTGCTTCTTATCGGGCGACTTCTGGCATGAAGTGCTGCCGGCCAAGAAAACCCGGGCCAGCATTACCGGATGGTTCCGCGGCCGTCCTTAACCCCCTTCATCCCTGGACAAAGGGGCTATTTCGGGCGACCACGGTTTCGTTGATCCTTAGCGGGTTCTCGCAGGGCGGCGGCGCCGGTTGCGACGACCTCCCCCGCCGTTTCCGCCGGATTTAGGCTGATGGTTGCTGCGGGAGCGCAGATTTTTTTCGCGCAGGTGCTTCTCAGCGAGTTCAGCATTGTGCCAGCCATGATCTTCCCAGGTCGGAACCTGCATGCGGATCACTTTTTCGATTTCACGCAGATATTCCAATTCGTCTTCGGTGCAGAACGATACCGCACTGCCATCCGCTCCTGCACGGCCAGTCCGGCCGATGCGATGCACGTAGGCTTCTGGTTCGTTTGGAAGGTCGAAATTGACCACGAGGCCCACTTCTTTCACGTCCACACCGCGTGCGGCGACGTCGGTAGCAACCAAGGTCGGGACAATTCCTTTTTTGAAGCGTTCCAGAGCTTTTTCGCGCTGCGCCTGAGACTTGTTTCCATGGATGGCATCCGCAGGAAATCCGGCTGCACACAAACTCTTGGCAAGCTTGTTCGCGCCGTGCTTGGTGCGGGAGAAAATGATGGTGAGCTTCTGGCTGTCCGATTGATCCTGTCTTTTCAGGAGTTTCTCAAGAAGTGGCCGTTTGCTTTCGCGATTCACAAAGCAGACTTGTTGTTCAATCCGCTCGGCCGTGGTCGACTCAGGAGCAATCGTCACCGAAGCTGGATTGTGCAAGATAGTCTCGGCCAACTGAACGATGTTCGGAGCAAGCGTCGCCGAGAAAAAGAGCGATTGCCGACGAGGGGAGATCAGGCTGACCACACGCTTCACATCGCGTAAAAAGCCCATGTCCAACATGCGATCGACCTCATCCAGCACGAAAAATTCGACTTGTGAGAGGTCGAGATGCCGTTGATCCACCAAGTCCAGAAGGCGTCCTGGAGTTGCTACCAGAACATCCACACCGCTGCGCAGCGCATTGACCTGGGGAACCTGGCCAACACCACCGTAGACGAGGGTTTGGCGGAATTTGACGTATTTGCCGTAGGTCGCGAAGCTTTTGCCGACCTGACCTGCCAGCTCACGCGTCGGAGTAAGCACCAAGGCACGTGGGCATTTCGGCTTCAGCCGGGTCGGCTTTTCGTGCAGTGCGTTCAGGATGGGCAATGCAAAGCTTGCGGTTTTGCCGGTGCCGGTCTGAGCGCAGCCGAGAAGATCGCGGCCTTGCAGGAGTAATGGGATCGCCTGGGCCTGGATTGGCGATGGCGTATGGTATTCGAGTTCGAGTAGAACGCGCTGAAGGGGCGCAGCCAGTGGCAACGCCTCGAAGGAGTCTGGAGTCATTCAATTTTGGGCCTGCCCGTCCGGTTTCGGTGGCTGGCGGTGTCGATGAGAGTAGGAGAAATCCTGGACTATCTCTCATCGATGAAGACAGAAAAAGGATGGAAACCACCAGGCTTCCGACCGGTCAAAAAGTCACCGGACGCGCGCTACATAATCGAAGCCACGGCAAATGCAAGTTTTATGATTTTGCCGATATACTTCAGGATTGCTGGACAGTTTTAAAGATTCCTTCTAATGACAGCCGCGTCATGCGGCCTATTATCCTTCTGCTTCTTTCCTGTTCTCTCGTTTTGGCCGCTGAGCCTCGGACTTGGACGGATTCCCAAGACCGCAAAGTTGAGGCTACACTTGTGCGTTTGGACGGTAGCAACGTGATCCTAAAATTGGCAAATGGTCGGGAAGTACCCTACCCACTCGAAAAGTTATCTGCCGAGGATCAGAAATACGTTCAAAATCTGCACATTGAACAACCGGAAAACGGAGAAGCCGCCGACACTTCGGATGGCAAAGAGGTTGTCACCACGGAACCCGTCAACTTTGACAGTCCGTGGCCGGAAAGGGTGAATTTCAAAGAAGACCCGGAAATCCAGGTGGTTGAGGAAGATGCCGATGCCAAGCGTTTCGTGTATGAGAGCCAAAACTATCAATACGTCTGCGATGTTAGGCTCTCCCAATCGGTCGTGAAAGGATTTGCCGTGATGTTCGAAGCGACGAATCTTTACTGCACGATGTTGCCGATCGGTCTGAATGGCGGGCACCCGACAACAGGCAAAAATAAGATCCTGTTATTCGAGCACAAAAAGGACTATGTCAAAGCCGGAGCCCCACCGAGCAGCGCTGGTGTTTTCATGCCGAGATTGGGACTGGTAATGGTGCCTTTAGAAAGCCTGGGAGTTAAACCTGTGGGCAGCAGTTACATGCTGGATCGCAGCAAGGATAACTCAACGCTCTGCCACGAACTGACGCACCAATTAACACCGGAACCTTATGATGCTCCGGGATCCTTGGGATGGTTCACAGAAGGGCTTGCCGAATATGTGGCAAACACTCCCTACCGGAATGGATCGTTCGATGTTCGCTTCAACCTCAAGAGCATCATCCAAACGGCCACCGCTTACGGCAGTGATGATGTCAGCGGCAGAGCGCTCGGCGAGGACATCACTCTCCCGGACATGAAAACCTACATGATGCAGACTTATCCGGAATTCCTATCCACGCCACAGCTCAGCTATGGCACGGGAATGCTCATGGCCACTTACTTCTTCCAAATGGATGGTGATGGCGATGCCAAACGGATCAAGGCATTCCTGAAAGCCCTCCGCAGCGGCAAGGAAGGCGAGGATGCATTGGCAGTTCTGTTAGATGGTAGAACTTACAAACAACTTGAAGACGATATCACCCGTGCCTGGAGCAAAAAGGGCATCAAGTTCACCTTCAAGCCGGCACCAGAGACGGATTGAGATTTTCTTAGGGAATCAATCCGACCCGCTGCAAGGTCCAGTAGCAGCCGATGAGTGAGATGCCGATGCAAATCCCGATCCGGGCGTAGTGGTATGCTTTGCTTTTCCACCACCGGATGGTGAGAATCCATGCGGTGATCAACAAGGTCGCCTGGGCAGCCTCCACGCCGAGGTTAGCGAGCAGCAGCGACGGCAAAAATCCTTGGCCTGGTTTCAGCCAGGTTGAAAGCGCACCGGCGAAGCCCAGGCCGTGTATCAGCCCGAAGCCAAAAACCACCAGCAGGCGAACTTTTTTCTCCGGGCCGTCTTCCCTGCCCCGGAACACATTTTCCAAGGCAACTGCGACAATGCTGACCGCAATTGCTGGCTCCACCCAATTGCCGGAAATTTTCACAATCCCAGCCGCAGCTAGCCCGAGTGTCACGGTATGAGCCGCAGTAAATGCCAGCGATTGTCCGAGAAGCGGGCGCAATTTTCTGCGGTAAAAAAATAGTCCAAGCACAAACAAAACGTGATCCCAACCTTCCGGAATCACGTGATGATATCCCTGCAGGAAGGACGTTAGCAGAGCTCCGCGCTTCTCCGTCTTCTGCGGTTGATCGATGTGAATGACTTTCGTATCGCCGGGGTCAAGCGTCAGATAATCATCCTCATCGCCCGGGAAATCCAAAATCAAGGTCGGCTGCGTTCCCTTGTTCCAGGTCAATTCCACCGATCCTTCCGGCATGCGGGTCGGACGAATCACGGTCATGAAATAGGCACCGTCATTCAACAAAATCGGAAAATCCGGTGGCGATTTCTCAAAATCAGGAAACGACACCTGCCAATCCACCTTCTGGCCAGCGGAGCGAATTTCCAAGGACTCACGCAAATAACGCTCTGCCTCCTTGCGCATTTCACTCCACCGGGCCTCGCCCAAGCCAACCAGCCAGGACCGGCTGGGCGCCATCGCTTTCGGGTCGTCACGAATCTCTGGTGCCGCGTATCCCGCCTCAAACTGGATACGCATTTCCCAGGAACCCTCTTTTTGCGGAACCCATTCGCCATACAACTGGCTGACCACATGGGCCTGCAGGGAAACCGTGAGGATCAACAGAGCCCCGAATACCAATCGCAGCGTTCTCAACTTGAGGGGAATTTTGGGGTGCTGAAATTACGATCCTGCAACGATCGTGATGGTGTGCTCAAGCGGCCGGAATGCCTTGGCGACTTGATCAGCCAGCGGAGCACGTGCTTTTTCGCTCAAGTCAAAGGTCTCATCGATATCTGCCGAGCCTTCAGGACCGTGAGCAAGATCCTTGATCTGGCGGGTTTCGTAAGCCTGTTTCCGGGCTACCGCTTCCTCGATTTTGTTAAACGGACCAACCATCGGATTGGCATCAAATTCCTTCGGCAGATTGATCCCTGACTTCATTTCAGCTGCGCTGAAGCTTTTGGTCTGGTCGCCCCAGGTGACCTGATAGCTGGCGGCTTTGGGTGACGGGATTTGCAGGATAAAGCGGTTCAAATCGTCATCAAACGCCACTAATTCCATGCCGGTTTGGATCGAGTCAAACTTATCCAACGGACCAGGCCCGGGGCAAAACGCCAGCTTGTTGCTGCGCAGGGTGATTTTGCCATCGGTTGTGGAGAGCACTTCGTGGCCACCCGTTGCGGTCGCAGTTCCTTTGGAATCGTCATAGGTGATGGTGCCGAGATTTCCATCGAAACCGAGGCCCTTCAGAAACGCGTAAGCCATGACCACGTGCCCAGCCCAATCCGGGTGAACGCCATCGTTGCCGGAAGTTTTG
The DNA here is from genome assembly GCF_016595435.1 of Luteolibacter pohnpeiensis. GTDB lineage: Bacteria > Verrucomicrobiota > Verrucomicrobiia > Verrucomicrobiales > Akkermansiaceae > Luteolibacter > Luteolibacter pohnpeiensis. The sequence goes on from NZ_JAENIJ010000007.1 coordinate 41,283, forward strand.
AAATCAGGACTGATTTTGGTCTTCGCGGTGTAATCCGCCAGCAACATCGGGGTGTAAACGTCCGCAAACGGAACTTGTTCCTCCCCGGCAATGTCGACGTCGATGTTGCGGAATCGGCTCAAGCTCAGATTCAGTTCTTTTTGGGTAACGACTGAGTTTTTCACCCACGGCGGCACGGAATCGATGATGCCAGGCGATCCCAAAACGACTTTGCAGCCAGCATCCTTGAACATCTTGACCACCGACTCTTGGTTTTTCCGGTATTCAGCGGCGATGTCATCCTGATAAGCCACATATCTGAAATCATTCATGCCGTAGCAAGTGGTGGCGACGTCCGGCTTGAAGCGCAGGACATCGCTTTTCATCCGGCCGAGAAATCCATCTGCCTTCTCGCCGCTCCAGCCATACTGGCGGCAGCGGATTTGCAGCTCAGGCAAACAAGCGGCGATGTAAGTTTCCATGAGCACCGAATAACGGCGTTGCTCGGTGATGGAATCGCCGCAGATCGCCAGCAGATCGCCTTTTTTCAGCAGCAACTTCGAGGTTTCAGGAGCAACATCCAGGGCGTAATCGGACAGTCCGGACGGGACCGGAACCAGCTCTTTGGCAGCCAGTGGAAGCAAACAGGCGGAAAAGATCAAACAGCCGAGTCTTATCATGACTACAAACCACAGGCCGAAACTCCCAACGAATCAAGCCGCCAGATCGAATGCTGGCAGATTTCGCAAGATCCGCGCATTAGCAGAAAACCGGGCAGCATTCCACTTGAATCTTTTTGACAGACCTTAGAAGCTGCGCCTCCCATGTCCGCCGACCTCCAGCATACACTCGCAGGCTCAGCCACTCTCGAAGGCACTTCCCTCCACACTGGAGCCAAAGTCACCCTGACCCTCAAGCCTGCCCCTGAAGGCCACGGATTCAAGTTCCGCCGCATCGACCTGCCTGACCAACCGTTCATTTCCGCAGATGCGGACAAAGTCCAAACGGTGGAGCGCGCGACCACACTGGCGGAAGGTTCGGTGAAGGTTCACACGGTCGAGCACGTTCTTTCCGCCCTCACCGGCATGGGCATCGACAATGCGATCATTGAAATGGATGCGAACGAGCCGCCGATCGGCGATGGCTCCTCCCGTCCGTTTGTCGAGCTCATCAAGTCCGCCGGAATCGTCGCGCAAAAGGAATTGCGCAAAACCTGGGAAATTCGCGAGCCGATCCACATGGAAACCGGTGATGGCACCTTGATCACCATCGTCCCGAGCAAAACCTTCCGCGTTTCGGTCACGAACGTCGGCCCCGAGGGTCGCTTTACCCAATATTTCTCCACCATCGTCACCCCGGAAACCTACGAAAAGGAAATCGCGGCAGCCCGGACCTTCGTTTACTACGAAGACGTCAAGCCGTTGCTTGAGAAGGGCCTGATCAAAGGCGGATCGATCGAAAGCGCAGTCGTCATCCGCGGTGGCGAAGTCCTTTCCAAAGAGCCAATGCGGTTCACCAATGAGTTCGCACGCCACAAGGCCCTGGATCTCATCGGCGATCTGATGCTTTCAGGAAAACGCTTCCTCGGTCACGTGATCGCAATCAAACCCGGTCACGGCCCGAACACCAAAATGGCAGCCCAGCTCAAATCCGAATACAACCGGATGCGCGCCATGGTTCCTGCCCCGATGGCCATCCCGAAAGGCGAAAGCGTTCTCAACATCAACGATGTTCTCAAGATCCTGCCTCACCGTTATCCGTTCCTCATGGTCGACCGCATCGTCGGCATCGAGGGCGATACCAAGTGCATCTGCATCAAGAACGTCACCATCAACGAGCCTTACTTCATCGGCCACTTCCCGGGCCATCCGATCATGCCGGGAGTGTTGCAGCTGGAGGCCATGGCTCAGGTTTCCTCGATCCTGATGCTGCGCATCCCAGAAAACGCCGGCAAGATCGGCTACTTCATGAGCGCGGATAAAGTGAAATGGCGCCGCCCGGTCCTCCCTGGCGACACCCTCTTCATCGAGGCTGAAACCCTGAAAATCCGTGGCTCCATCGGCCAAACCCGTTGCCGCTGCCTCGTAAACGGCGAAATCGTTTCCGAAGCCGAACTGAAATTCGCCCTGCTGGATCACTAATTCGCATCCAGCGCTTCCCCGCTTCCAACCCATCCCATTTTTCTCATGTCCGAACGCAAAACTCTCGACGAACGCCAACAAATGACTGACCTGGAGCGGCTCCGCCACTCCACCGCTCACGTCATGGCGACCGCGATCCTCCGCCTGTGGCCGGATGCGCAATTTGCTTACGGCCCGCCGCTCGAAAACGGCTTTTACTACGATTTCGACATGAAGCACCGGATCACCCCGGATGACTTCGAGAAAATCGAAGCGGAAATGCGCAAGGTGGCGAAGGAAAACCAACGCTTTGAACGCAAAGTCATCAGCCGCGAAGAAGCGAAGGCTCTGGCCGAAAGCGGTCGGCTTGGCGGCTTGTCCGAGCGCCCCGGAAATCCCAGCAAATTCAAGCTGGATCTGATCGATAAAATCCCGGAAGGCGAAGAAATCTCCTGCTTCCAAAATGGCGATTTTATCGACCTTTGCGCGGGCCCGCACGTCGGCTCCACTGCGAAAACCAAACACTCCAAATTGATGAGCGTTTCGTCGTCATTCTACATGGGCGATGAGTCCAAAGGACAACTCCAGCGTCTCTACGGCACGGCATTCCCGACCAAGGAAGAGCTGGACCAACACCTGGTCCGCCTGGAGGAAGCGAAAAAGCGTGATCACCGCCGCCTCGGCCGCGAGCTTCATCTTTTCCACATCGACGAAGCTGTCGGTCAGGGACTGATTTTGTGGAAGCCGAAAGGTGCCTTGGTTCGCCGCGCCCTGCAGGATTTCATCACGCAGGAACTCGACAAGCAGGGCTATTCCCAAGTGTTCACCCCACACATCGGCAAGCTCGATCTTTACCGCACCAGCGGCCACTTCCCGTATTACCAGGAAAGCCAGTATCCGCCGATTCCTGAGCGCGATATTTTGGAAAAACTGGCCGATGAGGACACCAGCTGCGCAACGCTGGTGAACGGACTGAACGAGGGCACCTACGAGGGCTACATGCTCAAGCCGATGAACTGCCCGCATCACATCAAGATCTTCGCCAGCGAGCATCGCTCCTATCGGGATCTTCCGGTGCGCCTCGCCGAATTCGGCACGGTTTACCGCTGGGAACAATCCGGCGAACTTGGCGGCATGACCCGCGTCCGCGGTTTCACCCAGGATGATGCCCACTTGTTCTGCACCCCGGACCAGGTTGCCAAGGAACTGATCGGCTGCCTTAGCCTCGTGAAAACCGTGCTGACGACTCTCGGCATGCATGACTACCGGGTACGGGTCGGTCTGCGCGATCCGGACGACAGCAAATTCACCGGCGATCCCGAAAAATGGGATCAAGCGGAGGCCGCCTGCCGCGCCGCTGCGGCAACCCTGGATGTGCCATTCACCGAAGAAGCCGGCGAAGCTGCGTTCTACGGTCCGAAAATCGATTTCGTGGTCAAGGATGTGATCGGTCGCGATTGGCAACTCGGCACGGTCCAGGTCGATTACGTGCTCCCTGAGCGATTCAATCTCAGCTACATCGGAACCGACAACGCACAGCATCGCCCGGTGATGATCCACCGCGCTCCATTCGGATCGCTGGAACGCTTCACCGGTCTGTTGATCGAGCATTTCGAAGGAAAATTCCCGACCTGGCTGGCTCCGGAACAGGTCCGCGTGTTGCCAATTTCCGATAAGACTCTCGAAGCAGCGGAGGAAATCGTCGCCAAACTCGCCAATGCTGGCGTGCGCGTCGCAATCGACCGCTCCCCGGACAAGATCGGCGCCAAGATCCGCAACACCCGGCTTGAGCGCGTGCCTTACATGCTGGTGCTGGGCGCCCGCGAAGTCGAGGAAGGCACGGTTTCCGTGCGCCATCGGGATCGCGAGGAACTCGCCACCATGAGCGTGGACCAGTTCATCACCGAAATCACCGAGGAGATCAAAAACCGCTGCTTGTGAGCTCGGTCTCGATTTCCAATCCAACTCTTGATTCCCCATCGTCCCCTCCTCAACCTGCCGCCGTGATGCGATTTGCGGTGCTGGGCAGTGGTAGTGGCGGCAATGCCGCGATCATCGAATGTGGTGATCTGCGGCTAATGGTGGACGCCGGGCTCAGCGCGAAGCAGTTGAGCACCAGAATCCGGCTGCTTGGCCTCGAACCGAGCCAGCTGGACGGCATTTTACTAACTCACGAGCACGGCGATCACGTGCGCGGACTGAGGGTTTTCCTAAAGCAATTCCAGGTCCCGGTTTACGCAACCCCTGCGACAGCCCGGGTGGTCAAGGAAACCGGGATTGCAGGAGGAACCTGGAAATTGTTCGAAGCCGGAAACCCATTTGCCATCGGCGACGCGGTCATTGAGTCCTTCGCCATCCAGCACGATGCAGTCGATCCAGTCGGCTTCGTCATCGGCCACCGCGAACGACGCCTTGGTTTGCTTTCGGATGCCGGGTTCGTCACGCGCAGCATGTCCGCTCAGCTGAAGGGATTGAACTCCCTGTTTGTCGAAGCCAATTACGACGACGATTTACTTGAGGCCGATACCAAACGCCCCTGGTCCATCAAACAACGCATCAGCTCCCGCCATGGGCATCTCTCCAATGCTCAGGTCCGCGATCTGATTCAGGAAATCGCGCACCCGGGACTCGTCCGTGTGGTGTTGGGGCATCTTAGCTCGGACTGCAATTCCCCTGAAGTGGTTCTGCGTCACCTGCGGGAGTGCCTGGACGGGCTTGGGCACGGGCTAACTCAACTCCACTGCGCCCGCCAGGATGAGCCTTCGCAGTGGTTCGGAATTGATTGATGGTTCCTCACTCTTTGAACACCGGGAATCCAGCTGAAGGATCGAGTTCGGTAGGAGGATTGATCAGAAACTCGCTATATTTCCCGACTTTATAAGGTCCGTAGACGATCGGAATGACAGTGAGAAGCAAAGCTGGCTCATCATTCTCAACGACTTTCGCGACGTGGATCACGGCAGCGCAGTTGGGAATTTTTTGAATTTCCATCAAGTCCCCGGGCTTGAGCGTGTTCACCGCATTCGCGTCGTCCGTGGGAAATAGATACTCAATCCACACAGGATAAGGGGCAGGCGCGGTAAAATCATCCGGCTTGACCATGGCCTGCGCTTGCACGGCGATGCCCTTATTCAGGAAATCCGACTTCGATAAAACTTTCAGCCGATTGATTCGGTAATTCCCCTCGATATAGGTGAGCATCAGCGGCCGCTCGAAATTGGTGATGTAATTCCGGAGCAACAGGGAGTTCATCCGCCCCAACTGATCATTCTCGACACCAAAATACTTTCGATACAGCTCCTTGGGAGGCAGTGCGGGAGCCGCCGGTGCTTTCAAGGAATTGTAATTTTCCAGTTCAGGAAGGCGGCCCAGCCTCTTCAGGATTTTATAGTTCGTCGGCCGTTCTGGATTTTTGAAAACCGTAAGGCATGCTTCCCAGGAGATCACGGCAAAGCACAAAGCGAGCGCGTTCGCAAGCAACCACCAGAAGTATGGCGGACGTTTCGGTGCGGGTTCCTCGACTGGGCGTGGCACTTAGTTCGGAAAATGAGGTTCAGGGAGTTCCGCAGGCTTCACCATCCGGGACAGCGTGAGCGCCTGGTGGTTCATTCGCCACCTCGAAGGAAGTTCCGCATCCACAAGAACGGGCAGCTTGAGGGTTGTTAATTTTGAAACCCGCATCGGTGAGATCATCGGAAAAATCGATTTCGCAGCCTTCCAACTTTGAAATGCTATCTGCCGCTACGATTACGCGAGCCGCTCCCTCTTCCACCACCACATCACCGTTTTCAGGATCAGCAACTTGCATCTCATACTGCCAACCAGCGCAGCCTCCTCGGCGGACGGCAAGACGGAGACCGGATTGCGGAGATTTTGCACGCGCTTGCAGCATCGTGCCCAACTCGGCGGCGGCTTTGGGTGTGAGTGTAATCATGACCGCCACTACTTTGGCGCGGACCGGGCGGATTTGAAATCGAAATTCTCGGAATCTTTTGGAGAATTGAATTTCTGACCATCCTCAGCGTCCGGGATTGAATGCGGAATTAGAGCGCGAGGAGCGCGCATCGAATTTTCGGTTCTCCACCGCAGATAACTCTCTTACCATTTCTTCACAATTTCACGATTGCATGCTTTCGAATAAAGCCCCATAAACATCGACAGACTGTTTCCGCTCCCCCGAAAACATCAAAAAACTAAAATGAAATCCGCGATTTTCGCTAGATCCTATCTGGCGTCCATTGTCTCATTGGTTTTGGTGGGGAACGCCTCAGCGCTCGATGAGACCCCCTCCACCACCGAAGGGCCTTACTACACCATGAGTTCGCAAAACACCGTGCTGAACTCGAGCAGCTCGAATTACGCGCCGCACCTGCAAACCACCGAGGGAACGGATAATGATCTGATCCACATCTATTCCACCAGCTCGCAAGCCACCGGGACGGTCACCAAGCTCTCTGGCACTTTGGTGAATACATCAGGCACAGCGATCTCCGGCGCTCTGATTGAGCTTTGGGAGGCTGACAATGGAGGGATATATTGGTATTCATCCTCTTCCAGCAGCACCAATAACTATGCAAATCGGGATAAAAATTTCCAAGGTTATGGCACCTGCACCACCGATTCTTCAGGTGCTTGGTCTTTCCTAACCATCAAACCCGGACTTTATACCGGCCGAATCCGGCATTTTCACCTCAAGGTCCGGGTGAACGGAACCGAGTATGTGACTTCGCAGTTGATGCCGTCAGACGAGGTAACGGCCACTCCCAGTGACAACGTGGTATCTAGTTTAAAATCAACTTATGGATCATCAGGACTCGCCCGCTGCGTTTACACTCCTACCAGCGGGACGATCACCTGGGACAACGAAACCTACACAGGGCAACTGGTTGAAGACCGCCAGCTCGTCATCAACTATACCCCTTCGACTACCGCACCTACGATTACCACTGAACCCACATCGGTAACCGTGACAGAGGGCGAAAGCGCCACTTTTTCCGTCGTCGCCACTGGAACTTCTCCACTCACCTATCAGTGGTATGAAGTCGACAGTGGAGCCATCACCGATGCAACGAGCGACACCTACACGATTTCCAGCACCACCACTGCTGACGCTGGGAGCTACTATTGCATCGTGTCCAACACTGCCGGATCTGATACCAGCGAAACGGTCACGCTAACAGTCAATGCAGCCAGCACTGCTCCGACCATTACTGATGATCCGGATTCGGCAACGGTCGACATCGGGGATTCAGTTGATTTTACCGTGGTTGCAGATGGCACATCTCCGTTAACCTATCAGTGGTACAAAGGTGAATCCACCATCTCAGGTGCCAACAGTGAAACTTACAGCATTGATTCAGTTGCCCTGGCGGATGCGGGAAGCTACTACGTTATTGTTTCCAATTCGGCGGGAACAGACACGAGTGACAGCGCCTTATTGAGTGTCAACCAGCCATTCACAACCTTTCTTAATTACTACGAAATTAGTAGTGAATCCGCAACGGACGATCACGATAGTGATGGCATCCCCAATATTTTGGAGTTTCTGCTTGGCGGAGACCCAACCACTCCTGACTCAAGCATCCAACCCGCCAGTGAATTCCAAACGGTAGATGGCTCCAACGTTCTGGTCTATTCATTCTACGTGGTTAGCGAAACGGGAAGCACCAGCTGGAATATCGAATACTCCACGGAATTGACCGAGTGGACCACGGCTACCGACGGCACCAACGGCGTGAGCATCGTCACCGAGGAAACTGAAACAGAAGGATTGAATCACGTAACCGTGACCATCCCTGCCACAGACACCCGCTTCTTCGCCCGCCTGCGTGTGACAACGCCTTGATGTCGTTGTCACCGACGGATCTCGATTTGGCGGAAATTGTGTAAGCTGCACGTTTCTCAATTTCCGCCAAGCTCGTCTTCTGAGTAGAATCACCGTTCATGGAATCATCTTCTCCACCCCGAGCGTTGCTCAGCTGTTATGCCATCGCATTCACTGCCTGCGCCATTGGCGGGGAGTATCTAGCACAATCCGCCGGGCTGGCCTTTTTCCGCACCCTGGCGATGCTGTTGGGCTGGATCAGTTTGGTTGCGATATCCAGTTTGATTCCCCCATTACGCTTTCGTTTACGACCTCTACTTCTTGCATTGGGGACCATCGCGGTGGTGGCAGTTCCTGGACGATTCTATTTCCCCAGATGGGGCATTATCGCTGGAGTATCGGACGAACGACTGAAACTCATCGCCGTCGTTCTGGCGGTGATCACCTTCATATTGCACTTTCTGGCAACTTACGGTTCACATAGTAGAAAAGAATCCCCGCATATCGCCCTCGATACTCTGGTTCCACTCGCCCGATTGGCAGCGGCTGCCCTAGCGGTGGCGATCGTAGTAATCGTCGCTCTGTTGTTTTTTCAAAAGCTCTGGATCCGCCAGGCTGAAATCCTTTTTGGCGCACTAACTTTCATCCTGATCACGGAAGAAATTGTTCGAGCGATTGCCCGCCTGTATCTCCCGAAACGCTTGCGGCGGGCAGCTATATTTGGTCATGGTTTAGTCTTACCCTCATTGTTTGGTCAAGCGGGACCGCTAGCATCCCTTTCCGCAAGTATGGAAAGCGCATTCGGCGTAAAGTTGGGCGACACCTGGCTTATCCATTTGGCGAAGAAGCTGGCGGCTCCTCTTATCCTACTAACCATTCTCGGATTGTGGGCAGGCACCGGCGTTACCCGCATTGCCGTCGATAGCCAGGGAGTGCTATCTACCAACGGATTCTTCCAGCCACTGCCTCTAAAACCCGGTCTCCATTTCCATGCTCCTTGGCCGTGGGGCCAAGTTACACCTGTTGTCACCGGTAAAATCGAAGAGATTTCGCTCGGCTTCGAACGTGATCTCTCCGGCCCCATTCTGTGGGCAGAAAAGCATTTCGAGGGAGAACAAAATCTACTCGTCGGAGGTGGCGAGGAACTTCTTACGGTCAACGTCCCGGTTCACTATCGCATCCGCGATGCCGTGTCCTATTTGACGACAGGCGGCGATCCACGCACCGCTCTTACAACACTTGGATACCACGAACTCCTCCGCCTGACTCCTGCTTATTCCGCTTTCGATTTGATGACTTCCCGACGTGAGGAAGTTGCTTCCTTACTCAAGGCGAGACTGCAAACCGAGGTGGATCGCCTGGGGTTGGGAATAGAAATTGTCTTTGTGGGGTTCAAAGATGTTCATCCCCCGGTTGAAGTTGCCCCCGCTTACCAGGACGTGGTCAGCGCGGAGGAACAGCGGCTATCACTGATCGACCAAGCGCATACGGCCTCGGTCACCAACCTTTCCGAGGCTCACATCAGCGCTCTCCAAGCGACGATTACCTCGCAAGCATTGGCCGAGGAACGGGTTGCGCGGGCCGAGGGTGAGTCTTCCAGATTTCTTGCCCCCGCGGCAGTCTGGCAAGAACAGCCGGAAGTTTACGCCACCCGGCTCCGATTGGAGGCTATTGAAAATGCATTAAGTGGTATCCACCAGCTCTATCTACTCCCAGCTGGGGTTCATCAACACAGCACCTTCCTTTTTGGAAATACCAGTGCCCTAGCGCCTACGACCACAGGGAGAAATTCCAACATTCCGGCTCCTGTAATCCGTCCAGCGAATCCGGTGATTAAGCGAACCGTTACTTCTAAACGAGCAGCAGCGAAACCCTAACTTTATTTTCCATGTCCCGTTTGCAAACTTTAGTCCGAATTCTCATCGCGCTAGCCGTTGCCGCGTTTCTCGGTTTCGTCATGTGCGGCTTTCAGGTTTCATCAAATGAATGTGCTGTGCTGACACGTTTCGGGTCTCCTGTCCGAACTTTCACTACGCCTGGGTTGCATCTGAAATATCCATGGCCCATCGATCATGTCACTCGATTCGACCGCAGGCTTCGATTTTACGACACGCGTGTGTCCGAAGCTCTCACCCGCGACAAACGCAATGTCATTCTACCAGTCTTCATCGCTTGGAGAATCGAAGATCCTTTAAAATTTCTCCAAGCGCTCGGCACACCGGAAGCCGCCCCCTCCAAGCTCGACTCACTCGCAACCTCAGCACGAAACGCCTTGTTGGGTGGCTATGATTTCCAGCAACTCGTCGCCACCGATCCAGGCAACCTTAAGCTTACCGAGATCGAAACTCGTTTGACGAACATGATCGCTCCGCAAGCGCTCGATGCTTTCGGGATCGTCATCGAACAATCCGGGTTCCAACGCATCGCCCTCCCGGAAGCAAACACCACCTACGTGTTCGATCGCATGCGTGCTGAACGTGGTCAATATGCTGCCAAGTATCGCGCAGAAGGTCGCCAGGAAGCAGAAGAACTCCGAGCCAGAACCGATGCCGAAAAAACCGTTTTGCTCGCTGAGGCTGCAAAACTTGCCGAGGAGACCCGAGGTAAAGCTGAGGCCGAAGCCGCACACATATACGCTGAAGCCCATGCAAAATACCCAGATTTCTACCGGTTTACCCGCGAACTCGAGTCCTTGCGCAAAGTCACTCAATCCAACACCACGCTGATTCTCGATACCGACACCTCCCCGTTTGACCTGCTCAAATCCAGCCCTCTCCCTGTCACCCCCGAGCAGTCCGGAAGTGACGATTCAAATCCGAATCGCTGAAGTCCCATGTCACAACGCCGCCGTAATGCCCGTGTCCGCTCCGGACACGCTCTCTTCAGTGCCTTTGCCTCCACCATTGGATTGCTTCGCTGGCTGCTCGCGGGCTTGGGCGTGTTTTATTTCTGCTCCGGGATCACCCGCGTCGCCCCGCATGAAGACGCCGTCATTTATCGCTTCGGGCGTCTAATTCCAGACGTTCATCCCCCGGGTCTGCTTTTTGCTCTTCCAGAGCCTATTGACCGCGTGGTCCGGATACCCACGCGCACCCAGCATGAAGTTTTCCTTCGGGCTTGGGCACCTGATGAAGAGAGTGTGGTAATATCAGCCGGTGGCATGCCGTCAGCCCCACTTCGGCCCGGAATGATCATCAGCGGGGTAAGCACCGCGACTATGAATTCCGATATGGCTGCGGCAGCAGATTTCCCCATCCCGCCGGGTCCTGGGCTTCACCCCTACACCCGTGGCTACACGCTTACCGGTGACGTCAATTTGGTCCAGGCTCGCTTCATTGCCCGCTATCGCATCACCGACCCGATTTCTTGGTTGAGTCACTCGTCAACAGCCGATGCCGCCAAGTTCATCGACGCCTCCTTCTTCGATGCAGCCACCCGCGTTCTCGCAGGAATGTCCGTCGATGATGCACTCGGGGCCGGAATGGAATCCTTCCGTACAAAAGTTCTGACACTCGCTCAGGAGCGGCTCGATGCACTCAAACTCGGTGTCACTCTGGTTGCGTTTGAGGTGAATACGCTCACACCGCCTGAAGCAACAGTTGCTGCTTTTGCCGAAGTTACCAGTGCCCGAGTGGAGTCACGAACTCTCGTGGAAAACGCCAGGACGTATCGTGCCCGCGTCATTCCCCGTGCGAAATCAGACTCCTATCGTCTGCGTAGCGATGCGGAGGCAGCCGCAAGCCAGCTGCTCTCCCGTGCCAGTGCCGAAGCCGCTTCATTTCTAGCACTTGCAAACGAACACACCGCTGCCCCTCTCCTCCTCGAGTCTCGTCTCAAGGCAGAAACCCTTGAAGCCGTGTTCCCTCAAATCAAAACCTCCACCATTCTACCATCGGATGGTGGATCGATCGATCTCCTCCTCCCCGGCAACCCATGAACCAATCTCAAGCCGCAAGTCCGACACCTGTAGAAGCGCTCCCCGAGCCAGCAGTCCCCCTTTTCTCCGGCATCCACCTGCGCGCGACGCTTGTTGCCATCGGCGTGGTCTGTTTTCTCATCTCCTTGTTGTTGAAGTGGATGAGACCCGATCAACAAGAGCTCTCCTCACTCTGGGCGATGGCTGGTCTCGCCCTATCCGCTCTTCCCGTTTTTTATGATAGCCTCACCTCATTGAAGTCAGACGGGTTTGAAGCCACCCGTTACTACATGGACCAATTTGTCGCCCTGGCCATTCTTGCCTGCTTTGCGACCAGCCAATATGCGACCGGCATTGTTGTCGCAGCCATTTTAATCATCGGGCAGATCCTTGAAGAACGAGCCACACTTGGGGTTGAGGAAGCCATCCAGTCGCTGACTCGACTCACACGCGTCAAAGCTCGACGCGTGTGTGAAGACGGGAGCGAAGAAACAGTCGACTCTTCACTGCTGCAGCCGGGTAATACCATCCGACTGCGTCCAGGAGACACAGTCGGTGCCGACGCGGAGATCCTGACAGGCCACACCACTCTCGACCAAGCCTCCATCACCGGTGAATCACTGCCAGTGGATGCAGCACCCGGTACCCGAATCTACGCAGGAACCACAAACCTCACCGGTTCGGTCGATGCCCGGGTTCTTCTAACCGGCGGTGACACGGTATTGGGTCACGTCGCCGCCATCGTTGAAGAAGCAAAAACTTCCCGCGCGCCTGTCATGCGCCTCATTGATGACTACACCCGCTACTACATGCCCGTGGTCCTCATTCTCGTCGGCTTCGTTCTCTTTTTCACTCGTGATGTGCAGCGCGCCATCTCCGTCATCATCGTCGCGATGCCGTGTGCCTTTGTCCTTGCCAGTCCGGCAGCTATGGTTGCAGCACTCGCAGTGGCATCCCGGATGGGAGTGCTTGTCAAAAGTTCCCGCTCATTCGAAGTTGCACAAGGCATCGACACCGTTGTTTTTGACAAGACCGGCACCCTTACCACTGGCCGACTCGCCGTCACAGCGATTCATCCCTCTGCCTCCATCACGGAAAGTGAACTGCTGACCTTGGCAGCCTCTTTGGAAGCAGGTTCGACGCATCCAATCGCCCGAGCCATCATCACTGCCACCGAGGAAAGAAATCTTTCCTATCAACAACTGCCCGACATCACTGAGGTCCCTGGCCAAGGCATCCACAGCGGCCCATTCGCCATTGGCCGTAGGGAATTTCTCAGTTCCCGAGGCATCGAGACCCCGGACACCGCAGATACTGACTCCGCACTCCATCTAGCCGGACATGGCGTCTGGCTTGGATCCATTCAATTCATCGACACCCTACGCACCGAAGCCAAAGAAACAGTTGAGGCATTGCGACAGCTCGGCATCGAAGAATGCCTCATGCTAACCGGAGACCGCCCAGCAGTCGCTCGGGAAATCTCCGATCTCGCCGGACTCGACCGCTATGTGGCATCTTGCTTGCCCCAAGAAAAACTGGAAGAAGTTCTCTCTCTGAAGGAAGCGGGCCGCAGTGTTCTGGTCATCGGTGACGGGGTAAACGATGCCCCGGCACTAGCTGCGGGAGATCTTGGAGTCGCCATGGGAGCTTTGGGTAGTGATGTTGCCATAAAAACATCGGACATTGCACTCATGGGTAACGATTTACGCCATCTGTCTCACTTCCTTGCTCTCAGCGACAGGACGCTGAGCATCATCAATCAAAACCTGCTATGGGGATTTCTCCTGATCGTGCTCTTCATCATCATCTCCGCCCTAGGCCTCGTCAGTCCCATCATCGCCGCTTGCTTACACGAATTTTCCGCATTCTTCGTCATTTTCAACAGCGCCAGACTTCTGCGGTTTGATGAAGCCAGCTAAAGCTGGTCTGGCAATAAGCCTACTTCTTGTTCGTGCTACCAAACTCGATCAACGGCCTAGGCTGAGATTGCTAAATTTCCCAGTCCACGATGGGGATATTTCAGATTTTGGAGTTTTCGCACTCGCACTATTGCATCGTGTTTGGACGAGTGATTTTCGATTCATCAGTCGAATCTTCTTTAATTCTGATAGAAAATCCGCAATATGGCTCGAAATGGTAGCCATCGATTTTCTATGACATTGACCCTCATCGATTGGCTCATTGTCGGTATCTATTTAGTCGGATGTATGACGGTCGGATTGATGATGCGTCGATATGTCAAAGGCGTGGAGGATTTCGCTGTAGCGGGTCGCGAAATGGATGTGAATCTCGGCATTGCCTCATTGGCGGCAACAGAGTTGGGATTGGTGACCATCATGTACACCGCCCAGCTTGGATTCGAAAATGGTCTGGCTGGCGCCACCGTTGGCGTTCTGATGTGCCTGGCCATGTGGATCGTCGGTAAAACGGGGTTTGTGATCGAGCCACTCCGTGATGCTGGCGTAATGACCATTCCCGAGCTTTTCGAAAAGCGCTTCAGCGTTCGCGTCCGATGGCTGGCAGGACTTTTCGTGGTGCTTGGCGGCCTGCTCAACATGGGAGTATTTCTCAATCTGGGTGGAAAGTTTTTAGTCTGGTCGACCGGGATGCCTCCAGAATGGCTGAAGTGGGTGATGACCGCTTTGCTCGGACTGGTGCTCCTTTATACCGCGCTCGGAGGCATGCTCTCCGTTCTGGTCACCGATTACCTGCAATTCCTGGTAATGGGAGTCGGCTTGGTCATCACCACCGTGCTCGTCCTTCATGCAAACGGTAACGGTTTCGGTTTAGTGGCCGATTTGAAGGCCGCTTGGACTGGAAAGGCGGGGATGAAAATGACCTCGGATCCCTTCAACCCGTTTCTCTCCGACAAAATGGGCTGGGGCTATGTGCTGTGGATGTTTGTTTTCCAAATGGCGGTGGTCACCACCTGGCAAACCACCATCAGCCGGGTGCTATCCGCGCGCGACTCAGCGACGGCCAAATCCATGTATCAACGGACCGCATTTTACTTCGTCGGCCGATTCCTTTTGCCGGTGCTCTGGGGTGCTGCGGCTTTTGTCTACTTTTCCAAAAACGGCGGACTTCCGGAGGGGATCGACTCTCAAACCGCGATGCCCCGCTATCTATCGACGATTTTACCAGCCGGCATCATTGGCATTGTCATCGCCGCCATGCTTGCAGCGGAAATGTCCACCGATAGCGGATATCTGCTCACCTGGGCAACCGTGATCTACAACGATATCATCTCCCCCTGCCTGAAAAAACCGTTGTCCAAAGCCGGACGCCTTTTGCTTACCCGATCCATTGTGATCGGTATCGGCATTTTTCTCCTGTTCTACGGCCTATGGTATCAACTTCCCGGAAATGCATGGGATTACATGGCTGTAACTGGCAGTATCTACCTTTCCAGTGTGTTCACGCTGCTGGTGGCGGGCCTTTACTGGCCGCGGGCTAATGAAGTAGGTGCCATCAGCGCCTTGATTCTCGGAGCAATCGGACCCATCACCTTCCTGATCGTGGAGCAAATCTGGACCGCGCATCCGGAAATCTTCCAATCCAGGGGTTTAGCAAACGTGATCCCAGTTATTCTTAAGCCAGCTGTGGCAGGATTTTCATCCTTTGGACTAGCCGCTCTGGGCATGCTGATCGGCTCCCTCAGTAAATCAAACAACACGAACCCAATTTGATCATGAGCGACCCATTTGTTCTGTTTTGGATGCTGTTGGCAGCCGCATCGATTCTCTGGTACGCATTTCTCGTATTCTATGTCGGCATCAAAGCGGGCAAAGAGATCCTCATCATGCGCAAAACACTGACCAAAGAGAAGATCACCGAATAAACACGTGATTTTCGCAATCGATGAAGGGTCAATCTATGAGCATTTCAGCATGAATTTGATTCATCTTCAAGATGCATGCAATGCGGCTCCAAAGTGGTGAAAAAACTCGCCATTGGCCTCTGTTGTCGCATTACAAAAAGTTGGCACGCCGAAATAAAAAAATAAAATCAAGTGTATCAATCAATCATCTGTTGCATTTTCAATCGAATATATGTCACTGATCTTTATTGGTTTACAGATTTAAAACAGATCGCCCTACATGATCGCGGAATGCTGTTATGGCCGAAAATGGGATACTAGTCTTTGCGTTGCCGCGACAGTTCTTCCCCCCGAGTTCTGCGATGGTGATAAATTCCCCCCGAGCAAATCCGGTGGGTGCTGAGAGAACGTTCTCGGCACCCACCGATTTGTCTAATGAGACATAGACTCGTTTGCGCGATAATTTACGGATGTGTGCATCGCTTTCTCCGCATAGCAGTATTCGGCAGGCCAGCCTGATTTGCGCAATTCCCAGAGTGACCTCTCCCAGCTGGGAATCCACAAACCCTCCCGTGCCAATTGGATGCCATCGCGCGGATAGCCGTGATCCAGCCACTTCGACGCGAGGTGGAAGCACACCCAGGCCCTCCAGCTTCGGACTTCAGCTCGCGGGCCACTCATCCGGCTCGCGAGGTGCTGGAAATGCCTGACAGGATTCCCCATAAATCCTGATTCTCCCCGTTTTGAGTTCTCCATGATCCACACCAGCGCCTGATAGGGAGGCTGGAACTGAGGATCTGGCTCGTCTGCCATCCACGATTTGTTCAGCTGCAGAATCGCTTGTGCCGGCTTGCCTTCAAGCCATTGAAATTGCGCGAACTGCAGTGCAGCCAGATAGAAAGCGGCATCCTTTTCGACCTGCTTTGGGCGATTTTTCCATGGTTTCTCGCGGGAATGAACTTCTGGCAACCACGGACAAAGCGGCTTTTTCAGGTGGATTTGCATGCAAGTCTGAATCCTAGCATTTGCGGCAAGCCGCTGGTGGTCATTTTTCAAGGCTTGCTTCTCTCTGAAGATTATCGATTCTCGCGGCCCCATGAGTCGTTTAGTAGGAAAAGTCCTCGTTGCCCAAGGCGGCGGCCCCACCCCGGTTATCAACCAAAGCGTTGTCGGTGTCGCCCTCGAAGCCCGAAAATTCACCCAGGTTACTTCCGTTTATGGCGCTGTGCACGGCGTCCGCGGCATCATTGACGAAAATTTCGTCGATCTGACCCGCGAGACCACCCACAACCTCGAACAAGTCTCCAACACCCCATCTTCCGGTCTGCTCTCGACCCGCGACAAGCCGGACGAAGAATACTGCGAGCGCATGTTCAAGGTCATGCAAGCCCATGACATTCGCTACTTCTTCTACGTCGGCGGCAACGATTCCTCGGACACCGTCCGCATCGTGAACGAGCAGGCAAAAGCCGCCAACTACGAGCTGCGCGCGATCCACATTCCAAAAACGATCGACAACGACCTTGAGGAAAACGACCACTGCCCGGGATTCGGCTCCGCCGCCCGCTTCGTGGCTCAAGCCTTCGGCGGCATCAACCTCGACAACCGTGCCCTCCGTGGCGTCTACATCGGTGTCGTGATGGGTCGCCACGCCGGCTTCCTCACCGCATCCTCCGCCCTCGCTCGCAAGTATGTCGACGACGGCCCACACTTGATCTATCTGCCTGAGCGTGCGTTCGATACGGACAAATTCCTGGCCGATGTGGACCGCATTTACAAGCAACACGGTCTCGTCACCATCGCCGTTTCGGAAGGGATTTCCGACGCATCCGGCACTCCGATGATCACCAAGCTCCTCGGCAAGGAAGAGCGCGACTCCCACGGCAACATCCAGCTTTCCGGCACCGGCGCCCTCGGCGACCTGCTCGCCAACACCGTCCGCGACGGCCTCGGCATCAAGCGCGTCCGTTCCGACACCTTCGGCTACCTGCAACGCTCCTTCATGGGAGTCGTTTCAGATCGTGACGCCCGTGAAGCACGCGAAGTCGGCGAAAAGGCCGTTCAATTCGCCATGTGGGACGACGTTGACGGATCGGTCGCCATCAAGCGTCCAGTGCTTGATTACAGCGTCGATTACCAGCTGGTGCCAATCGGTAACGTCGCAGGCAAGACCCGCCACATGCCAGACAACTTCATCAATGCGGAAGGCAACGGTGTGACTCAAGAGTTCCACGCCTACTGCCGCCCACTGCTTGGCTCCGGCATGCCAGAATCCCATCGTCTGCGCGCTCCTAGCGTGGCGAAAATTCTGCACGTCTGAGTTATTTTTAAGCTCTAACACTCAAAGCGGCCGGGAAGGATATCTTTTCCCGGCCGTTTTTGTATCCAGATCCACTTCGCCTTCTTGGTGGCGCAATTTACTTTCTAATGGTCGGCGCGTCGCAATGCGGTTGGATCTCTTGGCGATTGCCCCATGCCTCGTAATACCCGGTGGACCGGGGCAGCCCCCCCAAGACTTCCCCAGCCATCGCAACCCAACCTTCAGGAGTACGATGTCAGCCGCACGAAAGTACGATCAGAGCATGGGAATTCGATGATTCTAATTCGGCAACGAGATACGATGAAAGCTCGGCTCAAACAACCAAGAAAAAGCACTGGTGACAAAAAACATGCAAGAACCGCGAAGGCCAAGCCGACCAGCAAGCGAGTAACTTCATCAAGCAGGTCTTCCAGCAGGCCCTTCGATTTTTACGCAGCTGACTCTATCAAGAAGCTCCCTGGACTAAAACCTAGCCCGCTTATCCATATCTAGACATGCTAAAGGACAAAGTTTTCTACACCGTTCCATGAGCTACTCAATTGTCCTTACATACAACTTAAGATTAGTTACCGGAATCCGAAAGTCATCAGCCACCAGATTGACCCGCTTAACTGTTTTGTATTCTTGAGGTAATTTATTCACATCCACGACATCCCGCGACACAAAAGGAGAAACAATAAACCACCCCGTCAATCTAAAGGACGAATCAACAATATTGTATTCACCTCTCAAAAATATTTTAGTCCCATCTGAATTCGGGTAAATTACATTATATCTTAGAGCCATTAAAGTATTTACAGACTCCATATTAGAGTCCAAGGCAAATCTCCGGATCGGCTTTATGGATTTATCACATATTGTAAATTTATTATCCCCAGTCGACTCTGCAAAAATATAGGGATATATACGATCAACCTTCACTTCTTCCGCCACACCAAAAGAAGAAAGGATGAATGCAATAATCATCAATTTAAAGATATTGATAACTTTCATGGCGTTGTGTAATTATGACAAAAGGGCTACCTCTCTATGGTGAATCCTTGACTCGTTTAACCCATATCAGGAACTACTAAAAGACAAAATTTTCTACACCGATCCAAATGTCCCTTTGTCATGCAAAATTTCAGTCTTCACTTCACTTGGAAGCCTTCTCGATTACCTTTCTTGAAGGCGAATACTCATCCAGCTTCTCATGCAACCAGCCAGTATTATCAAAGAGATTCTTTCGCCCCTTAAATGAGCCCTTCCAAACATACACTACTCCTTGAACATTCTTCTTTTCATCCAACTTTTCCCCCACAATCAGGCTTCCGTCTGGTGCGACCAATTCTCCACGAATACCTTCGGATCGGGTGCCTAACATGATATACCAAATCCTCCAAGTGGAGCCGTCCTTTAACTTTGATTCCACATGCGGTTTTTGATCCTTGATGCTACCAAAACGCCGATGCTCTCCACTTGAGCTTAAAAATATCATAAGTTTCTTCTGAGTGTATGCTCATTACACAAGAAAAGAAAAATAAACAGAACCAAAAAGGTGCAAACAGTATATTTCTCATGATTTCGATAGGTATGATGTCCAACTTGCTCCTGTTCCATGAGGGACAGTCGGCCCCACTTGATTGCGGCTAGAATCGAAAACGAAGTCGTTGGGTTCTCTGCTGCGTACTGATCCATCACAATAACATGTAGAGTTCCATAGGCAGTAGAACCTTTCCGCAAAACACTTCTGACGAACCCTCCGCCATCGAGGTGGAACCGCAGAATGTAAAGCGTGTCATAAGAGGCCTGTCGCGAATGGTACGGGAGATCGGTGTAGAAAACTCCACCGATCCAAGTATCACGTTACCATGTCCTTTTGTCATGCACCTGTTCATGCTAATCCGATACTACAAGGAACTGATGAAGTTTTGACTCAGGATCAATTCGTTCCCCGACCAATTTTCCGAAGTCTAATTTTCCCTTAATTGATATTCCCTCACCAATCTTTTCTTCGCTTACTTGGAATAAATGAAAACCATCTTCTTTTCTTCGGACCAATAAAACCTCATTAATCGTTATATTTCTACATTGACGATCACTCAAACCTTCCGGGAACTCTTTCAAATTTATAACTTTCCCATATCTCACTTTGGTTGAATCAGAAACAAACCCATTCCAAGTGTAATATTTTGACTTTGAATAAATCAAATCACCCTGCATGAGCGAACACGAAAGCATGAAAACCGAAAGAAAAACTAATATTAATGGGCTGATTTTCATAGTTCCAGCGGTTGCCTGATGTCAAGTTCCGATTCAGATTAGAGACTTGCCTATTATCAAGTTCTACCATCTCGCAAAATTCGGCAAGCGCAGTTCTTACTATTACGCCAGTCCCTTAGTCCTTTCAGATCGGTGCAGAAAACTTTGCATTTTAGCAGGTCATGGCTTTGTAGGCTGTGGTGGGATATCCTTTGCGGCGCTATCACCTTCTGCTCGATCCGCAGCACTGATTACCCTCAATTCAATTTCGTTATCGAAATCACGTATCTGCAACATTCGCTGCAAGTAGCTCTCGCTTACCCTCCCGCGTGGCACGTCTATATTGACGAGCACATCAACTAACTTGTCGGAATCTGGTTCAGCGACTCCAATGGTTAGAACCTCTCCAGACTTCCACTTATCAAAGCGGACTCCGATTTTAAATGTCGATTTATGATCTCTTGGAGTTCGCGCAAAAAATTGAAACGAGCGTTCCACCTTTCGATCTACCACGTCCTTAATGGTTGAGCTAGTATTAACGATCAGGAGCGTCCCTCCTTTGGTTGGTAAAGCCAACTTCGAGCCATCCGGTGAGATCAGCCGTTCGAGAGGCACTTCTTGTATAACCAGAGAGGCACGGCTGCTTCCGTCAAAAAATTCAAGCGTTGCATTGCCAGTTCCATCAGTGCTCTTGTGGATGAGCTTTAGAGTGAGCTTGCCAAAGTTCTGTGAACTCTCATTGCCAGTTGCGAACGAACACGATACCAACGCCGCAAGAAGTATGCTGGCCGTACCGAGACGCCGCCAAAAATCAAAGATCGTATTCATCGCATTCCTGGGGCTGGGCCAAGCTTGCAACATGAGACTACGCTTACGGCATTCATTAGGAGGGCATTTTTTAGGGCCATTCATTCTATTTTGCTAATAATACTTGATCCAAAAGGATTAACAACTGAATCAACAGTCTCAACCTTAACTTCATTTTCATCCCTTTCTTTCGAGTACAAGTTCCATTTACCAGTTAAGTCGCCCATCGAGACACACCGCCCTCTTGATGCGAATGAACTCGAGACAAAATCAAACCAAACTTCGTCACGAGAATTAAATGCATAATGCTTACTTTCGTTAATCACACTCGCTCCACACGCAAAAAAAATTCTGTACAAAGGTGATTCTTCAGATCTTGATTCAGGATCCGCCCTTAGAACAAGAACTCTTATTCTCGAAAGAGATATCATCTTCCCTGAGTCAACAATTAACGAATCTGGGACGATGTAAGTCTCTCCCCCCTTAGTGAACGAAATTTGGGCAAGACTCCCATTATTTTTCAGCTCAACTTGAAGTTTGATACCTAAATCCGAATTAGATATAATTGCAACATCAGAATCAACCTCGTGAAGATCAGACGCCCATATCGGGGAAAATGTTAATCCCAAAACCAGCAAAAAACATAAAATATATTTCATTGTTAACTCCAATCTTCTATTTTGTCCCAATATTGAGGTCTACGAAGCCGCTCCCCGAGCAATCTTCTCGCCCTATTTTCTTCCTTAACGGCTTCATCACCTCGGTCCCACAATTTTTGGGCTTTAGCTCCTTTAATGGAGTCAAGACTGATGCACGATTGAATACCTGTTTCCGCACCCGACGACCGATCCAATCGTAACTGAACGATAATTCCTGATATGACACACCTTGGCCAAGGGCGGTAGAAGTCGATGTCATCATGATGAGCTGATTTACAGTGTTCCATACATAGTTCCAGCGACTGTCTGATGTCAAGTTACCATTTGCATCGTGTCCCAGGGAGGTAAATGGCAGACCTGATCTATTCATGACTGGCAATCTTACTACCCCGTCAGAAAGCGCAACGCTTTGCCAAACTGCTTGGATAAAAGTCAATTTTCACACTTCCTGCATCCAATAAATACATTTATACATTCTATTCATACCCATACATAAAAATCCATGAATGTAAAACCAACCAAAACTATTTTTCATTTTCTAGTCGCATCAGGCATCGCGTTTTCAACTGGGGAGCTCAAGGGACAAGAAAAAACCCAGCAGGATACAAGCATTTCGGTTCACAAAAAGGCAACAGAACTGGATGGGGTCAGAACTGACTTCAGAGAAGCCACGATCCGATCGACCAAGCCAGGTTACGTGCACCTATGGCACTACGTTGGTGACAAGCCCTTGGTTGCGCCCTTGGTCGCGGATGAGGATGGCAAGGGCTATCACAAAACCATCAGTTATTGGGCGCAAGACCTGAATGGAGGTGTTTTCAATTATCAGATTTCACCCGAAGGTGAAGAGACTCCACTTTCGGTGAAAGTAGAGCTTTGGAATCATCGGCATTTAAGTTACTCGGAATTTGTTGAA
Source organism: Luteolibacter pohnpeiensis (assembly GCF_016595435.1). Lineage (GTDB taxonomy): Bacteria > Verrucomicrobiota > Verrucomicrobiia > Verrucomicrobiales > Akkermansiaceae > Luteolibacter > Luteolibacter pohnpeiensis. The sequence continues at coordinate 63,885 of NZ_JAENIJ010000007.1, forward strand.
AACATCGATGCTACAGAAGATCCGTCAGGAGAAGTTCTGCGCGGCATCCCACTCGATCTTGTGCCGATGCAAGAGGGCGCATTGTTGCTGGCAATCACGGATGAACCAGACTTAACACAAAATGCGCCGTTTATGCTCAAGATTTGGAGACCAACATACGGCGAGCAATTACCCGCAGAATTGGTTTCGCAGCCGGTACAAATCGGCTATTTAATCACCACCCCTGGCGAAGAAAACCAAAAAGTAAATCCACCTACAGGGCAAAAGTTGGGCCGAATCTCACAACGATCAGGCAAACTGATTGCACATCTGAACTATCAATTGGGTTCGCATTCCGTTTATGATGGCGAGCTAACACTGGAACAGCCATTCCAATTTAACATATTCGCGTCTTTTGGTGCCATTTATCCTGTGGTCGGTGTGTTAACCACAGAAAGGGATTCGATGCCGTTTTTGATCGATCAAATGAAAAGCGATTTGGCTGGCACCAAGTGGGAAAAGCACCTCACAGGTGCCACTAATGAATAACAAGCAAAGGCTATTTAAATTTTCAGTGTCCAAAAACTTCGAGTTCCGCAACCCTGGCGGTTGAGTCCTTACCCGAATCGTAAATCGTGACTTTAAGGTATCTGGCATTCACTGGAGCGAACTCGATATCAGTCACATCAGCCGTGTTCGCCTTTTGAGCGTCGACTGTTGTCCAGATATTCCCATCCAGACTGGTTTGCACCATGAACGCTTTGGTATTCAGATTCTTCGCCAAACCAGCAGCACCTGCATGCCGGATGACGTAGCGGCTGATCACATGTGGTTTTTGAAAATCGAGGCCGATCCATGGCTTATCGACACCTTTTGAAGTCCACATCGTGTCTACGGTGCCATCCATGATCCCGTTGACATCCTTGGTATCACTGCTGGTCCGAATCTGCGTGTTGGCATCCAAACACAAATTGTAGGGAATCCCCCCTGCCTCATTCGATAAATTGAAATAGTGATCCGCTCTCACAAACTCCACTTTATCCGGAAATTCTTCGTTCAAACGATCGTGCAATTGGATCAGTTTTTGCAAACTAAGATCTCCCCAAACATCCGCCTGATAAGCGATGAACTTTGGAGATTTGCCATCCCAACGTTGTATCTCCTGATGAATGGAGCCGGAAATATGATCGTAAGATCCGGCATAAGGAATTTTCAGTTTATCAAATAAGACCCGGCGATTGGTAACTCCACCCTCTACCGATGGCACATCTTTGAAATTCTGAACCGTTGCCCCATACAAGCTTCGGCAAAAGGTTTCATAAGAATCACGCTGCATCGTTGTGGCATCATCCCAGATGGTCGAGACCCGCAAGCCAGAGCGCTGCAGATAAGTTTCTGTTAGACGGGCGTAGCCATCCATGCGCTGCTTGTCCTTGAGGTAATCCCCCACTGGTGCTCCTGGTTCATTCAGGGTGTTGAATGGCATCATGTATCCCATGCCCGATGGGCCAGTCACAAAACAATCGAGTGGTGATGCCTGGCCATAGTAATAGTTCATGATGACTGGCGCGATATCCACCAGCCCTGGAGATATCGTCCAATTCAGAGGCATTTTTCCGCGAACATCCGCAGAGCGATCCCAGTTCTTCCGCATCGCGTGCTGGGTGTATTGGATGTTATCTCCGTCGCTGATGAAAATGGCAATATAGACCTTATCCTTGAGTTCCGGCATTTTGGGAACCGGCGGAATTTTAATTTCGTGTGTCGTTCCAGCAAAGACACTCGCACTGATGAAGAAGTCCGCCGGCAATGTTCCGATGCCATATTCGGAAGCTGCCGTGATTCCGGATCGCTCGGTGGCATACCAACCCAGAGCGATCGATTCACCCGCCTTCATGTCATTGAAAAACTTGCCGAGCATTTTTCTTTCCTCGGGGACCGTCGTATCCAGCCATACCACCGCGGCGCCAGCCGCACTTGCGATATCCCGAGTGTGGAAATAGTCCCCTCCTCCTTTCCGATCCAACGGCTTGGCGCTTACTATCAACCGTTTTTCACATTTCGGCCAATAGTGCTGATAGAGATATTCATAAATCTCAACTGTGGATTTCAAATCGAGCTTTGTTAGATCCTCAACAACCTTGAAGCGGATGCCATGATTCTTCAGATCGTCGTATACAACCTGCGTCACAGGTATGGCATTCATCACTGCAGCGGCCGTACCTGCCAAATTCCGGTAGTGAGGATTCAAATTGGGATCGTAGAGAACCACGCCTGCAATTTCCCGCTTATACTTATCGACGAGATCGAGCTTCGTATTGCGATCATACTTCGGATCCAACGCAAACCCGGCGGTATCCGGCCAGGTCTCGGGTTTTTCTTCCGCTCTGGCATCGAACAGATAGATCCGCGGTTGCTTTTTATTCACCTGCCCTTGCAAGGCGGAAAAGGTGATCAATTCATCCCGGGAAAGATCCTGGGCAGCGATCGCATCGAGTGATTTGGCAGGTGTCGCGAAAATCGGAATCGCCTGCCCGACTGGCCAGGAGAGGCCCTCGGATGCTTGTCGAACTTCAGGGTAATCCACATGACGGCTTTTCCCTTCCGGCAAGGGTGCGGCACGTGCGACCCAGATAGCCCCCGCAATCACTTGCACGGCCAAATTGGCCAGCAACCGGTTGATTTTCAAATGATCCATCCCTAAAAACTGCACGGCCGCGATACGGACGGTTAGAAATTCAACTTTCAGCTGATTTTCTGATTTCCCTTCACTTCCCAAAGTGCCCATTTCATGCTCCGCGCATGACTCGTGAGACGCTGGCCGGGACTCTGGAAGAGATCGCTCTTTTGCTGGAGCTGAAAGGCGAAAATCCGTTCAAAATCCGTGCTTATCGCCAAGGCGCGGAGGCCGTTCTGAACTATGACGGTGACATCGTCGCCAAAGCGACGGCAGATGATTTGAAAGACATCAAAGGCATTGGCGAGGCACTGCGTGAAAAGCTGCACGAGCTGGCATCCACGGGTGTTTTGAAATTCCATCAGGATTTGCGATCTCAATTCCCGGAGGGGCTGTTTGAACTCTTCGATGTGCAGGGCTTGGGCCCAAAGAAAGTGAAGGCACTTCACGAATCGTTGGGCATCGGATCGATTGCAGATCTGAAACAAGCCTGTGAAGCAGGCAAAGTCGCCGAGCTCGCCGGTTTTGGTGCCAAAACCCAGGTCAAGATTCTGGAAGCATTGGCATTGCGTGAAAGCTTCGCCGATCGCTTCTTACTGGGAATGGTAACGCCCGTGGTGGAAACGATTCTCGAAACCCTGCGGCAGCATCCCGATGTTTCGCGCAGTGCAGTTGCCGGGTCCTACCGCCGCGCCAAGGAAACGGTGCACGATCTCGATTTCCTCGTCGCCACCAAGGAGCCGGCCCAGGTTTGCAAAGACTTCACCCTGTTACCGGAAGTGAAATCCATCATTGCCTGCGGCGAAACCAAAGCATCGGTGCGACTCAATGACGGCATTCAGTGTGATCTGCGCGCCGTCTCGAACGAGCAATTCCCTTTCGCCCTGCAGTATTTTTCGGGGTCGAAAGAGCACAACGTCGCATTGCGCTCCCTGGCCCTGAAGCAGGGGCTTTCCCTGAATGAATATGGATTTACCGGTGACACCTCGGAACTTCCGCCGATTCACGAGGAAAAGGACATTTATGCTGCGCTGGGCTTGGATTACATCGCGCCGGAAATGCGGGAAAACCGTGGAGAAATCGAAGCCGCTGCGGAAAACCAGCTTCCGAAATTGATCGAGCTGGAGAACCTTCGCGGAACTTTTCACAGCCATACCACTGCGTCCGATGGCCACCACACCCTGGAAGAAATGGCGGAGGAAGCGATCGATCTCGGCCTGCAATATCTCGGGATTTCCGATCATTCAAAATCCTCGCCGCAGGCGAACGGACTGAATGAACAACGCCTGATGGCGCAAATCAAAGAGATCGCCGAACTCAACAAGGGTTACGAAAAATTCCGACTGTTGGCTGGTTCGGAAGTCGATATTTTAAAAGACGGATCGCTCGACTTCGACGACGAGTTGCTGATGCAGTTGGATTTCTGCGTGGCCTCGGTCCACGGCGTGTTCAATCTTTCCGAAGATGAAATGACTCGGCGAATCTGCCGGGCGATGGAAAACGAGCATGTAACGATGCTCGGCCACGTCACCGGCCGGGTCCTGCTGAAGCGCGAACCCTACCAGGTCGACCACGCGCGCATCATCGACTGCGCTGCGGAAACCCGGACCATCATTGAGCTCAATTGCAGCCCGAAGCGGATGGACATGGATTGGCGTTGGTGGAAGCGCGCGCGCGATAAAGGAGTGCTGTGTTCGATCAACCCGGATGCCCATTCGATTGCCCGATTGCACCACATTGGCCTCGGCGTCCGGATGGCGAAGAAAGGTTGGCTGCGGCGACAGGATGTCTTCAACACACGACCGCTGGAGGATGTGTTGAAGTTCCTCGCCACGCCCAAATCGAAACGCTGAGCCAAAGACATTTTCTTCAATTTTACAAAATCAACACCTCAATGAAATCCGCCGAACCTTCAGAGAATCAATCCAAACTCAGTGCTGTCGTCGCCCGATATGTGGACTCGCGCGATGGCTATGCCCACGCGGCGAAGTTGGTGGACGAAACCGATCTCTCAACGGCTTTCGTCGAGATTTCGAAAAAGCGTGCGGCGGTTGCCAAGAAACTGACCGCGCTGGTCACCACCGATCAGGATTCCCCGAGCGAAGCGAACGGGACTCTGGAAGGCGCAGCGCATCGTTGGTGGATGGGCGTCCGTGAAAGCATGTCATCCGAGGAATTGCATGCGATTTTGAGCGAATGCGTGCGCGGCGAAAAAGTTCTCGCCGGTGCGTTGGAAGACGCGATCAAGTCGGAGGACATGAATGATGAAACCCGCAGCTTGATGACGGCGGCGCTGGCGGACGTTCAAATGGCGATCGAACACTTCAAGTTCTCTGGAGTGGAATCCTGAACGGCGCCGAAATTTCATTTTTCGGCGGTCTCGATCGCTTTCTCCAGGGTTTTGTCGTGCCAGGCTGTAATCCGTGTGCGAACCTCCGGTGGGAGCGAATCCAGACGGCACCAATTTTCGAAATTCTCCCGATCTTCGGTGGTGATTTCCACCGGAATGTCGGGCGTAATTCCCACGCCATGTGGCGTTCTTCCTGAGGGCGTGTGGTAGGTGGCGATGGTGAGCCGTAACGCGGTGCCACCGCCCATCGGGATGATGTTTTGAACCGATCCCTTGCCGTAACTCACTTCGCCAACAATGGTGGCACGTTTCAGATCCTGCAATGCCCCAGCCGTCAGTTCGGAAGCCGAGGCGGACATGCGATCGATCATCACAGTCACCGGGTATTCCCGTTTCCGGCGTTGGCGTTCCGGGGTTTTCATTGGCTCGCCCATTTCGCCATCGCGCCCGCGTGTGGTAACGACCGCCGTGTTGGGTGGTAGCAGCAAACCCAGAATTTTCACGGTTTCGTGCAAATCCCCGCCTCCGTTGCCGCGCAGATCCAGAATCAGCGAAGTCATCCCCTTGTCTTCCAGTTCATCCAGCGCGGCCTCCATTTCGCGAGCGGAAGTCGCTCCGAATCTGGCAAGACGGACGTAGCCAAGATGCTTTTCATCGTTGAGAATTTTGGCCTCGGTTACGGACTGCTGCTCGATGTAGCGGTGAGTTAATGCCACCTCGACGGGTCTCGGCTCGTTGACCGGCTTGATTTTGAGATGGGTCACCTCACCGGCCTGGCGATGCAGACTGGCTAGCAGGTCGCCAAATTCCGCTCCTTTTGTAGGCTGACCATCAATGCTCAAGAGCGAGCTTCCCGGCAAAACCTTTGCCTGAGCAGCAGGTCCGAGTGGAGCCACGGCCGCGATGTAGGGGCCATCATCGCGTAGCCCGAGCGAGAGCCCGATGGACGGCACCTCCGTGTCCAGGTCTGTCATTCGCGCCATTTCCGGGTGAATGAAGGACGAATGCGGATCGAGACTAGCCAGCATGCCCTCTAGCGCGTGGTTCACCAGACGATCATAGGCCAGCTTATCGACATCCGGGTGCCTGGCGCGGACGGTTTCAAGAACCTGCACAAAGCGCTCAATCGCTGGGTAAGCAGCCTCGTCTGGATCGGGAAGTCCGGTGGATTCACCGCGAGCGATCAGGCACATTGCGGCAAACAGGCAGAGCAGTCTCATGGACGGGATTGTTAGCACTGGCGCTGCTGTCTGACAGGCAAAATCTCGTGCTGAAAATCATCAGTCGATTTGTCGGAATTTTGTTTGCGGCGGAGCGGTCCTCTCCTATGGTCACCGCCGACTGCTGTGTGCGTTCGATTTTGGCAGCTAGCCCGAACCGATATGAATAGACAGGGGCCATTCATCCGGCGAAAAAGGTCACGCCTTTATAGGAAGACCGACTTAAACTGGACGGCCCCACCTGTTGAGCTTACGGAACGTGGCTCATAGCGCCAAGAACGGCACAGCGGTTTCTCTTTTTTTGCAGGATTGCTTTCCGGGGAAATTCCCCGAATCTGATCGGGATGAAATTTTCCGGCGCGTTCCTGACCACCGCCCTTTTGTGCCTGGCCACCCTGCATGCTGCGGAAGTGGCGCAACCGGCCAACCCAGCACCGAAAACCACTGCGGAACTCGTGGCCGAGTTGGCATCCGAGGATTACCACACGCGTGAGGAAGCTACGCTGGCGCTTTGGAAGCTGGGTTTCACGGCCATGGATGAGTTGAAGCAAGCGGCTCAAAGTGACGATCCAGAGGTCGCCTTCCGTGCCCAAAAAGTGCTCCGCAAAATCCAGTTACTGATCACGCCGGATACGGATCCAGAAGTGGAAAAACTGGCGGAAGAATATGCCACCGCACGCCCTGCCAGGAAAATCGGCATTCTCCAGGCGATGACTCAAATGAGAGCGCTGGGACAAGTGCTGAGACTCTTCGCCGCAGAAACCGATCCATCCGTCCGAATCGAGATGGAATCCGATAGGAGCTTCAACATTCACAACATTGCGCTATACGCTGCCCGTGAAAAAATCGTCGGCGGCGATACCGAGGGAGCACGAACTCTGCTGGAACTCGCTCCCGCAAATGCGAGCGGCTTGCTTGCTCTGGCTGAATTTTTTCGCGCCCAAGGCACACTAGGCGCAGAATTGGAGAAGGCGAAAACCTCCACTGCCAAGGGCAAGGACGCCTGGCTATTTGCTCTATACCGAGCTTCCGGTGATTTGGAATCCGCACTGCGCCAGGCAGGTCAGGTCGAGGAACCAACCCTGGGAGCGACATTGGCGGCGCTGCATGGCGATCCGGTGCCATTGCTCGAACTCCAGATGCGAAACTCCGATATTCAGGATAACTCCAGAACTTACCTCAAATTGGCGATCCAACGTTGGACCCAAGGCAGCTTGAGCGACGAAGATCTGCTTCCCCTCACCCGCCAAATCCAGGGAAATGAGAATTGGGTGGAAGACGGCACCGCCCAGGCCCTTTACCAACTCGCCCGGCCCGATCTGGTGCTATCAGAATTGCGCATCAAACGACCAGCCATTGCGGCTGAGTATTACATTAGCAAAGAGGATATTCCTGAAGCGCTCAAGTGCTTGGGAATCGACCCGGATCAACCAGATCTGGTCAGCGCACTTCAAGACGCTTACAAGAAATATCAGTCCAGAGAACAATTCGAACAAGCTGATTCAGGAGACCTGTATCAGTTGGATATTCTGCTCTCACTGATGGCTACCCACGGTCTCAGTGGAGAAATCGCACAAGCACTCGATCCGATCATGGAGAAAATCGCCTCTGGCGAAGATGGTGAGATATTGAAAGAGATCTCCTATTTTCATGACCGGGGATTATTATCCTACGACCGGAAGCTGACCATGGATTGGGCAGGAGATGATGCCCAGCGTTGGAAGGAATGTTATACCGTGATTTTAGGTAATGAGCCACAGTGGGATGACATCTTGGACTGGATGGCAACTGTAGCCCCTGAGTCGTCTGCTGCAGATCGTTACGATGGCATCATGTCGCTACAAAGCGGCATTTCTTACGATGTCCCCGAGGCCGCGAACTGCCGGGAGCTATGGATGGGCCGCTTTTGGAAAGCGATTGGGGACACCCCTGAACCCCGCCGCCAGAAGCTACTCGATAACATAACGTTCCTGATTTTGAAAAAACCCGTGCTTGGTGAGGTTTTACGTCTGATGGATCAAGAACCTGCCGTTTTCGATAGGAGCCCCATCGAAAGTTTCCGTCCCAGCATTTTGATCATGGCGAACCGTTGGCAGGAGTTGGCTGATTTCTATTTGGAACAAATCCAGACGGACGAGGGCAAACTGAATCCGATCATGCATGCTTACGCTGCCAGCGCCTTGCGTCGAGTCGGCAAAGATCAAGAAGCTGCCGAACAGGACCAATGGGTTGACCGATTAGCCCTAGGTCAGAATACCGGGATTGCACGCGCCTACGACGACCTTGGGGATTACACTCACTCAAAGGTCTGGTGGGACAGGGCCGCAATGGAGTGTTCGGATAACCTCATCGAAGTCCGCCTCGTGTTCACTTCTCTGCTCGATACCGTGACCGATACCGGTGATTGGAAGCGAGCTGCCGCATTAGCCGAATTCATTGCCTCCCAAAGTACTGCCTACCTCGCAATCACCAACACAGAAAACCTGTCTTATCGCCTCCGAGCGGATGTTTACAAGGCCTTGGATCTCTTGCCTACTGACCGAGAAAAAGCCCTGAAAATGCTGGACGATTGCCACAAGCTCATGCCGACGGCGGGCAGTTTGGCCGACTATTTCTTCCCCGCCATACGGGCTGCGGGTTTGACCCAAGAAAGCGATGCCTGGTTTGAAGAATCATGGAAACGATTCGCTCCCATCATCAAAAAATACCCAAACGCTCACAACAGCCTGAATACGATTGGATGGATGGCGGCGCGTGCCAAATCCCACCTCGATGAAGCCGAACAATTGGAAAATCAGTCGCTTGCAAATGCTCCTGAGAATCCAGCCTACATGGATACCATGGCAGAAATCCAATTTGCCAAGGGAGATCGAAAAGCCGCGGTCGAATGGTCAGCCAAGTCGAATCAATTCATCCTCGGGGAAAATTTTCAGGGATCGATCGGTTACACGGATATTCGTCGCCAGTATTACCGTTTTTTGGAAGGGCCGTTTCCGAAATAACTTCATCCGCCGTAGCCTGAATCACCTGTGACTTGACACCGGCCGCGGACTCAGGCGGGATTCCCGCTCATGGCAAAACTTTCCATTCGCGATCTCGACGTAAAATCCAAGGAAGTCCTCATGCGTGTTGACTTCAACGTCCCGCTCCAAGACGGCGTCATCACCGATGATACCCGGATCCAGGCGGCCGTGCCTTCCATCAAGCATCTCATCGCCGGTGGAGCGAAATTGGTCCTCGCCTCTCACCTTGGTCGCCCGAAAAGCGGCCCGGAAGCCAAGTTTTCCCTCGCGCCTGCCGCAGCTCGCCTCAGCGAAATCCTCGGCCAGGAAGTCAAACTCGCTCCGGAATCCGTGGGCGAAGAAGTCGCAAAACTCCGCGCCGCCTTACAGCCGGGTGAAGTGCTGCTGCTCGAAAACACTCGCTTCCATCCTGAGGAAGAAGCCAATGACAAGGACTACGCCAAGGCACTCGCCGGCTCCGCCGATATCTTCGTCAATGACGCCTTTGGAACCGCTCACCGCGCCCACGCCTCGACCGAAGGCGTGACTCATTTCATCGCCCAATCCGCATCCGGCTTCCTGCTCGACCGCGAGCTCGAATACCTCGTCGGCAAGCTGGAAAATCCGGAAAAACCGTTCCTCGTGATCATGGGCGGTGCCAAGGTTTCGGACAAGATCCAGGTCATCACCGCCCTCATGGAAAAAGCCGATGCGTTCCTGATCGGTGGCGCCATGGCCAATACCTTCCGCAAGGCTCAAGGCTACGCCACCGGCAACAGCCGTGTGGAAGCCGACAAACTCGACCTCGCGCTTGATATCCTCGCCAAGGCCAAGGAAAAAGGCGTCCGTTTCCTGCTCCCTGCCGACACCCGCATCACTCAGGAATTCAAGGAAGGCGCTGAAACCAAAGTCACCGATCCATACGAAAAAGGTGGCGCGACCCCAGACGGCTGGGAAGGCATCGACATCGGCGACGTCGCCATCGATGAATTCGTCGCTGAAGTTGCCAAAGCGAAAACCATCATCTGGAACGGACCGATGGGTGTGTTCGAAATCGAAAGTTTTGCCAAAGGCACCAAGGCCATCGCTGAAGCAATGGCGAAGAATGAAGGCGTCACCATCGTCGGCGGCGGAGATTCCGTGACTGCGGTGAATCAATTTGGTCTGGATGACCAGATGACCTTCATTTCCACCGGTGGTGGAGCTTCCCTCGAACTTCTCGAGGGCAAGGTGCTGCCTGGTGTCGCCGCATTGAGCGACGCGTGATTCTACCCCCCATCTGCCCGAAACGATTATTTAGCTACCATGAGCCGAAAGCCGATTTTTGCCGCCAACTGGAAAATGAACAAGGGGGCTTCCGAAACGGAAGACTTTGTGAAGAGCTTCCTTTCCAAGACCCAGGGGATGAATTTCACCAGTGAAATCGTCATCGCCCCACCATTTGTTTCCCTGCCAAAGCTGGCCGACCTCTTGCACACCGCGACTGCCGGACAGAATGCCCACGCCATTCAAATCGCCGCCCAAAACTGCTCGGAATACGATTCGGGTGCCTACACGGGTGAAGTGAGCGTCATGATGCTGCGTGAATTCTTTGTCCACTATGTCATCCTCGGTCACAGCGAACGCCGCTCGATCTATGGTGAGACGGATGCGAAGATCAACGCGAAGATCAAGAAGGCCCGTGAAGCCAACCTGAAGCCGATTTTCTGCATCGGCGAAACCCTCGCTGAGCGTGAAGGCGGCAAACTGGAATCCGTTCTCCGCACTCAGGTTACCCAAGGACTCAAGGACATTTCGGAGAAGGATCTGAACGAAATTGTCATCGCTTATGAACCCGTCTGGGCAATTGGGACCGGCGTTACCGCAACTTCTGAGCAAGCTCAGGAAGCCCACGCCTTTGTTCGCTCGCTCATCGCTGAGATCTACGGACCTGATGCGGCTGCCAAGATCCGCATCCAATACGGTGGCAGTGTGAAACCAGGCAATGCAGCCGAACTGATGGCCCAGCCGGATATCGACGGCGCACTCATCGGCGGTGCTGCTTTGGAGCCTCAGAGCTTCCTCGACATCATCCGCAACGGATCCGCTCCTGCGAACTGAGGGGCGCCAACATCTCCAAATCCACCTCGTCTCCGGCGGGGTGGATTTTTTTATACTCATCTCCCCCGCTTTTTGAGTTCTCACTTTGCAGAATCGCAAGGTGCGCCTAGCATATGCGCCATGAAAGGACTTTGGCAGAAGCTTGCAGCGATAACATTCCTAATTTTGACAAGTTGCACGGCAGTTTCCCAACAAAAGGAGCACGTCATCGTCACTGGCGGACCGACTTTGCGGAAATGGGAAAATCTCCGGGTTAAGGATGATCAACATGATCGCTTCTGGGGAAATTTCGTTCGCGCATCCACCATTCGTATCGACGAGTTGCGCACCGCGTATGGCAACGATGTAAAAGTCGTCTGGATCGTCTATAAACCAAGCTACGTCACCCGTGGCCAGGAAGACAGCCAACCCTACACGACCTGGATCGCCAATCTGGCAAAGAAACGAAATACCTCATTGATCTGGGTCAATTCATCTGGAGATCTGATCCGCGCGATCAATTCCCGTCCACGTGGTGCGGTCGAAACCTTCGACTATTTCGGCCATTCGAACCGCTATGCATTCCTTCTCGACTACGGCAATGAGATCATGGCCGCCTCGACACAAGTGCTGCATGAAAACGATCTCTCACGCATCAAAAGCTCGGTCTTCAGCAAAAACGCTTATTGCAAAAGCTGGGGCTGCCACACGGGCGAAAGCATGAGTGCCGTCTGGAAAAAATCCGTTGGCATGCCTATGGAAGGAGCAAAAGGACCGACTTCATATCTGTCGATTACAGACAATAAATTGCCCACCGTAAGCGGAAGCTGGGTTAGATGAACCGTTGCAGTTGACGTCCGGGCTTTGGTCCTGCATGTCCTTTTCCATCTTCCATGACTCTTTCAGAACTTCAGAGCCTTTACGACCTTCCGTTTTTCGAACTGATTCAGCGTTCCCGCGGGGTTCATGAAGCAAACTGGCCGGAAGCAGAGGTGCAACTTTGCACCCTGCTTTCCATCAAAACCGGGGGCTGCTCCGAGGACTGCTCCTACTGCGCCCAATCCGCTCGTTACAATTCCGGCGTCCAAAGTGAGCGCCTGATGGAAAAAGCAGCCATCATGGAACGCGCTCAAGCTGCACGCGATACGGGCTCTACCCGCTTTTGCATGGGAGCCGCTTGGCGTGGCGTACGCGGTGGCACCCAGCGCTTCGAGCAAGTTCTGGATATCATCAAAGACGTTTCCACCCTTGGAATGGAAGTCTGCGTCACCCTCGGTGAACTCGGCCCTGAAGAAGCAGTCCGCCTCCGTGAAGCCGGCGTAACCGCCTACAATCACAACCTGGATACCTCGCCGGAACATTATCCAAACATCGTCACCAGCCACACTTACGAAGACCGCCTTCGCACCATTCGCAATGTGCAGGCCGCAGGGATGTCGGTCTGCTGCGGCGGCATTCTCGGCCTCGGCGAAACCATCACCGACCGGCTGCGTCTGCTTGAGGTGATCTCGAATTTCAACCCGCAGCCAGAGAGCGTGCCGATCAACTCTCTCATGCCGATGCCGGGCACTCCATTGGCCGAAAACCCCCAGGTTGACCCATTTGATCTCGTGCGGATGATTGCCGTCGCCCGCATCGCGGTTCCGAAGGCAAAAATCCGCCTCTCCGCAGGACGCACCAGACTTTCCGACGAGACCCAAGCGCTATGCTTCTTTGCCGGAGCCAATTCCATTTTCTACGGAGAAAAACTCCTCACCGCAAAAAATCCTGCGGTGGAGAAAGACCGGGCCCTGCTTTCCAAATTGGGACTTTCCACCCTCGCTCCAAATCCTTCCCTTACCCCTCCTGAGGCAGATCCAGATCTGCCAGCAACGCCGTCCTGCAATGGCTCGGCTTGCTGCTAAAAAACCAGGATTCCTTGACCCGACTCTCGACAGAGAGAAATCATTCTCATACCGTTCGAAAACACCTATTAAACAACGATCATGATTCGTAAATTCATCCCGGCCGCGTTGGTTCTCGGTCTAGCCATCACTTCCCACGCGCAAACCGCCGCTGCCGAAGAAGCCCCAGCTGCTCCAGCCACAGAGGAAGCCGCTCCTGCGATCGATCCTGCAACGGTCAAAACCAATGCTTCCTATGCACTCGGCTACCAAAACGGTCGCCAGCTTGCCAGCTACGGCATCGTTAGCTCCGATCTCGATATCGAAGCCTTCAAGAAAGGTTTCCTCAGCTGCTTGGACGGTGCGGAATTGAGCCTTTCCCAAGACGACATCGACGCTGCCCTCACCGCTTTTGGCAACTCCCTGCAAGCTCGTGAAACCGAAAAAGCAGCCGCCAACCTCAAGACTGGCCAGGAGTTCCTTGCAGAAAACGGCAAGCGCGAAGGCGTCAAAACCACCGAAAGCGGACTCCAATATGAAGTTCTGACCGAAGGCAAAGGCCAGACCTACAAGGAAGAGGACGGCGACAAAATCTTCATGGTCAACTACAAGGGAAGTTTGATCAGCGGCAAGGAGTTCGACAAATCTCCAGAAGGCGAGCCTGTTGCCATGACACTCCAGGTCATCCCTGGCTTCAAGGAAGCACTCACCAGCATGCCAGTAGGATCGAAGTGGAAAGTATACATCCCAAGCGACCTCGCCTACGGTGAAAGCCGTAGCGGTGCGGACATCGCTCCGAACAGCGTGTTGATTTTCGAATTGGAATTGGTGGAAATTCAGGACGCTCCTGAATCATCCGGCCTTCCTTTCCCAATGCCACAAGGACATTGATCCACTTTCGGGATCTATCGATTTGGAAAGCCGCTGTCATGCGACAGCGGCTTTTTTTGTGATTTTACAATCCGCTCATCCGCACTGGATCGAGTAATTCGCCCAACTGTTCAGCAGTCAAATTCAACTCCTCAAGTCGCTCCTCGCATAACTCGCGCACCGTTCGCCCCGAACTCACCGATTCCTTCGCAATCGCCGAAGCCCGATCATAGCCGATCTTGGGAGCCAGTGCGGTGACCATCGAAAGCGATAATTCGATCAGTTCATTGCAACGTTCCGGGTTGGCTTCGATGTCCACCACACACTTGTCCCGGAAAGCCGTCGCCACATTGGAAAGCAACTCGATCGATTCTAACAAACAGGCACCAATCAAGGGCATGGAGACATTCAATTCCAGAAATCCCCCCACCCCGCACCAGCTCATGGTGGTTTGATTCCCGGCAACTTTTGCGGCAACCATGGTCATGGATTCAGACATCACTGGATTCACTTTGCCAGGCATGATCGATGATCCTGGCTGAGTCGCCGGTAACCGGATTTCACCGAATCCGCATCGCGGGCCAGACCCTAACAACCGAATATCGCAGGCAATCTTGTGCAACGAAACCGCGATCGTTGCCAGCTGTCCGTGAGCTTCCACACAGGCGTCCTTCGCCGCTTGTGCTTCGAAATGATTCGCAGCTTCGCGAAATGAAATGCCTGTTTCATCGGCGATCAATCCGATGGCCGTTTTGGCGAAATCCTCATGGGTATTCAGCCTGGTCCCAACCGCGGTGCCGCCGAGAGGCAACTCTAACAAAGCATCGAGCGCCTTTTGCGCACGTGCTGCCGACAATTCCGCTTGCCGGGCCCAACCGCTGAATTCCTGACCCAGGGAAACCGGCGTTGCGTCCATCAAATGGGTCCGCCCGATTTTGAGAATCTTGTGAAATTCATTCGCCTTCTCGGACAGTGCCGCTGCAAGGCCGGAGAGCGCGGGTTTCAATTGATTCTCGATCGCACATCCCGCTGCAAGGTGGATGGCAGTCGGGAAAGTATCGTTCGATGATTGCCCCAGATTGACGTGATCGTTTGGGTGAACCTTGCCCTCCTCGGTGGAAGCCAGGTGCGAAATCACCTCGTTGACATTGGTATTGGTCGAGGTGCCGGAACCGGTCTGATAGATATCAATTGGGAACTGGCGATCATAGGTGCCCCGGGCGACTTCTCCCGCAGCTTTCGCAATCCGATCCGCCACGGCCTCATCTAACATGCCGAGTCGTGCGTTCGCTTGCGCCGCTGCACGCTTGATGCTGCCATAGGCATGGATGAGTCGCGGCGGCACCGGAGTTCCGGAAATCGGGAAATTCAAAACAGCACGCTGGGTGGATGCCCCATAAAGTGCGTCCGCGGGGACTTCCATCTCCCCCATCGAGTCCTTTTCGATCCGAGTCTTCATCCATCACTGTGGATCAAAAACGCGGAGAATCCACCCCTCAAAATTCGCCTCGGAAGGAGCAGCGTGCGGTGGGTGTTTCGAAAATGACAATCTCCGCCAGTCCCGGAAGTTGCGGTGCCAGCTTCTTCCAAAACCAGCCAGCCATCCGCTCGATTGTGGGACTTTCCAATCCTTCGATATCGTTCAAATACGAATGATCCAGCTTGTCCAGCAGCGGACGCATCGCATCCGAAATGTTTTTGTGATCATAAACCCAGCCGATGGTCTCATCGACTTCACCTTCGATCGAGATCTCGACCTTGAAACTGTGACCATGCATCTGCCGGCATTTGTGGTCCGCAGGCAGGCTTGGTAAGGTGTGGGCCGCCTCAAATCGGAAATCCTTGGTCACTCGCGCTCTCATTTGCCCAAACCAAGCACTCCACCCGGGATCAGGCAAGCCTGCCAACCACTTCAGCGATCCGCTTTTCAGAAATTTTCCAAATGCAGGGAACATCAGGAGCAAATAACGAAACCCGATACTCCTCCAGCATCCACCCGGCATTCCACAAGGTGGCATCATCCGGATTTTCGATCCAACGCGCGAACCATGGGCACCAGTATTCGCGCAATCGCTGCATTTTTTCCAAATCCTTCACCATGGGTAGCGAAGCAATGCGCCCAAGCCGCGAGCGAATCGCCTTGAGCCGACGCGGATAGTCTTTCAGCCCGGAAAATCCTACACGCCAGGCAAATTGTCTGCGCAATAACCAAGCAAGTTGCTCGTCCAGGTCATCCGCGATTTCGCCATAATTCCGATCGCCCTTTTTATCCGCGATCCAATCGCGAATCTCCGGCAACTGGTCGAGCAGATCATCCACCGATCGGCCGACCATCGTCGCCGCCTCATACCACTTGCCCCTGACGTTTTGATTCAGCTGGCGAAAATCCTCCGGCGATCGCGGAAATTCACCACCTGCAGCACCTTCAGCTGCGAGTAGTATGAGATCTTCCAGTGTGGTGCCACCATCACCCAGACGTGACAGCTCGACTTTCGCCATCATCCCCAAGGGATACTTTTTCATCAAATAAGCCACCTCACCATCATGCGCCAAACACAGCAACCGCGCACCGCCACGGCGATGGGATTGGGTCGCTTCTTCCGCCACGCTGAATGCTTTGACTCCGACGCTTTTCCCCTCGTCAACCAATGCCGGAAACGCCGCGCCGCCCGGCGTCATCACCTGATCCGGCAGACTCTCTCCGTCCCAAGAACTGATGCCACTGCGCTCGACATCCGCATTGGCCGCCGCCTCGAAACGAACCCGCATGTAATCGGCGAGCTGCAATTTCAAAACCGCCACATGGGTTCCCATCGCCAGTTCCTCGCCTTCATCATCGCACACCCAGATTTTGGTCACCAATGACAAGGGCAGGCGTTCAGCATCGAATGCATCGATTGGAACAAACGCGCCGGTTCGATCTTTCACATGCTCGGCAAGGGCACGAAAAATCGGCTGGTCCTTCGGGGCAAATCTCCACAGCTCCGCAAATCCCTCCGCCACTTGGGCGATGGGTTGGCAGGCTTTTCGCAAATCCTTGGGAAGCGACCGCAATAAGACCTCCGCACGTTCCGCGAGATCGCCATCGACGCCCCAATCCGGCAGCCAATCAGGAAGTCCGGGAAGCTGATCCACATGGACTCCTAACGTCACACCGTCATCCCGTTCACCGGGTGCGGTGTGATAATACAATTGATATTCGTCATCCCCGTATCCCAATGAGTCTGGATATCCCTCAACTCCGAGATATGCCATATCTTCATCGAGCACATCAGCCACCTGCATGATGAGGCGATCTTCATCCTCACCATTCCATTTGTGAAACGCCGCGGCCGTGTTGATTCGCTCTGGAATGCGATCCTCAAAAAATCGCAACACCGCCTCATCGCTCCACAAGCCGCCGGGCCGTCTGAGTTTTTGCTCGATCGCCTGCAACTCCTCACGCAGCTCTTCCATACGGAGGAGAAAGCGCGCCTTGCGACGCAGTCCTCCGCCAACGATGCCCTCGCGCAAAAAGACCGAGTGAGCCGCTTTCGGATCGACACGCCCATAGTGAATGCGCCGCCCCTGAACCACCGGCAAGCCACCACAGATCACCCGTTCCTTGCCATAAACCGCCCCCTGTTTCTCGTCCCAATGAGCTTCACCGTATTTGCTGGAGCAAAGATGAGGAGCCACCGCCTCCACCCATGCAGGATCGATCTTGGCGACACGTCTCGCCCACAGGCGCGAGGTCTCGACCAATTCCATTCCCATCACCCACTCCCAGCGCTTGCCGATGTTGAATAATCCGGAGCCTGGAAATACGGCAAAAAATCCGCCCGAGGCGCTGCGATAAGCTTTGTTCTCCCGATCCCACAACCCGAATTGCCGTGGGACGCCCGACAGCAATGAACGATGAATGGCAGCGTAGGCAAAACTGCTGCCGATCTCACCAACTTTGATTTTCCACTCGCGCTCGATCAGGCTTGTTAGTTCATCCGCAACGTTCGCCCACTCCATCACCCGGCGAGCATTCAGGAATGACGCACCGGCGAATTTCCGCAGCGCGTTGCGCTTCCAGCGGCCGCGATCATCGCGGAACTCCGTCACGTCTTTCCACATCCGCAGCAGCCCGATGAAGTCACTCTCGGCGTCCTTCCATTTGGCATGTGCCGCATCCGCTTCACGTGCTTTTTCCGCCGGGCGTTCGCGTGGATCGTTCGATTCCAAGGCGGCGACAATCGGAAGAACTTCCGCCAGGCAATTTTCCTTACGCGCCTCGATCAGCATCCGTCCGAGGCGCGGGTCGACCGGCAGTCGTGAAATCTGCCGACCGTAATCGGTTAGATTCTTCGCCTTATCCAGCGCGCCAACTTCCCGCAAGGTCCGGTAGCCCTCGGCGATGGCCTTGGGTGCCGGAGGATCGAGAAACGGGAACTCAGAAATTTCCGGCAAACCCAGCGATTTCATTCGCAGGATGACGCCAGCCAGAGAGCTGCGGCGTATTTCCGGGTCAGTGAATTCAGGCCGTTCGGTTAGATCGGCTTCCTCATACAGTCGGACGCAAGTTCCTTCGCGCACCCGTCCGCATCGGCCTTTTCGTTGCCGGGCACTTGCCTGGCTCACGGGCTCGATCTGAAGTCTCTGCACCCCTTTGCCCGGACTCCATCGGCTAACTCGCGCCACGCCCGCATCGACCACACAAGCGATGCGAGGAATGGTCAACGATGTCTCAGCGACGTTCGTGGCAAGAACCAGCCGCCGCTTGTTTCCCGGCTGAAAAACCCGCTGTTGATCTCCCAAACCCAGGCGGGCAAACAAGGGCAAAACCTCGGTGCCACGGTATTTCCGACCGTCTAACACATCCGCACATTCACGAATCTCCCGCTCGCCCGGTAAAAACACCAACACATCGCCGGTCGGGTCGACCACCGTCAGCTCATCCACCGCACGAGCCACATGTTGCGGCAAATCCTCATCGTCTTTCGGCGGAAGATAAAACTCGCTAACCGGAAACATCCGGCCTGGAGCTTCGATCACAGGTGCCGGTTCCCCATTGAACTCGAAAAAACCTGCAAACGAACCCGCATCCAGCGTTGCGGATGAGATGATCACTTTGAAATCCGGGCGGCGCTGCAGGACGCCTTTCAGATAACCTAACAAAAAGTCAATGTTGAGCGAACGCTCGTGTGCCTCATCGATGATCAAAGCCGCATATTGACCCAGATCACGATCCCCCTGGGTTTCGGCAAGGAGGATGCCGTCCGTCATGAATTTGATCCGCGTGTCCCGCGTGGTTTTATCTTCGAAGCGAACCTGATAACCGACGAAGTCGCCGAGCTCGACCGACAGCTCCTCCGCCACCCGCTTTGCAACGCTTGCGGCGGCAATTCGGCGAGGCTGGGTGCAACCGACACGGCCACCCTTTTCGCCTAATGCCTCTGCCACCATTTTCGGCAATTGCGTGGTTTTTCCGGAACCGGTTTCGCTGACAACCACGACGACACGGTGCTTCCGAACCGCAGCGAGAATCTCGTCCCGATGCTCCACGACCGGCAATTCAGCCGGGTAATTCCATCTCCCTGAAAATCCGCTCATGTCGCCAGCCCGATCAAAACGGCTCATCATCATTCCATCCCCGATCCATCCCGACTTTCCATTCCTCAACCATTTCCGCTGGAAAATCTTCAAGGAACCTCGAAGGACGGGTGATGATGTCGCCGGTGTAGGATTTGGGATTCATCATCGGATAACTCAAATAAAGATCATCCTTCGCACGGGTTAGAGCGACATAAAACAAGCGCCGTTCCTCCTCAAGTGCCGCCTGATCATCCGAATCCAAAATCCGCCCGTTCGGGAATTGCCCGTCCGCCAGCCAAATCAAAAACACCGCCTTCCACTCCAGCCCCTTGGCTTGGTGAATGGAAGAAAGCGTCACCTTTTCATCATCGTTCGCACTGCGGTCCCCTGTCGGTTCGCCATCGACGGCGCTCATCAATGAAAGTTGCGCCAGAAACTCTTCGATGTCCGTGAAATTCCCACCATACTGGGAGAGCTGCTCGATGTCACTACGACGATTGTCGTAGTTATCGAAGTTTTCCTTGATGTAGTCATCGTAGACCCCTTCCAGAACGCTGAAAATCATTTGCGACGGTGCCACAAATTCGCCATCCGGTGACAATTCGTCCAACGTGTAGCAAAGCTGCTCCCAATGCTTCGCCGATTTTTTCGGAGCTTTGAACTGCAGGAAAAGATCCGACCACTTCGGCGGTGGCTGGGGGTTGTCAATGAAACCGGAATTGAGCCAGCTTTGCCAAAGTTTCTCCGCAGCCCCCGGGCCGATTCCGGGAAGGAGCATGGTCATTCTCTTGAAGCTCACTTCATCCTTTCGGTTCGTCACAAACCGCAGGAAGGCAGCAACGTCTTTGATGTGTGCTTGCTCGAAAAACCTCAATCCACTGGTGATGCCAAATGGAATACCGCGTCGTGTCAGCTCCATCTGCACCTCCAGGCTCTGGAAATGTGCGCGGTAAAGCACGGCCATTTCCTCAAGTTCGATGCCCTCATCCCGAAGCTCAAGAATGCGTTGCGCGACAAATGCCGCCTGCGTGTTCGGGTCCTCCACCGCGACCAACGCAGGCTTGATCCCCGTGCCTTGGCGCGACGATCTCAGATCCTTTTCGAAACCGGCAGTATTTGCCCGAATGGCGGCGTTGGATAAATCGAGAATTTCCGGAACACTGCGATAATTCGTCTCGATTTTGAATACCTTCGATCCCGGCCAGGTCGTTGGAAAACTCAAAATGTGATCCATGTCCGCACCGCGCCAGGAATAAATCGACTGAGCATCATCGCCCACCGCCATGAGGCTGTTAGATCCACCTGTTAGAAGGAAAATCATCCTGCCCTGCACCGAGTTGGTGTCCTGATACTCGTCGACCAACAAATGCCGGAAGCGCTTTTGATAGAGTGCCAGCACCTCCGGTTGCTCCTCGAATAGGCGGACCGTCTGGCCTAACAAATCGTCGAAATCCATCGAGTTGGTCGCCTGTTTCTTCGCCGCATAGCCTTCTTTCACTTTCGCGATCTCATCGATCCAATCGTAGAAGTAGGCATACCGGCCCGCAACGACCTGTTCCAAGGTGGCACCCGTGTTTTCTATCAGGCTGAAAATGCTGGCCAAGACATCCGGCTTCGGGAAACGGCGCTGTTTGGTATCGATTTCACAAGATGCCACCACGGCGGAAAGCAGCGATTTCTGGTCATCGCGATCCAGAATTGAAAAGGACCTAGTGAAACCCAAATCCTCTGCATGGCGGCGTAGAATCCGATTCCCAATCGAATGGAACGTCCCGGCCCAAAGATCGGAAATATCCTGCGGCACCAATTCGCGGACGCGTTCGATCATTTCCCGCGATGCCTTGTTCGTAAACGTCAGCAGCAGGATTTGTCGCGATTCCACTCCGTGATCTAACAGCCAAGCGACACGGTAAGTCAGGGTCCGGGTTTTTCCTGAACCGGCGCCTGCAATGACCAATGCCTTGCCTGGCGGAGATGAAACCGCGGCATATTGCTCGGTATTGAGCGCGGCAACGTAATCGATTCCGGAAGCATGAGCTGCCGGAGTTGTGCGATGAATCGTGTATTCGCGCGCCATCAGCTCACTTATCTCTTACAGCAAATTCGCGGTCAACCACGAGTCCACGCACGAGATGATTTGTGGATACGATTCTTGATCGAAGGAATGTTCCGCATCCGGCACTGCGACCCAGCGTTTTTCGCAACTCGCGGCAGCGAAAGCATCCTTGCCGTGTTGAATCGGCACCACGTCATCCGCCGTTCCGTGAATGATCAACCAGGGTTGGGTGATGCCGGACGCGGCTTCGAGCGTGTTGTCGATTTTCTTCATGTCTTCGGCAAACGCCTCGGAAAGCGGGCAATCGGGATCATCCCACATGCAGCCTTCGCCAGGTGTCACATCGCCGAATTCGCGATCCAGAAATTCGCGAGTGTAGGTCATTCCAGCGAGGGAAACCAGCAGCTGAATCCGCGGATCACGCGCTGCCGTCAGCACCCCGACCGCCGCGCCCATGCTGTGCCCCACGTAGGCCACTCTTACATCCTGCGGAACAAACGTGAGCACGGATGACAAATCCCCGACTTCCTTGGAAATGGTGGAGTCCGTGAATTCGCCATCGGACTCGCCATTCCCTGAAAACGAAATTCTCAGGCATGGCCAACCTTTCGCGGCAAGACCTTTGGCCAAGGCGACCAATAGTGGTCTGTCCTTATTTCCGGTCACGCCATGTCCGAGCACCACCAGCACATTGCTGCGGGTACCGGGATGGAAATTGTGATCGATTCGCTCGCCAAAAGTATTTCGTATCTCGCTGGAAGTCATGAATTCAGAGGTATTTTTACGCGCCAGCTCGATCCGCAAATGTGAGTTCGGCGACGGCCGATTTATCAAGATCGCCAAGGCCAAGGTCAATCAAACGCTCATATTGGGCCTGGGTTGCCTGAGAAAGCGGGACATTGATGCCGACATGGTCCGCCAAAGCATTCGCTATGCCGCTATCCTTGGCTGCATGAGCCGCCGAAAAGTAGCAGTCGTGTTCCCGCGCAATCATGTCGTCGCCATCCGTCTCCAGAACCCGCGAATTGGCGCCGGTTTGTGAGAAGATTTTCTTCAAAACGCCGGGGTCTAGTCCGAGCGCAACGCCCAGTCCGAGCCCTTCAGCCAAGCCTGCGGTGTTGATATTCATCACCATGTTGACCAAAGCTTTGATTTTCGCGGCATTTCCGACCGGTCCGACGTGCATCAGCGAGGTCGAAAGATCGTTCAACAACGGTTCGGCCTTCTTGAAAACCTCCTCGTCCCCGCCAATCATGAGGTAAAGCGTGCCTTGACGTGCCTGTGTGATGCTTGAAGCCATGCTAGCGGCAAGGGTTTGCGCACCGACTTCTGCCGCAGCTTTCGCCGCCGATTCGTGGGCCGCCGGGCTCACGGTGGCACAATTGATGAAGAGGCGTCCTTCGGCCCCCACCAGCAAGGATTCCTCGCCAGAAAAAATCCCGTTCATCGCCGCATCGTCCGTCACGACGGTGAAAATCACGTCACTTCCGGCCGTAACCTCCGGCAGCGATTTGGCGGAGGAGCAGCCCAATTCGGCGGCTAGAGATTCCGCCAAGGTCGTGTGCTGATCGTAGACGACGGTGACCTTGTAGCCCAGATCCGACAAGCGCCTCGCCATGTTGGCCCCCATTCTGCCCACACCCACAAATCCGATTCTTGCGTCTTTCATCGGCGCAATCTGTCCGTCTGATCGCTATTCTGCAACTGCAAGTTGCAGCAGATCATCGAAGGACGAAGTGGAAATTCCGGTTCTCCCAATGATTTCCCTGTTTCCAGCAGAAGGTGAATCGAACCAAGGTCCCGGATTTCAGCTCTGAAGTCGGCAAATCCACCCACCACAAATCCAGAGTTTCATGATAAACCAGTTCCAGATCCGTGTGCGTATTCCAATCGTTCGTGCTGAATCGGACCATCGCTGCTTGATCGAGAACCACGCGCATTTTTTGTCCCGGATCGACCGACTGAAGCTGGTGAGAGAGCGTCCAGATCGAAACAGATGCGGCAACCCGATTGGCGACGTAGCGCTGATAGACGGGTTCCATTCGATCAAAACAAACGCCATTTCGGCGACTGTTCACCAGCGCCAGGTATTCCGCGTGGGACCAGCAAAGTGGCATCGCCGACCCGGTCGGGGCGCCCATTTTCATTTTTCCATCGGGCAGGTCTTCCGCATCCCAAAGTTGCTCCGGCAGCATACCGCCCTCATTGGCGAAATCCTCGATGGCTTGGATGAATGGCAAAGGGTCCTTGCCTGCCGCAAGTTCGTAGTGACCCCGCTCGCCGGTAAGAATGACCCAGCAGCGTCCCTCGCCGGTTCCGTCGAAGGCAGTTCCATCGGGATTCTGGCCATAACCATCATGGTTGTATCGCCGCCAGCTCGGGCCCTGCGGCAATTCACGCTTCAGCACATGATCGAGCACCGCGATGGAGTCGACAATCAGCGGGTCGCTTGCATCACGGATGCCAAGCCGAACCAATTGCAGGAAGTCGCCGCTAATGACGTTTCGTGCCGGGTGGATGCCACCTCCATTGGCGATGTGGATTTCCACGGTATCTGGATCCGGTGAAGCCACAGGATCTCCGGGATCAGCTGGCGTGATGCGGATGTAATGCTTGGGCGTTCCTTCCAACAACTCACCGCACTTGGTGGTGGTCCATTTTTCGAGATTCGCTTCGAGCCAGTCCGCATGATCTAACAAAATCCGGGCCGTTTCGTCATCGTCCTGGCGGCTTGCGAATTCGGCAGCACCGACAAGTCCCGCAATGAGCGATGCCAAAGTTGATGGCGAGTAGCCGGCATTTTCTTCCCACCGCTCCTGCCCCGTGACAGGACCATTCAGAATCAGAAATCTGGCGGCACGGAAGACCACCGTCCGCGGATCAAAATCCCGCAGGGCATCATGCTGCAAAAGCCTCCACGCCAGTAAAATCGGAGCGGCGACTTCATCGAGTTGAATCGCCTGCCAATACGGTGCTCCGTTGATCCCACTGTTTTGTGGCAGACAGCCATCAGGTGCCTGCACACAGGAAAGCCAGATCAATGCACGCAGTGGCGATTCGGTTTCACCACAAGCCAGCAATGCCGTGGCGGTGTGGACCATGTCGCGGGTCCAAACCAAATGATATCCTCCGCGATCGCTATCATCTTTAATCTCGCCCCATGGGATGCTCAATGAAGCCACAGAGGCTCCGGGGAAAATCTTATCTTCATGCGCTAACAACACGCACTTGCTCAAACGAACCATCGATGCGCCATCCCCCGTGTGACTGGCCAGATCCATATCATTACGAGTCCGCTGCCATTGCTCGAAATATCTTTTTTTCAGCTGATCGAATGGCGTCGCGAATGCCTGGAGGAGCTGTGTCGATGCACTTTGCTGGCTATAGCCAAATCCAACGCCAACCGTGAACTCCAAGCCATCGGTTAGATCGACTTCTGCAGTCAATGCCAGGTTGCCATCCACGGCTGACTGAAATTCCCAATCCATCTGGAAGTTATCCATCAAATCCCGCCAGCCATCGCTTGCTCCGACGAATCCGACCGAGCGCTTTGAGAAATCCGGGTGGCAGCCGAGCATGAGATGAATTTCCTCCCGATAAGCATGCAGCAGATTTCTTCCGCCAACATCTTCCCAGCGAGCGTTGTTATTTCGACCCGTCCCCTTCACATGCGGAGCGAGCAGGACATACATGCGCAGCTTTCCTTCATAGCTAGGATCAAGGATTTCGAGTTTGGTATGAACGAGCAAGACCGGCGAATGCGGCTCGCCCAGGATTTCCTTGATGATCCGGTAACGCCCACCGCGATCGCGATTGATCAAGCGATAGAATAACACGTTTTCCTCTGGATACTCGACCTCGTGATCCATGTCCGTGCTTTCCTGATGGCAAAACGTTTCGCCATCGCTGATGAGGAATTGCAAATCGCGCGTATTCGGCAGATCCACATGCGGATAATAAATTTCGTTCACGATGCCATGACTCAAGGTGAACCAGACATTTGAGCTGCTTGAATAAGCGGTCCCGACCCCAATCTTGGCACTCGACGTCCAACGGGGTTCGATGCCCGGGGCACCGAATGCAATCGATGATGATGGATGACTCATAAATCTACGGTTTGGCTTCGTTCAGGACTTTGGGCGCAGAGTTTGGCATCGGCTCTTGGGTCGATTCCGGTAGAAAATAAAATAACACTGCGATGATCAGATACACCGAGAGCAACTGCGCCCCTTCGAGCCAATTGCATTCACCGTCCCCGCAAATCTGAACCAAGATTGCGACGGCGACTCCAACGGCAACCACTTCCGGCAGCGAGAATTCCAAATTCATCGGTTGACCGAAAAAGTAGGACGCAAAGAGCAAGACGGGCGTCACGAACAAGGCGATTTGAATGCTGGATCCAGTGGCAATCCCGAGACTCAGATCCATTTTGTTTTTTAAAGCGACCACCACCGCTGTCGAGTGCTCGGCGGCATTGCCCACGGTTGCGACAACGATCACACCAACAAAAACTTCGGACAGTCCCAACGCATGCCGAGCAGCTTCAATCGAACCAACGAGGAACTCACTCATGAAAGCGACCAGAATCGTGGCACCTGCCAAAATCAACGTGGACCGGCCGATCGACCAGGCATCATTCTCCGGATCCCCATCATCTTCACCGTTGAATAATCCTTTATGAGTGACCAAAGAAAACAACAGCCACAATAGATAGGTCACCAACAACAATCCGGCGATCGCCAATGACAGTTTTTGTTCCGAATCCGGCGACCATCCCGCTGGCGTCGCTGCGGCGGACCAATGAAAGATCGTCGGAATGGTTAGACCGATCGCGGCAAGGCTGAGCGATGTCGAAGAAATACGTGCCGCCGTTTGGTTGAATGTCTGTCGGGGATAACGAATGCCACCCGCCAGCAATGATGCTCCAACCACTAACAGAATGTTGCCGATGATGGATCCGGTAATTGATGCCTTCACCACGCCTGTCAGTCCCTTCGAAAGGGCCATCAGACCGATGATCAACTCCGCGGCATTGCCAAAAGTCGCGTTCAGCAAACCTCCAATGCCAGGCCCTGCGCGTTCGCCTAAATGCTCGGTCGCGCGCCCCATCCATCCAGCCAGCGGAATGATACCGACTCCAGAAATCAAAAAGAGCAGCGTTTGATGATTCCATCCTGGCACGTAGCGGATTGCAAATGCCACCGGCACCGCAAGCAGCAGCCAATCAATCGGACGTAAAACGCCAAATATCGTAGGCTTGCCGGAATCAGGAACGCTGTGCATCGGCGCCAAACCTGCTCCATCCTCCGACAATCGCAACCCATTCGTGAGATCAATTCCCACCTCACCTCAAAGCTGGATCGAAACGCTCCCGATCCAGCTCCGAATCTCAACTAGACCCGCCTAGGAGGGCACCAGGGTTGCGGGATCGACAAATTCGATCCCATGGGCGACTCCGATCTCGGCGATGGTTGGGAAATCCGGGCCATCGGGCCGATAAAAGGGCTTCTCACATTGGGAAAAAAACGATTTTAACCCGTCTGAATTTGTCAGCACGTAGAGTTTGCCCGGAGTGTCTCCAATGTTGCGGAACGTATGAGCTTTTCCCCTAGGCAGATACACCGCTGTCCCCGGTCCACCCTCGGTCCATGTTCCGTCAAAGAAGAACGAGAACCGGCCTTCTATCACCAGGAAGAATTCATCTTCGCGGTGGTGAATGTGCGGGGCCGGACCATCTTGAGGTGGTGCAATGTACAAGCCACCGGAAAGCCATCCATTCGTGGTCGTTCCATTTAAGAAAAAGTCGAATTCTCCGCCGAATACCGGCATGAAGTTTTCTTCACCGGGTTGTCTGATATTTTTGTTAGATAAGTTCATCGAAGTGAGTGTTTGGTATCAATGTTGTGTATTTTCATCCGGTGCCATCTGGGGCGTAACGGAAGGCCAGGAAATTTTCACCGACCCTTCTGAAGTCGGCCATGTGAGGGTATTACCGCGAAAAACTGCATTCAGAGGATTGATCGATATTTCAGGTGGAGGATAACCAAGCCCGGACAAACCAATCCCGATCGTCTCATGAACCGTGTTTATACTTCCGTCCGGCTGGACGATTTTGGTGGTTTCCACGTAAGTGCCATCCGCCACCAGACCGAACGGAAAGATCCGGGAATTAAGCATATCGATTGCCCCTGAATTCCAGATCACCTTTTGCAATGATCCGTCATTCTCTGGAGTGTTCGGATCGATCGATGTTAATGTGGATCCGCCCGACCAAGTCACCGTAACCCCGGTCTCTGGCTGGTGAGTGCCCGAGGCGGAAATGGTTCCGGTACAATCCGCCATATTGGAAAATGCGGTCGGAAGATATTGCACCGGCATTTCAGGTACACCGCGGCTGCCGTGAATATCACCACGGAACTTCACGTTTAGATCCATCACGACTTTTTTCGAGCCCAGCCCAGTGATCTCGTATTTGAAGGGAACCGTCCATTGAGTGATCGGAACGGGATTGCTAACAGTTGGAAATGGATCATTCAATTTCACCTGGATCGCTCCGACTGGAGGAGAAGAAGGCACGCGGATCGTGATTCCAACGTCAGGCTCCCAGCGAACGACTTTCATCGCCACGCCGCCCCATTCAACAGCTCGCTTGGTCTCGCCCGGATCCGCACCAAAATCTCCCTCGATGAGATATTTCGAGTAAGGTTCATTATCATAAGCCGACTCGGATAAAACCCGCATGATCGAAGGCTTGAGCAGATGACAAGGCTGAGTCGGATGATGTTTCCAGATCAGCTTCGCATTGGGCCGGTTCTGATCCGGGTATTTTGGACTAGGGTCATAGTAGTAACCCCGGACATCCATCCACCAATCAACCGCAGCAAACGTAAATGGCCGCTCCTTCGGACTGGAAATCGGCGGTTCCTGATTCATTCCAAGCAGCCGGTCAAAGATTTTCAGGCACGGGGTTCCGCTGTAATTTCCGGAAAGCCAATCGTAGCTCGCGTAAGATCCAACGCCTTGATCAATGAATGCCTGAGCGATGTCGGCAGTTGCACCGAAACAAGCATCGACCACCACGAGTGAGTGCTTGGCAAAGCGAAGATGGTTTTTCACAAACCCGGCATTGATCGTGTAAAATGGAGCTGGCTGCCCTTCCTCTCCCGCAAGCCCAAGCTCACCGCTCTTCAGCATCGCCGAATACTGTCCCTGAGTCGCAATCTGCCGAGTGACGAGCCCAACTGCGTCCGATCCATCGGGTTTTCGATATCCGCATCCATGGCTTTGCCAAAACATCACACCAATCTCTTGTGATGCGGACCAATTCATGATCTCCGCCAAGGTCGGACTGGAGTAATGGTGTGTATTGTATTGGTTGGCACTCAACCAGCCATTGATGACCGGACCCGAATTTGGAAAATGTTCCTCCAGCGAAAATGAAGTGATCGCGAGGTTGCTGCCCGGTAGCTCGATCGTTGAATTTCCTGCATCGAATGCTTTCGCATTGCCAGGTGCGATGGGAGAAAATGGATCGCTCAGCGCCGATGATATCGTTTGAGACTCCGGCGGATCATTTGAGAATCTGGGTTTGTTCATCAACATCCCAATGGTTCCATCTTTGAACAAGAACGAGACGCTGTCGGAAATGGCTGAAACGCTGGCACTGGCAACCTCCGGTTGTTCCAGCAACCAACTGATAAGCATTTGTTGCGATTGCGCACGTGGCAAATCCCCCCACTCTGTCATCTTACCGGTTGCGAAAGAAATGATATCTAACTGTCTCTGACTTCCGTTGGTCGTGGCATACTCGATTTGACATAAATTACTGTCATGAAGCTCCACTGTCGGCAAATCGTCATCCGGACTGACGCTGACACGAGCGAACATATGCCCTGCGGGGCGCACTTGCTCAGGGAGCCAGAACGTCACGGTTGCAGCGGAACCCTCCGATTGGGTTCCGATCATTTTTCGCCAGCTGGATTCCGGTTCCAGGCGATCCGAAATCTCAAGCACGGCTTGTTTTGAACCCTCGGGAATGGCCACCTCGATTTTAAATTTCCCATCGGGTTCAAAGCCGGAGCCCAAGTTCCTCGGCTCATCGGCAAGGGCAAGAATCGCCAGGGCCAGACTGGTGATGCAGATCAGAATTAAAGTGAAGTTCATCGGCAGATCGGGGTCGAGGTCGGCGACTATTTCGGCTTAACTCGATTTCGTAAATGGGCCGAAAGGTGCATCACCTGCCTCTTTTCAAACCATCCGGTTTCGTGCATAAAACTCACCCATGCTGACGCCCCGCGATGGAAACTCTGAACCGCTACACGATAGCGCGGAGTGGTTTCGTCTGTTATTCGAACGCAGTGCCGATGCGATGACTCTGGTTGATCCAGCGACTGGCATGTTTGTCGACTGCAACGAGGCTTCAGCAAAAGCTGTCGGTGCCAAGGATCGTTCAGAGATGATCGGGATTTCGCCTGCCAAAGTGGCGCCGGATTATCAACCGGATGGCAGAACCTCGCGCGAAGTTGCGGCAGAGGCAATCAGCTCAGCCATTCAGAATGGAAGTCACCGCTTTGAATGGTTGCTGCGTCGTCTCGACGGACGGGAAACTCATGTCGATGTGGTCGCCACCGCGTTATCTTCTGCAGGCCGAACTTTAATTTTGACCACCACCCGGAACATCGAGCGAAGCAAACAAATCGAAGCCGATCTCAGGATTTCAGAAACCCGGTGGCGCCGCGTGTTTGAGCAGCTCCCCATGAGCATGCAGGTTTTCGCACCAGATGGAACGAGCAGGCAGATCAACAGCGCCTATGAGAAACTGTTTCATCTATCCGCGGAGGATTTGATTGATTTTAATATCTTACAAGACGAGCAATTACAAAAAGCAGGTATCACCGACAACATTCGCAGCGCATTCGAAGGTGACATATCCGTCGTCCCGCCGATTCCGTTTGAGTTGCGCCTGACCTCAGACGAACTTTCCAGAGGCCTCAAATGGATTGGATCTACGATGTTTCCCGTATTCGATGCGGAAGGGAAAATCATCGAGGTCGTTTGTGTTCATGAGGATCACACCGATCGAAAACTCGCAGAATATGAAGTGCGATTGTTGAACCAGAATCTGGAACAACGGATCGCGAAAAGAACAGCGGCGTTGCGCGAGTCAGAAGAAAAATTCAAGGCCTTGTTCGAATTTTCACCGTTAGGCATGGCGCGTGTCAGCTGGGAGGGAGATCTGCTTCAAGTGAATGAATCGTTCGCACGGACGATCGGATACACACCCGAAGAAACCACACAGCTCACCTATTGGGACATCACGCCTGAAAAATATCGGGATCAGGAATTGTTAATTCTCGATCTGGTGAAACGCGAAGGCCGATTTGGTCCATTCGAAAAAGAATACATCCATCGCGACGGACATCTGGTTCCCATCGTGATCAATGGCATGCTCATCCGTGGAATTGATGGGCAGGAAGAACTATGGGGCATCGTGGAAGACATCACGCCACGCCGCCAGGCGGAGCAAACCATTCGTGAATCTGAAAAGAAATTCCGCACCTTATTCGAAGAATCCAGCCACGGCGTGATGTTGCATGCGGCTGACCATTGCTTCAGCGAAGTCAATCCGGCCGCAGCTGAAATTTTTGGCATGTCACCTGCGGAATTTGTGGGCAAACACCCGGCCTCACTCGCTCCGGAATATCAATCCACAGGGGAACTTTCCTCGATCGTTGCCGAACGGGAAATCCGCAAATGCCTGGAGGCCGGGACCGCTCGATTCGAATGGACACATATCCACACGCTGGGTCATGAGATCCAGGTTGAGGTGGTTCTTAGCCGTATCCAGTCCGGTGCAAAGCATCTGATGCAAGCGGTGGTCACCGATATTTCCGAGCGCAAGCGGGCCGAAACCGAGCTCAAGCGGGCCTTGGAAAGAGAACGCGAGTTGAATCAACTGAAGAGCAATTTCGTGTCGATGGTCTCACATGAATTTCGCACACCGCTAGGCATCATCCAATCATCTGCGGAGATACTTCACGATTACCTTGGACAGTTGGAAGCAGCGGAGCGCGATGAGCAGTTGCAATCGATCATCAAGAATTCAAAACGAATGGCTGGCTTGATGGAAGATGTCTTATTGTTAGGTCGGCTCGATTCCGGTCGGATGGAATTTTTGCCCCGTCCGCTCGATCTTTCCGGATTGTGTCGTCGTTTGGTCGACGAAGTCCGCTCCAGCACCGAGAACTTTTGCCCGATTGAGTTTTCCACCGCGCGCCTTCCGTTAGAAGCATTGGTTGATGAAAGGTTATTGCGGCACATCCTGCTCAATCTGCTCAACAACGCAGTCAAATATTCGAAAGATCAGCAGCCGGTGAAATTCCGCGCTCAGGCGAATGACCACTCCGTCATCTTCCAAATCCGCGATCATGGCATTGGAATTCCGGACGTAGACTTGCCGAGTTTGTTCGAAGCATTCCGCCGTGGGTCCAACGTCGGACAAACACCGGGCACCGGACTGGGCCTCGTCATCGTTAAACAAAGTGTCGAGCTTCATCAGGGCCAAATCGAAGTCGAGACCCGGCAATCCAGCGGCACCACCTTCACCGTTACCATTCCGCTTTTCCCCGAACTAGCATGAAAACCATTCTCATCATTGAGGACGAACCCGAAATGCGTCGCAACCTTGCCACCATCCTTCGTCTCGAAAAATATCGTCCGTTAGAAGCAGGAAACGGAAGAGAAGGTGTCGATCTCGCGCTGAGTGAATGCCCGGATTTGATTCTTTGCGATGTGATGATGCCGGAACTTGATGGTTATGGAGTCTTAGCCGAGTTGCGCAGCCAGTCATCCACCGAAGCGACTCCTTTCATCTTCCTCACCGCACGCGGTGAAAAACCAGACATCCGCGCCGGGATGAATCTGGGCGCCGACGACTACCTCACCAAACCCGTTGCGAAATCCGATTTACTGAACGCGATCTCATCACGGCTGAGACGAGCCGAACAAACAGGGACCGGATTCCAACCGGACTTTGCATCGCCAGCCCCACTCATCGCTGCATTTGGTTTAACCCCGCGTGTCGCAGAAACCTTACTCTGGCTAGCGCAGGGAAAAACCAACGGCGACATCGCACTCATCCTCGGAATCAGCGAGAGCACGGTCAAAAAGCATGTCCTTGAAATCTTCATGGCCTTGAATGTTGAAACCAGAACTGCAGCTTGCTTGATGGCTCTGGAAGCGATGTCCAAATCCCGAAAGTGATCTCAACTCACTTCATCCGTTGGCTAAAGTATCAATCAAGGATGCTTCATTTTCCGCTTCGAATTGGCGCGTATAGAGCAAGTAATAGTGCCCTTTGGCAACCATCAGGTCGTCATGATTGCCGCTTTCCAGAATCCGTCCTTTTTCAATGACCAGGATGCGATCCGCCGTTCGAATGGTCGACAGGCGGTGCGCAACCACGAAACTGATGCGGCCGTGAAAGATCGCTTTCAGTCCGTTCTGGATGAGTTGTTCCGTCTCCGTGTCGATCGATGAGGTCGCTTCATCCATGATGAAGATCCGCGGATTGGCAAGCAGCGCCCGAGCAAAAGAAACCAGCTGTTTCTGCCCTGTCGACAAGCGGTTCCCGCCCTCACCGACATCGGTTTCATAGCCATTCTCCATCGCCCGGATGAACCCATCTGCATTGACGCTTCGCGCTGCGGCTTCGACTTCCTCATCCGTCGCTTCCAACCGGCCATAGCGGATGTTTTCACGGATGGTGCCGCTGAACAAATGTGGACCTTGCAGAACGATACCGAGATTCGATTGATACCAATCGAGACTGCGATCTCGCAAATCCTGACCATTCACCAGAATGCGGCCGCCTGTTGGCTCGTAAAAACGTGCAGCCAAATTGACAATCGTACTTTTCCCACCACCGCTAGCTCCCACCAGCGCGATGGTCTGGCCTGAACTAACGGTTAGATTGAAGCCACTCAACACCGGCTCACCTGTGGTGTAGGCGAAATCAACATGGTCGAAGTCAATGGCCTCAATCTTGTCGGGATACCCGTCTATCGCAAGTTCCGCTGGACGACCCGGGCGGTTCCACTCTGTCAATCTGGCTTTTACCGCATCGCTATCTGAAATGCCCGGAGTGGTCGCGAGAAGACTGAGCACACGTTCACCAGCGGCTTGAGCTCCCTGCATGTTAACCAAAACCTGGGCGATTTGATTGATCGGATTGAAAAACTGCCCGGCATAGAAAATGAAGGCGACCAAGGTGCCGACACTCATGCCGCCACTTCGCACATCCACCCCACCTCTCCACAAGGCGATTCCCGCAGCGATACTTCCAAGTGTTAGAACGATCGGAATGTAAACCGCCGACTGCATGGCATTCTGGATCGAAACGCCATACATCTGGGACGACAATCCCTGGAACTCCTGCAGGTTTTGCTTTTCCCGAACCAGCGATTTGGAAGTTCTCAACCCCTGCAGCGCTTCTGCAAACGCAGCCGTGATCATCGAGTTATACTTCCGCGTTTCGCGTGAACTCAGCAGCAGTTTTTTCTGAAAGATCGCGCTGATTACCACCAACGGCGGAACCACTGATAAAACCAGCAAACCAAGGACCGGATGAAGCACGATGAGAATCACCGCGATCACCACGACAAGGCAAACTGCCCAGAGCAAATCAAGGCTTCCCCATGCGATGATTCGCGCGAGCTTGTCACAATCTGAAGTAAGCCTGGAAATCAACCAGCCGGTTGGGCGGTGATCAAAGTAAGCGAATTCCAGTTCCTGCAGTCTCTTGAAACATTCCTCACGAATGTCGTGGCTCATGTTATTCGACAAGCCGCCTGCCGAGTTGATGAACGTCCAGACACCGATCGCGAGCATGAATGTTAGACCTGTGTAAACCGCAATCGGCGGCCACAAGTTCACTTCTGTTTTACCAACGACAGAGTCGACCGACCAACGGGTCACCAAGGCAAAACTCGCATCACACAAGGCGATGACCACCGCCGAAATCGCAAGCGGTATCAGCAATCGCCGATAAGGCAACGCATGCCGAAACACGCGCCCCCACAACTTCAGGTCCAGCCGATCGCTGAACACATCTTCCTGAGCCTCTTCTTTCATCGTGAAATGGGATGGATGGGAGATTGATCTCCCGTTGATAATTCTACCTCTGCCTTGACGGCGTTTTGAATGGTCCAAAGGCGGCGATAGAGCCCCTCCTGGACAACAAGTTCTTCGTGAGTTCCCTGTTGGATCACTTTGCCATGTTCAAGAACGACCACACGGTCGGCGTGAGACAAAGTTGAAAGCCGGTGAGCTATGACGAGCGTGGTTCTTTTGCCATGACGCTGCCTGAGCGCTTGCAGGATGGTTGCTTCCGTTTCCGCGTCGACCGCGCTCAAGGCATCGTCTAACAACAGAACCGGCGTTTCACGCAGCAATGCCCGGGCAAGAGCAACACGCTGGCGCTGGCCACCAGACAATGTCACCCCTCGTTCACCCACCAGAGTTGAATAATCCGAGGGAAACCCACGAATGGTATCGTGAATATCCGCCAATCTTGCGGCTTCCTGGATTTCCTCGTTTGCCGCGCCTTCGCGACCCAAGCGGATGTTTTCACCAATCGTCTTGGAATACAAAAAGGGTTCCTGCATGACCACGCTGAACTGGGAGCGAACCCATTGACGGTCCAGGTCCTTGAGCTCTCTGTCATCAAATTGGATCGAACCCGATTGATAATCGTACAGACGAAGCAGCAAATGCATCAGCGTTGATTTACCAGAACCGGACGGCCCCAATATGGCCAACGTTTGGCCAGGCTCGACGGTGAATGAGATGCCATTGATCGCCGCAGTTTCTTCCCCGTGGCTGAATACGAGATCCTTCACTTCGATCCGACCCTTCGCAGGGCCATCCGGCACACAGTTGCCAGGTGGTTTGCTTTCTTCAGGCTCAGATAGAATCTCCCCCATCCGGGTCAAAGCCACGGCTGACTTACCGAGGTCCGTCAGGGTTCTCCCCATTTGCCGCACGGGCCAGAGCAGGATGTTGAGAAACATGATGAATGCAAACAGAGTCCCAACCGTGAGTGAACCTTGGGAAATAAACCAAGCGCCCGAAAGCAGCACCAACCCCTGTTGGGCGAGCACGATCAAATCCGAGGTCGACCAATACCAGGACATCAACCGCAACAGGCGCAAACTCCGATCGCGGTAGAGTTTGTTAGGTTCGGCAAATTTTTTCATTTCAAATTCCTGCCGGGCAAACGCACGCACGACCCGCAAGCCTGTTAGATTTTCCTGAACAACACGGGTCACCTGCCCTTCCGCCTCATCCACTTCGAGGAACAAGTGCTTCACCCGGCCGATGTAAAAATATCCGTAAAGAATGATGGGCCCGACCAGTGTGAATGAAATCAGCGCCATCCGGGCATCTAACAGGAACATGATCGGCACTGCTGAAATCAGAAGCAACAGAGCATTGCTGATATCCACGACCTGACTTGATAAAGCCATTCTCAGCGTTTCCACGTCCGATGTGCAGCGCTGGATCAAATCGCCGGTCTCGGCGCGGTCATGATATTTCGCAGGCAATCGCTGGAGATGATCATACAGTTGATCTTTTACCTTCCGAGCGATGCCGTCTGATGCCATCGCGGCGAAACGGCCTTTTAGAAAACTAAAAAATCCGGCAAGCAACGTGAGCCCGATCATCAGCAGAGCGGGAAACCAAAGGTGATTTCTTATAAACTCGGCTCCACCCATCCAGGCGATCAATTGGCGCGTCAAAGGACTTTCCGGCGCGGACTTCGAAAACGCGGAATCAAGTGTCGCACTTCCAACAAGTGGAGTGGCATAATTAATCAGCGTAAACACAAACAGGGCGAAAATCGCTCTGCCGTAATACGCGCGGAATCCAGACATCAGTTTCCACAACAGCTTGATTGGCTGGAGGGTACTGTCAGGATCAGAAGTAGACCGGTTTGACATGGGTAATGAGTGAATTGGAAAAAAGAAACCCCGCGATCTGCGGGTTGCATCCAAGACTCATCTGGTTGCGCAGCCCGCGGGAAGTGGTTGGGGCTGGCAGATTGGTTAGATTGATCCAGCCATCAGACAACGCCCATTCCTGGATACCAGGAAACTCGAAAATTGGAGAGGCGAAGGACTTTCATCGGTTGAAACAGATTGGATCGATTAACGTGGCGATTTCTTATTCGATCCCATCCAATAGAAGCAAGATTATTTACGGAATATTATCGTCACGGATTTTTCTCCACCTGAATTGAACAGAATAAAATGGCGGTCACGCTCATCGCGATTGACCTCGCCGTGCAAGTTTCATGCCAGCTCGATGCAACCATTCGAAGCCCATGTTGAAAACCAGCACACCTCCCAAGGCGCCAATCACACCGACCAAGCCGAGCCTTTGCCATTCATCAGAAACGGTCCAAACGAATTGACCGATGCATAGGATGGACACGATGAGGAGCGTGGCTTTACGTCCAACCCGTTCGACCACAAACGCACCCAACGGAGCCCCCAGAATCACGACGGGAGCAGCAGCCAGCCAGTTTTCAAAAACACCGGGTTGGATACTGGCGGTGAGATTTTTCAGCAAGATTCCCAGCAAGGAAGTCCAAGCCATGATGATGACCGAAGTCGGAATCGCGATTTTCAAATCCGCCTGACAGAGCAGCACCAAAACCGCATAAAGAACCATGTCGATTCCCACTCCGGTGATCGCGGCGACGGTAGAGCCGGCGAGAAGGCCAATGAGGAATCCGGCATTTCGATCAAAGCGATGCGCTCCCGGAGCCATACCTTCGTGTTGGCATAACTCGCGCAATCGATACAAATGAAGCACTCCGAAACTGCACCACACCACGGCAAATAATAACTTAATGATGACCGGAGGTGCGAGTGGGGCGATATATAAAATCCCCAACGGAGTGCCAATGAGAGAGCCAAGCAGCGCCCAACGCAGCATCGGCCATTCCACTTCCTGGCGCCTGCATAGGATGAAAATCGAGGCGCTGGTCATGCCAACGCTTTGCACCGCAAAACTAAAATCCCGACCCAGCGTGGGTGCTTGTTTGAATAACAAAACCAGGACCGGAAACCCGACCGTCCCCCCACCCATCGGAGTTGCACCTGCAGCATAGGATCCCATGGCCATCGCCACCGCAATTCCCCAATGTTCCCGGATCGCCTGCCAATAATCACCGCTAATTACCAAAACCAGCCATCCGCCGTAAAATAACATCAACCAATTCAGCCAGGGCAACAAACGACAACGGTTCGGGCGAATCATAAGCGATGCGATAAAAATATGGATATGATCTGAGTGATTCCTCCAAGTCCATCATTGGGTCACAACTGCAGATTCAAAATTTCCGCGCTGACCTTCTCTTCCATGCCTGGCTCGATGCGAATGTAAATTTCCTGGAGACCCTTGGATGATTGAGTGACAGCCTTCAAGCCGCCGGAGACTTGCCGCTGGACTTTCAGGGAGCCTGTCCGACTGCCTGCTCCCAAGGATTTCCCACCGAAAGACCGACCAATGATCACCCCGACGACACCATCGAGCGCTTCGATTCGGCGCATGATTTGGTGGCATTCTTTGGAGGAACTTTGATGTCGGCCGCGCGATGGCATTGTTGCGGGAATCTTATATCCAGCTGGCGGGCAATGGGAATGCGAATTCAAAAAATTCGCGGCATTTGGCTCTTGTGACAATTTCCCAATGAGGTGATTCTCTGAACATGAATCTTTTCCGAGCGTTGCTGATCGCCCTTCCGGCATTATCCACGTCCCTTCCTGCTGTGGAAATCGTATCCTGGAAGGCCCCGGTCGATGATTTGGTGCCAGAACCATTCCACGCCCCGGGAGTAATCCGGTTACCTTATCCACCAGAAGAGTGTGTATTCTTTCAACCGGGCGACGAACTCTGGGACATCCGGCCGCTATTTGCCGATAGCGAGATGAATAAACAACTCCAGATCGAGTGGATCATCTGGGATGCGCGATCCGGTCGTGTCACCGCTAAGGGAGAAATGTCCGACCTGTGGAAAATCCATCAACGGTTGCGCGGACAGGATCAACCCTCCCACATTCGCCTGACCTTGAGTTTGTATGAGGTCCCACCAGATCAATCACGGCCTGTCATTTCATCCAAGCCGGCTGCCACCGTTTCATGGCTGACAGATAGCGATGAATTCGAGGTGGAGGCGGCTGATCCATTTTATCTGTTAGGGGCTACCGGCACAGCTCTGCTGGATGATACCAACACCGTGACGAGTGTGAAAATCAGCACCCGCAGCTGGCTGGGCGACCAGCAGCCGATGACGGTAGATACGGCATTTGATTTGGAAACCGGTGGATCACGCTGGTTCGCGCGCGATTTACTCGATGGCAAAGGAATGGATTTGGTCCTCTCTTCAAAAGCCGAACTGATCGACGGCACTCCAACAGACCAGATCACGCTGGTGCAGCACGGGAATGATGCGGTGAGCGTGAGCGATGAATTCAAATCCACTCGATTCCAATTGCCGGACGGACGCTGGGTGCACGCGCTTCCGTTTCCGTTGGATGTTTTCGCCAATTTGATTGAGACCAAGCCGGCTGGTAAAGGCATGGATGATCCGTTCGCCGCCACCAGTGATGGAGCTTCGGAATGGCGTCCGGTTGGCGACTTTCTCAAAAAGCAATTTCCCAAGTTGGCATCGATCGCGCCCCCGGATGACCTGCGTGCCACGATTCCCTATGATTTGCTGGATTTCAGGCCGTGGTTGCAACAGCACACCCCATCCGCCATCGAAGAATCATCCTTCATTGCTTACGATCCTTTGGGCGAACGGGTGATCGCGATCTCCAATGATCAAAATGACGGCCTCGATGAATTCGACCGCTACTTTTCCACATTGGATGATCCGGAAACACCGCATATTTTAGTCACTCTAACCGGCAATGGTAAAACCCAACTGGTCGGCATCTCAGGTCTAACGGCAAGCATCAGCCGCACCAGCAAACTCGGCCAGGAGCCAGAGCGGCTGATGGAAATCAGCCCGACATTTGGCGATGCCAACCCAGCCAATCCCGGATTGACCGAGCTGGGACTCAACTATCGATCCGGCCCAAGCGATAACAGGCCATCGTTCAGTATCAAATCCAAACTCCAGCTAGAGCCAGGTCAGCCGCTAGAGATCATGGGCAGCTCAGGGAGTGACGGTTCCGGCAGCGGTATCCGCCTGGAATGCGAGATGCTCGATACAGATACTCACTAACAATTGTTCACTCAGCCATCAGCGTTCCTGATCGATGCGCTGATTTCCAAACCACTTTGGAGGGATCACTTCGGGGACCTTGAACTCCGTGCGCAAGCGCGCGAGTTCAGCCCGAAGTTCTTTCACTTTTTCCGCATTCTCGGGAAGATCGATGACGTTGGTCATCTCGTGGGGATCGGTCTGCAAATCGAACAGTTCCTGATCGTGATATTGAGTCCCATAGAATTGGACCAATTTGTAGCGATCCGTAACAACCCCGTAATGCGGGCGAACATGATGGGCGCCCGGGTATTCGTAATATTGATAATAGAAACTCTTTCTCCAGTCTTCCGGAGTATGGCCTTCCATGAGGTTCACCAAGCTGCGGCCCTGCATCTCTGATGGAATTTCAATCCCTGCCGCATCCAGAAAGGTTTCGGCAAAATCGAGATTCGACACCATCTGGTTATTGACGGAACCCGGTTTGATATGTCCGGGCCAACGTACCAGCAACGGAGTGCGCAGGGATTCTTCGAAGATCCAACGTTTATCGAACCAGCCATGTTCTCCCAGGAAGAATCCTTGGTCTGAGCAATAGATGACGATGGTGTTATCCGTCAGGCCCTCATCATCCAGGGTCTTGAGAAGCTTGCCGACTCCATCATCGACCGCTTCCACGCAAGTCAGGTAATCGTGCATGTAACGTTGATACTTCCACGATACGAGTTCCTTCCCGGACAGGTTCGCCTGCTCAAACTTCTCATTACGAGGTTTATAGTAGCGATTCCATTGCTCCAACTGCTCATCTGTCAATCCACGCGGTGCCACCAATTTCAAATCCCTCTTGTTCATGGTATTCGCAATGGTCATGTCCTGATCATGCTCTGCCAATCCGCGGCCGCTGTAATCATCGAACAATGTTTCAGGCTCAGGATAAACCCGATCCGGTTCTTTCCCTAACAAATCAACCGGTGGCTCCCATTCGCGATGCGGTGCTTTTTGTTGGCACATGAGCAGGAATGGCTTCGTTTTGTCCCGGTTTTTAATCCAGTCAACGGAAGTATCCGTGATGATATCCGTCACATAGCCATCGAATTTCATGTCCGTTCCGTTGCGGATCATCGGTGGATTGTAATACACGCCCTGCCCGTGCAGGATTTGCCAAAAATCAAATCCGGTAGGCGTGCTAAGAAGATGCCATTTCCCAATCAGTGCGGTTTGATAACCCGCCGCCTGCAACAACTTTGGGAACGTCATTTGCGAACCATCAAACTTGCTGTTGGCGTTGTTCATGAAACCATTGAGATGGTTGTATTTTCCGGTCAGCACGGTCGCGCGACTCGGCCCGCATATCGCGTTGGGAACCAAACAGCGGTCGAACCGCATTCCTTCTTTAGCAATTCGATCGATATGGGGCGTTTGGTTCAATTTCCTGGCGTCGCCGTAGGCACTGATCGCCTGCCAGGCATGATCGTCAGAGAATATGAAGACGATATTCGGCTTCTTGTCCTCCGCATGGAGTGGACTGGTCAACAGGAATCCAGCCAATAGGCAAACTCCCATGCGGCTGTTATAGAACGGTCGATAAAGGCAAATCATGAATTCGAATGAGGGTTTTCAGGATTGAACGCCGAACTCGCCCGGTGACCCAGCGCATAATCCGGTATTACAAAAAAGCCGAATGGCAACTTCTTGAAGATTTCGTGTCATGCAGATTTCGAGTTTCCCCGGCTTGCACTCTGGGTCGCAAAAGGTTCTGCTAGGCGGACGCCGACCGCGCCACTGCTGTCGGGCGGTATCCCCGCACTTTCCTGTATTTCCCATGCCTCGAAAAACCAAACTTATCTGCACCCTCGGTCCTGCAACGGAATCCGAAGAAATGATCGGAACCCTGATCGACGCTGGCACCAACGTTTTCCGGCTCAACATGAGCCACGCCAAGCACGAATGGGCGGCAGAAATGACGCGCCGCGTGCGCCGCGCCGCTGAACAACGCAAAGCTCAAATCCCCGTTTTGTTCGATCTCACCGGTCCATCGATTCGCACTGGCGATCTCGAAAAACCGTTTGAACTGAAACTCGGCGATGTGGTCGAATTCCGCAATTCGGGCACCGCTCCCGCCATCCCGCTTTCAACCACGGTCAATTATGATGGTTTGATGGCCGACGTGAAGCAAGGCAACACGCTTGTCGTCGATAACGGAGCACTGCTCATGCGGATCGACTCCGTGATGGAGGACCGGATTCTTTGTTACGTGAAAACTCCCGGGACCATGGGGTCACGCCGCCACATCAACCTGCCGGGCGTGCGCTTGAATCTCCCTGCTCTAACCGAAAAAGATCACAAGGATCTGGCACTCGCCGTGGAGTGCAAGGCCGACTACATCGCCGGCTCCTTCGTGCGCGACGCCGCCCACGTGCGCGAGCTGCGCGAAGCCATGGAGGCGATTGACGGTGAAGCACAAATCGTCGCCAAGGTAGAGGATCA
Source organism: Luteolibacter pohnpeiensis (assembly GCF_016595435.1). Classification (GTDB taxonomy): domain Bacteria; phylum Verrucomicrobiota; class Verrucomicrobiia; order Verrucomicrobiales; family Akkermansiaceae; genus Luteolibacter; species Luteolibacter pohnpeiensis. The sequence goes on from NZ_JAENIJ010000007.1 coordinate 106,324, forward strand.
GGAGGCGATGAAAAACATCGATGCAATCATCCAGGAGGCCGATGTCATCATGGTCGCCCGAGGCGATCTCGGGGTGGAAATTGACTTTGAAGACCTGCCGATCGTGCAGCGCCGGATTGTTAAACGCTGCCACGAACTTGGAACCCGCGTCATCGTTGCGACACAGATGCTTGAGTCGATGATCTCGAACCCGACACCTACCCGCGCGGAGGTTACCGACGTTTCGAATGCCGCTTACGAAGAAGCCGACTGCTTGATGCTTTCCGGTGAAACATCCGTCGGTCGCTATCCGGAACGTTGCGTCGAAGCGATCGTCCGCATCGCCACTCGAATTGAACGTTCTGGCGGTCTTGGCTATGGCCATAACGTGTTGCTGCGCGATGAGCGCCAGAAGGTGGCACGCGCTGCGGTGACACTCGCAGACTCCTTGCCGGAAGGTCGATTGGTCGTCCTCACTCGCCGTGGAGTTTTGGCAAACCATGTCGCCATGCTACGTCCAAAAACAGCTGGTTTCTATGCCTTTACGCCAAACGAGCGTGTCTGCCGCCAGCTTGCCTTGACCCGGGGCATCACGCCATTCCGCATGGCTTTTGCCACCAACATCGAGGAAACGATCAAACGCGTCGGCGAGCATCTCGTCGCCGAAGGTCTCGCCCGCCCGGGCACGCCAATCGTGATCGTTTCTGACATTTTGTCCGACCATTTCGCGGCCAATTCGATCTTGCTTCACCACGCATAAGCATGGCGCTGCGGAAGCTTGCCTGAATCCATGAATCTGCTCCATGGCGATTGCCTGAAGTTGCTCCCTACCCTGGCCGAGCAATCCTTCGATCTGGTGGTGACATCACCTCCCTATAATTTGGGCATCGCCTACAGCAGCTTCAAGGACACCGCACCTCGCGATGAATTCATCGATTGGTGCAAGTCGTGGTCGGCGGAGCTGAAACGCGTGATGGCAGATGACGCATCGTTTTTTCTCAACATCGGTGCCTCGCCTGCCAATCCGCTGCTGCCGCATCAGCTCATTCTTGCGTTGACGGATGGCCCGGAGCCCTTGTTTGTGCTGCAAAACACTTTCCACTGGATTAAATCCATCACCGTGGAAACCCGGCAGTCGGAGTTCCTGAGCGTTGGCCATTTCAAGCCAATCAACTCCAAGCGCTACGTCAACGACTGCCACGAATACGTGTTCCATCTCACCAAAACCGGCGATATCGCTCTGGATCGTCGGGCTGCCGGTGTTCCCTATCAGGATAAATCCAACATCGCACGCTGGGGCCACACGGATGGCGTGGACAAACGCTGCCGTGGCAACAACTGGTTCATCCCCTACGACACCATTGTGTCTCGCGCCAAAGAACGCCCCCACCCCGCGACCTTTCCCATCGCACTGGTGGAACAATGCATTCGAATTCATGGCAAAGGCAAAGCCACCCGGCTGATCGATCCATTCTTGGGCATCGGAACCTCCGCCATCGCCGCACAACGCCAAAATTTGGCCGGATTTACCGGGATCGAGCTGGATCTCGGGTATTTGGAGACCGCCCGTCTCCGGCTTGATGAGGAACACACCCTACTTTGATGGCCCGTCTACCTTTGGATGATTGCCTTCCCTGACCGTTTGACTTGCCGTGCCTCGCCGCACTGAGCTTAATCCCCTCCCACACGACACCGCTGTCCTCCCATTTTCATGACCCATCTCGAGACTATCGCCCGCGAATCCGGCATTTCGCTTTCCTCCGTCACTTCCACTGCCAAATTGCTATCCGAGGGAGCCACGGTGCCCTTCATTTCCCGTTATCGGAAGGAACAGACCGGATCGTTGGACGAAGTGCAAATCACCACGATTCGTGACCGGATGCTCCAGTTGGCGGAATTGGACCAGCGCCGCACGACCGTGCTCAAGTCGTTGGAAGAGAGATCCCTGCTCACCCCGGAACTCAAGAAAAAGCTCGAAGCTGCAACCACGCTTTCGACAGTCGAAGACATTTTCCTGCCATTCCGCCCAAAACGTCAGACTCGCGCGACCAAGGCCATCGAACGTGGCCTGACTCCACTCGCCGACTGGCTGCTGGAAAATCAATCCGCAGATCCTGCCGACGAAGCCGCCAAATTCATTGATGAAGAGAAGGAAGTCGCCACCGCAAGTGACGCACTGGCTGGCGCACGCGACATCATCGCGGAACGCGTGGCCGACGATGCCGCGCTGCGTGGCCGGGTTCGTAAAATCTACGAAGAAACGGCCACGGTTTCCTCCAAGGTGATGTACGGCAAGGATGAAGACCCGGAAGCCGCCAAGTTCCGTGACTACTTCGAGTGGTCCGAGCCTCTTTCTTCGATCCCATCGCACCGGATGTTGGCGATTCGTCGTGGGGAGAAGGAAGGATTTTTGCTGATGCGAGTCGAAGTTTCGTTGGATCGGGTCACGGCAGAAGCATTGCCGGATTGGGTGAAATCTTCCGCCGAAGCCGGCCATCAGGTTTCGCTGGCGGTGGAAGACGGCTGCAAGCGCCTGCTCATGCCATCGATGGAAACCGAAGCGCGACTCCAAGCCAAAAAGCGCGCCGACGAAACCGCGATCAAAGTTTTCGCAGACAACCTCAGAGAACTGCTTCTGGCATCGGCTCTGGGAGAAAAACGCCTGCTAGCTATCGATCCCGGTTTCCGCACCGGATGCAAAACCGTGGTGTTGGACCGCTCGGGCAAATTGCTGCACCACACCGTTCTTTACGCGACAGCTGGCTCTAACAACCAGCTCTACGAAAGCGCGACCGAGCTGCTGGCGATGGTGAAAAAGTATGACATCGAAGCGATTGCCATCGGCAATGGCACCGCCAGCCGTGAAACCGAGGCATTTGTTAGAAAGCTGAAACTCCCGGCTTCGATTCCCGTGATCACCGTGAATGAAAGTGGTGCATCCATCTATTCTGCCTCGGATGTGGCCCGAGAAGAATTCCCGGATCAGGACGTCACCGTTCGCGGTGCGGTATCGATTGGCCGCCGTTTGATGGACCCGCTTGCCGAACTGGTGAAGATCGATCCGAAGTCAATCGGGGTCGGCCAATATCAGCACGACGTGGATCAACGCGCGCTCAAAACCAGTCTGGATGACATCGTGATTTCGTGCGTGAACGCAGTCGGTGTTGAACTCAATACCGCCTCGAAGCAGTTGCTGTCCTACGTCTCCGGACTCAACAGCTCGCTGGCGGAAAACATCGTCATCTATCGTAACGAAAACGGTGCTTTCAGCTCACGCGAACAACTCAAAAAGGTTTCTCGTCTGGGTGATAAAGCCTTCGAACAAGCGGCCGGCTTCCTGCGCGTCCGGGGCGGTGCCCACCCCCTCGATTCTTCGGCAGTGCATCCGGAACGCTACGCACTGGTTGAAAAAATGGCGGCGGATGTAGGCTGCAAGGTGGAAGAATTGTTAGGCAATGATGCCGCCCGCAAAAAAATCGACCTGAAGAAATACATCAGTGACGAGGTGGGTCTCCCAACCCTTCAGGACATTCTTGGCGAGCTTGCCAAACCGGGACGCGATCCGCGCAAACAATTCGAGGTTTTCTCATTTGTCGAAGGCGTTGAAAAACCATCGGACCTCCAAGTCGGCATGAAACTGCCAGGGATCGTCACCAACGTCACCGCCTTCGGTGCGTTCGTCGATGTAGGTGTCCATCAGGACGGATTGGTCCACGTGAGTCAGCTGGCGGATCATTTCGTACGAGATGCATCCGAGGTGGTGAAAGTCGGCCAAAAAGTTCAGGTCACGGTCATGGAAGTGGATCTGAAACGGAACCGCATCGCGCTTTCCATGAAATCGAAACCGGATCTGGAAGGTCAGCGCAGCCCGAGAGGAGACCGCGACTCACGCCCTGCCCCATCGCGTTCCGGCGGCAATCCACGGCCTGGAAATTTCAAGCCCAACTCGGCTCCGGGCAACGACTGGTTCTCCCAAGCGCTACAAAATGCGAAGAAGAAGTGATTTTCTAGCGTAGTCCCTTCCAATCAGACCAGCGACTTGATGCAGAATACGGAGCGAATCAGCCATCCATCCACGTCTTCTCGATCACCTCTCGACAAGATACTGGATGCAGCTCCGGTGTTCCTTGCATTGATCCTGGGACTGATTCCGCAGATGCTTTTCTCATCTCCTCAATACTGTGCAAAACCGAGGATGTGGGCATTTTCGCTCTGCCTGCTGTTAGCCTGGAGAGTGTTTCCAAACCGCTTCAAGGGCCCTGGTAAATTGAGCAAGTGCGCCATCGCCGGACTCTTGATCGCCCACCTTTCCTCCCTGATAGGCGGCTTGCTTCATGGAGTAAGCCTCGGCACCGTCAGCTACCAATTGGTGCAAGGGTTGATCGCCCTGATCGGGCTATCGGTGATTGTGGCGACCTTTCTTCAGCCACGTTGGTGGAAAACCGGAAAAATCACAGCGGCCTGGATGTTGGGAAGCATGTTCGTCATTTCCTATTTCTGCTATTTCCTGGCGATCGACCAACTGATCCCAATGGGTCACAACACGAAGTATTTTGAGCCTACCCGCTTGGTGCTGATCTGGCCTTTGCGGATCTGGGGAGGTCAAATCGGTTGGGAACATGCCAACCATGCCGCGTTTGTCTTTGCCGTCGGGATGGTGATGATTTTCGAGTATCTCGCAGTTCAGAAAGCAAAACGAGCATGGCCATGGTGGTTGCTCGCGTTAGGGCTGGGCACTGCAGTGTTCTTGACCGGATCGAGAAGCGCCTGGCTCATGTTGCTTGCAGCAATCCCTCTGGTTTTGTTTCGCCGGCAAAAACCATTTCTCATACCAGCTGTTGCCGTTCTCGGTGGTGTGTTGGCCTGCGGGGTTTTGAGTCTCCACGTGAAGGAAACCTTGATGGCTCGCAGTTCTGAGAGAGCGATTGAAAAAAACCTCACCAGCCCGACGACTCCGGCGCCTACGAGAGATATCCACTTGGAAGGTTTGGTCGAAAGAGGCAGTGCGGGTCGCCTCTCGGCCTACCGAACCTTTTGGAATGAATTCCAGGATTCTAAAATTTTTGGTCGCGGTCTGTCAGCAACGGGAAAACCGATCGTGCAGCTGATGCATGAGCATTCGAGCTACCTGGCCACTTTCCGAGGCGGTGGATTTATTGCTCTAGCCGGTCACCTGCTGACTCTTGCTGCCGCATTGCTCGCCGCAAGCATTTTGTTTATTCGAGGCTGCCGCTGGCCACTCACGCTGCTGGTCGTCATCCTCCCCGGACTATTATTTGATCGTGGGAATGTTTTCCTGATGAGCGGTCGATATGAATTCGTGTTTCACTGGGTCGCGGTGATTGCGCCATTTTTAATCATTGCTTCGAAAAGCGATCCTATTCCAGCAAAGAATTGAGAATACTCACCATATCTATCAGATCTGGTGATTCGTGACGCTTTGTCTTGCCTAATTGTCATGATGGTTCAATAAATATGGGTTCCCATTTTTCATGGTATCCCTGCAATCCGCGAAACTAATCTTTCCGGCAATCATTTGTTTTGCCTCCTTACTGGTAGGCTGGATCGCGACTTACGCGCTCCGGGGTGAAGTCACGACTTTTCAAAACCAGGCATTGGTCTGGAGCTTGGTTTGCATCGCGTGCTGTTTCTTTACATGGAAATTCGCACCACGTCCGGGTTCTGGCGGAAGCTCATCAGGATGCAACAAAGCCGCTGCTTTCGATCAAAAAGCGAGCTCGCTGAATCGGGCGATTTTTGAAGGTACTCAGCTTGCGATCATCGCCACGGATCTCAAGGGAACGATCATTCATTTCAATAGCGCAGCCGAAGGTATGCTCGGTTACTCGCGCGATGAATTGATCGGTAAAAAAACTCCGGCGATTTTCCATCTTGAATCCGAGATGATTGCCCGGGCTCAGGAAGTAGAAAAAGAAACCGGCCGAAAAATCGAAGCGGGATTCGAAGCCCTTGCCTCAACCGTTAAAGTCACGGGCTATGACGAACGGGAATGGACCTTCGTTCCAAAATCCGGAAAGCAGATTCCTGTCGCTATCAGTATTGCCTCGATTCGCGACGATGACGGAATCGTCACCGGCTACATCGGTGTGGCACGCAATATCACCGTGCGCCGCAAAATGGAAACTGCCCTGAAAATCAGTGAGCAGCGCATGAGATTATTTGCTGAACATGCGCCTGCAGCTGTCGCCATGTTTGATCAGGAAATGCGCTATCTCGTGGTCACCAATCGATGGATCGAGGACTATGGTTTGAAAGGACAAAAGCTCATCGGTCGATCGCACTATGACGTTTTTCCTGAAATCAATGATACCTGGAAGGAGCACCATCAGCGCGTTTTGAAGGGTGAAATCCTACGCAACGAGGCCGATCCTTTTGACCGACTGGATGGTCGTCGCCAGTGGCTTTCATGGGAAGTCAGACCCTGGCATCACATTCACGGAGAAATCGGCGGAGTGATGATGCTCACACAAGATATCACTGAGCGTCAAAAAGATGCGCAAGCACTGGAGCAAAGCGAAGAACGATTCCGTCACGCCTTTGAATTCGCAGGGATCGGCATGGCCATCGTTGCCTTGGATGGTTCATGGCTGCGGGTGAACAAGTCCGTGTGTGATATTTTGGGGTATAGCACGCAGGAGTTGTTAGCAACGACCTTCCAAGAACTGACCTACCCGGATGACTTGGGAACCGACCTGAAACAGGTGCGAGAACTCATTGATGGAGACAAGCGTTACTTCCAAATGGAAAAGCGTTATTTCCATAAGGATGGACATATCGTCTGGGTCCGCCTCACCGCTTCACTGGTCCGGAATACCGATTCCCAACCGGTCCATTTCATTTCCCAACTTGAGGATATCACAGAACGTAAAACCCTAGAGCAACATCTCGCCAAAGCTCGTGACGAAGCGGTTGCAGCATCCAGGCTGAAATCGGAGTTCCTAGCGAACATGAGTCACGAAATCCGGACTCCCATGAATGGGATCCTGGGCATGTGCGGCATGCTGATGGACACCCCGCTGAGTTCCGAGCAATACGAACTCGGCAGCGTGATTCAACATAGCGCCGAGAGCTTGAGAAACATCATCAACGACATCCTCGATTTCTCCAAAATTGAAGCGGGAAAACTCTCCATTGATTACACCGAATTTGATCCGCGGGAGTTGATAGAAGAAACGTTGCTGCTGCTGGCCCCCCGCGCATTCGAGAAAACGATCGAGCTGATGGACGATTTCGATCCGGCATTGGATCACCGACTCTATGGCGATAGCGGCCGGATCCGCCAAATCTTGATCAACCTCATTGGTAATGCGGTCAAATTCACCTCTGAGGGCGAAATCATTGTTAGAACCCGCAAATCAGAAACGCAACAAAACCGAACCACCATCATCTTCGAAGTTTCCGATACTGGAATCGGCATTCCTGAAGCTTTTCAGAAAAACTTATTCGACCCATTCACTCAAGCCGATGGGAGTATCACCCGTCGTTATGGCGGTAGCGGGCTTGGGCTCGCCATTTCGCGCCAGCTTGTCGAATTGATGGGCGGAACCATCCACTTCGAGAGCACTCCAGGGGTGGGTTCGAAATTCTGGTTTGCACTAACATTGCGCCACACCCAACCATCGGCTGCAGCGCCAAAAAACTACATTCCGAGCGACAAACACGTTCTCATTATCGATGACAACGAAAAGGCTGCAGAAATTCTAGCAAAGCAAATCCAGGAGCTCGGAATCAAAGCTGAGACCTGTAAGGATTCTCGTCAGGCGGTCTCCAAGTTGTTAGAGACACTGAATTCGAGCTCCCCAGTTGATCTGGTATTGATCGATTCCGACATGCCGCACCTTCCAGGAATCGTATTAGCCACGACCATAAGAAATCACCCCGAGCTGGCAAAACTACCACTGATTCTTCTTTCCTCCACGCGGACTCAAGATTCCAACGAGACCGCTCAATTACGGTTTTCTGCCATCCTCGCGAAACCCATCCGCCATGCATCGCTTGTACGAATTCTCGCCCGCACCCTGGGTGAAAACCCAGAGCTCAGCATGTCGAAACCATCCAGCGATGATCCTCCATTAGCCAAAAAAAGTTGGCATTTGCTTCTGGCCGAAGACAACGCCGTCAATCAAATGGTGGCCTGCCGCTTGCTCGGAAAACTCGGACATACGGTAGATGTCGTAGAAGATGGCGCGGCGGCCCTGGCGCGGCTGGCGGAAGGTATCAATTACGATGCCATCTTGATGGACTGCCAGATGCCAGTCATGGATGGCTACACCGCCACCCAGCGAATCCGCTCTGGAGATATCGCATCATTGAATTCACGAATTCCGATCATCGCCCTGACGGCCCACGCCATGGCCGAAGATCGGGTCCGTTGCCTTGAAGTAGGCATGGATGAGTTCGTCACGAAACCGGTGAGGATCAACGATCTCCAGAGTGCCATGGAGCGCGCGATGGGAATCGCAACCCGCTAAATGTTGGCTACGGATTCCTAATTGGCCGCCTCCAACTTCAACACACCGACATAGGGTAAATTGCGGTAGCGACCTTTGTAATCCAGCCCATATCCCACCACAAATTCGTCTCCAATTTCAAAACCAACATAGTCCGCCTCCACTTCTTCCGCACGATGCTTGTCCTTCGCCAGCAAAACACCCGTGTGCACTACGGCGGCGCCCTCTTGGTAAAGCCGCTCTGATACCGCGTGCAAAGTGCGCCCGGTATCAAGGATATCATCAAGCAGGAGCACGTGCCGGTCTTTCACGTCCGGAAAATGACGATCCAGGAAATTAACCTGTCCTGAACTTTCAAGACCTTCGTAGCTGGAAACATTCAGGCATTCGATTTCGAGTGGGCGTGGCACACGGCGCAACAAGTCCGCGGCAAAAACCAGTGCTCCTTTCAAAAGGATGATCACAACCAGCGTTCCGTCCGGGAAATCCCGCTCGATTTCCACTGCCATGGAATCCAAGCGGCGTTCGATGACAGCCTCGTCGATCAATACCCGTTCGATATCATTGCGCATGCTCTTGCCTAATGCAGTTCGCAGGCGCGGGCCAAGATCAATTTTCTACCAGCAGATAACCGCTACTGGTGCTTGAATTTCAAAACACGCTCGCCTTGGTGGTAGTATTCCAGTCGATCTCTCGCCTGGATCTCAAGAAAGGCAGGATCTTCCCGAAGCGCACGATGTTCGATCTGGTGATACTCACGGTCTGCCAAAGCCTCCGTTTCACGAACTTTTGCTTGTTCCAAATCAGCTTGAAGTTCCTGGAGCTTGCGGCGCTGAGGAAAGGCTGTCGCAACCACCACAAAGCCGATGGATAGACAGAAGACGACAAATACCATGGAGGTAACGCCCCTGATCACCCGTGTCCGGGCCTCAAGGCGGTGAAGCTTCACCGCTGCCGATTTACGTTTCGCCATACTGCACGACCTTTCAACAACAGGAATACCTAAATGTCAAGAAATCCGAAGGAATTCAATGAATCTCGCTGATCGTCAAATTGAAGCTTCCACGCTAACAGATCGGCCAATATACCCGAAGAATGATTAAAACCCTGGCCTTTCTTTGCCTTACCGCGACGCAACTGTTGGCAAATCCGGACCTGTTCAGGGAACGCTTCGCCGACCCGGTAACGCGTGAAGCCTCCTTGTCCATGCTCACGCCAGGCAGTCGTGATTTCTTTTTCTATCAGGCGCTTCATTTTCAGCTCACTGGAAACCAAAGCGAATTTGCACGAACCATTAAGGACTGGAAAACCGCATCCAGTCGCAAGGACAACCCGGTCTCCCAGAAGGGTTTGGGTGATCTGGAAAACCGCCAACTGGTTCTCAACTATACGGATGATCCTGATAAGGCTTTGCCAAAGCTGGTGGAAAAGCTCGGCCTCAAATTCAACGACACTCCGCCAGAAACGATTTCCGCCGCCCCGGAATCACCGACACAGGTGGATCCTGCATGGATCACCACTTCCTCATTTGAAAAAATAGCCTCTACCAAAAATCCAGACAAACCCTATCTAACTTATGTCAAACAGCGGCTCTATCAGGAGTTGGAAAATGCTGCTGATTTCGACGAAGCCGAGGCACTTTGGTTCGCTCTAAAAATCGATCGCCCTGACCTGCCCGGCTTCATGAAATTGTTAGACCGGTTACTCGCTCTCGAAAGGCCGCCGATTTTTCACAATCTCCCCTGCTCCAGCCAACTCTCACATGATCAGCTCAAGCAGTTGGCACAGTCTCATCCCACATTGCTGGCGGATGAGTCATTTACCATCGCCTACCTGACAAGCATGCGGCCGAACTCCACGGTTGATTTGGAGCGCGATCTCAAAGCGCGCGCTGCCCATCTTCAGGCATGTCTTGAATTTACCAAGTCGCTACCTCCGGCATTGAACTCGCTGAAGCTGCATGTGCTTTACCATCATCTGCTGTTGCAGGAAGAACTCGGGAACTATCCCAAAGCTGAGTTTCTTGACTACCTTGCCATCCCAAGGACCAACCACCCGTTCATTCTTACTGATAAGAACCGGCAGCAAACATCGTCCCCTAATCTAACCAAAGACTACTTGCAGGCCACTGGCTGCCATCCAGTTCAAAACGACGAGGAAATGGTGACCCGGCTGCTGCAACATTTCCTGGCTCAATCAAGTGACGCGTCCGACTTCGCCCCATATATCGAGTCTTCCCAGTTGAAGCATTTGCAAACAGTTGCGCAACTACTCCATAGCGCCGATCCCGCCGTCTGGGGAGCAGGACTCACGCCCGAAGAACTCGATCAACTGAAGAACCGGGTCACCCTCTCTTTCGCCCCACAAACGCCGCAAATTCTCGGTTCGGACGATTCGGTGATACTCCCGTTGAAATTGAAAAACACCCCTTCGGTGCTGGTGCGAATTTTCGAGATCAACTTGCCGGACTATCTGAAATCCCATCAAAGCCGACCTGATTTGACGATTAACCTCGATGGAATGATTCCTCACCACGAGCGCCAACTGAAATTTGATCAACCATCCATTCAGCTACACCGCGAGGAACTTGAACTCCCAGAGCTTGCCGGTCCTGGCACGTGGGTCGTCGAACTGGTCAGCAACGGAGTCTCATCCCGGGCATTGATCCAAAAAGGCTCCATCACCCCTTTGTTAGATCGAACGGCTGAGTCTCAGAGCATTCGAATTTATAACGAAAAAAACGAGCCTATCATGGATGGTTTGCTCGATCTCGGGAGTGAAAAAATCCAAGCAGATGAAGCAGGCGTGATCGTTATTCCTGACAGTCTGCAGCAAGCAGTCGATCAAGGGACTTTGATAGCAGGCAAACTCGCCGTTCCGATCAAGCTGGGCGATCGTACGGATCAAGTGGCGCTGAATATGGGAATCCATCTGGAGCGTGAACAGCTGATCGCAGAACGGCAAGCTGAGCTTCTTCTACGCCTCCAACTAACCAACCATGGCATTGAAATTCCTCTGACTCGACTGAGCCAGGTTTCCGTAACGCTAAACGCCACTTTGTTAGGAAATACGGTGACACAAAGAGTCATCGGCAAGGACCTGAAACTTGCACCCAGCCTATCAATCCCGTTCCACGTCCCGGCAAATCTCCAGTCACTTTCAATCACGCTCCAAGGTTCATATCAGTCTCCACTCGGCGGCGAACCAGTTGTCCTGAGCTCCACCAGCAGCTATGAACTGAACCATTCACTGCTGAACGATCAAATCGCCACGGTTTTCTTTGCTCCAACTACCTCGGGGCATCAATTGGAAATCCGTGGTCGCAATGGCGAGCCGATCCCATCCCGTTCATTCAACCTCACCCTGTTCCACAGTGGCTATTCTCAGCCATTCGAAGCAGCATGCCGAACTGATGAAAATGGCATTTTCATGCTGGGCGACTTGGATCAGATCGTCGAAGCCCGCGTGTCAGGCACAGATCTCGCGGAAACCCACTACGATCCATCTCGTAGAATCACCGATGTTCCTGATTCCATCGATTGCATCTCCGGTGAGACAATCCGGCTCCCGAACATTCTGGGACTAACAAAAACCAACCGGCTCCAACTTTCATTGATCGAGACCACCTCGTCCGATTCTGCATTGAGCGATCATTTTGACCAAATCTCAATCGACGCAAATTTCCTCGTCATCACCGGCTTGAAAGCAGGCAGCTATCGCCTCCTCCAGAAAGATTCAAAGACAGCACTTCACGTTTACGATGGAGTGCGCCGCGATGATCACATTTTCACCAAAAATTCAATCGTTCCCGTAGGAAATTCCGCCGTTCCAATGGTGGAGAGTGAAACCCGGGATGGCGATGACCTCTTGATTCGAATCAATAATAACACCGCCACCACCCGCGTCACGGTGGTTGGCCACCGGTATGCATTTCCAGAATGGTTTCCAGGCCGCGGAGCCATCCCATTCGAGGCAGCAAATCGCACCGAAACCAAGGTCGGCTATTGGCCTTGTGGCTATCGAACCGGCGTAAAGGTCGGTGATGAAATGCGCTACATTCTGGAACGGCGCGGTGCTACAAAATTTCCAGGTTCCATGCTACCTCGGCCCGGCACTCTGCTACATCGCTGGCCTGATGAAGAAGCCGTGCAGGATGAACAGGATGTCCTACTCGGTGGCGGTGGCCGCTCCTTATCCAGGGCATCGCAAGAGCCCTACAGCCCGCCACCATTGCCAATGGTGGATTCAAGCGATGGCACTACAATGGGCAGCTCTTCAGAAAATTGCGACTTCCTCGCCCACCCGGCTGTCGTTCGGTTCGACCTCACACCGGATGAAAACGGAATCATCCGTCTACCGATCGCCGATTTTAAAAACTCACAGTTCATTGAGATCATCGCAGCCGACTCCTCCGGGAGTGACCGATTGAAGGTGTCGCTTGAGCCATCAGCTCCAGAGTTACGCGACCAGCGCTTGATCCGGGGGCTGGATCCCGCGACTCCATACGTGGCCCGCCACAGCGCCGCTGCACTGTTCAAAGATTCCGAGGCAACCATCGAAAACCTGCTCGATGCGGATTGGCGAGCCTTCAACACACTGGAAGATGCCCATCAATTTCTGATCGGCATGACGGCAGATCGAAATCTAGCAGAATTCCGATTTCTAACAAAATGGCCGGACCTCACCGAAGAAGACAAATTGGAACTCCTGGCCAAATATCAATGCCACGAGCTGGATTTATTCATCGCCCGCAAGGACAAACCGTTCTTCGAAAGATACCTCAAACCGATGCTGGCGGCAAAACCGCAGCCGGAGTTCATCGACGATCTCTTACTCCAGCGTGATCTAAGTCCTTACCTTCGGCCCTACGCTTGGAATCGACTCAATGCAGCGGAAAAGGCACTCCTTGCCCAAGCATTGCCGGAAGCCAGGGATCGCATCGCGCGTGAACTGAAACTCCGCTGGGATGCGGAAGCACCACCTCCCGAACAACAGACCCAGCTATTTACTCAAACCTTGCAGGGAACGGACCTCGCCGTGATCGATACGCTAGGCTTGGCCAAAAACGACGATGTGGACCCATTTGGATTGGCCGAGTATGATTCGTATTCAGCAGGCTCTCCCTTGCTCACCGACAAGCTTCGTCGCATCATCATCCCGAGGATTGATTTTAATGATATCACCTTTCGAGAAGCTGTCGATTTTCTCCGGCTGCGCGCTGTGGAGCTGGATAGCACCGAGCTCGATCCGTCGAAAAAAGGAATAAACATGATGATCGATCAAGGCCAAGCCTCCGCGACGGATTTCGCTCAGAGAAGGATCTCTGACTTACACCTTAGTAATATCCCGCTAGAGACTGCATTGAATTACATCTGTGAGGCGACTGGAATGCGTTACAAAACGGACGACTTTTCCGTAAAGCTCGTTCCACAAACTGGTGCAGGAAAAGACATGGCCAGTCGCACCTTCACTGTATCTCCTGATTTTGCAAATAAGCTCTATGGTCCCTCTTTGCAAGCTGGCGACCCATTCGCAGGTTTATCCTTGGATCCAGCATTATCCGCGCGTCCCTCAATTACCGAGCTTCTGGAGGGAAGTGGCGTCCGTTTCCCAGAGGGTTCAAAAGCCACTCTCACTCCTAATGGGAAGCTGATCGTCATCGCGCCACCATCCGAGCTCGAAAAAATAGATCGATTAACTGAAAGTTATGGTGAGGCCGACATAGAAGGATACTTTTACGCACCATCTGAAGCTGATGATCCATTCGGGTGGCAGCCCCAGATCACCTATTCAAAGACCCAAATCTGGCGGGAATCAAACTACTACAGACATCGTGGTAACACAGGAGAGACATTCATTCCTCTCAACCAATTCTGGGTGGACCTGGCTGCCTGGGATGGAAATGGTCCATTTCTCTCACCAAATTTCAACGCCTGCCATACGAATGGCAACGAGGCATTGATGTGTCTGGCCCTGCTTGATCTTCCATTCAAGGCCGAGCAACCGGAAATCGTGAGCGAAAACAATACGATGCGTGTGAAAGCCCGCGCCCCGATGGTTCTTTTCTATAAAGACACGGTCGCTGTCCCACAAGCCAATGAGGATTCACCGCTCCTGACTCGTCAATCATTCTACCCCCTGCACCAACCCACCCGACGAGTTGACGGACAGGAAATCAGCAACGATGTCTCCGGCGAATTCAAAACCGGAACGGCTTATGGGATCTCACTTGTGGTGACCAACACCTCTGGTTTCGGCCATCAGATTGATCTTCTTGCACAAATTCCTACCGGTGCCATCCCGCTGGCAGGTCAACCTGAGACTCTATCGATCTCGAAAAAAATCCAACCTTTCGGGGTCATCAATCTTAATCTCGCCTTCTATTTTCCAAGCGAAGGGACTTATTCCATTTGCCCATTCGGCATTTCGGAAAATGGCAAACTCCTGGCTCGCACCTCTCCGCAACAGCTCGTGGTCAATGGAAATCCAAGTGACCTTGCCACCAATGATTGGCGTGGCATCGCTGCAAATGGAAGTCCGGAACAAGTCTACTCCTATTTGCGAAACGCCCCCCTGGAAGGATTGGAAATCGACCGCATTTTGTGGCGTCTGAAGGACCAAAAGGTTTACCAACAAATCGCCTCGATTCTGCGGGATCGCATGCTGTTTTCATCCAATGTTTTCGCTTACGCCTTCCTGCATCGCGACGAGCAGGGAATTTCAGATTATCTGGAAAACTCAGACCTCATCCATCATCTCGGTGATTGGTTGGACTCGTCACTGCTGCAGCTCCGGCCGCAGATCCATCTCAATTGGTCGCAACTGGAATTTGATCCGGTGGTGAATCCTCGCTCCCACTTTTTTAGCGACAATCCGCGCCTGACCCATGATCTAGCCCTCAAATACTATCGAGATTTTCTCGATCAACTGGCCTGGAAACCCGAGCTGAGCGCCGAGGATCGGCTCAATCTTTGCGCATTGCTTTTCCTGCAGGATCGCATTGGGGAAGCAATCGCCGAATTCGATCAGATCGACCCGAGTGGCCTGGGTTCCCGGCTTCAATATGATTTCCTGAAAGCAACCTCTTTGTTCTATCGAGGCCAACCTGGGGAAGCTTCAGCAATTGCAAAAACCTATTTATCCAGCCTTCCGCCAGGCATCTGGAAGGACCGCTATCAAGCAGTTGTCAATCAAACTACGGAAATCACCGTACTTTTTCAGAACTCCGAACTCCCGGGAGAAACTGAGGAAGAGCCTGCACAGGAACTGCAACTCACATCCGATACCAGCGGAGGGTTGCTGCTCAAGCACCACGGCTTTAGCAAAGCGACCCTGGATTACTTCCAAGTCGATCTCGAAGTGCTATTCTCTGCCAATCCATTCCTTGAGGGGGACCGTGATTCGAATGAACCACCGATGATTCCAAACCACACGGCGGAGATCGCATTAACGGATGCAGAATCAACCACCGCTATCGAAGTCCCGGAAAACCTGGCTTCAGGAAATCTCCTGGTCGTGGCTAAATCCGGCGATGCGACTTCCATGCAGATTCTGGACGACAGTCCTGTGATCGTCCGCAACCAGGCGGCTGCCCGGACCTTGCAATTGTTCGACCGTGAAACCACAAAGCCGGTATCCAAAGTCTACGTCAAGGTTTACGCCGAAGATCAATCGGGCGAGATCAGTTTCCACAAGGACGGCTACACCGACCTGCGCGGAAAATTCGACTACCTGACCCACACCGGCAAAGACATATCTACGATCCGAAGGGTGGCGGTTCTGATAATTTCCCCAGAACATCACATCGCCCGAACCATGATATTCGAGCGATAGACGTTAATAAACTCTCCGGACCGAATGGCTGAAGTAATGCTGCGTGAGCAGATCGGACAGCTTTTCAAAAGCCTCCTCCAGCCATTCGAATTCCGCGATACCTGCCTCGCCTGATTGGGCGAATCGAGCATTCATCTCCGCCAAAAGTTCCATCACATCCGGAAACAGTCCCTGCTTTGGATCTCCAGGAAACTTCTGCATTTCACGGTCTAACACCTCCATCTGAAAGGCGACCGAGCGTGGGTTGAGCGTATCCCAGAAAATCAAATCCCTAACCCCTTCCCAATCGGGGCGGGAAAAATGCCGACGCCGATAGGTCATCACGCTATCGCAGGTCTCTAACAATGGGTCGAGTTTTAGCCCGTCATCTCCGGCAGCTGTTTGCAGAAGCTTCAAGGTTGAGATCGCCCGCTCGATGCGGCGGCCGGTTTCAAAAAATCTCCACCCCTGCCCCCGAGTCATGTTTTCCGCTTCCATGCCAGCTAGAGCCGCAAGATGGAGAATGAGCGTATCCAAAGTTTGGGCAAGATCGGTTGCACGAGGAGCATGCGATGGGGAATGGAGCAATCCCTCTAGCCGGTTGAACAATCTCCAGGTATCATCGGAAAGCCGATCCCGTGCGGCAGCAGCGTTACTCATCAGCGACCGAGTCAACCGTGCCAAACTGCGGTAGTCGGATGTATCATGGACCAGACTTGTTAGAGTGCTTAACAAAGCGCCGGACTGGATGCCATCGGTTTCAGGAAAGAGGCGGCTGCCTTCGATCAAGGCCTGACAAGCAGCCAAATGCTCGCGTTGACGACGTCCGCTTTCACCACCCATCTGGCGCAACGTGACACGCAGCAGTCTCGTTACTGACTCGATCCGCTCCGCGTAGCGACCGACCCAAAAAAGTTGTTCTGCGATCCGGCTGGGAACATCCATCGCCGTCACATGTTTCAGCGGCGTCTTGTTCAAGCTGTGGACCGCAGTCGGCCCAGGTGTGGCAATCGCCGAATCAGCAACCCACACATCCTTGGTGTGCCCAGCATGCCATGGCCAAAGTTGCGGCGGCTTGCCGGATTTACCCACTCGCGCCATACCTCCAGGCATCACACTTGGCCCATCCTTGGCGTGAACGGCAAAGGTCCGCCAAAAGAATGGTTTTGAAGAAAGGGAACGTCCCTCCAACGCAGGCATTTGGCTCGGTGAGACCTCTTTTTGGACAACGAAATCGTGCGGTGATTCCTCGATCGCAGCGACCCATTTACGGCGAGCCGCAGCGGAAAGGGTTCCACAGCGAATTGGCAGCAGAGGTTGCGGATTGAAGGCAGACATCAACACATAGCGATGCAGCTGGTCCAGAATTTGACGCCGGATCGATGCCTGGCCGAGCCACCAGGTTTCCACGAATGGCAATTTGAGATCTTCGTCTAACAAGAATTTACAAGCCCTCGGCAGGAACGGCATCAGTGCTGGCGATGAGGCGAAACCTGAACCCGGAGCATTTGCCAACGCCACATTCCCGCTGCGCCAGGCCTCAATCATACCCGGCACCCCACCTCCACCGAGGGTCCAGTATTCCAATGGATCAATCCCATTATCATCGATCCTGCAGGCAACTCCATCCACCCGGCGCAATCCGCCAAGAGTTTTCAGATACAGCCGCCGCTCACGAACGGTTAGATCCGCAGCTTCCACCAAGGGAAAACCTAACAATCTCGCCTTGTAAGCATACTCGAAGTACGATGGATGCCGGAATCCGGGGGTCATCACGACCACATTCGGCGTCTCCGTTCTCAAACCGCAGAATTCCTGCAAGGTGAGTTTTTCCAGTTCAAAATAGCGGCCAAGCCGGTGAATCGGTGCGGCTTCGAAGCAATCGGACAACAAATTCGAGACCACGTGGCGATTTTGCAGCACCTGCCCCAAGCCACCAGTTCCTCGCGTATGGTCTGCCAGGACCATCCATTGCCCGGCAGGATTCCGGACCAAATCACAAGCGCTGGTGATCAAAAACCGACCACCCACGGGTTGCATCCCACGAGTTTGCGGCTGGTATAAGGGATTCGAGTGAACCAGATCCGGCGGTAAAATCCCCTCCGCTAACAATCGCTGCGGGCCATAGAGGTCCGCAACCAATGCTGCCATCAAGCGCGCCCGCTGCACCAGACCTGTGGAAACTTTGGCCCATTCATCGCGGGAAATCATCAATGGCAAAGGATCAAGTTGATACGGCTGCGCACCGTCCGCCACATCATTGTAGACATTAAAAGTCGTGCCCAGATCCTCCATCATCCGGGCTGCCGTCGTGCTTAGCACACCACGTTCATCCGGAGACCACGACTGCATTTTCGCCGCAGTGTCCTTCCACATGGAGCGGATCCGCCCTGATGAATCGGCGAGTTCATCCCACACCGCGCCGTCCGCGCCAGATGCGAGAGCGCGGGCAATGGGGGGCGTGCTGCGGTTGCGGGGAACCATTGATGCTGAGTGCGCTTCCAAAATCCGCTCACAAGCTGGTCGGAATCATCCGCAAGTCCAGTGTGAAGGGGAAATCCGGGCTGGTTGGTGCTTGTTTTGCGATGATTTTACCTCCCGTATGGCCATGTCTGAAGAATCTGGCCAGCCTTCTAGCTTCTGCTTCATACGCATTCACCGGGAAACTGGTGTGATTGCGTCCGCCAGGATGAGCGGCATGGTAGGTGCAACCACCGATGGAACGATCGTTCCAGGTGTCGAGTATGTCCAAAACCAGTGGCGTGTGCGGAGCGATGGTCGGGTGCAGGCAATTCGGCGGTTGCCATGCGCGATAGCGAATGCCGGCAACGTATTCGCCATGGGTGCCCGTTGGTCGAAGAGGGATTTTCGTGCCATTGCAGGTGATCACATGCCGTTCACCGGTCAGGCCACGGGCCAGCACTTGCATTCGCTCAACCGAACTATCGACATAGCGAACCGTGCCGCCGGGCGTTCCGTCTTCACCGAGCACGTGCCATGGCTCGATCGCATGCCGGATTTCCAGATCAATGCCGAGTTGTTGGTAATCGCCGATTTTCGGGAACCGGAACTCCAAGTGTGGCGCAAACCAATCGTGATCCGTTTGATAGCCGTGTGCCGAAAGATCATCCAGGACTTCCTTGAAATCCTGCCAAATGAAATGAGGCAGCATCCAGCGGTCGTGAATTTCGCTACCCCAGCGAACGAGTGGTTTTTCATAGGGTTCTTTCCAAAAACGGGCGACCAACCCGCGAAGAACCAAGTGCTGGGCGAGACTCATTCGATGATGCGGCGGCATCTCAAAGTTCCGCATTTCGAGCAGGCCCAGTCTCCCGGTCGCGCTATCCGGACTGTAGAGCTTATCGATGCAAAATTCGGCACGGTGGGTGTTTCCGGTCGAATCGATGAGTAAATTCCGCAAGGCCCGGTCGATTTTCCACGGAGGTGGCGTGAGGTCCTCGCCGAGGGTCTGGAATGCGATTTCCAGCTCATGAATTGAATCATTACGCGCTTCATCGATCCGCGGAGCTTGAGAAGTGGGCCCAACAAACAGGCCGGAGAAGAGGAAGCTCAGCGATGGATGATGGTTCCAAAAGGTTACCATGCTTCGCAGCAAATCCGGACGCCGGAGCAGCGGGCTGTCCGATGGAGTTTCTCCGCCGATGATGATATGGTTTCCTCCTCCGGTGCCACAATGGCGGCCATCGATCATGAACTTCTCAGTCGCGAGGCGGCACTGGCGAGCTTCCTCGTAAAGCACCGTCGTATTTCTGACCAAATCACTCCAGGAAGCTGCGGGCTGAAGATTGACCTCAATCACGCCCGGGTCAGGAGTCACCTTGACCACTTCCAATCGAGGATCGAACGATGGTGGCGTACCTTCCAGGATCACCGACATCTGCAAATTCGCTGCCGTTTGCTCGATCAGCGCGACCAGTTCCAGAAAGTCTTCGGTGGTATCGAGCGGCGGCATGAACACATGCAGACGGCCGTGACGCGCCTCAAAGCAAATCGCCCGGCGAATCAGCCACGCAGCGGATTCTTGATCGGTCGGCTCTTTTTCCCATGGCAACTCGGTCCCATCACCGCCAGCGACAGGCGGGATGGCGGATTTGTCCAAGTGCAGCGAACCATGGACAGACTCTGCGTTCGGATCCATTTTCTGATCCTGCAAACCGACCTGCGACTGCTGGATTACCTGGGCACCACCATGGGGTGGCAATGCTCCGAGAGGGGCGGTTGGGTCCTGAGGAATCGAATAAGGATACTCGGATTCCTTAACCCATGGCAGCGAGGAAAGCGGCAAACGATACCCGACGGGTGAATCACCGGGCAGCAAATACATCGTATCGTCTGGCAAAAACCACGGTCCGCTGGCCCAAACCTTTCCAGCCGGAGTCGGCTGTTTCTGAAGTGGCATCACCCAGCCAACCGGCTCATCCAGTCCCTGTTCGAATACCCGAGCAAGGCGGTCCCGCTCCTGCTTGTCCTTCAGATTTGATTTTACCGGATCGACATTTCGCGGCAATCGCTTCTCACGCCAGAGATAGTAGAACGCATCTTCATAGGCTGGGATCAGCCACTTTGCATCCGTATCCAAGGCTTCCGCCAATGCTTTGCCAAACCGCTGAGCATCCTGCTCGCCATAACCATAGTCGCGCGATTCATCTGCGATGAGGCTGACATCCTCCCAGATCGGTTGGCCATCTTTCCGCCAATAACAAGCGAGCGACCAGCGTGGCAATTGCTCACCCGGATACCATTTGCCCTGGCCGTAAAACAACAACCCGCCAGGGGCGAAACGTTCGCGGAGGCGTTTGATCAGCTTATCGGATAGTACCCGCTTGGTGGGTCCCATCGCTGCGTTGTTCCACTCCTCACCATCGAAATCATCCATGGAAATGAACGTCGGCTCACCACCCATGGTTAGACGAACATCCATGTCACGCAGGTCGGCATCGATTTGATCGCCTGTTTCCATGATCCCCGCCCATTGTTCATCCCGATAGGGCAAGGTGGTGCGGGGCGATTCATAGATGCGGGTAATGTGCATCTCATGATCCATGGTTGATTTGCACGGTGCAGTGCCGCCGGTGACCGGAGCGGCACTCATCGGCTCAGGCGAGCATGCGAGCGGCAAGTGCCCTTCCCCTGCTAACAATCCCGATGTTGCATCCAGGCCGATCCAGCCCGCTCCCGGCAAATACACTTCCGCCCAGGCATGCAGATCCGTGAAATCGACCTCGCTGCCGGACGGGCCATCGAGCGACTCGACATCCGCCTTCAACTGAATCAAATAGCCTGAAACAAACCTCGCGGCCAAACCAAGGTGGCGCAGCAATTGCACCAGCAGCCAGGCCGAATCCCGACACGAGCCGGATAGCTTTTCCAAAGTCTCCTCAGGCGTCTGGACTCCCGGTTCCATCCGGATCCGATAATCGATCGCCTGCTGCAACGCGGCGTTGATCTCGACCAGGAAGTCAACGGTGCGCTGCTTGCGGTTTTGATAGGTATTGATCCATTTCGCCAGCAACGGCCCCGGCTCTTCCAAGACAAGAAATGGCTCCAGTTCTCGTTTGATCACCGGATCATAGGAAAATGGATATTCTTCCGCTTTTGGTTCGAGAAAGAAATCGAACGGATTCTGGACCGACATTTCGACGACCAAATTCACCTCAATATCGAGACGATCGGTAGGCTCAGGAAACATCAGGCGCGCCAGGTAATTCGACTGCGGATCCTGTTGCCAGTTTACGAAATGCTCCATCGGCCCGACTTTCAGGCTGTAGGACAAGATGCGTGACCGGCAATGCGGTGCTGGCCGCAGCCGCACTACGTGCGGGCCGTGCTCAACTGGTCGATCGTATTGATAACTCGTTCGGTGATGCAGCGCGACGTGGATCGACATGGTATGGAATAAAAACTGGGTGGCGCATGGAAAATTGCACAAATTTACACCCGTTGACGAGCACGAATCCTGCTTCTCGGCGGCAAAAAACGACCCACCGCCATTGCGGATTCCGCAACCGCGGTGTTAACTCCAGCATTCATGCAACGGAACCCCTGTTTTTTCGTTCTCGCAGGTCTCATGCTCAGCTACGGGATCGCCTCTTCCAGCAACGAAAAGCTCGCGTTTCATCTGCAAAAGGAGCGCCCAAAACTACAATCATGGACCGTCGGTGAAGCAAGTGGCCTCGCCTTCTCCCCAACTGATCCCCAGTTCATGTGGGTCGTGAATGATAGCGGGGCCATGGCCGATCTCCACCTGCTCAATCTAGACGGGACCGACCGTGGCGTGGTCCGGGTGAAAGGAGCAAAAAACGTGGATTGGGAAGACCTCGCGTCATTTACTCTGAAGGGTAAATCCTATCTACTGATCGCAGATTCAGGCGACAACCAGTCATCGCATAAAAGCAGGATGCTTTACATTGTGGAAGAACCGGCCCTGCCTAAAACCGGCCAAAGCCTGGCTTCCAAAATCCACATCGCCTGGAAAATCGAATATCAATATGAAGGTGGCCCACGTGACTGCGAAGCCGTAGCCGTGGATGCTCAGGAGCAGAAAATTCTACTCATCAGCAAACGCACCAAGACTCCCATAGTCTACGAATTACCCCTAAAACCCTCGGATTCCAAAGCAACTCAGGTTGCGAAAAAAATTGGCAAAACCCACGTGGATGCCCCGAAGGCGAGCCTCGTTCACTTTGCCAGCCAGCCGACCGGATTGGATATTTCAGCCGACGGCTCGATGGCAGCCGTCGTGACCTATTTTGGTGTATTCCTCTTTCGACATCAAACGAAGGAATCCTGGAGCGATACATTTGACCGGAAACCGATCAAGCTAAGTCCCCACCTGTTACCCCAAGCCGAGTCGATCGCATTTACCAAGGACATGAAATCATTATACGTGATCTCTGAAGGATTCGGGACACCGATCGTCCGCTATCAAAAAGACCAATGAGTTGTTAGTCTTTGTTAGATTTTTGCAGGATACTCCTCTTCCAAGATCTCACCAACCATGGATTCCACTGCAGGTCGGAGCGAGCGCCATTCAAGGAGCCTCGGCACCAGCTTGATCTCCCGCGGCAACGGACAACACGGGAATTGTGGAAGGCATGGTGTCTTCCGCTGTCACTGCGCTCATGATTTCCTTAACCAAATCTGCTAATGGTTTTTCCGCCTCGGGGTCCTGCATGGCGCTGAGAGTGACCAGAACTTGGGTGACAAATGGATCTAAAAATATGAGCGTTATTTCGCGCGATCGGAGACTTTTGGCAATTATGCCGCCACGTGTGACTGTCTTGTCACAGCACGTGCCACCAGATCGATCGCCTCCGGCATTTCGAGGCAGATATTCTCTTCGTGAATGACCAAAGCGTGATTACCCGGGATCGAGCGAAGTTTGCGCAGAATCCAGAGCGCAAAAGCAGTCGGACTCGTGTATCGGAAATCCACTTCAAATTCGACGGTGTGATTGCCGTCATTCTGAATTCCGAGGGGATTCGCCAGATTGACCAAACTCACACCGGATGGCAGTCGCTCATTGAGGAGATCCAACTGAAAATTGCGGTGATTGGTGTGTACGGTAATCATGGTGGGATAGGATCACAATTGCCCGCATCCTTAGCAGATGCCGACCCAATCACTTAAACCCTTATAAATTGGGGATTCTATCAGCTTTTTCGCTACAAAATCGTTGCCATTTGCATTCTGAAAATTTCATTTTGCAATCCGTAGCAACCTCATCACGATGCATAGGTTTACGAACTCCGATGAATGCCGTACTCCTCACAGTGAAGATTTGTTAGAAAGAATCCAGGGCAGAGAAAAAGAAGTGGTAATGGATGATCGGAAAGATGCGTGAAATCGCAACTAACTGAGCATCATTGGGCATCGATTTATATACTGATAAGCAGATCGCCCCATCACGATGTTTTTTCCTTCATCCGATGTAGGCCCACGCACCGCGAATCCCCCTAAAACAGGGACATTGAGCTCTCTAACCGATGCGACCCTGAATTTTGCGGAGAGCCATCTGATTTGTAACCTGTTAGAACTTCGGTTAGACAAGAAACTCCCGACGTTGCTGATAATCGAATAGGATTTCAACAGTCTTCCGGCGTCCCCCCTTCCCTACACACGCCGGAGGATTCTCTAACACAAACTGTTGACATCCCTTATGAAATTGAAATCAACCATGTTGAATCGGTGCATCGCGCCCATGATGGTTATGGCCTCCCTCGCGGTGGCTGGAACCTCCCATGCAGCGGTCGTCACCGGCGCTGGTGAAGCATCCGGACTAACGGTCGATGCCTCGGTCACTCTCCTTGGCAGTGGCCTGCTCGATCTGGAAGTTGGTCCGGTCGCTGAAATTGCTGATGATTCATCATCACCGTTCACCGATAGCGATACCGTGATTAGCGTGACTTCCACGACTTTATTGCTCGGTAACGTCGATACTGGCGCGGTCACCACCTCCATCGATTCCGATGTAGACGGCGGCTTCGGTATTCGCACCTCAACTTCCACCGCCATGGTGGATTCGCTAGATCTCGCCCTTTTGGGTGGAATCGGTGCCGATACCCTCTCGGTAACGGCAGATACCGTAACTTCCAGTGCCATGGTTTCAGGCGACTACGGCGCCATGACCCTCACTGGAACTTCAGGCGTTGAAAACCTGCAAATCAGCGTGGCTGGAAGTGCCATCACGATTCCTGTAGATGCCTTCAGCACAGCAAACAACGTTTTGCTTGATCTCGCGGGCGTTCGCATTGTCCTGAACGAGCAAATCGACACCTCATCATCGGGTGCTGGATTTGACAACGGCGCTCTGGAGGTCAATGCAATCCATATCACCGTCGATGGCAGTCTGGTGGCTACCGGCGTGGATGCGGACATCGTGATTGGCCACAGTTTCGCCTCCCTCAACAGTGTGCCTGAGCCTGGGTCGATTGCCCTGGGTGCCACTGGCTTGCTCATGCTGGTCGGCTATCGACGTCGGAAAGCCTGATCAGGGCAAAAAAATTATTCGGTTTCATCAAAGCGCGTGGAATGAGTCGGGATTGCTCGATTCCACGCGCTTTTTCGTCGTCCAGCGCGTGACTGAAATCACGCGGTAGAAAATTAGGAGATGATTTGCCCCCAGGTCGCTGTAGGGTCGCTGCGACGCAAATCGATATTCTTCACTCATGGATTCACCGACCACCGCTCCGTCCGAACATCCTTCCGGCTTGTCTTCCCCTCTGCGTGAGTTTGATGTTCTGATCATTGGCGGTGGTTTTGCCGGGGTCGCCGTAGCCCAGCGGTTGGGGAAAAAGAGCCATCTAAAGGTAGGATTGATCGCTGATCAAAACGTGATGCTGTTCCACCCAATGCTTGCGGAAGTCTGCGGTGCCTCCCTTTCCCCAAGACACATCGTAAATCCCATTCGGAATCTTTGTCCGGGAACCGAAGTGTTTCTCGCTGCCGTCAAAGATGTGGATTTGAAGAAAAAAGAGGTCATCGCCCAGTCTGGCCCTTACTCACACCAGAGCCACTTCCGCTGTAAAAACCTGGTGATCGCGCTCGGTGGTGTCGTCGATCTCAGCCGCGTCCCCGGGATGGGCGAACATGCATTGCCCATCAAAACCGTCGGTGACGCATTTCGCATCCGCACCACCGTGATCGACCGCTTGGAAGAAGCAAATATCACGAGTGATCTTGAGGCCAAACGCAGGCTCCTCAGCTTCGCTGTGGTCGGCGGTGGATATTCCGGAGTCGAAACCGCCGGACAAATCGCAGACTTGCTGGAGGGAGCGAAGAAAATGTTCCCCTGGCTGAAGGAAACCCCGGCGAGCATCGTGTTAATTCACAGCGGCCCTTATATTTTGCCCCAAATTGGCGAAAAACTCGGCCACTTTGCTCAAAGAAACCTAAAGAACCGCGGTATCGACATCATTCTCAATCAACGAGTCACCGCTGTCACCGCAAACAGCGTCCACCTTGGTCAAAGAGTGATTCCTGCCAAAACGGTCATCACCACCGTCGGCAACGCAGCTCACCCACTGATCCTACAATTGGAAAAACGGGGCGATCTGCCGATGGATCATGGCCGCATCATCACCGATAGCAACCTGCGCGTGAGCGGGTTGGACGGGGTGTGGGCTGCGGGAGACTGCGCGCTGATCAGACAGCCCGACGGCACGCCATCGCCCGCTACCGCACAATTCGCCCAACGGCAAGGCAAGCTGGTCGCGGAAAACATTCGCCACCAGACGGATGGCAAACCGATGGAGCCATTCAGTTTCACCGGACTCGGAGAACTGGCCTCCATCGGCCACCACAATGCAGTAGCCAAAATTGGCGGCGTTACCTTCTCCGGCTTTTTTGCCTGGTGGATGTGGCGGACGATTTATCTCACCAAGCTACCAGGCTTTGAGAGAAAACTGCGGGTGCTGATCGACTGGACCCTGGACGTCATTTTCCCACGCGATCTCAGTCTGTTGCGAACCGAGGCCACTCCACGCCTGGCAATGATGCATCTTGAGAAGGATGACGCCGTTTATTCCGCAGGCGATCCTGCAGTGAATTTTTACATTCTTCAGCGCGGTAAAGTCGAAATCCGCGACGATGAAGGTTCGCTGAAACCGATTTTCCCCGGAGAGTATTTTGGCGAGCGAGAACTTTTGGTGGGCACTCCACGCCAATTGACCGCAGTTGCGACCGAAGCCTCGGAGTTGCTGATATTGCCACGTGAAATCTTCGGCAGTCTCTCCCTTGCAAGCCCTGGATTCCTTTCTCAAGTGACCACCAGTTCGCTTCAATACGCATCTCGCGAGGAAATGGATCAACTGATCGCAAAAGTCCCTGAAGCGGTGCGCAGGCAAAAGGTCAGCGAGCGTATGCAGCCTAAAGTGATTTCCATCCCCCGTGATGCCAATATCGCCGTAGTGCTCGATATCTTTAAGCATTACAGCTACACGCTATTTCCGCTCATCGATCATGAACGGAATCTGGTGGGCTCGATCCGACGCGAAAAATTCGTCGATTTACTGCAGGGCATGGAACTCGCCCACGAGGATAAAATTCCTGATGAGCTGATCGAGCCAGCTAAGACCGTAGAGAAAGATGATTCGATGGATGAAGTGCTGCGACGCATGCTCCGCTCCGGCCGACGCCTCTACTTCGTTGCCGATGCCAGCAACAAACTAGAGGGCGTCATTTCCCTCATCGATGCGGTGATCGATTAAGTCGAAAGGCCATCAAGCATTCCAGGCATCGTGCACGGCAGCCAGCACCGTGGCCTCAGCCTCAGGATTTACGAGCGGGGCTTCAAGGGCTAGATCACTCGTCACCAATCCTGGTAACATTTCGGTAAGCGCCAAAATGATGGGCGGTGCGCTCTCCACGCCATTGAACGCAATATCCGCACACTTGGAGTGCCCGACGGCAAGCGCCAATGTGTAGAGCATCGAGTAGTTTGTCTCGGTCAAATTCATCGCGATCAAATCATCCCGCACCATATTGGCCAATGGGTGATCCCGTAATTTCCCGAACATTTGCGATAAGGTGCCAGCGACCACTCCGGTCGCCTCTTTCACGGCGACGCCCAAACTGGCCCCCTCTTCTTCCGCCACCAGCTTCAAGCAATCCAACCGGTCTGCAGACTCGGCAATCATTTGCTTCAGCCATCGGCGAAGTTCTAGATTTGCAATCACTCTCTCATCCTCCAACTGCTCGGAGACGGCTTGAATGATGTCTCGTTCCATCGAAATCACATCGTTCATGTAAGATTTCAGACGATCATGGTGTTTTTCGTTCATCATGTTTCATCATTCAGCTGCGAAAATGCCAGCGTGCCGCGCGGTTCTGCGATTCAGCAACAACCCTCGATAGCAAAAGGAAACTTTCTTCATCAAAGATGATGGATTCGATGAAATGCTATCGTTTTATCCGCTCGTCGATGATGCATTCCGCACGCACGGTCTGCATTTTCGCGGACTTTCGAACAGTATCCCGCGATTGCATCTTTACCAAATTCACGCTAGGAACTTCGCCGTGCCCGAGTCATTCGATCCCGATACTCAAATCAATCCGCTCGAAGATCCTCGGAGACTCAAGCTCATCAGTCGCTTGACGGCTACGGAAACTCCTCGTGATAAGGAGTTCGATCGCATCACCCGAATCGGCGCAAATATTCTTAAAACTCCGATCTGTTTGGTTTCCCTCGTCACCTCAGATCAACAAATCTTCAAAGGAGCCTGCGGCTTACCCGAACATCTGATCAAGGAACGCAGCACCCCTCTTAGTTATTCAATTTGCAAACATGCGGTCCTCAGCCGTAACCCGATCATCATCACGGATACGCATCAAAGCGAATTAGTCGCCGATAATCTGGCGGTCAGCGACTTGGGTATTCGCTCTTATCTTGGATTTCCATTACTCACCGATGATTACCTCGTCCTGGGTTCATTTTGTGTGATCGATTACGTGCCAAGAGATTGGACCACTGATGAAATTGATCTGACGCGGGATCTGGCCGCACTCGTGGTCGAACAACTGGAAAGCAGTTTGGTTCGAGAGAAAATCCGCAATTCGTTCGACGTCGCGATCCACGATCTCAAGAGTCCGTTAGGCGGCATCATGATGGCGTCGTCTTTGTTAGAAGAAGATTTGAAGTCCATTCCTGAGCGCCTTCACCCGCTGCTTGCCGTGATTTCAGAATCGGTCGGAAAATCGCTGAAACTTGTCGAATCACTAGCCAAAGACAATCGCGATGGAACGCCGCAATATTGCGAATATCCAGATCAAGTGATTCATTCCGTGGCGAGCAGGCTCCGTCCAACGGCCGATGCAAAATCCATTTCGCTACAAGTGAACATGGATGATGCCACATCCCTTTCGGTATCGCCTTGGGTGCTGGAGCAAGTGATGGAAAACCTGACCAGCAATTCCATTAAATTTGGTCCCCCGGAAAGCAACGTCCACATCTGGTTCACACCATCGGAACGCATTGGCCACATTCACATTCGAGATGAAGGGCCCGGATTTACCGTGGCAGATCGTCGACGGATGTTTAAGCGCTACTCTCGCTTGAGTGCCTCACCGACGGCGAATGAAACTTCCACCGGACTGGGACTCTCGATCGTCAAAAGATTGCTGGATCAACATGGCGGCAGTATCGAGCTACTGAGTCCCGAAGGCTCTGGAGCCGAATTCCGAATCTCATTTCCCATCAGCAGCTGAAGCCGTTGCCGCCTTCTTCTCAATGGCTGCTTTGATGCCTGCTATCAGTTCCTGATCCTGAGCACTCAGACGATCCAATGCGATCTCGACGGGTTTGTTGTGCACCAAAAACCGTGCTTTTCCATTTTTCACAACGGTGGGCTTGCTGGGCGGCGTAGGTGCTTTTCCGCTATCCAGACTCTTGCTCTCGATCACCAAATCTTCAAAGGCGATCAATTTCGCTTCTAACGGCTTTCCCTCTGAACTCGTCCAAATCCGTGTGTCATAGAGAACCACGTAAGTCACCGTGCGCACTTTCCCATCATTTCGATTCAGCTCGAGCTTGGTATCGGATTCCGTGCCATCGTGAGTGGTTCGCGTCGCAGGACGCGGTGGCTTCACAAGCGGGTTCGACGGGATTTCAACCTGTGCCAGCGCGATCCGCGCCGTCGCCATCGAAAAAACTGCAATCGCCCAAAAAACCTTCATGGCCTTACCATGAAGGTTTTTTTGAACTCCGCAATGCAATCTCTCGTACCGGAATCGAGGAAACCATTTGTCGGAAAATGGACGCGTGCTATCTTCACAAATGCGACCGATTCCAAACTCCGGATACGATGTTGATTTTGAAAATCCCACGCAAGGGAATCGCAAGGACGCAACACCCCTGATCAATCCGTAATCTGACCGGTTTATGGAAGGTGGAAGAAATTCAGCCCGATTGTCCCGGCAGCTCTTTCCACCATCGGTCAATTACCTGGCGCGATGGATTCTCTTTCTCATCTTCAGCGGCATAACAACGGCAACGGTCATCTTCTACTATGGATACCGTTCCGACTGGTGGCAGGGACAACAAATGGCACCAGATCAACCAATTCTATTCAGTCATCATCATCATGTGACCGAATTGAAAATTGATTGCCGATTCTGCCATAGCACCGTGGATCAATCTTCGTTCGCAGGCATGCCGGCTACCAGCACTTGTCTCACCTGCCATTCAGGCGTCTTTACGGACAGTCCGATGCTCGCAGCTGCAGTTCAGAGCGAACAAACCGGGACTCCACTCAAATGGAACCGCGTTTACGATCTAGCGGACTACGTTTACTTTGACCACAGCGTCCACGTTTCCAATGGCATTGGCTGCACCAGTTGCCACGGTGACATCGGCAACCAGCGTCTCACTCGAAAAGCCCAACAAACTTATATGAGCTGGTGCCTGGATTGCCACCGCGATCCCGCGCAATACATTCGTGAGCCAAAGGATATCTACTCACCATCCGCGCCTGCACGATCGAATTTAACTGAAAATCGCAAAGTCGAGCTGCTGCATCAGTTCCGCATCGGCGGCCAACATCTAACCGATTGCACCACATGTCATCGATGAAAACATGGCGATCCCTGGATGAACTGGCTGGCAGTCGCGAACTCGACACCTGGCTACGGGATGAATTTCCCGCTGGAGCAGCTTGGTTGGATCATCAGGAACTCGGCAGCACCGAGATACGACGTCGCAAGTTTATCCAGCTGATGGGAGCCTCCTTGGGCTTGGCGGGGCTCACCAGTTGTGGCAGACAGCCGCAGGAAAAAATCGTCCCCTATGTGGATCAACCGGAAAATACAGTTCCGGGAGTTCCAAAATACTATGCATCTGCGATTTCATTTCGAGGTCACGCTCGGGGTATACTCGTCGAAAGTCATTCAGGTCGTCCTACCAAAATCGAAGGCAATCCAGATCATCCAGCCAGTCTTGGAGCAACCGATGCCGTTGCCCAAGCAAGTGTCTTGGGATTATATGATCCGGATCGTTCAAAAACGGTTTTACATCATGGCCGTATCTCGACTTGGGATAAGTTCGACGAGGCCCATCGGGAAATTCTGCAGCGCCATGCATCCGAATCAGGCGCAGGTTACGGAATCCTAATCGAGCCAACAAGCTCGCCCACGCTGAAGCGCCTGCTGGGAGAAATGCTAACAAGTTACCCGAAGGCGAAAATCTATCAGCATTCCGGGGTTGCTCCAACAGCCCCACAGCCGACCGTAAATTTCTCAAAACCGGATTTAATCCTTTCGATAGATGATGACTTTTTCACCAATCATCCCGACAGTCTGCGTTACATTCGGGAATTCACCAGCCGTCGAAAATCCGGCAGCAAACTCAATCGACTTTATGTCATTGAACCAACACCGACTCTAACGGGAGCCAAAGCGGATCATCGTTTGGCAGTCCGCCCATCCAGAATTGAACTCGTCGTCAACGCGCTTACCGATTCATCGATCCAACTGGAACCTCACGAATCGCGATTTGTGGAATCCTTAAGAGACGATCTCAAGAAGTTCGAAGGCAAGACCTTGATTCGCATTGGCAGCCACTTGTCTCCCAACCTCAAAAAATTGCGTTCAAAGTCGATTCAAGGACAAACCCCTCCCGATACCATCACAGGCTTTCCAGGGCTGGACCGTCTAACAAACGATCTAACAGGCGGTGCAATCCAATCCTTGCTTATTCTCGGTGGTAACCCGATTTACAATACCCCGGGAGATATCCCATTCAAAAATGCGCTTCGATTCGCGACTTTCACAGCTCACCTGGCAAGTCATGAAGATGAAACATCCCTCGCCTGTGAATGGCATCTCCCGGAAGCACACAGTTTGGAAACTTGGGGAGATCTTCTTTCCTACGACGGATCGCCTTCAATCTGCCAACCCATCATTGAGCCACTCTACAACGGCAGACCTGCGATTTGCATTCTAAAACCGGAGAAGGCACCTTACGAACTGGTTCGAAATACCTGGCAGTTGTTAGGTAATTATACAGATCTCACATTCGATGACTTTTGGAAGAAGTCCCTGTATCAAGGCTGCGCATCACCCGAAGCGCTGCGGAAAGCATCCACACTACCGACTTATACGGAGACTGACGAATCATCAGATTACAATTCATCGTTGAGAGAAGATCAAATTGATCTCGTGATCCAGCCCCATCCCCATATCGGGACGGGTGAAGGTGCGAACAATGGATGGTTGCAAGAACTCCCCCATCCATTCACCAAAATCGTTTGGGATAACGCGGCATTGGTAAGCCCTGAATTTGCAAAGTCGAGAAAACTCAAGAATGGCGATATCGTTCGCCTGAATCAAAGCATCGAAATTCCGATTTGGATACTACCAGGCCAGGCGGATGAAACAGTGACCTTGCACACGGGTTATGGAAGGATCGCTGCGGGTGAACTGGGCAACGGCGTCGGCACCAATGTATTTCCCTTGGGCCATGCCAAAAGGATCAGCAGTTTATCCAACACGGGCAAGACAGGGGAACTTGTTACCACCCAACATCATTCCATGATGGAAGGGCGTGAACTTTACTGGCAGATTGATCGGAATCATCCTACCAACGAACGACCGCCTGAAGTTCCAAACATTACGCTCTATCAGAACCCAGCGGAGCTTTTGAACGGTCGCTATGCCTGGGCGATGAGTATCGATCTAAGTAGCTGCATTGGTTGCAACGCCTGCGTTACGGCGTGTCAGGCTGAAAACAACATCCCTGTGGTCGGTAAGGAAGAAGTCGCCCGGGGACGTGAAATGCACTGGATCCGCATTGATCGTTACTTTATCGGCGAAAACGAAAGTGATCCGCGAATCGTCTATCAGCCAGTTACCTGTCAGCACTGTGAGCAAGCGCCATGCGAAGTGGTATGCCCGGTGGAAGCAACCGTCCACACTGCGGATGGCCTGAATGCCATGGTCTACAATCGATGCGTCGGCACCCGGTATTGCACGAACAACTGTCCTTATAAAGTCCGGCGCTTTAATTTTTTCGACTATCGCATCAAAAAAGGCAAAAACGATCCGCGCTCACTTCAGGCAAACCCGAATGTGACGGTTCGTGGTCGGGGCGTGATGGAAAAATGCAGCTACTGCGTGCAGCGTATCCAGCGCGCCGTCATTCAAGCGGATCGGGAACAACGGCGCGTCCGAGAAGGTGAAATCCGCACGGCTTGCCAGCAAGCCTGTCCATCCGAAGCGATCATCTTCGGTGATTTACGAAATGAAATGAGTGCGGTTGCCAGACAACGCAAGGACAACTCTGCGTATTCACTCCTCGGTGATTTGAACACCAGGCCGCGAACGATCTATCTAGCAGAACAAACCAACCGACATGTCTGAGCCGCGATCCCACTCTGATGAATTGCTGGCTCCAGGAACCACGGTGCCAGAGCTCGACCATGCCGTTGCAGGCGCAGTTCTGGAGCGAAAAATCCGGCGTGGCTGGATCTTTGGATTTTTTATCGCGTTCTCACTATTGATGCTACTCCTGGCTTCCATAGGCTGGCTTTTCATCAAAGGCGTTGGAATCTGGGGAATCAACGTCCCCGTCGCCTGGGGATTCGCGATTATCAACTTTGTCTGGTGGATTGGCATCGGCCACGCGGGAACATTTATTTCCGCGATCCTGCTCCTGCTTCATCAGCAATGGAGAACCTCAATCAATCGCTTCACCGAGGCCATGACCTTGTTCGCCGTCGCCTGCGCAGGACTTTTCCCAATCCTTCATCTTGGTCGTCCTGAATATTGCTATTGGCTTACTCCATATCCAAATACCATGGGGCTTTGGCCACAGTGGCGCAGCCCGCTGGTGTGGGATGTGTTTGCAGTTTCCACCTATGCTACGGTATCTTTGGTATTTTGGTATATTGGTCTTGTTCCTGACCTTGGAGTTTTACGCGATCGCGCATTTCAACAGGGTAAAATTTTCAGAGCGAAGATATTCGGGATTTTCTCTCTCGGCTGGCGAGGATCTGCGAAGCATTGGGAACATTACCATCGCGTCTATCTGATCCTCGGCGGATTGGCTGCCCCGTTGGTCATCTCGGTTCACAGCATCGTGGGAATGGATTTCGCGGTTGGCATTGTACCAGGTTGGCATTCGACCATCTTCCCGCCATTTTTTGTCGCTGGCGCGATCTATTCTGGTTTCGCCATGGTTTTGACACTCTTGATCCCGGTCCGAGCCATCTATGGATTGAAACCATTCATCACAGATAACCATCTGGATAAAGCCGCAAAGGTGATGCTTGCGACAGGAACCATGGTTTGGTTCGGCTACTATTGCGAACTCTTCATGGCTTGGTACAGCGGTGACGGCTTCGAGCGCTTCCTGGTATGGAATCGGGCAGCAGGCCCGTATGCTCCAGCCTATTGGATGTTGATCCTTTGCAACACGATCATCATCCAGGCGCTATGGTTCAAATGGGTGCGGCACCACGTTGTCGCATTGTTCATCATCTCCATCTTCGCAAATATCGGGATGTGGCTGGAGCGATATGTCATTGTCGTGGTCAGCCTTCACCGTGATTTCCTTCCCTCCTCGTGGGGGAGTTATCACGGGACTCGATGGGATTGGGCTACGTTCGCAGGCACGTTTGGATTATTCTTCACCCTGCTATTCCTCTTCATTCGACTGATCCCGATGATCAGCATCACAGAAATGCGCGAATTCATCACGGAAAAACGGAAGGAGGACCCATGAGTTACGGGCTCTTACTCAAAGTCGATGGGCCAGACGAATTGGTCGCAGCTGCGAATCAGGCACGCGCGGAGCAGCTGGCACCGATGGATGCGTTTACGCCATTTCCGGTGGAAGGATTAACCGCAGCTATCGGTGGCAAACCTTCACCCATACCATGGATCATGCTGGTCTGTGGCATATCCGGAGCGGTTCTCGCATTTGGCACCATGTGCTTCGCTGCCACCATCCACTATCCCTTCAACGTTGGTGGAAGGCCACACTTCAGCTGGCCGGCATTCGTTCCCATCACTTTCGAACTGACTATTTTATTCGCAGCGCTGGGTGGTGCGTTATCTCTAGCCATTTTGTCGAAGCTGCCTCGTTTGAGTCATCCTGTTTTCAACGACAGTCGTTTCCGAGAATCAGCCCAAGCAGGATTCTACCTGCTGCTACCGGACAGCGATCAGGCACGTGCATTTCTAACTGCTAGATATGCAGATTCATGGGAGGAGGTGGAATCATGAAGGCATGGATTTGGCCAATCGTTGCCACATTATGTTTTGCATCCTGCTCCAAAGACGAAATGGCAGATACACCGCGATTTGAACCCATGGAGGAATCGAATTTGTTTCCAAATGGAACTTCAGCACGAATAGCTCCAGATGGAACATTGGCGAGAGAGGATTGGGATGAGAACCCGAGTATTTCCACTGGCGTGGATCCAGCGACCGGCAATGCAGCCGAACACTCACCATTGCCATATACCAAGGCAAGAATCGAACGAGGTCGGCTTCTATTCAACATTCATTGCGCCGTGTGCCATGGAGAGGACGGCTATGCCAAAGGTATCATTGTCCGGCGCGGCTTTCCATCTCCACCCTCCTATCATACCGAGCGTCTTCGAAACGCGCCGGATGGACATCTGTTCGATGTGATCACCAATGGCTATGGCCGGATGTATCCATTCCGTGGGACAATCAAGGCTACCGATCGATGGGCTGTGGTGAGTTACATTCGTGCCTTACAAAGGGGGCAACATGCAACTTTGGATGATATCGCAGATCCCGAGATGCGTAAAAAACTCGAACAGGAAAGGAGTGGTTCATGACCTCCGGGAAACTCTATCGCCTATCTGCCATAGCCGCAGCTTTGAGTATCGCCGGTTGCATTTTTGCACCCCAGTCAATGATTCAGGGATACTTGATAGCGATTCTAGCCGTGATTCAGCCAGCACTAGGCTGCTTGTTCCTCGTTCTGCTTTTTCAAACAACCGGAGGCCGCTGGGGCAAAAAACTTCTGCCAGCGTTACTTGCTGGGAACGCGTTCGTGATTCCGAGCCTGCTCGCACTCATTCCTATTCTGGTTTTTGTGCCAACCATCTATCATTGGAGCGATGTTGGTGATCGGGCGATTTTCCTGAACCGGATATTTTACACCATCCGATGGGCCATCTACTTCATGGTCTTTGGAGGCTTATCGTTTGCAATACGAAAAGGCAAACAACCGGGTGCTGGTGGTTTAATCGTTTTTTCATTGGTCGGATACTTCTTTGCAATCGATGAAGTCATGGCCATTGATCCGAAATGGTATTCCAGTGGCTTCCCCGTGGTATTCATGGCGAGCGCCGCACTAATGGCCATGGCCTTGGCCACACTAACAATAGCCAGCGATGAATCCGAGCCCTTGGCTTGGAGGGACATCGGTGGCCTTCTCATGGCCATGGTAGTATTTTGGAGTTATGTAGCTTTTACACAATTCCTGATCATCTGGATGGGGAATCTGGAATCCGAGATCGGCTGGTATGTAAAACGTGGAACAGGCATTTGGCTGGCGATTTCCATTCTGATTGCGGTATTCAATTTATTTGTGCCGTTTTTTCTATTGCTGGCTCGCTCGATCAAAGATCAGGCAAGGCGTTTGCAGAAGGTCGCGATACTCATCTTTGGCTGCCAGGTCATTTATTTATATTGGCTCATCGCCCCCTCCTTCGGAAATCGTGGAATCAGCGGTGCTCATTGGATTGATCCATTCATCATCATTGCAGTAATCAGCTTCTCCGGGGGTAGATTCATGAATTCTTACCAGCATTCGATTCGTGAAAACATTTGATAAGAATAGCTCAAGCACACCCTATGAAACCACGGATGCGAATCCACGTCATCTTTGGCAATTCGTCATCGGGACACTGGCATGCCTAGGTCTGATTTTGGCTATACTAGCGATGATCTATAAAACGAATCACAATTCCATAAAATCACCTGAAAGGTTTGAGCAAATCAGTAGCATTCGAAAAAACTGGAAAGAAATCGACGCAGAAAATCAAAAGCATTTAACCGGCTATCGATGGATAGATCAAAACCATGGCACACTGCAGGTACCCATCGAACGTGCGATGGAGCTTATCGAGGAGAAGGAGGAGCACCCATGAAATGGATCACTCTCCTGACTCTATTCCTCACCCTGTTTTGTCAGGCAAAGGCTGATAGCATGGATCCGCAACGAGTGGGCATAGATCAAAACATCGGTCAGCAACTTCCACTGAATCTGCCATTCCGTGATGATGAAGACGGACAAGAACATCCCCTCGGCGACTATTTCCGATCGGACCGCCCAGCCATTATGGTAATGGGCTACTTCGAATGCCCCCAGCTATGCACGGTGGTGATGAATGGACTGGTGGAATCGCTCACCGAGATCAAACCGCGGGTCGGAACTTCTTTTGATGTTTTTTTTGTCAGTATTGATCCCAACGAAACCGCCAAACTCGGAGCTAAAAAAAAGCACTCTTATGTCAAGCTCTACGGAAAACCAGAAACCGCACACGGTTGGCACTTTCTAACAGGCAGCCAAAAATCGATATCGGCATTAGCTCAAGCCATCGGATTTCGGTATCAGACAATACCGAATTCAACTCAATTCGCACATGCAAGCGGGTTGACGGTAGTGACCCCGAAAGGAAAAATCTCGCAGTATTTTTACGGCATTGAATTTCCACCAAAAGAGCTCGTAAAAGCCATCCATCAGGCTGGAGAGGAAAAAGAAGGCAACAAAGTCAAAGAGCTCATTTTACTTTGCTGTCAATATAACCCGATTCATGGACAATACGGTATGATCATTTGGCGGACGCTTCAAGTCGGCGCTGCCATGACCCTCCTCTGGCTTGCCTTCTTCATCGTTCGTAATCTTCGAGGCCCCGGGAAGGAGGTGGCTTCATGAGATTTTTAACCGCATCCATTCTGCCGGTTGAAGCCAGCGAACATGCCACCCGGGTCGACTATCTATTTTACAGTTTGCTCGCGGTCAGCATTGGCATCGTTATACTACTTACGTTTTTAATAACGTATTGCATCATCCGATATCGAGCAGGTTCATCAGCCGACCGCACACCGCTGAAAATCGATTCAAGAAAACTTGAAATCACTTGGACCATCTTGCCTGGTCTTATTTTTATCGGCATCTTCGCATGGGGGGCAAAATTATACATTGAAGGCGACCAATCCGCCCCACGAAGTGACACTGTGTATATTCTTGCACGCCAATGGATGTGGGAAACGCGCTATCCCGATGGCAGGCGCGAGCACAATCGACTCCACCTCCCTATTGGCAGGCCGATTCAACTTCTCATGACCTCCGAAGATGTCATCCATAGCCTGTATCTGCCATCCATGCGGATGAAGCAGGATGTTCTACCCGGCAAATATGTCTCTCTCTCTTTCACACCAGACAAGGTTGGCACATTTCCATTCTATTGTGCGGAATACTGCGGAACAAAGCATTCCGCCATGATTGGCGAGGTGATCGTCATGGCCCCACAGGATTATCAAAAGTGGCTGACTGAGGGTAATCAAAATCAATCGCTGGCAAAACAAGGAGGCAAACTTTTCGCAGAAATGGGCTGTGCCGGATGCCATTTTCCCGGCTCCAGTGTCCATGCACCACTCCTGGAAGGTATTTATGGGAAAAACATACCACTTGATAGCGGCGAATTCGTCACGGCCGATGAAACCTATATCCGTGATAGCATCTTGCTGCCGCTGAAACAGATTGCAGCCGGTTACGAGCCGCTTATGCCTACCTATGAAAGCCAGCTCAATGAATCTCAGGTCATGGCGTTGATTGAATACATCAAATCGATGAAGAATGATGCGGGTTCTAGTCACCTTGAGCTACGCCCGAATCCGCCTGGCACAAAATCAGCCAATCCAGATCCATGAACGAGTCTTATCTAACAGAGAGCGGAATGGGATTCAGATCCTGGTTTCTGACCAGAGATCACAAGCGCATCGCCATCCTCTACCTCATCTCTATTACCATCTTCTTTCTAATCGGTGGAGTGGCGGCTGGATTGATGCGCAGCGAGTTAGCCACTCCGAAAGGTGATCTAGTGACTTCAGACACTTACAACCGTCTATTTACCTTACACGGGGTAGTTATGGTTTGGTTTTTTCTGATTCCGTCGATTCCGAACGTCTTGGGAAATTTCCTCCTGCCATTGATGATTGGCGCGAAAGACCTCGCATTCCCCAGATTGAATTTAGCATCTTGGTATGTTTTCATGTTCGGCGGAATACTGACACTTTGGTCCATCGTGATCGGCGGAGTGGACACCGGCTGGACCTTCTACACACCTTACAGCAGCACGTATGCGAACTCCCATGTCATTCTGATGGCGACGGGAGTTTTCATCTCGGGTTTTTCCTCGATTTTCACCGGACTCAATTTCATTGCCACCATCCACAAAATGCGAGCCCCAGGCCAAACCTGGTTCAGGTTGCCGTTATTTGTGTGGTCACTTTACTCCACCAGCATCATTCTCGTTCTAGCAACTCCCGTGCTGGCGGTCACTTTGGTACTGGTCGCATTGGAACGATTGGGTGGGGTTGGAATTTTTGATCCAGCTATCGGCGGAGATCCTTTATTATTTCAGCACCTATTTTGGTTCTACTCGCATCCAGCGGTTTACATCATGATTCTACCAGGCTTTGGCGTGGTTAGTGAAATCATTCCGTGTTTCTCAAGAAAACGTATTTTCGGCTATCGGTTTATAGCATTCGCCAGCGTATCCATCGCAGTGCTTGGATTTCTGGTCTGGGGACATCACATGTTTGTTAGCAGCCAAAGTGTGTTTGCTGGCATTGTTTTTTCCTTCCTTAGCTTCATGGTCGCCATCCCCTCTGCAATCAAAGTGTTCAACTGGACGACGACACTCTATAAAGGCCAAATCACACTGAGCACTCCGATGATCTATGCACTCGGATTCATCGGACTCTTCACCATCGGCGGCTTAACCGGCTTATTCCTCGCCACTCTGGCAGTTGATGTCCATGTTCACGATACCTATTTTGTCGTGGCTCACTTTCATTACATCATGGTGGGAGGGATGGTCATGGCTTATTTGGGGGGAATTCATTACTGGTGGCCTAAAATCACTGGCCGGATGTATCCAGAAAAACTCGGTCAATTATCGGCACTCATTATATTTGTAGGATTCAACCTGACATTCTTTCCTCAATTTCTACTTGGCTATCTGGGAATGCCTCGAAGGTATCACGCCTATCCTGAGCAATTTCAGATGTTGAACATCTTATCGACCGCAGGAGCTACGATCCTCGCAGTCGGCTATCTATTCCCCTTGTATTATCTACCGCGTTCATTTTTCCGAGGCCCAAAAGCCCCCCAAAACCCATGGCGAGCCACCGGGCTTGAATGGACCATCGCATCCCCTCCCTCTTCTCACAATTTCGAGGTAGTTCCGACCGTTGACGATGAGCCTTACAATTACCTTAAAATGGATGCCGTGGCGTCATCGGAAACGGAGGTAACGCCATGAACCGGGACCATATCAGCGATCTGCCTGACCATCTGTCCGATTCAAATCAACGGGCGGAAATGGCGACACTCGGGATGTGGATTTTTCTCACCACTGAGGTTCTATTCTTTGGTGCACTATTTCTCGCATTTACGATCTATCGGCACAAATATTCAGCGGATTTTGTCGCTGCGAGCGACCACTTGAACGTCTGGTTAGGTGGACTGAATACCTTCATTCTCCTGACCAGCAGCTTTTTCGTCGCCCTTGCTGTTGCAGCTGCCCATGCAGGAAATCGCAAACGAACGAACTGGCATCTCTGTGCCACTGTGATTCTAGCCGTAATTTTTTTAGGCATCAAAGCCATCGAGTATCATCAAGACTTCACCGAGAAACTCATTCCGGGCCGACATTTTAACGTAAGCGGAACCGATTCTTCAGCCATCGCTCATCAGCAGTTGTTCTTTTGCTTTTATTTCATCATGACAGGAATTCACGCCTTTCACATGATCGCAGGAACCGGAGTGATGGCGTGGATGATCATGAAAAATCTACGTACAAAAGAGGATCCAATGACTCAAACGGATCGGATTCGAGTCGAATCCATCGGTCTCTACTGGCACTTCGTCGACATCGTCTGGGTATTTCTATTGCCGTTGCTCTATCTAACCGGACTGGAAAGGCTATGAAATTCTCAACACTCTTATCAGTTTACATTGGACTGGTATTATTGCTTGCCCTGTCCCTTGGCATGGCGTTCATGCCACTCCATGGATCTCTGAAGCTGGTCGTGGGACTAGCCGTGGCAGCCGCCAAAGCCACCCTCATTGTCTGGTTTTTCATGCATGTCCGTTATCAAAGCGGCTTGATTCGAGTTTTCGCTGCAGCTGGCGGTTTCTGGTTATTGCTGATGTTTGTTCTAACAGCCGTCGATTATTTAACTCGTTGAAGAGAAGAACCGTTTTCAATTCTTGGCATTTTCCTCACGATTGAATTGGGCATGGGCAAGGGCTGAAACCAGCGCCACGCCACCGACGATATTTCCGAGCAGTGTCGGAATCACAAACGACCCTAGCGATTTCCAAATCGAAATCTCAGATGTCACCACCAGATAAAACGATTCGATACTTCCGGCAATGATGTGCGCGAAGTGGCCAATTCCGACGACATAGCTGATGATGATAATCACCCAGACTCTGGCGACTTCTGCGAAGGGCATCAGCCACACCATCATTGCAATCAACCATCCCGCAAACACGGCTCGCACCATCGTCACCCCGAACGAGTGAGCCATCGCCTCGCGACCGATTTTTGCAAATTCCTCACGGACACTCGGATCGAAAACATCGCCGTGAGCTGCAATCCAGGCGAAGGCGAAACCACCCGACAAGTTGGCGAGCAAAACAATCCCCCATAGCCGGGCGACATTCCAGAACACCGAGAGTTTTTTGCATTTCAGAAGCTGCAATACGGGCGTCAGCGTGTTTTCTGTAAACAATTGCTGGCGTCCCAGAATCACGATGAGGAAACCGATGGTATAACCCAGTTTACTTAAAAGAGGGGTCCACTCCGCTTCAGGCAAAAAACTTCGTAGCAATGCCGGAGTCGCCACCGAAAATCCCATCGAGAGTCCCGCCGCCAATCCGGACCAAGCCAAAGCAGCACTCGGCCTGGAGAGCTCGAAATCCGCCTCATTCAAAATCGCATGATAGACGACCTTGCCGGGCGGAGCTGTGCGTTCGTCCGCCTCTTGCATGGCTTCGGCGTGTTCCTGATCTTTTGCTTTTTGATCCGATTCCCACATTAAACCAAAAGTAGCCTCATCTGAGGAATTTGCCAACGGATGGATGAACTCATCTTCCGCACCAGAAAGTTCGTTTTTGCAGCATTTCCGCTTTCCTCCGGGAATCAGAAATCTAGGTTTTGGCATGACTGATGAGCAGGAAACCAGCGCCCCAACCCTTGCCGAACTGGTTCATCAGATGTTTGAGCAACTTTCCGGAATAGAAGGACATCCATCAGAAATCCAGATTCGACAGCTGTGCGACTGGCTCTACGCGGCAAGTTTGCTGAAAGAGGAAGGTCGCGCAGTCCGCGCCAGAGTCATCATTGCGCCACCGGATTCATTCGAGTCTTCTGCCAATTCCCCGGATAGCCTCTATGTCATCCGCTTTGCGGTTTCGCACGGACTTTCGCCCAACGAGATCAAGCGCATTAGTCCAGCTGCCAGTTTCTTCCATTCCGCAGTAGGAGTCTGGCCGGATCGCGACCGCGGATTCCGCATCTGGGGCATCATCAATACCGGACCGCGTTGGCTGAATCTCGTCGCAGGTGGCCGCAAGCCGATGGGAAAAGATATTCCCTTCCCTGTCGTTCACATCCGCGATCCCGGATGGCTGCTGTTTTATGATTGCTATAGCTTGATCGCTGAGTGGCGTGGGCGTGAATTCCACGGCCCGCGAATCGATGTGTTCCAGTCCAATCTGCTGCAGGAGCGATTTGATGGGATGCGCAGACGCTTGATCGGTGAACTCGCCAACGGCTGTCTGCCCGATACACTCGATGTCGAAGTTTACTCAACGCTCGCCCACCAAATTTCTCTCCAGTTCGTCAAACGCATCATCAATTTGGTGCGGACCAGCGGCCACGGTGGAAGTTTAGTGGTTTTACCCGCAGGTGAGGAAGGCCAGGATGTGACAACACGCTGGATCGATTGCAAATATTCAGCAGAACCGAATGTCCACGAATTAAGATTTCGCACCTTGTTGAAATCCATCCTGCGTCGTGTTGGTCAGCTCAGCCCAAAAGGAGCCGACGCCGATGAAGCATGGGAGGTCTTCAAAAACAGTTCGGATAGTGAACTGGATGAAATGGAGGAAGCGTTCTTCGAGCTTGCCCGCTTTTTCTCCGATCTCATGCAAGTCGACGGAGCATTGATCATCGATAACCGGATGTCCGTGATCGGATTTGGTGGAGAAATCCGCGTGGACCGCAACGTCCTGCAGGTCGGCCAAGCACACGATTTGGGTGGAACCTTCGTCACCAGTTGGAATGTTCAAGGTGATGGCACACGCCACCGCTCGGTTTACCGTTTGTGTTCGGTCGAGCCATCGGTGATTGGTTTCGTCATTTCCCAGGACAGTCAGGTGCGCATGATCGCAAATGTGAATGACAGCGTGGTGTTTTGGGCGCATTCCATGATCTAATTCCTCCAGATCATGGACATCTTCACGCATGCCTTGGCCCCGGTATTGATTGCTCGCAATACATTGGGAAGGAGAAGGCCGTTTTCCGGCAAAGAATTTATCCTGATCGGGATCTTCGGTGCCTTGCCGGATATCCTCAACCCCCACCTCTCGCTCAGCGCGCGCATGCACAGCTGGTCGCACGGTCTTCCGTGCTGGGCCGGTATCACTCTTTTGCTACTCATGGTCTCGCGGATTCCAAAAATTCAGGTTTCGCTTCGGGTCGCCGCATTCATGTCATTTGCCTACCTTTTACACATGGCATGCGATTCCATATCGGGTGGCATCGATTGGCTCTACCCAGCTGGCAGCTTTGTATGGGGCGATTACTGGGTGGACCCGACGCTTTGGGTTCCATTGGATATCTTACTGATCTTGATCGCCTATCTCCAGTTTCGCTTATTGCCCATGCGTCGCAAACTCGCAGCCGCAAAGCGCAAAACGGCAGAGAGCAACGGCACTCCTCTCGATCGTCACCAAGACTGACAAAAACAAGCTTTGCCAGTCCCCGACTTTTGATGGCATTCTCTGCCGATGCCAGTGGATTCGATCCAATCCCGAACCCAGCGAAATGCCGATTCGTTTCGAGCTCGTTGGAACCTCCTGTGGTCAGAAAAAGCGAATTGGATCGCCGCGTTGGCCATTTTGGGAATTGGCGCCCATCTGCTCCTTCGTTTCGGATTTCATAGTTCGGCAAACGTGCATTCCATACCGCTTTGGATCACGCTCACGGTGGGCGGTCTGCCGATGCTTTACGAATTGGCAGGCAAGCTGTTCAAACGTGAATTTGGCTCTGATCTGTTAGGTGGCATTTCCATCATCACATCCGTCCTCTTGGGAGAATACCTCGCTGGTTC
The DNA here is from genome assembly GCF_016595435.1 of Luteolibacter pohnpeiensis. Classification (GTDB taxonomy): domain Bacteria; phylum Verrucomicrobiota; class Verrucomicrobiia; order Verrucomicrobiales; family Akkermansiaceae; genus Luteolibacter; species Luteolibacter pohnpeiensis. Next base: position 151,209 of record NZ_JAENIJ010000007.1, read on the forward strand.
CATCATCGTCCTGATGTTGTCCGGTGGTGAGGCATTGGAACGATATGCGTTACAAAGTGCCTCCTCCGTGTTGTCAGCACTGGCGCAGCGAATGCCGACCATTGCCCACAAGAAACAACAATCGGGAGTTTCGGAAGTCTCGTTGGAGCAGATCGAAGTTGGAGATACCTTGATCATTTATCCTCACGAAACCTGTCCCGCTGACGGTGTGGTGATTGATGGGCATGGCACCATGGATGAGTCCTATCTAACAGGAGAACCTTTCCAGATTACCAAAACTTCCGGCTCTTCTGTGATTTCCGGAGCGATCAACGGAGGTGCCGTTCTAACAATTCGCACCACTCGCCTGGCAGCGGACTCCCGCTATGCGAAAATCATGGAGGTGATGCGGAAATCCGAGGCGGAGCGCCCGCGACTGCGCCGCCTTGGAGATCAACTGGGTGCCATCTACACGCCCATCGCTTTGTTAGTCGCAATCAGTGCGTGGCTCATCAGTGGCGAGGTCTTGCGGTTTCTAGCAGTGCTCGTCATCGCCACCCCGTGCCCGCTTTTGATCGGAATCCCGATCGCCATCATTGGTTCGATCTCACTTTGCGCCCGCCGTGCCATTATCGTCAAAAGCCCGGTGGTTTTGGAACAAATCACCAGCTGCCGGACTGCGATTTTCGATAAAACCGGAACTCTAACTTATGGGAACCCAAAACTAACCGAACTGCTCAGCGCCAAGGATTTTAAGGATGACCTCGTTCTAACCATGGCTGCGAGCTTGGAGAGATACTCGAAGCATCCCCTTGCCCAGTCGATTCTGAATGCCACTGCTGAACGAAAAATCCAGCTGCCCGAAGCAACCGAGGTTGAAGAAAAACCCGGCCAGGGTTTACGCGGCACGGTTTCCGGGCACAGCGTGATGATCACCAGTCGCAAGCAAGTGCTGGCTCAAAATTTATCCGGGGCTGACGAGTTGCCTGCAATCGCCGGTGGACTGGAGTGCGTGGTCGTCATCGACGAACGATATGCCGGAATGCTGCGCTTTCGCGATGCCCCGCGTGCTGAAAGTCGGCCATTTGTGAACCACCTCGGCCCCAAACACCAATTTCAAAGCGTGATGATTGTTTCAGGCGATCGTGAATCGGAAGTGCGCTATTTGGCCGATGAAGTGGGCATTGAACAAATCTACTCTCAGCAGAGTCCTGAGGAAAAATTGGCGATCGTCCGCGCGGAAACATCGCGAGCCAAAACTTTGTATGTGGGAGACGGCATCAATGATGCCCCATCCATGATGGCTGCCACTGTTGGCATGGCCATCGGCCAAAATAGTGATGTTACCGCCGCAGCCGCCGGAGTTGTGATTCTCGATAGCACTCTAACAAAAGTCGACGAATTCATGCACATCAGCCGAAGGATGAGAGGCATTGCATTGCAAAGCGCGGTCGGCGGCATGGCCTTGAGCATCATCGGCATGATCTTCGCATCTCTCGGCTACCTGAATCCGGTAACGGGAGCGATTTTACAGGAAGTCATCGATGTTTTGGCCGTCCTCAATGCCCTACGAGCTGCCTTTCCTCCGAAAGTGATACACGACCTTTAAGCGCGCCTCCACGAGCTGTTTTCTCGGTTTTTACGAAAGTGCCGCCGGCCGGACTCGAACCGGCACGTCCTTGCGGACAACGGATTTTAAGTCCGCAGCGTCTACCATTCCACCACGGCGGCATTTTTCATAAGCTCTTCTCTTCCAGCAAATTGAGTAATTCGCCAGCCTCTGGCAAGAGCCATGTTCTATGCAGAAATCCCTGTTTCCAGCGACGCTCCCACACGGAACCCGGCGAAGATGCCGCGAACTGGCGGACGATGTCTAGCCTTTCCTACCAGAAAGCAAAAAACGCCGCCGGATTTCCCGACGACGTCTTTTTTGAGTAGAATTCCCTTAGTGAATCCAAACAGAGGTCATGGCATCGTTCAAACCGGAGTAACCGGTGAAATAAGCCTGCCCGCCATTGGCATCAGGATAAAGATTCCAGGTGGTCCCTGTAAAATTGATATCTTGATAGATGGTAACCGTCCACCCGGATGGAATGGTGCAGGAAGACGCCCAGTCATTGGGTATACCTACAGCAGCCAAATCCGCCATGTTATAATATCCCTGAGTCAACATGGCTCCCATCGCACCACCATAGTTCACATCCTGATAGAATGTGACCGCGCTGATCGCCGATGCCTGACTGGCCCGGGTGCTCCGGTTGTTATAAACCGTGGAAGTGTTATTATGAGTCGAATCACCAATGGTCACCCCACCAACCGAGAGGTTCGGATTGGAATAATACGGAATGTTGGCTCCGTTGCATGCCGCCATGATGGTGCCGCCCTGGGTTCCGGCGCACATTCCGGCTTCGTGGCTTGCTCCATAGTTGTGTCCGATCTCATGTGAGAAAATTTCCCACTGGACCGAGTCACGACCGGAAGTTCCATGATTTCCCGGTTGATAGGCGAGGCCGGCGTTATCCACGTAAGGGCAACACAGGAATAAAAGGTCCGCTCCGCGACCACTTGCATAGCTGCGGAAGCCGGCACAATCGCTGCCGTTTGCCAACGAGTCCAGCCACCAGCCGGAACCGTTTGTGTTATCGGTGCTGATTTGATAGTAGCCGGCGATTCGCCAATACACATCTGTTCCACTATTTGAGTGGACCGTATTACTAATGGCGTTGTGGGTTGAAATCCGGGATGCCAAGGCATTGTACCCGCCATACCGGGTCGCCTGATTCGGGGTCCAGCCGTAAGCAACATCCGCCTGTACCGCCGCCATCGCTCCGGGTGCCAGTAGCACCGCGAATGCTGATGATAGGCATCCTAACATCCAGGATTTCGTTTTTTTTGTTATGTTCATTTCCAGTTCAGTTTTTGTTTCGGGTTTTCCACAAATGAATCGGACATCTATGGAAAAGTGGGTTTGACTTCACGGAGACGAGGGGCTCCCCACATCAAAAGGGCTTACCGTTTCCACAGGTCCTTGTGGCTGCGCGGCTTGACGTGCCACGCGATCAATCTGATTGAGAACCACTTCACCAGGTTCCCGTGCATCTCCTTCAATATAAATTTCGGGAGAAACAATCACCAATGAGGTATAACCGTGGACACTGGACATCGCGACCATGGTATCAGGCCGGTCCTTCAAGGTGCCTGAAATATTCCATTCGTTCGTCCCTTGCGGACTCTCCGCACGAACGATTTCAACTTCATATTCCTTTCCATCAAAACCCGGCAACTTCGCGGTCTTTAAGGCGGCGCCCTGAGTCGCAACTTCTTTGCCCAAGCTTTCGATGTAATCAGAGCAATAGACCAACTGCCGCTTATTGACCCATTGGTTATCGGTCTTCAAGCGATCCTCTTCTTCCTCCGTATGCGACAGGTCACGCATGGCCTCGTCCGTTTTTCCATCCTCAGCCGTCCAGGCGAAATCATCACTACGCATGCTGACGGCGAACGGCCGAAGCCGGAATCCTTCCCGGTTAGGAACTGTTAGAAACTGGCCATCTGCTTGGAATCTGCCATCGGGCGAATTCGTCAAATCATCCCCATTCCCATAGACTCCCCTTTTTCTCGCAGTTTCGCGATCGCTCGAATTCAAGGCCCCTAACGCAATGCTGGATCCGGATGATTGAGTTTGAACCGGACTTGATTGAGAAGATCGGTCAGACCATGCGGCAAGACGATATACCGCTATCGAAATCATCGCAGCGATGCACGCTCCGCCTAACAATCGGATCAGTGTTTTTTTCATAAATCAGTTCGAGGATTTTCAGAAATCCAGAAATTCCGCCTCTACGGCAGGACTAGTCCTTCTTTGCCTGAATCAAACGACTCGCTTTTTCCGTGTAGTCGCTGGCCAGTTTCGGGTCAGAAAAATACGAAGCGACTTCCATGGCATATTCCGGATTCTCGCCCATCGTCGCTTCCAGAAGTCTAACAAGTGCCCGATCGCGCAGCGCTTCCTGTGGTGGTCCGCCGGGCATGCCGAAAAGTTTGAATAGCTCATCGGGCTGATTGATCAACTCCGCCGCCATTTCCGGATGGGAACGGGAAAGCGCACCCATGACATCCTCTAACATCATGGTTCGTCCAGCACATGATGGAGCCGTTCGGATCCACTCCAGAGCTTCATCCGGCTGTTCATCCACTTGCCGGGAGACCAATTGTGATGCCCATGCTGACACCGCTTGATCCTGAAGATTGTTTTTAAAAAGCGCATCCAATTGGGTGAAATTTGCCGGACTTGAAGTCTCTACCAAGGCTTCCAAAGCAGCATTCCGAATTCCCTCTTGTTCCTTTGGTAAATCTTCGATCCACGCTAAAAACTCCGGCAATTGCGATTGCTGCTCGTGCTGGCAAATCGACGAAACAAAAGCCAGTTGCACGAACGGTCGCGCATTTGATTCAGCAGCGACACTTGAGAATTGACCTAAAACTCCCTCCACATCGTTTTGAACCCAACGATTCATCAACGTTCTCTCCAATGGCACAATTCCCGGTGATGCATGAAGCCGGGCTAAAAAGCTCATCGTTCCCGCCGGGTCATGCTCAAACAACTCCTCAGCCATTCGAATCATCGACTCATGATAACGAGACGGATCGTTCTCATAAGCCGAGGCGATTCCTTCTAACAAGCTCGCCGGACCGATCTTTTTGGAGTGAATCAATTGATCGATCAATTGCTGTGTCGCCCCTGAATCCGGCTGAGTTTTCCAGCTGTCTACCCATTCCTGACGCAACCCCTCGTTCTGCTTCGCAGATTTCCGGGGAATCTCCCGATCAAGACGTTTTTCGGCAGTTTGGTGATCACCATCCTCCTTGTGGTTAGTCTCCAACCATACAAGAATAAATCCACCTAAAAATGCAGCAATCAATCCGATCTGAAGTTTCCGCCAATTGTTAGATTTTAGATGGAAGCTCTTCAGAATTTGCGGATTTTTCATGAAATGACGGGTATTTCAGATGAAACTACATCTCGAATTTTGTTTCCTGAAATCGACAAATTTCAGATTAAAAACCATTCGAATATCTACCACGCTTAGTGGCCACCCACATCCTGGTGCAAGCCTAAAAGCATATCACCCATCTTTTTTGCTTATAACCCAATTCATAAATTGTCCTAAGAAAACAATCTTCTCAAATCTACCCACGAAACCATCTTCTTGCCCGGTTAGCCATCGTCACGACGATCATTCTCAATGCCCAATTCTGGAATATGAGTGAATGAAATGCGCATGGGAGCCTTATCCCGGGAGTGATGGACCGAACCCATATAAACACATTGCCGTCCGTATTTTGCCCGTAGCCGATCAATGGCCTGATCAAGACGCGCATGTTTCGCCGCATCTTCCGGACAACTTTCGTTAATCGTTCCGCCAAATAAATCGGGCGTGTGATTGGAACGATCCAGTAGCTTTCCCAATACGCATCCTACTTGAAGAAGACGCGCATGAGGTTCCGGTCGATCCCGCCACAACCGGTGAAGCGCTCGCATCAGAACCAAAGTGGAGTCAGTCTCAAAAAAACTGATCTCCGGAGACCACCTGGGTCCTCCAAAAAAGCCGAGTTGTATCGTCAACGACCCTGCCACCAGACCATGATTGCGTAGCCTCTCACATGCTTTGTGCAGCAGCTTGCAAAGAATTGGCCAGGCCTGATCCGGTTTTCTCGACTCAGGCGGCAGCACGTGCGAGTGCCCGATGGATTTCCGCACCGTTTCCAGATCAGGCATGATCATTCCCCTCAAAAGATACCACAGCCGATCTCCAAGCACGCCTCCCCATACGCCTCGTAAAACCTCCTTGGAGGCTCCACATAGAGACTCCACGGAGTGAATTCCCGCAGCATGCAAGCGAGTTTCCATGCTCCGTCCGACACCTGTTAGATCGGAAAGCTGCAATTCATGCAAAGCCACCGGGAGGTCATTCTGCTCAATGATGAAAAGCCCATCCGGCTTCCGCATCTTGCTTGCGAGTTTCGCCAGATAGCGGTTCGGTGCCGCCCCGATACTAACCTTGATGACGGGTGAGACATCATTCGCGACTTTGCTTTTGATCTGTTGACCGAGATTTCGAACAAACTCCGGATTCCGCCAATTGAGCGGTAACCAAGCCCACATCTCATCAATCGAAAGGACTGCCTCCACATGGATGCAATCTTCCACCGCAGCGATTACCCGGTGATGCGCTTTAACATATTCTGCCGGTTTCGCTTCAACAATGTGGATCCCGGGACATAAGATCCGTGCTTCCCGAATCCCAGTTCCCGTTTTCACTCCATAAGCTTTAGCCTCATACGATGCGGCAATGCAGCACGAGGTCTCGGCCATCACCGGAGCCACCCCCACGGCTTTTCCTCGCAGGGACGGATCAAGATGCTGCTCAACACTCGCAAAAAACGAGTCGCAGTCGATAAATAGGGCGCTCAGTGACGGGTCCACAGTCAGGACCTTTGCCTTTTGAGGGACATCCCGTCAATCCTCAAAAGTGTTCATTTGAACCTGTTCGAAAAATTCAATCATTGCATCAATTACCCGGGATTCTTTTTCGGAAAAATTTGGATTTTTGATTCATTTTTTGTTCTCCTCAAAATGAAATCTCACCTCACCATGATTTAATGACTTCAGGCACGTTTACTCAGATAAAGTGCGGAGAACACTCACCTTGGATCATTCTCAACAGAAAATTTTGCTGAAATCCATGACACCAATAGACATATCTATTTTGAGCAAAAGACTTCCCGGCGACGAAGATCGCCTTATCTGTTATAGGATCAAAAAAGCAGCGTTGATGCGGTATGTTGAATCGCTATGGGGATGGGACGAGCAGCTGCAAATTGCTTTCCATCAAAAGGACTGGGAGACTCAAAAGCCAGAAATCATCACATTAGGGAGTTGTGACATCGGGACCATCGAAATTATCAAAAACGATCAAGAACTGCACCTTGGCGAATTTTATCTTTTACCAGATTACCAGAACCAAGGAATTGGATCTCACCTCCTGACTCTGTTGACTCAAGAGGCTGACACGTTGGCCTTACCCATCAAACTAGAAGTCATTAAAATCAATCCTGCAAAAAACCTATATCTGAGGCACGGCTTTGTCGACATCGGAGAAACCGAAACCCACTTTCTCATGAAACGAGAGCCCAAATGAAAATCTAACAAAAAGACAAGGATTCAAAAAACATTCATTCGCTGATAAATCAAGATCATCCAACCCGCACCATGTTTTATCAAATACGCGAAGCTTGTGCTGAAGATGCCGAGTCCCTCTCCCATTTGATTGCTGTACTCGGCTACAAACTGGAGCCAGCTGATGTCATTTCCCGCATCGCAGCCTATCAGAATCCATTGAGTAAAACATTCGTCGCGATTCTAGAAACCGAGTTGGTGGGATTTTTAAGTTTTCACGCCATTCCTCTTTTCCATGAAATCCCGATGCTTGGGCGTATCACCGCCATGGCGGTTGAACCGGTTCACCAGAGAAAAGGAATTGGAGCATCCTTGGTGAAAGCTGCTGAAAATTTCGCGATCTCGATCGGCTGCACGAGAATGGAAGTGACCAGTAGCGACAGGCGGGAAAAGGACGCCCATGTTTTTTATGAGGCACACGACTACCGCCCGGACTGCAGACGTTTCCTCAAGCATCTGGAGTCACCGGTCTGACGGCGCACTGCAAGCAGTCCCCCCTTCACCAGCTGGGCCACTGAAACGATGAACGGTTCAACGGCGGTTTCGCCATTCATGAATCGGTCATTTCTGCGAATCTGAACTGTTACCAGACTTGATGTGTTCCGAAGTTGTAGCATGCTTGCCGCCCCTTGAGCCACTCGCCCCTACCCGATCCCAAGCGCCCGGCAGCCCGGTTTTTCCCTGTTTTTGGCGGCGTTTCCGTCTTTTTCATCTACCAATTCGTGCAGGCCATTATCCGCCTCGCGGGCGGGTCCGGCTCCATGGACAACAAATTCGCTTCGCTGGCGAAAGACGAATACATGGGGTTTCTGATCGGGCAAAATCTGATGCTCATCCCTGCGTATCTGTTACTCGCAGTTGCCGGTGCGCTTTTGGTGCAGCCGCTGGCATCATTTTGGACGAAAAGATCCAAATTTCGCGCCGCCTGGGCCGTTGCACTGCGGGCACTCCTGCTGACTGGAATCATCGATGGTTATTGCACGCTCCGGCTGGTGGACACCCGGCCGTATTTCCTTCACGACAATGCTTTCAGCAACAGCTACTATGGCATGCTGGATGTGATCCCAAACGCGATCCGGCCGCAGAGCTTCTTCCAGCTCTTTCATGTCCTACCGGTGCTATTTTTGATCGGTGTGGGGATTTGGCACATCCAGCGCCACGGGAAACGGGGATGGATCACCGCTGGTGCTCTTTCCCTGATTGTGCTTGGCATTTTCGGATATCAGGAAATCGGAAATCTTCGTAAACCGACCATTGAGTCGGCTCACGATGCTCCGAATATCATCATCATTGGCTCGGATTCGTTACGGGCGGATCAGCTTGGCGTGGGCGGGAATCATCCAACGCGCAAAGACGGTTTGGCAGCCGCTGGTGTTTCACCGGTGATTGATCGCCTGGCAGAGAAATCGACCCGTTTTGAAAACTGCTACACTCCGATTGCTTCGACCTTGGAATCCGGCACTTCGTTGATGACCTCGGAATACCCTCAGTCGCACGGCTTGCGGCAAATGTATCCCAATCGACAAACGGTCGAAAAAACCCAGAAGAGCACCATCCCGCTGGCGGATGTGTTGAAGAAAAAAGGCTACTCGACGGCGGCAATCGGCGATTGGTGTGCGGGCTATTATCATGTGATGCCGCTGGGATTCGACGACATCTCGGTTTCCAGCTTCGACAGCTTTAAAATCTACATGAGCCAGGCGGTGGTGATGGCCCACTTCGAAATTCCGCTCTATTTTGACAACCCACTGGGATACAAAATTTTCCCGCAACTCGGAGCGTTTGCCGAATTCGTAACTCCGGAGGTTGTCACCAAGCGCGTCGAGGATCGCCTGGCAGATCCAGCGATCCACCGGAAGCCATTTTTCTGGCACGTTTTTTATTCGTGCACTCACCTTCCCTATCGATCCCAAGAGCCGTATTGCAGCATGTTCGGCGATCCGAACTACCGTGGTGCCAACCAAACGGGGGTCGATTTCGACATCAATACCTTCATCGGAGGCACGGATTTGGAATCCAAATGGAAAGCTCTGCCGCCGGAGGAAGTATCGCAAATCCGCTCTCTTTACGACGGCTGCACCCGGCAATTTGACACCTGTGTCGGCCGCATCCTTGCCTCATTGAAAGCCAATGGACTGGCGGACAATACCATTGTCATCATCACTGCCGATCACGGCGATGATCTCTACGAACCTGGAGTTACCTTAGGGCACGGCCTCACCTTCAATGGCGGGCTGCAGGCCAATCACATCCCGATGATCGTTTATGTCCCCGGAGAACCTGCGAAAGTCATTCCTGAATCGGTGCGTTTGATCGATGTAGCCCCAACGATCGCCGATTTGGCTGGGGCCGATAAACCAAAAATCTGGCAGGGGCAAAGCTTTGCGGGATGGCTGCACGGTCACTCACCTGAAGCCTGGCGCCCGTTTTATGGAGAAACCGGATTTCCGTTCATTCAGTTCACCGTCCCGGGAGTTGAACGCCCGAAGCTCCCGCCGATGGATGAGCTCACCAAGATCGACCCGGACTACAATTATCAATTCGTCCTCAAAGACCAATACCTGGACCGGCTGATCCAGGCCAAGCAGCGATGCCTGCGGACCCAGCATTGGAAAATCGTCTGCACGCCCACCTCATCTGGAAAACGGCATTTCTCGCTGTTCAACCTCACGGATGATCCATTCGGCGAACACGAACTGACTGAGCAACGCCCGGAAGTTCTCGCCCCGATGCAGCGGGCTTTGGAGCGATGGATGGACGAGAAAAAAGAGTCATCCATTCAGGAAATTTTCCCTGCCGGAGAACCGAGCTGACGTCTGAAGCATTTTTCAAACAAAACTCGCATTTCCCAAAATCAGCACCATGCTGCAGGCACTGAAATTGCACCGCAGTTGCATTGCCGCTTGAGTTCCAATCCTGCCGCCGTCAGCATTTCGCCACTCACTTGCATGAAATTCCGCGCCTTTCTTCCCGTCCTTCCGATCGTTGCCGCTCTCCACGCTGCTGAGGTTCCGAAGGTGTTCAGTGGTCTTTTTGAGCAAGACGTGCCAGTGCGAGCGCAAAACGGCATGGTAGTTCCTCCGCCGGAAATCGACAAATACGTCGCAAAGGTTGAGAAAGCCGCGAGTAAAGACCCGGATTGGTTCAACGATTACTCGGCCAAAGCCAAACCAGGTGAACCTCTCCCGTACCACGAAAAGCTGGGAATCACGCAGGAGGAATACAACGAATACCTCAAGCTTTGGGCGAAGCGCGAATTCAAGCCTGTCAGTGACGACCTGATGCTCATGCTGCGCAAAAGCAGTGGTGACACTTGGACCCTCACTGCTACCGGGGCCGCCAGTGCTATTTCGACGCTGCGCTACGATCCCAAGAAAGACGTTTTCCTTTCTCCGAATGGCGAGATGAAACGGCTGGAAGATATCAAAGCGGATTCCGAAAGCACGCTGGGGTCCTGGACTGGCTCCGAATGGCGTTTCGAAGAGGAAACTAGCCTCGGCAAAACCAAGGAAAACATCGCGCTGGGAAAATACACGGACAAACCCTACGGCCTGATCATCTACCGCGTTCAGGAAGTTTCCAGTGAGGGAACTCTCCTGATCGACAAGAGCTTGGTTCTTCGTTTCGCGCTCGGAAAGGCCGGGCAAATCCCAATGGGCCCAGAGCCATCCACGAAAAAACATTGAGCCGATGACCACTCAGGCAGCTCCTGATCGCGGAGCGCGCCGGATCCCCCGCCGGTGGCTGCGGATCTTGTTTTACCTCGGCATCATCGTCTTCGTGTTGATTCCGCTGCTTGCCTTTGGCGGCAGCAATCTGTTTCTCGCATCGGCTTGGGGACGCGGATTCCTCGCTGGCAAAATCGAGAAAATCACTCGCCTAGAGGCAAGCATCGGCGGCGCCTCATGGTCACCCTGGAATGGCATTTCCCTCTCAAATGTCCGCCTCATGCAACCACCCGCGCTGCGAAAAGCCGTGCCCCAGCCGGTGGCAAAAATTGAAAAAATCCGTCTGGAGCCAGTCTGGAGCGCCTGGCTGCGCGGTCATCGCGAGATTCGCGCGCTGCACCTGGATTCCCCCAAGATCGTCCTCCCTCTTCAGCTGATTTCCCAGCTCATCCCTCCGACACCGGAGCAGAAGCCCGCGCAGCCCACCGCTACGCCAGAACCCTCGCCTGAGGTCGCTGCGAATCCAACCCCGGTGGCCCCCGTGCCCGAACCCGATCCACTCACGGGTCCAACCTCGCTAGAAGTGCAGCCATCGCCGCCGAAACCGCAACCGCCTCCGATTGTTGCGCCTCCGCTGCCCCCCACTCCACCGAAGCCCAAAAAGCCAGTTCCCACGAGCTGGATTCACCTGCACGACGCCTCATTTTCCATCGTCTATGCCGGAATCAATACTCCGATTTTCGAACTGAATCACCTGACCTCCAGCCTACCTGTCGCCGGAGATGCTGCGAGTTCGACACTTCGCATCGGCTCCATGAATTGTGCCGGACGAACGGTTTTCTCCAACCTCAAAGCCCCGCTGACCTGGAAAGCCCCCTTCCTTGATCTAAAACCGGTAGAGCTGGAAACCGATGGATTGAAAATGAGTCTCGAAGCTCGACTGGGAATGCTCGCCGGACTGCCTGCCCAGTTCGAATACAAATTCCCCGCGCAATCGGTTCCCGAAATTCTGACGACTGCCGGGAGTCAGATGAAATTGGAAAAGGCCAGCTTGCACGCACGCCTCATTGGATTGCTGCTCGCCCCCGCATCGATCCAAGGTGATCTGGTCGCAGAACTGGAAAAGGTTTCCGTGAAAGCAGGCGATTTGGAAAGAGACTTCGACACCGGACGCCTGGTCACGATCCTGCGCCAAGGCTCGATTTCCTGTGTCGACGCCCGCCTAATCGGTGACGATCTCTCGTTTCTAGGCAATGCCACGTTGAGACCCGACGGACGCTCCGCCGGCATCCTCCGCATGGTCGCCCCTCCTGAATCCATCGAGAATCTGGTCAGACGGATGCTTCCGAAATTAAATGAACCGCCGAAACTCACCGAGCTTTCCACGCCGCAACGAGTCGCGCTGGATCTGGAAATGTATGGACGTCTCGAGAAATCCATCACACTAAGCCTCGGCCACGGAGGCCCCTCCATCGGCATATCAACTACTGGAACTCCATGAGAATCATCGCCGGAAAAGCCGGGCGCACCGCCATCAAAGTCCCCGGAGCAGTTGCCCGCCCCACCACGGATTTCGTCCGTCAGGCGATCTTTTCCATCCTAGCCGATTCGATCGACGGGGCCAAAGTGCTGGATTTATTTGCCGGTTCTGGAGCCATTGGCCTTGAAGCTTTAAGCCGAGGCGCCGCGTCCTGCACGTTTGTCGACGAACACCGCCAGGCAACCGCTGTCATCAGCGAAAATCTGAAAAAGGCACGCCTCGACAACGGCAATGTGGTCCGTGCTGAAGTGACATCTTTTCTTAAGAGAGATACCGCACTTTATGATCTGATTTTCGCGGATCCCCCCTACTTCAAGCAGTACGGTGATCCGGATCATGTGCGGACCCTGCTGGAATCCGAACACCTCCCTCAGCGCTTGAGTGACGATGGCTGGCTGATCGCAGAAATCTCGGCAAGCCAGCCAACTCCCACAAGTCCGGCGTGGACGCTGCTCGATCGCAGAGAATATGGTGGCTGCGCAATTCTACTGTTTTCAAAATCAGCATCGCCATCGACTTAACATCCCCAGGCTCTGATTCTTCCGCCTCATTTTTCCCCGATCCATGCGTTTTCAAATCGCCCTCCTGATTTACCGGCTCGCTCTGCCGCTGCTATTCATCACTGCATTTCCGGGCTGGGTGGTTAAAATGATCCGCCGGGGAGGCATTGGCACGAGACTCGGAGAACGGGCATCGATTTATACCAGCGAGCTTGGCCATGAGCCCTGCGGCCAAATTCACATCCACTCAATCAGCGTCGGCGAAACCATGCTCGCCTTGAAGCTGATCCGCGAATGGAGAACCACCGAGCCGGATCGGCCATTTGTCATCGCAGTCGGCACAGCGACGGGCCACGCCGTAGCCACCAGTTCCGGCTTGAAGAATATCCGCGTCACCTACTCGCCACTCGATTTCCCCTGCATGGTCCGGCGTTACCTCAATCGCTTTGAACCAGCGAAACTGGTTTTGATCGAAGGTGAGGCATGGCCCCATTTGCTGCGACTCTGCAACCAACGTGACATCCCGGTGAGCTTGATCAATGCGCGTCTTTCGCCGCGATCCGCACGCCGTTACCGCAAATTCTCAAAATGGATTTCTCCCTTGTTCGGCATGCTCGATGCACTGGCGATCCAAGAAAGCAGTGATCAGCCAGTCTGGGAAAGCCTGGGAGTTTCCACTGAAAAAATCCACGTCACCGGCAGCCTCAAATTCGATCCAGGCACTGGAAGTGCACCAACCCGACGCCCGGAATTTCAGCAAATGCTGAATGCATTCGGGCAAAACCGCAAAGTCATCCTGGCGGCAAGCACTCACACCGGCGAGGAGGCATGGCTTGCCTCTGCCATGCGCGATGTCGCCGACAACTCGCTCCCGGTCATCGTGCCGCGCCATGCCGAGCGGCGGACCGAGGTCGTCCAAGCATTGCGAACGCTCGGATTTGATCCGATATTGCGTTCGAAATTCACTCCACCTGCCGATCCTGCCACGGCTTGCCTGGTCGTCGATTCCACCGGTGAGCTGCGCGATTGGACCGCCCATGCGGACATGGTCATCATTGGCAAAAGCTTCCTTGCTGAGGGTGGGCAAAATCCAGCGGAAGCGATTTTAGCTCATAAGCCATTGATTTTCGGCCCTCACATGGAGAATTTTCAGCCTTTGGCAAGTCGCTTGGTGGAGACCAACGCTGCGATTTGTGTGAATTCTCAAGCTGAACTGACCGCTGCCATCCGCCGTGTTCTCGAGCCTTCTAGCGCGCAACAGCTCACGGATCACGCCTCCCAGCTCTTAAATCAGCACGAGGGAGCGACCCGTCGAATGATTTCCCTCATTTCCGATGAAACCTAAGTTTGTCATTTTCAGATCAACCCGGTAAACTCGGGGCTGTGACCGATTCAGAAAATGATCCATTGCGCGGACTGCTGTCCGAATTTGCTCTCGGCCCAGCTTGGGCACGCGGTGAAACCGAGCCGCGCCCGCCCCGTCAGGATGGCCGTGACAGAGACTCGCGCCCGCCCCGCCGTGATGATCAAGGCCGTGGTCAACGCCGCCCATTTCAAGGTCGGGATGGCCGCAACTCGCGTGGTGGTTACGACCGCAGCGGCCCACCGCGTCGCGAAGAAATTCCACCTGCTGAAGGAGTCCGCGTAACGCTGCTTCCGGATGCTCAGGCGATTCATCTGATCGGTCGCGAAGTTCACCAGGTCGCTCGAGTTTACCCATTGTTCGATGTTGCCCGCATTTTGCTGGCAGAGCGCGCACGATGCCGCGCCGTGTTCGAACTGGAGCCAAGTCGGCCGCCCATGTATGCTGGCATTCTCGACGAATCCCTTTTTCTCACCAAAGAAGAAGCAGTGCGCCACCTTTGGAATTCCGATCTCCGCAAGGAGCTGTTGGAGGAAGAAATCGTTGAGGTCGATCCACCCAATGGAAATTTCCAATCCGTCGCCCGCTGTGGCATTTCCGGTGAATGGCTGGGACCACCAAATTTCCACGCCTACCAACCGAATCTCCGCCGCCTGCACCGGGAACGCTTTTCGAACATGCCATTCGAAGTCTACGCCGCCAAGGTCCGAACCGAACGCGGTGAAGAAGCAGTCAATGCATGGCTGGAAAGCATGAAGCAAAAGACCCGCTGGCGCCTTAAATCGGAAACGCCTGCTCCGGCACCTGCACCCGCTATCGATTCCGAAACAGCCTCAACCGAAGAAGAAACCGAAGCCGCCACTTCCGGCCCTTCCGCTGAAGAAGCCCCATCCAATCCAAATCCCTGGATGGATGATCAAGCCGAGGCAGAACGCGCGTTGACAGGAACCACCTTTGGCAAAGTCTTCAAGGAAGTTCACAAGGCCGAAGTTTCCGCCGCCCTCCCCGGGAAAAACTTATCTCCCTCCCTGCTCACCACACTCAAGATGGCAGGAAGCCACGCCCGCAAGCACCCAGCTATTCTGATTCCAGCCGTGTGCCGGGCTTTGGAGGCAGAACACCTCCCCGTGTTCAAGCGCCAAGGCAAGCTGCATACCGGTCCAGCCCGGCCCCATGCCCTCGCGCCCAACGCCGTGTTGGCTGCACGCCCAGCTGCAATGGTCGAGTGGATACGCGCCAACAAACCGGCCAAGCTCGATGGTTTCTGGAAAGCCATCCTCCCCGAAGGCATGACCGAGCCTTCCACCGAATACGCTGCTGACCTTTTCTGGCTCCTCAACCAAGGTCACATCCTGCTCTACACCGACGATACCATCGTGGTTCAAGAGCCAAGAGAACCAACCCCACCGAAAAAGCCAAAGGCGAAGAAATCGCCGAAGGCACCTGCAGATTCCGAAACTGCCGAAACCACCGAAGGTTCGACAGCCAGTGCTCCTGAGGTCGGATCCGAACCGAGCGAAGATCCCCTTTCAGTCGCCGAAACGGGCGTCACCCTGGAAGCCGCAGAGGCTGCCGAGCTTGCCGCCGAATCCGAGCCAACCGCGGATGCGCAAACTCCCGAGCCATCGGAAGCTGTCACCGCCTCAGATGACACGCCAGAAAGCGCTCCAGTCGCTGCAGATCCTTTGGAAGTCGCTGAGATTCCAGCGACAGAACCCACACCGGATGAAGCCGCAGACCTGCCTGCCGAAGAAACAGAAAAACCTTCATAATCCCCCTTTGAGAATCTTTCCGAAAGATTCTCATCGGAATGGTTGACGGGAACGATCCACTATGGTTCAAACCTCTCGACCTGCTTCACGGAACGGTGGCTGAGTGGTCTAAAGCACTCCCTTGCTAAGGGAACGTAGCTCAAAAGGTTACCGAGGGTTCGAATCCCTCCCGTTCCGCCACCAAAGATTCTCCCATTTCCCGAGAATCCAATCGCTCAGCGACTCCCCTTCATCTAAAAGCCAAGGGGGGGGGATGAGAACCCCATTGCGCAGCAAGGGTTTGAAAGCATTCGGAGCATCGCGACGCTCCAAACCATGGGTCTACACCAAAGATTGGGGATGAGGCTTTTTGTTGAGGTTTTGAGGATGGGTTTTCAGCCGCATTGGGCGATCACGCGGAGCCGGTAGTTT
>NZ_JAENIJ010000080.1 GCF_016595435.1 Luteolibacter pohnpeiensis
TTGGCGCGGGTTCAGATTGCATCACGCGGCCGTTTTGGGTTCCATTTGGGAACGAGTGGTATAGCCTTTGTTGTGGCTGAAATCGAGCTTATGAGCCGTCGCAGGCAACGGGCATTCGCCCGTGCCTGGACATTGAACGTTATGTGAAAAATGGAAATTCCTCATGATCACTGAAATCAATCTAGAGAATGTCGCGTGTTATAAGTCTCGAACCCATATCGCCTTGGCAAAGCGAAATACCCTCATTTACGGATTAAACGGGGCCGGCAAGAGCACGATATCAAATTTTCTCTATAATCCAACAGACGATGACTTTTCCTCATGCAGCCTCCTGAAATCGCAAGATCTTGAAACTTTAGTATACAATCAGAAGTTCGTGGAGGACTATTTTTACGAAGATGGAGAACTCCGCGGAGTATTCACGCTATCTAAGGAAAACAAAGAGATCAAAATCGAGATTGGTGAGTTAGAGACTGAATTATCCAAAAAAGGAATTCAAAAGGAAGACTATCTTGCTGAACTTAAAAAGTCGCGAGAACGGTATCACGCAGTCAGAAATAATACGATAGAAGCAGCGTGGAAGATTAAGACAACATACACCGGAGGCGATAGAGTTCTGGAATTCTGCATAAGAGGACTCATGAAGAAAGAAAAGCTCTATGAGCATCTCAAGGGTATTTCACTCTCTGAAGAATTTCAGTCCATATCGATCGAATCACTAAAACAACGTGCATCAGTCCTTTCAGATGAAAGCGCAACTGAACAAAAGGCATTGGATGAAATTTTGATAAAAGGACTAACTATTGATGAAACTGATCTATTGAAAAACGAAATAAGGGCAAAAACCGAAGGGCCCGTTGGTGAATTTATTGAGAAGTTAGGAAACTCCAATTGGGTCAGCGAGGGACTCTCGTTTGTTCAGGAAAGTGGCGACGAGCCCTCGGTTTGTCCGTTCTGCCAGGAAAGGACTCTGTCGAAAGCATTAATTGAATCAATACGCTCAATCTTTGATGGAGACTACAAAGATCTAAAACTCCAACTTAGTGAAGTCCTGAAGGCCCAGGAATCGCAGATCCAGAATCTGGATCTCGATGCTATTGTTGACGAGTGCAAGTATATTTCCCAAGACGACTTGGATCTCTGGAAATCAACATCTCAACACCTAGTCGCTCTGCTAAATGGAAACCTCAAGAGCATCCAAGAAAAAATACTAAACCCTCAGAAATCCATTGCGATAGAAGACGTAAGTAGCACCTCGGAGATATTGAATAAAATTATCAGGAAAATTAACTCAGAAATCAAAGCATTCAATCAATCAATAGCCAATCGCAAGCAGTCTATTGATAAGGTTCAGAGCGATTTCTGGGAGCAAATGAGAAGTGATTACGCCCCAGACATCAAAGCAGATGAAGATGCAGAAACAGCATTTTTGAAAGAGAAGCAGGCTCTCGATTCCAAAATAGAACAAACAGATAATAAAATCTCCGCAATTCAAACAAAACTTGTAAGCCTGAGAAAGAAAACAATTAACATAGATGCTTCAGTCGATGCGATCAACAATAGGCTAAATGACCTAGGAGTCACTGGATTCAAGATTGAGAAGCATGGGGATTCGATGTATCAGCTAGCGAGAGATTCGCACTCAAAAAATGTTTTTAGGTCCTTAAGCGAGGGGGAGAAGACGCTAATAAGTTTTTTATATTTCATTGAAAGATGTAATGGAACTTTAGACCCTACCAAATCTACAACAGCAAAAGCTGTTGTTATTGATGACCCGATCTCAAGCCTTTCTCACATCTATGTCTTCAATATTGGACAATATATCAAAAGAGAGTTTGTCAATAACCCGTCATATTCTCAAATCATCGTGCTTACGCACAGTCTATATTTTTTCTACGAATTGACCTTCACAAAAAAGGAAGACAGGGATCAACAGCAAGAATTAATGAGGCTGGTAAAGTCATCAAATGGGGCTGAAATAAAGCGAATGCGATATGAAGAAATACAGAATGATTATCAGACCTACTGGGCAACTGTCAAAGATACTTCGCAGCAACCAGCTCTAATCGCAAATTGCATGAGAAACATTATTGAGCACTTTTTCGCATTCGTAAGAAAGCGGGATTATAATAACGTGTTCCAACTCCCTGAATTGTCTGAAGATAGATTCAAAAGTTTCAATAGATACATGAACCGAGAGTCCCACTCACTTGGACAGAACATATTCGACATAAAAGAGTTTGATTACAGTCATTTTACGGAGGGTATGAAGCTTGTGTTTGAGAAGACGGGCTATGTGGATCACTATAAAGCCATGATGAAATGAATACAAATACATAACAAGACGGTGCTGGACAACGTCGCTACCGCGCCGTGCCAGACCGCCACGTTCGGCTAAGAAAAGATGCACCTCAATAAAGCAGCGAAAGAAGTCCTGAAGCTCCTAGCGTCATCGCTGCCTGGTTCCGGGATCATTCTGGCTGCGATAGATGATGACATCGACAAGATACTTTCCGCTGCACTTCCGAAACGTCGAGTTGACGAAATGAAAGAAACGGCTTTGGAGATCGCTGAAGCTATTGCAACTAGCACATCACCATTCCTAGACCGAAACCTTGGTGCAGCGAGATCGGCCGCCTACGACTTCTTGCACTCGCTCCAAAAGGCTGAATTGACCTTCGATAAGCTGTTGGAGTGCGAATTCGAACATGAACAGGTCTTGAAATTCCTCTTCGTGTTCAGATCCTCTGATTGGGATATAGCGAGTCCGCAGCGAAGGCAGTTGTGGAGCAGGGCAGCGTCGACCTACGTTCAACGGCTCTTGGATTTCTACCTGTCGAATCCGAGGTTCAATGGCTATATATTGGCAGCCAACCTTCGTCGTTTGAATCGAATCGCCCAGCAAGGCGAACAAGATGCTGCGTTGAAAGATCAACCGTAAATTGAGTTTTTGGGATTCTTTTGAGTGGCTGAGGTCGGGTGTTTTCAGATGGTTTGGAGGCCTCTTTTTTCGGGGTTGTAGGGTTCGCCGGATTTGAGGATGCCGTAAATTTGGTGGAGCAGTTTTCGCAGGATGGCGATGATGATTTGCTTGGGCTTTTTGCCATTTTCCTGGAGCCGATCGGCGAAGGTTTTGAGCAAGGGGTTGTTGTTCCGAGCGGTCATGG
>NZ_JAENIJ010000081.1 GCF_016595435.1 Luteolibacter pohnpeiensis
GCGACCGAAAAATCACCCTCTGCTCAACACCCCGCGCCAAGAATACGTTGAAGTCTTCCACCGCAGCCGCTACAAGAAAACCGCTTAATCCCGTGACATTCATGTCTGACCGTCTATTCACATTCCTACGGTGTGCATGCCTTCGACGCAATCCATCTGCATGGGCACTCGACGATGACCATTCTCTGGAAAGCCGAATTTTAGCCACCTGTCTTTTCCGTATTCTCTGAAAGTGAACTTCAGATGTGACCTAAATTGTGGAGAGGAGCGATTCATGTTTTCGCTACCGAACGATAGAGTGGTGGTTCGGCTTGTAGTATTTAGTAGTTGATGTGGCTTTCATGGAAGAAGTCAGTGGCTCTCTCGTCCGGTATCCAGCAGTCTCCATCATGAACGTAGACTACGCAGGAAACCATATCAGGCTGGGGGCACCGATAGAGGGGATCGACGGCGTGATCCGCACGACGAAAGACTTTGGCCATCCTCGAAAATTCCTCGACCGAAAACCTGTCGATCTTATCGGACGGGAAAAATGGAGGATCAAAGGAGTTAGGAGGCGCGGACTCATCGGAAGTGTTATCGGGCGCGTGAGCGTAGATCACGAACACTCTCTGGGGTTACGGTGGGCCGACACTCTTGCGAGAAAACAATTGTTTGAGTTTGCCCACCATATTTCCGAGCGAACGTTCAATGCCCGTTGCCTGTAACATCTTGTTCGATCTTTGGGATTTCCAGGGTGTTGCTTTGGATCTTGACCGGGATGTTCCCCTTCCTAACGCCGGGGATCACAGCAAGCCGATCGAGACTCAAGGAGACCGACTTTCCTGCTATACTCTGAGGCGTCACAGGAGTGTCGTGAGGATAGACCAGTTCTTCAAGCCTTGCTGTCCATTTGATCTCACCGTTGCTTTTTAGCTCGCGATGCCCCGAAAACCAATGAGAGGTCAAAAGCTTCCGTAAGTAGTCTTTGTCGTAAAAGTTGTCTTTGTCCTGACCTCCCTCTATAGAGAATCGGCCCTCGATCTCCTTGTCGTTCAAAATCAGCTCCAACTTCTCTGTCGAGGAGTTCTTGAGTATGACGGAAATGGAACCTCCCCCAGCGGAATCATAGGCGATGACCAACGAAAGAGCCTTAGCGTAATCGATAACTTTGTCAGATGCGAGTCCTCCCTGGGCGAGACATAGGAGGGTTAGGAGTGAAATGAAACGTTGTTTCATTTGGATCGAACGTCGAAGGCCTGGCACCCGCTACCGCGAGTGGCCCACCGATTTTGTTTGAGGTTTGTCGCCGCCCTCCGGGTCCAACTCGGCGCGGGTAGCGGGTTGTCCAGCGCCGGCTTGTTCTGCCTTGGTTTTCTTCGCCAGGATCATTCCATCGGGGGAAACCTCCAGCAGAATCTTGTGCTCCAGCGGATCGTCGCCGGAATACGACGGGAGTGGCCTCATGAAAATCGAGTAAATCAGTCTACCCTTGGAATCCCATCCTTCGACCGTCGATCTACCTCTCGGTCGCAACTGGTCACTATCTGGGGCGGGATAGCCAGTCATCGCCTGATAGCTCGGAAACGCCACCTCTACGAACTTCGAGTTCTTGACCAGTGCGAAAATCTTGGTGTGCGAGTAGAATCTATCATCGATGATCACGGCAAATGCTTTCGAGTCAGGACGCCAACTCACTCGCACATGCTCTCGAAGTGGACGCGCATCATCACCCGCCGCTCCGAAATATTCGATGGAGGCGAGAACCCGGCCAGTGTCCTTCTGAGTCACCTCGATCTGCGGGAAGCTGTCACCCTTCCATTCTGGGGAGATCTTTGGGTCTCGATCGATATCCATCACTGCGTGGGCCTTTCCGTCGGGTGAGAGCGAATTCGGCACCTCAGGAGTGTCCGCAACCGCAAGACCCGTGCAGGCTAGGAGAGTGAGAATTGTGAGTCTCATTTTTTGGCAGAACGTCAAAGTGGTGGCACCCGCTACCGGGAGCGCCAGACCGACACAGGGTAAAGGTTTCTAATCACGGCTCAATCTCCGACTCTCGGCGGGGTAGGGGGGGCACTCACCTCTTGTTTGCACTTCTTATTACTGTTGCTTCCAGTAGATCAAGATGGGCATGAACGCCATAAAAACAAGGATTATGACGTTCCATGATACTCGCGCCCAAAATCGTATCGGGCGATCTCGTCTGGACAGTGGTATGCCGCTTGCCCCTGCTTCGCCAGTGCGGATATTCACCGCAATAGTCCATGCAAAGAATGCAACCCCGCAATACCAGCCAAGCATTAGTAATATAGTCCATAGCGGTTTCATGGGATCTTAAATATTGCAGAACGTTTTAGGTCAGACGCGATCATAGATGGCGCGGAGGCTGCGCAGCAGCATTTCGTGACAGCCATGATCGTTGTCAGTAGTGACTGGTTCGGCTCAGTGGCTTTCATCTCATGTAGTATAGAGTATCGCAAAACTGAGGATCTCTCTCAATGCGCCTGAAAATAAAATCATCGATTATCGCATTCCAGTATTCTGCTTTTTTTTGATCGGGAGTGGTGTCGCGAATAAATCCTTCTTCCGATAACGCCGCAAAATCTATGGAAAGCGTCGAACGGCTCCATTTTTCTTTTTTGAGGTCATCCGGTAGCCAATCAACTGTGCAAAAAATTAGAAATATAAGCTGGCGTGCTTCTTCTTGGCTCAACGAGCCACCAAATCGTGATCGAACAAAACTAGAGAGTTTCGACGACATGGTTTTCTTTGCCGAACGTCAGTGGCCTGGCACCCGCTACCGGGAGCGCCCCTCCGATTCTAGTTGAGGTTTGTCGCCACCCTCCGACTTCGAGTCGGAACGGGTAGCGGGTTGTCCAGCATCGCCTCATAAGTTCGATTTCAGCCACAACAAAGGCTACACCACTCGTTCCCAAATGGAACCCAAAACGGCCGCGTGATGCAATCTGAAGCGCCGC
>NZ_JAENIJ010000082.1 GCF_016595435.1 Luteolibacter pohnpeiensis
TCGGCATTGTCGTAGAGCGTTTTGCCGATCTCGCTGAGATCCTGCACGCCCTGCGCCTCTTCCCGATACCAGTAAGTTCCCGCCCGGATCACCGGCCCGAACGATGGCTCAAGGTCATACATCCAGTCCGCGAAATCCGGCGTCCGCAGGTAATTGAGGAACCCGGAAACCTGACTGGTTCCCTTGCTCCGGGTCGTCGGGGTTTTCCCGGCGGCGTAGGTCGCGCCACCGTAGGTATTGGGCCATTCTCGCAGCTGGGCTGCCGCCGTGGCGAATTGCTGAACCCGGGCATTGAAGTCGAGGTGCACCTGCATTCCATACAGCTCCTCGGTTCTCACCCGGATGAATTCGGATTTATCTGGCGGGAGAAACGTGTCGAGTTCAGGACCGGAAATCACGACACGGGCACGCCGCCCAGGTGCGACGGTTGGTCCGTCGGTGCCTCCTGTTAGATTGGTGGCAACCAGTGGGAGCATTTTCCCCGATCCATCGTTTCCTGGGGCAAGGTCGGCGTAAACGATGCCCGCGGCTCCTGAGTTGTGATCGCCTAGCGTGTGTTCGCGGTCGAGTTTGAAGAGGCCGGTGTCGTCGGCTCGGACCAGTCGTGCCGTGCTTGGTTCGGCGGCAAGAAGGGCTGCGACTTCGGCACCGGTTCCAGGCTTGACCGTCACCACCTTGCCCACTGCCTGGGTGGCTTCGTTTCGGAAACGCACTTCGATGCCATCGCCATCCGCTCCGGGGTTGATCGCATGCAGCACGCCGTCGTCGCCATTGCGGAAAAAAGCGGGCTTGGGTGGAGTGCTGTTGATTGCATCGACGATTTCGGCAGCGGTGTTGCCGCCGGTTTTCCGGTAAACCATGATCGAGTTGCCGACGCGGTCCACGCTCAGGTCGTCGAAGGTGTCTTCGTGAATGGCGAAGGTGATACCATTGCCGACGCTGCCGGGCCTGCGGGCGGTTAGAACGATGTCCTTGTTGGTTCCGCCCATGGCAGTGGTTAGACTGGCGCGTGTTTTCTCGCTGTCGTCTTCGTTCAGCATGATGCCTCCGCTTGGCAGGCGTTCCGCAAAGTGAACCGTGGCGGCAGCGGCCTTAAGCACGGTTCGGCGCTTCAGGCTGATGTCATTGACGAAGTGATTGGCGTCCAGATCGAGCGAAAGCACTTCAGCGGTGCCGCGTCGGGCAACATTCAGGCTTGGCGGGCTGGTCGTGTAATTCCACCACGCGAAGGCGTCCGGGCAGCGCTTGAGAAGTTCCACCAGCGCCTGCAGGAAGGTCACATTGGAAAGCGTCATTCGCTCCATGGTGAACAGAGCCGGGTCAATCACTCCGGCCTGCACGGGCAAGCCAACGGTTGCAGCCCGATCTAACAGTGAGACGATGTTTTCCCCGATCGGAACCTGCTCAAAAGTGAAGTTCGGCCGTTCGACCTCTTCCTCGGTGGCATCTGGGATCAAAGAGGAAAGCGTTTCCTGATCGAGCCACCAGCCTGCCCCAAGTGCGGAGAAGCGGGAGCCGAAAGAGACGCCTGAAATCTCGGTCGGTTCTTCGACAATCCCGCGAAAGTAACAGACGCCATCGAGCCAGAGGCTGATTTCCTGGCCTTGTTCCGGGAAAATCTCCCCCGCCCCATCGATCTCGCGGAAGGCTTGATTCCATGACACCGAATCGATTCCCGCACCTCTGCCGACCTGTAAAGTCCAGCCAGTTCCAAGTTCACGGATCTCGCGTTCGGTTTCGTCTAACTGCTTTCCAGTTTCACCAATGATCGTCCAGGGCATGAAGCGATCATCGGAGTCGACCGGGGTGTTAGCTATTCGCCGGAGTGGTCCTTTGGATCTTCGGCGGTAATAGCATCGACCGCGTGCTGCAACTTATCGCTCTCCACTTTTGCTCGTTCGGCATTTGACCAAGTGATGTCTTCAATCCGAATGCCTGCAAAGGATACTATCGCCCGCCTGGCCAGATCTTTAGTCCGGTAGAGTCCGTCTGATGCTTCGCCTCGAGGGTTAGGTTTTTCAAATACCCATTCTGAGCCACCGCGATTCAAATTGAGTAATTGCTCAATTTGTTTCGCGTCAAATCGAGGTCCAGTTGGTGATATTGAGCCATTCACATAACTGAAATCTTTAATATTATAGGCGACCATTATGCATTTGTCACCAGAGTATCTACACGCAATAGCAATTCCATCCAGAACGAACTTATCCAAGGTATCACCAGTGGATTCGGTTAAGTTTCCATATCGCGCCCTACACTCTTGAATGCTGTCGCCCACTCTTCCAAAAACAGAAGTCATCAGGAGAATCGAGATAACGAAAAATCTTTTCACCCTGTCAGTCAATTCTGTCAGTGTAAAACCAACAAGACTTTTGTCATCACCCACCAGCTGCACGCCGTTGATCTGCAAGCTCTCTTTGCGCCTGCGACTCGTATTGTAGCTGAGCGATGATCGAGTCATAAGTTTTCAGCGTCTCTAGCAACGTCCGGGTGATTCCCGTTAAGCCTTCAATTTTCCCACCCAAGGTATTCGATAATAGCTGGGAATCTGCAATGAGCTTGGCCATCTCCTCATTGTTCAGGTTATTATTGGCCAAAGATTGTTTGGTGCGTTCCACCGCCTCTTTTTGTGAGGCTGTGATCTGCGCCTGCTGATCTGACAGTGCGTCGATTTGCCCGACCAGTAGTGAGGCGTCCTGGGCTGTGACCTGATTCTTTGCGAGCACACTGCGGAAGATTTCCAGCGCCTTGTGCTGGCTCTCGGATTGCTCCTGCAATGGCCCGGCGACGGTCTCGATGTCTTGCGCCATTTGCACCTGTTCCTGAGCATCGATGCCACCACGGAAGGCATCGCGGATGCGTTGCAGCGCTTGCTGCTGGACCGCCGTCATCTCCTTGGTGCCGTTCTCGACTGCCTCAATCAGCTG
>NZ_JAENIJ010000083.1 GCF_016595435.1 Luteolibacter pohnpeiensis
GGCAGGCTGATGAGAAGCGCATCCCGCGAACACGAAGAGAGCTGCAATCAGCGTTGCTAAAGTAACGCGTTTCATTTCTTAGCAGAACGTCAGAGTGGTGGCACGGCGATGTCGAGCATCCAGAGCGTAGCGAACTAGTGAGCTTGTCCGCCGTTGCCACCCACGACGTGTTCGGCTTCTTGTTTATGCAGGGTATCCGAGGGAATTGATCGTCGAAGACGCCTAGGTCCTGAAAGATATCCTACTATCACCCAGACCCACCCGATCAAGAAGACCAAGGCAGGAACCCCGACCAGCCAACCTACCGTCGTGTAAATAAATTCTTGTGTGATCCCGGATGGATTTCCGATTCCGGATCCAAAAATGATCACGACCGAATACCAGCCACCACATGCCATTCCAACCAATCCGAATACTTGTATTAGGACTGGGATTAGACGAAGTGAAATTGTTGCAAGCTTGGACATTATTCAAAGTCGCGAGATTTATTTCTGCCGAACGTCAGAGTGCTGCCACAGGCTGCCTGAGGGCGCGCTCCGATTTCAAGGTTGATGGTTGAATTGTCATGTCGCTTCCGACTCGCGGCGGGCAGCCTGTTGGAAGCCACGCCTTGTTCGCCTTAGTCATTTACGCCGGTGATCTCCATGTCAAAGGCTTCGATAAACGCCCGCATGCATCCAGTCCCGCCGTAGGGGTGGCCGTGAGGATCGAAAATCAAGCAGCCCGTGCCCTCACCATCTTCGTCGAAATCTTCGAGCCCGTAGTCTCCATCCTTGAAGGCCTCGAACATCGACATGAAATCCCAAGGGTGCTGAAGCCGAGGATCTTTGTGGCGCTCATCAACGGGAATCGTGAAATACAACTTCTTGAAGTCTTCCAGTTCGGAACTCGTGGGCCACCAGAAATGATCCAAGGCTTGTTGATCGAAGAACTCTCTCCAGCCACCGTCATCGTCGGGCCAATCGCCTGACTCCTTGCACGTCTTAATCCGCTCGAATGCTCGACGTGCCGCTAGGAACCGCTCGCGATCATCGAATCTGAAGTAAACGCCGAATGGCTCCATCTTTTCTTTGGCGAACGTTAGAGGCCATCCGCGGCGTGATGGAAGCCGTAAAACAGAACTCAGGGCTGAACGCCGTCGGATGCGCCGGCTTGTTCGGCAATTTGGTTCTTTCGACTTAGGGCGATGATCGACTCGATACCGCTCTCCATCTTTGCTCTCGCTGAGCTGTTCGCAGAGTGAGCCCGAATCAGGGGCGGATGAAACCCCGCGGTCGCGACTGCCTCCTCAATCCACAGCACTACGTCATAGCCGGTTCCCCGAGCGTCATCCCCCAAGTCGTGGTCGAGGCTGATCTCCGTCACCTCACCTGAGCGGAGGAGCTCGATCGCCTCATCGGGCCAGTAGACGCGCGTCCACCCTGGGGGAGTTGCCCTCTCGTCATCGAGGTAGACACGCATAGAGATTCTTCAGCCGAACGTCATAGAGCACCGGACCGGCGGGAAGGAAGCTCGAATTCAAAGAGGGACGTTAACGCCGGTTCGGTGCCTCGACTTGTTCTGCAGGGGTTTTTCGAGGCAGATTGATCTCAGCGACGAGACCGTCCCTCTTGTCGAGGAGGCGGATCGAGTCAAAATACGGCTCCAAAGGAGCTTCATGGTAATACTTCTCCCTGACCATAAGACGTGGTCCCGGCACGAAGAACGACTCTCCTTCTTTGAGCGGGGTGACCTGTAAGTCTCGGCCCACGTAGGTGGACTTGCTGGCAATCAGTCGAAATCCCTGCGGCAAACTCCACTCCTCCCATGCGCTGGTCCATCTGCCCCTTACGCTTCCACCTCCGTGCCTCGTGCTACTCATGCCATCCAACTGGAACTGGTAAAACACCTTGCTCCTCGGGATCCCCTTGGGCGTCGCAGAGGTCCGAAGCGAGTCCATCGCCATCACGTATTCGGACTTCAGCGTCACGCTGGGTGTAGTCGAACACGAAGCGGAGACGGCAACCAGTCCACACAGAATAGTGGCGCGCAGATAGATCATTTTTGCAGAACGTTTGAAGTGTGGCGCGGCGGGGATGATGCGTCTAGAGCGAAGCGAACTAAGGACGTGGTCCGCCGTTGCCACCACTGACTAGTTCGCGTCTTTCAGTGTTTGAATACGGCTCGTGCCAGTGCGGCCGCAAGGGCGGATCCGCTGACCGTCAGAGCGATACGAATCAAATTTCGAGTAGATATAGCCTCCTTCGTGATCGTCCCAAAATCTCCCTCGCTCATGTCATGCGAGATTCCATCAAGTTGAACATCGGGGCTGCGTTCTCGAATATGCCTAAACATCGCAACAATTCCCAGCTTCGAAAACGGCTTCACAATGAAGGACAGTGGTGTTCCTCCATCCTTTCGTGTCAAGGTGACCGTTGGAGCGGGATTGGCGCTCATCGTAACACGACTTACTTGCGAGAGATCGATCTCCGCCCGCTTGAGGAGAGACCGATAGATCAATCGATTCGCCGCAAGCTCAATAGAAGGTGAGCACACCCAATAGACTGCTACTGCATAGAGGGCGACGAGTCCCAATGCCTCTCGAATCTGCTGTCCCCGGACAATCAACAAAACGCCGAGGAGGAGTGCCGGAGAAAACAGCACCGAGAAGATAATCACCGTCGCTGGAGCGGCTCGTATTAGGCGTGGCGCGTCAGAGTGCATCTGGTTTGTTTTGTCGCGAACGTTTAAGGCCATCTGCGGCGGGATGAAAGCAACAAAGTCAACTACCAGGCTGGTCGCCGTCGGATGCGCCGACTTGTTCTCTCCTCTTTTTTTATTTGGGTTCGTTACCAGAATATCCGCTGAAGAAATGAAAGCTCCGATCGGTAAATCTCCGCAGGGATTCCGATCAATGCCGGGCCACTGGTCGTC
>NZ_JAENIJ010000084.1 GCF_016595435.1 Luteolibacter pohnpeiensis
GCCCGCCATGACCGCTCGGAACAACAACCCCTTGCTCAAAACCTTCGCCGATCGGCTCCAGGAAAATGGCAAAAAGCCCAAGCAAATCATCATCGGCATCATGCGAAAACTGCTTCACCAAATTTACGGCATCCTCAAATCCGGCGAACCCTACAACCCCGAGAAAAGAGGCTTCCAAACCACCTGAAAACACTCAACTCCATCCACTCAAAAGAATCCAAAAAAACTCAAATTACGGTTGATCTTTCAACGCAGCATCTTGTTCGGCTTGAATTCTTGTTTATTACGCATTGCCGGAGGAAAGGCCAAATCTTTCGCAATCCGATGAAAGTTCAGTCCATGGCTGCCACTTAGCCTCGTTCGTTATGGTAAATCCTCTATCAATGAGGGTATCTTTAAGGCGGCTTCCGTCAATGACTGAAAACGATGCAAGCATGTAAGAATCTACCGTCCGGGTAATGGCAACAAAACGGGGAAATAAAAAATGATAAAAGCGCAATTCAATAATCTCGCTGGGTGTGAGAGACAGCTTCGACCAAGCTGCTTTGATCTCGATTGCGTCATCAACCAATCGCATAAGACCTAGCGGCCATACTGCGGCGCTGATAGAATTAGAGGTTCTAATATGGGCGGTACCTCGATGAATCCGTGGATAAGTCATGAGCAGTCTTCTCTTGCCGAACGTTCAATGTCCAGGCACGGGCGATAGCCCGTTGCCTGTGATGGCTTGTTCGGCTTGGTTGTGGTTTGGATCAGTCAAAGTCTTCAATCGTATGTTGCTTATGGCAAATCCGACACTCGAAAATCATCTCGTAGGGCTCGTTGCGAGAGACATATTCGGCGGGTTCTCCGCAGTGAACCCACCAGCCGATAGGATTAAATGTAGAAAATCCGATGGTGCGGTCAAACACGTCATGGTGGAACTCTGGTGGAAGAGAAACGGAATCCCCGGAATCACCGCAAAAATTAGCGTCAAAGAAGGAGGCGCTAAACCTGCTGGCTGCTGATCCATCCGCGATGCACCAAGGACAAAGATTCTTGATGTCGAATGCCGTGTAAATGACGCCACTATAAAGAATACCGCGAGACAGTCCGCAACACTCGCAAGGCTCTGCACTCTCGCGAAGTGGCCCAGATGCCCGTGGGTCTCGATGATATGGGAACTTGGGGAGAGCGTTCATCTCGGTCTAGCCGAACGTTTTAGGTGTGCCGTGACAGCTGTGGTCGTTGGCACGAGCGACTGGTTCGGCTCAGTTTTTTTCATTTTCTGGCTTGGATGACGATTCCGCCAAAGCGTGCTTCTTGCGCATGGCATCGCACGCCCTGGATCAAGCATTCGCGGGAAGTCCTTTCTTCTCCGGAGTCCGCATAGGTAATAACGATTCCATCTCCTTCATTCGTGTTTGTGATAGCCAATCGCCGGCCGGACTCGTCTTCGACATTCGCTGAACACGTCGCGCAAACATAAAGCGGATATCGTTTATTTTCGCGCTTTTCGCTTCCGCAAACCGGGCAATGTAATCCGGGGTTTTTCATTTTGCCGAACGTCAAAGGTGAGACACGAAGGTAGGTGGCGCGAGGTGTGCGCCAGCACAACTCGTGACAGCTACCGGAGTTGTCTCTAGCGCCTTGTTAGGCGCCTTCTTTATTTTCTGATCTCGGGGTAAGTGCATCTATTCCGATAAGTAGATCCTTGTCTTCGATATAGTATATTTCCGGGCTGACTACATTTCGTCCGCTAGACTTGGTCGCATTGATGATGATCTGACCTAGCCGTAAGTCGGGATTGGAGCGCCAAAGTTTCTCGATTGCGCTCAGGACTGCAGGAATTCGCTTGGGATCACGCATCTGATTTTCTGCCTAACGTAATAGCTGTGGCAGCGGCGGATAGGAAGCCCGGATTCAATGAAGAGCGTTGTCGCCGCTTGCCACCAGCGACTTGTTCTCCATCTTCTTTTACTTCCTAGGTGTGTGTAATGAAGCCGATGTTGAAGTCACACTCTGTTGAGCTCCGGCGCTTAGAATCCAGGTAAGCGCCCGAATCATGAAAATGGTCCACAGGGGGATTGCGATTAGAAGGACGACAGGGAAGGCAACGCTCGCCGCTAGCAACCCCACACCGTCATCCGGACCGCTCCCGTCATAGGCAATGAAGTGCACTACACTAAAGACAACGATCAAAACGAGGAATGGTGCAGCTACTATTCCTATCGCTGCAAGTATTCCCCGTCGTGTATAGAATTTCATTGGAGAACGTATGAGCCCATCCGGCCGCGTCCTCAAGCTCCGATTCAATTTGGCGGCTTGTCGCGGTCGGATGCGGCGGCTTGTTCGGCCAATTGTCTCTTCTCATTCAGGCTGCGAACTCTACTCAGGCCGCCAAAAGGAAAATCCAGCGTTCAGAAGATGACGGTAGAGGTCACGCATGATCTGATCGTCCGAATCCCACACGGGCTCGGAAAGATCATCATCATTCCAATCCTCTAAATTCCCGTTCGCAGCCAGGTATCGATCGCGACAGGCCTTGAGATCACATCCAACTCTCCCGTGTTCAATCGCCTCAAAGGCTCTCGCCCGCATCGTCGATCCACCCCTCGTCATCGATGTGGTAATGAATCCACGCTCCCATGCCCGCATTGCAGGTGATTGCGACGACATCATGGACAAAATACAGGTTCCTTTCGTTCTCAGGTAATCCCATCACAATTGGACCTCGGTGCCGCCAATCCCGATTGGGAAGCCGCACGGTCACTAGGCGATCAAGATGGGAAAAATGATCGCTGAACAATCTGTTGATCTCGCGATCTGTCATATTACTGCCGAACGTATAAGGCCATCTGCGGCGCGAGAAAAGCATCAAAGTCAACTCACAGGCTGATCGCCGTCGGATGTGCCGCCTTGTTCTGGACTG
>NZ_JAENIJ010000085.1 GCF_016595435.1 Luteolibacter pohnpeiensis
CAGAGCCCCGGGCACCGACGAAACTGGAAGAATCCCACTATCGGGAACCCCAGGAAGCACTGAGCGGTAAACCCAAGTGGTCGCCCACCAGAGCATAACGGTCAGGGCGATGGTGGTTGCAACGGGTCTAATCATGGCTAATTGACGCTGTTCTATTCGGCCCAACGTTATAGGCCACCCACCGCTATCCAGAGGCGAGGCTTGACTGCAGGTTACGGTTTATGATGGTCAATAAATCTACGACACGGAGCGGGATAGCGGTTGGTGTGCGCCGCCTTGTTCGCCTTGGTTTGGATGTGGGTGAGCCATCAGATTACGGCATTGATCAGTAAGAGCATGAGGCCAATTCCAATGTATCCAGCAAAGAACGCAAAGGGTGCCCCGACCAGTCGGAGCCAAAGAGGAAGGAACCTCGCACGTATGCATCCATATACCACAAGGAGGAACGAAAACCCGGCTCCCGGTTGCGCAAACGAACGGTTGGAATAAGTCGACCCGTCTACAAATGAATCATGGTAGATCATGCGTCCTACAATGATCGTCATGATGACAAGCCCTAAGGCCAGAGCAAACTCAGGCAACAACGTCCGATTATTTGGAGCGGAGCCTACTTCATTCGAAGGACTAGGAGGTTCGGTTTCCATGGTTTTCTGGCGAACGTCGAAGGCCTCCTACACCTGCCCGAGGGCGCGGCTTCGACTGTGGCTGAAGGTTGAATTATCATGGCGGGTTGAACTCGCAGCGGGGCAGGTGTTAGGAGCGCCGCCTTGTTCTGCCTCTTGTATATTAGAGTTCCTCTTTGGTTCCGACCCAATTAGCTTTACGAGAGACGCCTTTATCTTTAAATATCCTGCTGATTGGCTCCAAGGAAGTAGGATCCAACCAAAAGAAGCCTGGTCCATAGTCGTCGGAAAACCAGTTCGGCTCCTTCTTAGACTTATCGGCATATAAGTAGATGCCATCCTCCTTGTCGTCTGTAAGATAAAGATGTTGCCACTGCTCGATATGCTCGTATGGGATCCATGAATAAATGACACCGAAGCTGCGAACTCCCACGCCATATTCTGTGAATACAAGGTGGTGAATCTGCCTCCAAACGAATCCAGAGCAGTTCACCGCTGGAATTGTTAGAATTGTTGAACCCCTTCTGATTGGACTCTTCTGCAGTTTTGACCCTGGGAGACCTGGTGGGATGACGGCCGAATGCCTTCCGTCAAGTGCTGACTTGAACTCCATAGCGTTCCAAACGTTCGGGAGTTCGTAATCTCCAGGTGACCCCTTCACCCGCAAGTCACCCAAGCCGAAGATTCGGCGTAGTAGTCCCCGAAGTCCCTTACCTCTGACGATAGACGTTGTCATGCCCTCCAGTTGGACTGTCTGGATGTCGCCTTTATGAAAGATTTGGAGTTGTCGATTCTGGTCAACCTCGTATTTCTTCCGCAGGTTGGGGATGATACCCCACCGCCAATAGGGTCGTTTAGTGTAGCTCATTTTTTGCAGAACGTTCAATGTCCAGGCACGGGCGAATGCCTGTCGCCTGTGGCATCTTGTTAGCCCTTGTTTGTAGGGAGTTGTCTGCAATTCGTCGAGGTTGAGCATTCCTCATTCTGATACAGGAGAACTCAGATTGTGTAGAGGTCACCTGATCAAAGATAGGCCAGAGTGAAGGAACTACAAAGAGCTCTGCCTTATACTCCAATAGTGCTGCAACCAGATCATTGATTGGACGACAACTCATTGGTTTAATCGTGTTAGAGGACACAAAATAACCCGCCGTTGGATCGAATAATCTAAAACCCTCCACTGGCATCTGATAAATCCAGATAAATGATTCACGTATCCGATCGATCCAAGACTCTTCGACATAAATTATGCGGTGGCCGTTAGAGGATAGGTAAGAGACTCGAGGGCATTGGCGGGGAAAGAGGTAATTGGGCAGATGATCTTCATCAATGGCCCACACAAAAGGAATTTCTCCCTGCGACGATTGGGGAATAAATCGTGTAATCCCAGAAAAGTCACTTACATGAAAGAGGCGCATTTTCTATGGGCTAACGCCAAGCTCAGCCGCCCCGAACGGGCGCACAAGCTCAGGGAGAGGTGTGAAGGTGGAGCCGGGCGGTCGGAGGGAGTCGGCTGATGGCTACTAGGGATTGGCTGCAGCGCCTTGTTAGCGGTTGTTTGGTTGGACGGTTCCATAGCTACCTAGCTCCTCGATCGGGATAGACGGCCACTCCACGGGAAGAGTCAGTCCGTGGATGTCATCGAGCAATGGAAGCGTCCGCTTGCCGAAGAAGAATTGCTCTGCCTGGGCGAATGCCTTTCCGTCTTTGAAGCGATAGAGAATGAACCGCAGTTGGATGTAATAGAGGCCGGCTGGTCGACTCACAGAAAACGGAATCGCTCGAGTTGCGACGGTAGTCTCGGTGTCGAAATCCACTTCCTCCAGCAGGTGTTCAGAATCCTTGATCGCATCGCCGGTAGGCTCTCCGTGGTATGGCTTCGCGGCACTCTCCTCATCGACGGGGAAAAACGCAATGGTCGCAGAGATCCCGCGATTGGGCGGTAGGTTCTCGATGGCGATCTGTCCGCTTAGTGTTCGCATTTTTGTTTCCGCTTTCTCGGGCGAAGGTTTGGTCGGGGGACTCTGCTCTTCGGAATCGCAACCGGACAGGAACATAGTCGTGATGACCGCAAAGCCGGTGATCATGAAGCGCATTTTCTCCGCTAACGTATAAGGCCATCTGCGGCGCGAGAAAAGCATCAAAGTCAACTCACAGGCTGATCGCCGTCGGATGTGCCGCCTTGTTCTGGACTGGCCGAC
>NZ_JAENIJ010000086.1 GCF_016595435.1 Luteolibacter pohnpeiensis
ACCGGTGGCGGTGCCGAAGCTTCCGGCGAAGGCACGATACGAATCGATACCTCAAAAGTCACCGAACGCGTCGCCGCCAATACCCAGCTCGAGGAGTCACTGCGCCGGACAGAATCAGCGGCAGACGATACCGAGCGGAAGCTCAGCGAACTTGAGCAGGCACTTGATGAAATGGGCGAAGCCTCGGAGGAATCCGGCGACAAGCTCGATCGGTTGGTGAGTTTGCAAAGGGCGCAGCTTGCGGCGGAGATCGGCAACGGGATTTCGCGAATCGCCGACGTGGTGAAATCGGCTTCCACTTCGTTGCAGGAGGCGGATCCCAAAATATCGAAAACCCTCGGGAATATTTCCTCTGGCCTCGATAGCGTAGGCAACGCGGTATCGACAGCTGCACAGGGCTTTGCGGTCGGCGGTCCATTTGGCGCGGCAGTTGGCGGACTGGTCGGACTTCTAACAGGTCCGCTCAATCATGCATTTGAAAGCATGACTCAGGATCTGCAAAAGGCAGGGGAGAAGGAGAAACTGGCCAAGGAATCGCTACTCGCCTACACCCGTGCCCTGGAAGAGCGGCGGACCACGCTTGCAAATCAAAGGCTTGAGGAATTTTACGGCCGCGAGGAAAAGGCGATCAAGTCGGCCAATGACGAACTGCGTCGGCAGAACGAGCTTCTAACAGCCCGCCGCAACGCGGAGGCAGCGGAGCAACATGCCGCCTCGGTAGCGGCTCTGGATAACGGTGCAAACCGTGGCGCGGTTGCCTCGGTCGATGCCATCAGCGAGCTACGCCGACGTATTGAAGCGATCGAGCAGAAGGCCAACCTTGCCCAGGCTCAAGCCAACCTCAAAGACGAGGACGCAAGCCACAAGGAAGGCAAGGTGAAGCTGCTCGAAGAGCGCGGCATGTCCTCGGGCGATGAGATCGATCAGGCCCGTAAGGAAGCCGAAGCGGCACGCGAATCAGCGGATTCCGCAGCAAAAAACGCAGAGCTGACCCGGCAGATCGGAGAGCAGCAAATCCGCGAAGCCCTCGCCCAGTTCAGTGAAGCCAAATCCCGGGTGACGGATGAAGGTCAGAAGGAAATGGTGGAAGCCGCACGGCAGCTCATTGAGGCCGTCGAGAACGGCACCAAGGAGATGACGGCGGTCCAGCAGCAAGCGCTGCAACGCATCCGTGATGCCTTCCGTGGTGGCATCGATGCTCAGGAACAGGCGCAAATGGCGCAAGACATCGAAACCGTCGCTGGACCATTGCAGGAGCAATCCGAGAGCCAGCACAAGGCACTGGAAATCTTCCGCAGTGTGCTCGCAAAGAATCAGGTCACAGCCCAGGACGCTTCTCTATTGGTCGGGCAAATCGACGCACTGTCAGATCAGCAGGCGCAGATCACAGCCTCACAAAAAGAGGCGGTGGAACGGACCAAACAATCTTTGTCCGATAACAATCTGAATAATGATGAGATGGTCAAGCTGACTGCGGACACTCAGCTGATTGCCAGCACGTTGGGGACAAGGATTGAAGGCCTAACGGGTATTACGAGAACGATGCTGGAGACCCTGAGAGTATTCGAGTCCACTTTAGAACAGCTCAAGTCCGAGGCTGATGCCCAAAGAATCAGGGCAAATCATATACAAGGGATCGACTGATGATGCTTTAGAACTTGATCGAATGCTGGGAGAGGAAGTTCATAGAGGCATGTTGAGAGTATGTGTGACGAGTTTGCTGATGACTACAGCTCTTTTTGGTGAAATCGGAGGAACAATCACAGATTGTCGAAGCCGATATGGTGAGGCAGTTGAATCAACACCACAAAAGGATAAGTTTTTTCCAGGGGGATTAGAAATTGGCTGCCGTTACTCAAAGGGAGTGTGTGTTGCCGTGTCCTATCGCTTAAAGGATTACACTTATGTAAACGAATCTCTTACACCTACAGGTCCACGGTTATCAGCAAATCAAATTGAGCAGATTCTCAGATTGAATAGCGGAGGTTCAAGTTGGGATTTAAAAGCTCCAGATGCACGTGAAGGAAAGCCATATGGGTTTTATGAAACCGTCGACGGCAAGGTAAGAGCTACTGTTACTTGGGGTGGAATTATCTTGGAAGATATTACTTGGTCGAACGAAGAGAGAGAGAAGGTCGGGGGTGAAAAACTTCAACAGACTATTGATCAAATTACATCTGAGCACTCGACGATGCATTCTGGTTCACATTCTGCAAAGGACCACTCCGGCGAATAGCTAATGGCCCGGTCGGCTCCGATGATCGCTTCATGCCCTGGACGATCATTGGTGAAGCTGGAAAGCAGTTAGACGAAACCGAGCGCGAAATCCGTGAACTTGGAACCGGCTGGACCCTGCAGGTCGGCAGAGGCGCGGGAATCGATTCGGCGTCATGGAATCAAGCCTTCCGCGAGATCGATGGAGCGGGGGAGATTTTCCCGGAACAAGGCCAGGAAATCAGCCTCTGGCTCGATGGCGTCTGTTACTTCCGGGGCATCGTGGAAGAACCGACCGAGATTTCAGGCGTCTCTTTTGGCTCCCGCTTCTCCGCACTTGGGGCCGGTTGGTGGCTCGATCAGGAAACGCTTTCCTCTCTCATTCCGGATGCCACCGAGGAAGAGGTCGAACGGCCGAACTT
>NZ_JAENIJ010000087.1 GCF_016595435.1 Luteolibacter pohnpeiensis
GTCGCCAACTCGGTGACCCTTCCGCTTTCATGATCGTTACCCAAACCGTTACCGTTGAACTCGAATCCGGCCCGCCGGGGCGCAGTGCTTTTGACTTGTGGCTCTCGAAGCCGGAAAATGCTGGCAAGACCTTTGCCGATTACGAAGCTACCCAGCGTGGCCCTGTCGGTCCGCAAGGCCCGCCGGGGGATACTAGCGTGGCTGAATCAATTGCTGGCGAAGCGGTGACAGTAGCGGCCACTGCGCGAGCGATGGTGACTACTGAAAGTGATCGGGCGACTGCAGCGGAGAGCGCAATCCGCAAGGATCTAAGTGCAGCGATGGCCGGTATTCCGGTGATTAGCACTGCCGACACGGATCTGTCGCTAACACCGATGGATGCAGGCAAGTGCCGGGAATTTACCGCAGACGAGATCATCGCAGTTAACCTTCCGAATGAAGATTCCGGGGATTTCCCTGATGGGGCCTTTATCATCTTTGACCAAGGTGGATCTGGAGTCATCCGACTTGCCGAGGCTGGTGGGGTGGATCTGTTCCCAAGCGACAAGCGTCAATCGATCGGCCCATATTCAACTTTTGCGATTCTGCGAATTGCCCGCAATCAGTGGCGGGTGATCGGTGAGCTAGACCCAGTATAAGACCATGCACCCAATTCTAATCATCATCGCCAGTTCAGGAGGCGTTCCTGATGGAGCACTTACCATCGGCATTGATCCGCTGGTCATCGGGGAAGATGCACTCGTAATCCAATGAAGGTCTATAATACCGAGAATCCGACAGGTGGAGGCTCGCGCGAGATACCACTGGATTTCAAAAAGAAGGCAACTTTCCGGAAGGGGTTGGATGTTCATTCCCGATTGGCTTCCTTCCTGATCGGCAGAAAGAAGCAAGGTCGATACAGGCTTATGGCAAACCCTCCCACGGTGACACGTGGAGGAAATGGCAGCTCGGTCGATGGCAATTTCGTGAACGGCATGGTCCGCTTTGCACCTGACCTCAGCAACAACCGGATGGTCATGGCGGGTTGTGAATTTGAAGAGATCATAGAGACGGGAAACCGATCCACCCTCAAGGCGGCGCATATTACTGACGCGGCGGGAGGCAAAGGCAGGAACCAGAACCCTTACCGAATCCGAATCGAAACCGACGAGCCGGAGCTTGATCTCTGTTTTCTTGAGGCGTGGGGATCTGGATTTTCAGTCATGATTGATGGCGAGATTGCTGAGAGGGTACAGCCGGTCGCATTTACAAACTCTGGGAACTATAGGTATTTTAAAGTTTCTTTCGGTAGTGATGCGGTTAGTTATCGAAAAGCGGAGGTGACGATCACCCGTCTGACCAATGGGACAGGATATGCACTGGGCGATCTAATCACATTTGACGGTGGCGAAAATGATGCGCCCGGTTCGCCAATGGTGCTTCGCGTGGCACAACTCAGTTCGACTGGGGACGGGGTTGTTGTTCAGCTGTCGATCGAAGATCCCGGCGACTACGAGTACCTTCCGGCAGGAAAGATGTCCCAAATTAGCACGACAGGGGCAGGTGTCGGCCTAAGCGTTGAGGCAAAGTTTTTCTTTCCGGCGCATTCGTCCCGAAAATGGCGCCGATGGGAAATCATCTGTAACGGCCCAGCTACTTTTATGGGGATCGTAACAAGACCTGAAGGCATTGTGATTCCATGGCGCGTCGACCCGGCAGCTCCGAAGTTAATACAGATCGGTGATTCGATCAGCGCAGGAACGTATCTGCAATATGCGGCGGGGCATCTGGGAACATCGATCGCTCAAACTCTTGGTCTGGAAGACAACTACATCATTTCTGCTGTCGGCGGCACCGGATGGGATGCAGG
Organism: Luteolibacter pohnpeiensis; assembly: GCF_016595435.1. Lineage (GTDB taxonomy): Bacteria > Verrucomicrobiota > Verrucomicrobiia > Verrucomicrobiales > Akkermansiaceae > Luteolibacter > Luteolibacter pohnpeiensis. Next base: position 1,850 of record NZ_JAENIJ010000087.1, read on the forward strand.
GGGAACCCCGTGGTCACATCCCAATCGCATCGCTGATTTCATTCGTTATGGCGAAGGGGAATCGATGCCGGTCTATCTATTCATCGGCAGCCAGAACTTCCAATCACTCGCTGCGACGACAGCTGCAATACCCACCGTGATCAACGCGATTCACGCTGCTAATCCGAACGCCATCTGTATCGGACTGAGCAATATCCTTGGGGGAAGTATATCGCTGGATAATGCCATTAAGGCGGGCTGGGATGCCGTGGCCGATCAACGCCGGGCGGCTTATATTTCATCTCAGCAGCCCATCAAGTGGTTCGATCCATCGTATTATTTACTGGATTGGACAGTTACCAACGACGGGAATCATCCAGGACAGGCTGGGCAGGATTTGTATGCAGCCATCGCCGCTGAACAGATTTATCAAAAGCTCGTCGAGATGGCTTCAGTGTGAGCGGTTTTCGTAGTGTTTCGGACGGCAGCATTACCACGTATCACAAGGACTATGGAGAGGGCGGACGCTTCGCGGATGACGCGTTCAGTGATCCGGCTACGATTCTGTCCTAGAAAAAGACCTCCGCTTTTGCGGAGGCCTATCGGTTCTTAATTTTTTCGAATCAGATTCCCACCGGAATCGCGCCGGGTGCAGGCTCCCGGAAGAGCGTGCGGAGATCCTCTGTTTCTTCGTGTGGCACTTCGGTTCCTGAGTAGAAGACGGTCAGCAGGACTTCGCCGTTTTCCTGAGATTG
>NZ_JAENIJ010000088.1 GCF_016595435.1 Luteolibacter pohnpeiensis
CATGCCAAGAATATGCGATCTCTGGCTTCTTCTGCTGGATCTATGCCAAAGGATATGGGCATTGGAGGCTTGTTTTGTGGTTCTTGAGCGAACGTATAAGGCCATCCGCGGCGGGATGAAAGCTTGAAAACTAACTCACAGGCTGATCGCCGTCGGGTGTGCAGCCTTGTTCGCCCGTTCTGTTCAAGTCGAGCTGACTTCACTCACGTCGAAAGACCCAAGTTAAAGAATCCATGGTCTAAGTATCAGTCTCTAGTCCGAAGAACCACCGCAAAAAGAAGCCAACATCTCCCACATACAGACCGATTATAACAAGAACGAGCAATGCAACGATCAGAAATATGATTGTCCACTTGATGCTGACAATCCAAGCTGAATGCTTTTCTTTGCTTTGTATTCTCATGGGTTATATTTTGAATGATGCGAACGTTTGAAGTGTGGCACGGCGGGATTGAGGCGTCTAGAGCGAAGCGAACCAGCAGCGTTGTCCGCCGTTGCCACCACTGACTTGTTCGCTGTTGGGATTGTTGTGTTCACGAAAAGAGCTTCTTCCATCAGGGTTTCTCGTTCTCCGCCTTCCACTTCTCCATGGCGAGTCTCTCCTCCTCCAAGGTCTGCTCATAGGGTATCACTGGTGCTGCAGTCTCAAAGCTCGCCTCATAGTCAAAGCGCCCCAAAGAAGCAGCCCAATCGATAATCGGCTCTCGATCCCAATCATGCTGATCTCCATCATTCCTCACGGCTTCCGTCGGGCAACCTTCGACGCCCTCCATGATCGCCGCTACCTCCTCATCAGACTCGGGCTGCTTGTAAACGTATGACTGACCGTAGCGGTCGTCTCTGCGGATGTTATTCGGGGCGCATTCACGGCACAAATCGCAATCCGTGCACTGATCATCCACGTAGAACTTGCCCGGAACATTGAGTGGGTATCGATGGGCGAAGTTCATTTCTTCAGCGAACGTCAAAGGTGAGGCACCGGCTTTAGCCGGTTGCCTCCACCGACTTGTTTGCTTGTTTTCGTTTCTTCGGGTTGGACTCGGGAATGCCAAGCGTGTCTGTCTATCAATTCTACCTCGTAAGTCTTCTCGTCGGTTGAGATCGCGCTGTGACACTGCCAATCAAAGGATACCACCCGCTTCTTGTCTGTCTTGATTCGGTCTGTGTTCATTCCAACTTTCAATGTGGCAGCCTGAATCGCTTCAATTGGGATACGATCCTTCGAAAGTCGATCGAGCAACCATGCCTTCATCTCGGACGCAATGCGAAGGTCAATATCGCCGCGGGTGTCGTGAACCGCTCGTCCTTCGAGGATGTCGAAGTGGATCGTTCCAGAAGGCAGATCAGCCAGCAGTTCCAAATCGTCGCCCATACGCCAACCAATGGCCATGTGGCAAAGGACGTCCGCGTAGTGCTGAAGGACTTTGCGTTTCATTTCTTGAGCTAACGTTTGAGCGCATCCGCGGCGGGATGGAAGCTCGAAATCAAATTGGCGGCTTGTCGCCGTCGGATGCCGCGGCTTGTTCGGCGGTTGTTTCAAGTTCTCTTCTGAGCTCCGCCAACACCTCGCTATCAGACTGCGCCTGAGCCGATCCTTGTGGGTGATCATCGACCAACAAGGTCATGTCAATAATTAGGACAGCAAACGCCTGCCCTACTGCTAATGCCATGATGCCTACAGCAATCCCGTAGAGAAACCCCTTCGTGATCCAAACGCCTATCCCAATACCAAAGGCCAACACCAGAAGCGCAATCTCAATGCAGACGGAAATCAGAATGGCACGAACTCCGGCTTCCAGGATCGCCCCAATCAGGGCCGAAGGCTTTCCGATTCGTGTCTTCATATTCTTGCCGAACGTATAAGGCCATCTACCGCTGACCAGCGGCGGTGCTCCGACTCTGGGTTGAGGTTGTCATTACGGTGAAATTTCGACTCGCGGCGGGTCAGCGGTTAGGTGCGCCGACTTGTTCTGCTCTTCTATTTCGCCGAGTGCCCACGAACGGTATGAAGCTGAATGCGACAAAAACGCCAACGGGGAGCCACAGAGGAACGGCAACTAAAGAGATGCGTCGTCTCCACTCATTGTCTCCCTTGAATCTCTGATCAGACCACCAAAAGCCTTGTCTGTTCCAAAAGGTCTCCACTGGCCAGCCCCAAGAAATGCACTTTTCGTAGGGAGCACTCCAAGCATCCCATGTTCCACCATCAAGCGTCGAAACAAATTGTCCGATTTCATCTTTATCTTTCTCGATTGTGAGGTTTTCAGATTCAAGTCTTCGAAACAATCGAATCCCATGCGGACCCCATCCGAAAGAAAGGAACCATTCATTGCGAAATCCGCTCTCCGTCAGGTATTCATTACCAAATTCAAAACCTTCATCCAAACCTCGGCTTCTGACTAATAGGATTAGAAATATTAGTCCCACGATCAAGCTGAAGAGGGACATAGTGCGCTTCATTTCGTAGCAGAACGTTAAAGGCCATCTGCGGCGGGATGGAAGCAACAAAGTCAACTACCAGGCTGATAGCCGTCGGATGCGCTGCCTTGTTCTGCTTGGTTTTCATTCATTG
>NZ_JAENIJ010000089.1 GCF_016595435.1 Luteolibacter pohnpeiensis
GTTCTCTTGGATGCGGGGGTTTGGTGTAAGTGATCATAGAGAAAGAGCGTGGTAATCTAGCTGCAGTCTCCCGGAGAGTGCCAGCTTGAATTTTATGCCATACCGCGTTTCCCCCAATAACTTACCAATCATCCAAAAAAGAGAAGGTCATCATTTGTACAGATCAAGGTTTCCATTGTCCTGTGAGTTCAAGTGATGGCTAAGATCGAATCGAACGCCAGAAACTCAAACCGGAGACCGAAATGATTTTCCCATCATCCACCGTGCAGAGATACCGTGCAGACATCCATCCAAGCTAAATAGCCAGGTACGAGAATCTCAGCCCTGAAACCTCCGGGGCGGATTCACGCCGGGAGTGTCACTGACCCGCTCTTACCTTCAATTCGGTCGAGTATCCCTATAACTCCAGCCGCTCAGGACAATCAACCAATCCTGATAATTTGGAACGTACAGCACATTCTCGCAGGTTTATATCCAACTCTCAAAGCTATCCAGAATTCTTCACGATCAAAAAATCAAAGACACCCTAATAAAATACTCAAACCTCTATTATTCTATGACTTACAACACAATGAAAGCTACACCATTGACAATTAAATCATGATATCCAATATGTGCCATGACTAATTATACTGTTAGCGAAAAGAAATGAAGATTGCTCTCCTCCCATTGGCCGCCGCAGCTTTCGTCTTGCAGTCGTGTGCCACTGACTCGCCGCTGATGCTGGATACTTCCCGATTTCCGGTGGCGAAAGTCGAGACGAAGACGTTCAAGAAGGGGCAGCCGACGTCTGAGGATAGCATTTTCCCGCAAGTGGCGGCTCAAGATTTCACAAGGATCACAGGTCAGTGGAGCCCTAAGGGCGCGACCGCTTACACCGAGACCGGAACCTATTATGGAGCGACGAAGTATCACTGGTGGAGCGTCGAGGTATTCCTAACTGCCCCGGAACGGGCACGGAAGGCGATTGAGAGCGCCAGCGACGGATACAAGGCTGATCTTGGGAGTGCGACTAATGCAAGTGCCAGGATTTACCCTCGCTTCGAACGGAAGGAGTTCGATTGGGGGGATGCGGTGTCGTTTTTCGTGCAGTATCAGAACGACAATACCAACTACGTTCCCAACAACGGGATGCTGACCTATGAGGTTCATGGATTGACGCGCGATGGGCGCTACGTGACGGCAAGTTTTGGCGTCACACATCCTGAGTTGGTTGAGTTCGGCCCGGAAGTGCGTGACTACAGGGACGGTGATCCTGCCGATCCGGGCAGTGCCATGCGCCGTGACCCTCACTACCGCTTGGTCGAGACTGCACCGCCAGACGCATTTGAGCCATCGCTAGCTGAGATCGATGCGTTTCTCAACACGCTCAAAATCAACCAGCGCTAACAAGATGCCACAGGCAACGGGCATTTGCCCGTGCCTGGACATTGAACGTTCTGCCAAAAATATGAGCTCCGAAATGTATCAGCGTGTCGCAAGCCGAGTCGGCCGCCCCGCGCTCCAGCTACTTGGAACTGCGAGGGAGACTCTAACTTTCTTTGGCGGCTCACCAGCTTCAGCAACTGGCTTCTCGTGGCCTCGGAAGGACGGCAAGCCCCTCAGCTTCATTGGCCAGTTGGATCTGTCAGAGCTTAACCTAAGTGACGCAGCACCTTGGCTCCCCGCCACAGGACGCCTTCTGTTCTTTTACGACATGGACGAGTGGCCGTGGGGCTTCGATCCGAAGGATCGTGGCGGTTGGGCGGTGATCCACGATTCTGGAACGGATTCGGTTCAATCGATCCCGTTTCCAGATGATCTGAAGGGAGAGAATCGACCGCCTAGGATAAAGTATCTTGAGGGACGCCCCTACACGAGCATTCCGAGCTTAGAGCGCATTTCGCTAGAAGAAGCGGGAATCTCGGAGGAAGAAGAGGAGGACTACTACGAGCTTTCCGTGGATGCGTTTGATGGTAACGCGTTGCACCAGATTGGCGGATTCCCAGAGCCAGTTCAGGGTGACATGATGGAGGAAGAGTGCCATCTGGTCTCGGGAGGGGTATATTGCGGAGACTCGACCGGCTATAAGAGCGAACGTGCAGACGAACTGCGAAAGGAACCAAATGACTGGAAACTCCTCTTGCAGTTCGACACTGAGGACGATCTGGATTTGATGTGGGGAGACTCAGGCACTCTGTATTACTGGATCAGAGAGCGTGACGCCCGTGCAGGAGATTTTTCGAACGTGTGGCTGGTGTTGCAATGCTGCTAGCAATTCAAACAAGGCAGAACAAGGCGGCGCACCTAACCGCTGACCCGCCATGAGTCGAAATTTCACCGTAATGACAACCTCAACCCACAGTCGGAGACGCGCTGCCGGTCAGCGGTAGGTGGCCTTGGACGTTATCCAAGGAAATGAAGTTCTGCTGTCACGCCGCCAATGGCCGTTTCAATGATCGCCTCAACGTAGGTGAATTCCTGATTGCGGGAGTCG
>NZ_JAENIJ010000008.1 GCF_016595435.1 Luteolibacter pohnpeiensis
AAACTACCGGCTCCGCGTGATCGCCCAATGCGGCTGAAAACCCATCCTCAAAACCTCAACAAAAAGCCTCATCCCCAATCTTTGGTGTAGACCCAAGGATGCTGCCGATGACACTTCATCAGGGCTGGATCAGGTGGGTGCGGCTGCGGATGAAACCGGTGATGAGCTGAAACTCCCCGAAGCGAAGCAAGGGACGAAGTCGCTCAACCAGCTCACTGCCGAGCTACAACGACTGGAAAAGGAGTTGCTGGATCTTGCCTCATCCCCAATCTTTGGTGTAGACCCGGTTATTTAACAAAAAGTGGCGGAGAGGGTGGGATTTGAACCCACGGTGAGTTTTACCCCACGTCCGATTTCGAATCGGGTGCCTTAGACCACTCAGCCACCTCTCCTTTGCTGGAGCGCGGAAGCTAGCAATCTAGACAGACTTGTAAAGCGCTCACTTGATGAAAATGGAAAAATTGAAGGGATAACCAGAAAGATCAGCGAGAAACCGAAGGCGTGAGCAGCGAGAGTTCCGTGGAATGAATTTTATTTTTTGATTCGGTAGCTACGGCTGTTTGTGTCGCTGGAGATTTCCACCAGATTTCTGATGTTCCGTGGGTGGATTTTATCTCGTGACGTGTTTTCAGCGAATGAGTGATCAGTCCACCTGCCATCAGGGCCGCTAGTGAGAGTCCTGCTACTGTTGCGATCCACCAGCGATGTCCACCTGAGTGTGGAGCGCCGATGCCGGGCTCTTGTTCGAGGGATCGAAATGTAAGTTTGGGCGCGGCAGGTCTTTGCTTCTCAAGATTCAGGGAAATGGCCGTGGCACTGCTTTTGCTGACTGGCGGTTGGGGTGATGGAGGGGCTACTGCTACGAGCTGGCGGGGCTCAGTTTTGGGCGTTCTCATCCAACCTGCAAAATCGTCTTCATCGGCAGTCAGAATGAGGTCCTGAACGGAAGGTGAGGGGCGCTGTGCCCGTGTTGGATCAATCAGCTCTAAAATGGCATCCTCATCGACGAAACCATGCATTTGCTGATTGTTTTCCGCAGGTGCGATCTTTGGCGATGCATCCGAAGGTGCAATCGGCAGTGGGGATAACTTCATGGCAAACATGGCGGATCGGGAATTAGGGCTATGAAATCGGATTGCTTGCGGAGGTCAATAATTGAATCAATAATTAAAACGAAAAATCAATATAGCAGATCGATCTGATTCGCGATAAAGAACTCCGCCAGAATTCCGGGGATCACTTTCGAAGCATTGGAATATTTAACCATGCTTAAGAATTGAGCATTCAGAGCGGATTTTTTAGCCGATGGGATCGGGGAAATCAGTTTTGTGAGGCGGTGGTGGAACTGCATCGCGGACGAGGTTTGCTTTCAACTTCCATTACGATCAAACCTGATTTTCAATAAAGGTCAATTTTTAATGTTTCTTAATTAAAACACGTTTATCCTACGTCTCGGTGTTGCCTCAATGAAAGGTCTGCCATGGTTGAGATTGCATTTCGCGGGGAGTCATGGATGCTCTCCACCAATCATGGCTTCTGAAAACGAAGAGAAACCCTCGCTCAAAATCCGGTGTCCCTCATGTTCACAACGCTTCAACGTCAGTGCTGACCTGAATAACCGGACTGTTGAGTGCGGGAGCTGCGAGCATCGTTTCAAAATTAGCGATGAAGTCATTGTGCGTTCCAAACGGTTTTATCCTGGTGAACGGCCTAGTCCTTTTGACAAAAAAGTATCGAGAGTTCCGATGGCTTCATCGGCCGCATCGAGTTCACCGGTTTCCCCATTGGAGGGGAAGGGGCGCCCTCAACATCCAGTGCAAACTCCTCCACTGAAGCCTGCGCACTATGGAAAGGAGCCGGACCCAGCGGTGATCTTTCCCGTGTCGCCGCAACGCATTCTCGCAGGATTTGTGGGGGTGGGAATTATGCTTATCACGGCAATGCTGTTGATGTTTTCCACGGGAGTCGGGGAAGTGCTCAATGGGGTACCGACTGCGACGCGATTGGTAATTGCTTCGTTTGCAGTGCTTTTGGGTGTTGTTTTCCTGGTTTATGCCAACCCGAAGGCACGCATGAAGGGATTGATCGTTGGCTGCTTGATTGGAGCAGGGGTTATGACGGTGCCGTTTTTTTTCAAGGAAGGAACGAAGCAATTTGATCCAAATGCTGAAAAGGTGGCTGCCAAGCCGCTGATTCCAGTGGTTGATCCCGAGGTAGAAGCCTTTGAGAAACTAAAGGAAACGATAGGTTTGGCGCCACTGGTTAAAGAACAGGAGCGTTTGGATAAGGTTGGTGAGGGCAAGCACGCATACGGAATTTGGCTTCGAAACCTCACAGAGTTTAACAAATTGAAGGTGAAGGACTTCTTGGTGCAGGCCGCACATGCTGACGATTCATCTCATTGTTACCCGCGAGATCATGATAGTTACCTGATGATTTTGACCGGGCTGGATCAATCGATTGATCAAATTGCGGATATTACGAAAACCATTGGCAAGGTCAAAAACGTGTATGACCAGATTGATGTCATTGAAGTCGAGTTCAATGACGCCGTTTTCAGCGGTGGTTCGTTGGACAAACTCATCGAGTCTTCAGATCCTGCATTTTATGATCTCAACAAGCGTGAACTCGACAGCATTCAAATGAAGCGAGTTGAACGCGCCGTTGAGCGATTGGCAGATGTAGAACCCAAGATTTACCGGACGGATATTTCACGGAAATTGTTAGAGCTGCTGGCAGATCCCAAGGTTCAGTTCAAGGGGACCATTTGCCGCGCGCTGATGGTTTGGTCCGAGGATTCGGATCAAACTGCCAAGGTGGTGAACTCCACATTGCAAGACATGGTCAAGGTCTCACAGCCTGTGCCAACGGAGATGGTCGCTTTGCTCGCTCAGTTGGGATCGGTGGAGTCGATGCCTCAGATCACGATGTTGTGGTTCAATGACCCGATGAAGTGGGAGTTGGATTACGGCAAGTTTGGGGCGGCGATTGAAGATCAGCTGCTCCACGAATTCAGTAATACCAGCGGGCTCAACCGAGCTTCGGCTGTGCGCTTGCTGGCCAAAGTCGGTTCCAAGAAGAGCTTGCCTTATCTTGAAGAGGCGAAAAAGAGCGCCAGTGCTGAACTCTCGATCAGCATCGATAATGCGTTGAGCGCAATTCGTGAAAGATCATCCTAAACCATCAATCGAGGTTGTTCAGCAGCGGACTGTTTGATCATTCCGCGAACTAAAACCTTGATTGAAAAATAGTTTGATTCTAGCATCACGCAGCCCTTCGTCTCGCTTGGGGTCAGGGTAATCCGGGGGGAGAACTCTGGCCTGAGAGGCGGAGGGCACAGCCACGGTTTGACCAAACGAGGATAGCTCGATCGCTGGTGTTCTGACGCGTGCTCATTACCCATTGGGCCCAATTGGACCCACCTAATGGATACAAGCTCTGGTTCAGGCGAAGTCCAGATCGTCGTCCGTGCCTTCTTCCCGAAGCTGGCGCTCCCAGATGAATCGGCGGAATAGAACTTTCACCGCAGCTGTAAATGGAACGGCCAGCAAGGCCCCGACAAATCCGCCCAGGATCAGCGACCAGAACAGCATCGAGAAAATCACGGTCAGTGGATGAAGCCCTACCGAATCTCCAACAATTTTCGGAGCCGTTACCAGTGAGTTGATTTGTTGGACCACGACGAAAATGACCACTGTGCCGGCGGTATAAGCCCAGGGACTTAGGCCGAAAGGGCCACCATTTTGCGCGTGCAAGTAGGCGATGATGCAGGCTGGAATCAGGCAGAGGATGTTTCCAATGTAGGGAATTACCCCCAGAATCGCCATGAAGATGCCGATGAGGAAGCCGTAGGGGAGATCGTAGATCTCAAGTGAGATGCCGACCAAGACCCCGTCGATTGCGGCGACCACGACTTGCCCGCGGAAGAAAGAAATCAGGTATCGGTTGATCTCCTGCAGGGTCGAGATCAGCTCTGTCTTGAATCGGGATGCCTTGAGAGGGACATAATTCTGCCATTGGCTGCGAATTCCTGCCGAATCCTTCAAAAAGAAAAACAGATACACCGGCACCATGATCATGCCGAGCACGAGACCGAGGAAGCCCAGGATTTTGGTAGATCCGGCGGTTAACCAGGTTTTGCCGGTCTTGAGGATATTCCCCATGTTTTTGTTCATCGCCCTGCCTGCTCGGGTGCGGTAGAAGAAATCCAAGGATTCAGGCTCTGGGACGACGCCGTTCGCATAACTGATGGGTTCCCCCGATTCAGTGGTCTCGGTCAAAGCCCAGCCGATGGGACCACCTGCGTGTTCGATGCGGAGTTTGTGAAGTGAGCGAGCGAGAGCCGGGACTAGATTTTTTTCATCCTCTTTGGTTTTTTCCTCCATCTGGTCCTGTTCGGAGCCGGTTTCAGAATTTGCAGATGGGGTGGAAATGACGGTCTCTGTCGAGCTGGCGGCAGGTTTCGACATGAACTCCTGCAAACTCATCCTGGCATTTTGAATACCCGGTAAAACCGCTGCGACGAGGATGGCGACCGCTACCAGGATACAGGAAAACAAGATCACAACTGCCCAAAGGCGGCTGATGCCACGTTTTTCAATCCACCCCACGATCGGGTCCAGCAGGTAAGCGATGATACCCGCCACGATCAGGGGAACCAGCACCGGCTGGAGAAAGCCGAAAATCATGCCGACCAGCCAGATGAATCCAACTGCGAGGGCGCCGAGAACGAGAATGGATAAGCCCGTTGCGGCGTTCCAAAGGGTTTTTTGCTGAAAACGAGTCGGATAACGCATGGATCAGTGATTGACCCGCAAAGTTAATAGCAACGGATCAACTCCCTCCAATGAGAAAAATCGAACAAGTTTCTAATTCTCGGACAATTGCTTGGCGACCTTATCCAAAACCCCGTTTACGAACCGACCGGAGTCGGTGGTGCCAAAGCGCTTAGCGAGCTCGATGGCCTCATTGATCACCGCTTTTTTAGGAATGTCGGTATGTTGGATCTCGTAGGTTCCAAGTCGCAGAATCGCGCGGTCCACGGGATTGATGCGTTCTGGCGCGAAATTGTCCACCACACCAGCCAGGCTCGCATCGATTTTTTCCTTTAGGGAAAGGACCGCATCCACCGTTTGATCCGCGCGTTCCCGCAGGGCTGAGATTTCGGCTTTGGAGTCACGGAGTTTTGCCAAATCCGTTTGCTCTGGAAATTTTTCAGGCTCCTCGACCATGCGGAGACGATCAGAGATTCTTTGCAAGCGGCGGATGGAAGCAGCCACGGCTTCAAGGGAACCACGCAAGGAAGGGAAATCCTCCATGCCGTGCAGGAAGCGCTGACGGGTGGCGGCGACTTCCCGATCCGTTTTGAAAAATGCGGCCAAGGCTTCGCTGAAACTGTCGGCGACAGCGGCATCATCGTCGTCCTTCGGGAGACGCTCCAGTCGGGCCAATGCGGTGCTCCAGTTCGACTCGAGCATGGCGAGTCGTTCCAGATCGATTTTCAGGTGCTCCGCTTGTGGCCATGCGGATAGAGACGCGCAGGCATTGGTGGAGCGATCAATAAATTCGACCAAGCGACCATCACGCCCGTGGGCTAAATGGTGAACGGTGCGAAAGGTGGCGAGCTGAAGAGCTTTCCGGTCCGATTCGGTAACAAAATTCCAGAATGGTTCGCGGAGCGCGGCGGGGTCGGCTCCCCCTTCGAGATCAGCGCAATACAGGAACTGAATGACCGCCTCGCGGATTTGGCGGCGGCTAGGCATTGCGGTTTTTGGATCGGGTGGGAATGGTGTTGCCGGGCATGGTGCGGTCGAGCTCTTGGAAAATGTCGATCATGGACACAGCGGCTCTGGCGGCCTCGCGACCGCGGTTCAACTGGGATCCAATGCACCGGGCATAGGCTTGTTTTTCGTCCTCCACAAGCAGGACTTCATGAATGACCGGCCGTTTGTAGCGTGTTGCAAGTTGTTGCAATGCATAGGTTACGGACTTGCCCACCAAGTCAGCATGGTCGGTGGAACCACGGATGATGAGGCCGAGTGCGATGACGCAGGCAGGAGCCTCCCGCTCAATGACCGTGGCCACAGTGACTGGGACTTCAAAGGCACCAGGAACACGGATCAGATCAACACGGGCATTTGGGGCCAGTTCAGCTAGCTCCTCGATGGTGTTTTCCACCAAGGCATCGGTGAACTTCTCATTGTATTTGGATGCGACGATACAAATACGGGCCTTAGGGCCGATGACCCTCGGCTTTGGAGGCAACGCGGACGACATAACCGGGGTATGCAGGGAGCTTGGGAAAAAGTCAATCGGCGGGGTGAGGGAATCTGCAAGATTGTCGGCAAACGATCCGGTTGCTGCGCATGTCGGTTGAGCTCAACGCCCTAGCTCTCGCCATGAATCACCAGCGGAAACGCCGATCCGTCGTGAGTTTAAGCCGCGACGCTGCGTTGGCGGCGGAATTCACTCGGACTCAGTCCGGTGATGCGGGCAAATGAGCGGTTGAACTGGGACAGCGATTGGTAGCCAACCAAAAAGGCAATTTCCGAGACCCGTGCCCGTGGTGCCAGAAGTTCCCGCTGTGCCCATTGGATGCGCGAGTGATTGACGTAATCGGTGAATGTCAGTCCGGTGGCTTCTTTGAAAATCCGGCAAAAGTGCGATCCACTCGCGCCAGCTACGGGGGCGACGTCATTCAGCGTCAGACGTTGGTCGAGATGGGAGTGTATGTATTTCAGTGCCTTTTTCACGACCTCCGGTGCCTTCGAATCTTCGGCCAATGCAGCTTCGTCAGCATCCTTGGAAAGTTGGTCTGCGAAAATGACGATGAGCTCGATCATGCCGGCATAGCGCCGTGGATCCAGGGCTTTGGTTTGGAAGTATGAGTTCTTCAGCGCTTCGATTTCACTTTCGGTGAGACTTTTTCGACCGATGGCACCGATGGTTTGCTCGAACATTTCCTCGGTAGGCGTTTGCTGGAAAATCTGGCCGGTTTTCAGGAAACCCACGGTCTCGGCACCCAATTTCACGGCAACGGCAGTGGCAGACATGCCGGAAAAACAACGGCAGGTCGAAGGTCCGTTGACTTCGGCTTCGATCATCAATTTTCGATTCACCTCGCGGCAGGCCTTGCAGGCGTCATTGCACAGGTTGATGCGTTCGCAGAAAGAGCTGCGGTTCTCGATATTGTCATCCAGACACCAGGAATCGACATCAGCAGGAACGAGGCGGAGTGGCAATCCGGTGGAAGCTCGAAACGCGTCCTGATAGCGTAAAAAACGCTCAGAGGACTTGAGTCGTTCATAAATGCGCCGGGTGAATTCGGAAGCTTCCGTCATGATTGGTTCGATTGGGCACAAGGTGCCGCACCCTGGCGGAACCCGCAAGGATGGATCGATATTTCATGAATTTTCAGGTCGGATGGCTATTTGGCAGTGGTGACGAGCGCGATGGAAATGATTGAACTAAGGGGCATTAGGATGGCGGCGAGCAAGGGGTTCATCCCGCCGGTTAGACAAATCGCGATGGCGATGAGATTGTAGATTAGGGTAAACGCAAAAGTCCGGTGAATGCCCCGGTTGCGATTGCGGGAAATTTGAAACAGCTGTGGCAGCCAGTTGAGGCCACTGCCGAGGGTGTAGAAGTCGGCTTTTTTCTCTAACAAGCTGCGATCTGCCACGGGGGTGCCGGTTGCGAGAGCCCGATCGAATGCGAGTGAGTCATTAGCGCCATCGCCGAGATAGAGAGTATCCCGATGGTCGATTTGCTGCATTTCCTGTGCCTTTTGTGCGGAGGTGAGGCCACCCCGTGCATTCTCAGTGTGGATGCCCAATTCACCTGCCAGCTTGGTGACTTTATCCGCATGGTCACCGGAAAGGATGAAGAGCTGGAACGTCCGGTGAAGTTCTTGAATGACCTTCGTCGCGTCTGGTCGCAATGAGTCGGTAAATCGAAATGCGGCAATCAGGATGCCATTTTTCGCCAGAACCGTGGTCCCTGGTTCACCGGGAGCTTTCCAGTTCGGACGACCCAATGACCAAAGGTCGCCGTGGTCATCGAGATGAACTCCCAATCCGGGTTCTTCCGCGATAGCGGGACCGGATTTCGCGGTCTGGAGCAGTTTTTGGCCGCGTGAGCCAAGTGCTTCGATGAGTGTGCGAGAAACGGGATGGCAGGTGCCGGAGCAAAGACGTGTCAATGCGAGCGCTGCGTCGGAATCCAGCCCCTGCAAAACCTCTGGATTGGTGAGGACAGGACGTTCCAGAGTGAGTGTTCCGGTTTTATCGAAGACGATTTTCCGGACTCGGGGCAGTCGCGACCAGAATGTAGAGTTTCTAACAAATGCCCCGGCGCGTGCCGCAAATTTCGTGGCCCGTTCATCGGCCATCGGAATGGCGATCCCGAGGGCGCATGGGCAGGATACGACGAAAATCGAGATCATGACCTGCACGCCGGTGGCGGCGTGTCCGCGCAGACACCAGAACCCCAAACCGGCCATGCCGATGATCAGGACGGCTGTTAGATAGGCCCGAAGCACCTTCGTCAGAAGCGGTGACGATGCTTCGGAGTTGGAAGGTGCGGTGAGTTGGGAAAGCAGGGATTGATCCCATGTTTCACGGGCGACCACGGTGACGCTGGAGCGACTCAGTAGAATCGTTCCGGCGGGTAACACGGTGCCGGATTTCATCGTTACTGGATGCGGCTCGCCGTGGATCCATTCCAATGAAACTTCCGCAATCTCCGAGGTAAGGGTTGCGGCGACTGGGAGGGCGCGACCGGTCTGTAGCTCGAACGGGGTTTCCGGCTGGATGGCGGATAGGGGTAGTGGTGCCCCGTTGGAAATCACGGTTTCGCTGATCGGCGATGTCCGTGCGATCCGGCGGCGGTTTTTTTCTACTGCCAGAGTCTGCAGCCAGCGGCCACCGAGCATCAGGAACACAAAGGTGCAGACGAAGTCGAAATATAGAAGTCCTTCCAAATCCAGAGCCCAACCGACAATCGAGCCGAGGTAGGCAGCGATCAGTCCAAGTGCGATCGGAAGATCGATGTGGAGCGTGCGCATCTGCAAGGCTCGCCAAGCCCGCGCAATGAACCAGCCGCCACCAGTCAGCATGGCGAGTGTCGCGGAGAGAAAGGCAATCAAGCGGAACAACGGAGCCAATTCGAAACTGATCGGCATGCCTGCGTAGAACGGCAGGGTGAAGATCATCGCATTTAGGGCAAATGCAGCGCAGAGGCCCGTGCGTGCGGCGAGTGCTGAGGTTTCCCGATTCTCGGATGATCGGTCGCTGGGAGCCGGAGTATAACCGTAGGAAACGAGAAGCTCGGCAAAGGCGGTGACGTCGCAGGCACCGGGTTGCCACTCGAGATGCAGGGTCGATCTTGCTGGATGTGCGACTGCGCGGATGGCCCCGGGTTGTTCCGTGAACAATCGCTCGATCAGCCAGACGCAGGCCACGCAGGAGAGACCTTCCAATGAGTAGTCGAGGCTCGCGGAGGTGCCTTCAGGGGTGGCTTCTGCTGCGGCGATTTTTTCACTTAACCAGGCAAAATCCGGCGATTCGAAGGGTCGCGATTTTACCGGTGCCAGCACTTGCCCGGCTTTCAATTCGTAGAATCGATCCAGTCCTTGATCGAGGATGAGTTGGTGAACGCATTCACATCCTTTGCAGCAGAAATCCGCTTGGTCAGCCGTGGGGCTGAAGTGGCTCCCGCAGTGAAGGCATGATGCGGTCGTTGCCTCCATCGGGGGGGCGCTGGCGCTGATCGCAGAGTTCATTCGCAGCAAGACGGAAGTTCAGAGTCGGAGGCGGTCGGACTTTTCGTGGGCTCAAATGGCAGCGTGCCGTGCAATCGCCAAGCGAGCACCAGCGCCGCAACGAGGGCGAGACCTCGTTTCACTTTGGCCAGATTCCCCGGGGTCAAGCGGGTGCGGAGCCGATGGAACTGGCTTTGCGCCAACCAGAGCAAAGGGACCGTGCCGAGACCGAACGCGAAGGCGGATTCCGCCCCACGGGCCGCCGAACCAGAAGCAATCAAAGCAATGAATACCGCGTAGAGCGGACCGCAGGGCAGAAAGGGGGTTAGCAAACCCATCGCTGCTGCTCCGGCGGCAGGTGGGAAATGAAGGGATTTGATCCTTACCCGCGCCGTGAACTTCACCAGAAACGCGGGGCGCGGAATGCGTTTATCCAGCCCCGTGGCGATCAGCAGCAGTGCTGCAACCAAGGCCCAAGGGAGTAAAACGGCGGGCGAATTGAAAAACCAGGACAGTGGTTCACGGCCCAATGCTCCGCAAAGTGTGCCGATGATGGTGTAGGATGAAAGCCGGCAAATGTGATAGAGCGATGCCGCGATCAACCGTGCCCCTTCGGATTTTCCACGACTGCCAATCCCGCACGCAAGTGGGCCGCACATTCCGGCGCAATGCACGCTGGTGGCGAGGCCGGCGATCAGGAAACCGAACAGGGTGGAGTTCATGGATGAAGGAGGTGCAGCGTTGAGTCAGCGATGTTCGCTGATGGGAGAGGTCTCAATCACCTGTGGTGAATTCTTGATCGCGACCACAATCAGAGACGACCACGCGGCCAGTAAGATTGAGAATGCGACAACGACAAATAACCACGGATGACGGGCTAACAAACCGGGACGAATATCAGTAGTGCTCATGGTGATTCTTGAATGGATTGTGGATTGGGGCCGAGGAATTGGAATTGATGGGTGAGGGTGACATTGCCGGGATCGCCGAGGATCTGGAACCTCAGTGGAGTCGGGCCGGTGTAGTTTTTCCCTGTGACGAGAACGATGACGGTGCGGGTGATTTCCCCTCCGGGCTCGACATCGATTTCTCCGGAAGTCCCGCTCAAGCTGAATCCAGCAGGTGGATTCAACAGCTTAACGGAGAAATGCGCGGGTTGGTTACGCTTGTTGTGCAGACGGATTTGGAAATGGTTTCTTACCAAGCTGCCATCGACATAAAACGGCTGACCGCGCATCCGGGAGACATCCGCCGTATAAGGTCTCGCGTTCAGGCTGAAGGTAACGCCGAACGCAATCAGCCCAAACAGACCGAGCAGGCTGTAGACAAAGATGCGTGGACGCAGCAGTCGGCGGGGTTTGCGGGCAAAGCCGCGTTGTGAATCATAGCGGATTAACCCGGTTGGCTGCTTGATCTTGCGCATGATGTCATCGCAGGCATCGATGCAGGAGGTGCAGCCGATGCATTCCATCTGCAGCCCTTCACGAATGTCGATGCCCGTAGGGCAGACCTTGACGCAGCGCATGCAATCGATGCAGGAACCTTCGGTTTTGCCTTTGGGGCCGCGAGGTTCGCCACGCAATTCATCGTAGCCGACGATGATCGTGTCTTCATCCGTTAGAGCGCTTTGCAAGCGGCCATATGGGCACATCATGATGCAGAACTGCTCGCGGAACCAGCCGAAGCAGAACCACAGTGCGCCGGTTAAAAACATCACGATGCCAAAGGCGGTGGCATTGGCCAGCGGGCTTTGTTGCATGAATTCATAGAGCCGTGGCAGTGGAATGAAGTAGGAGAGAAAAATGTGAGCAAGGGTGGTGGCGGCAATCAGATACAGCCCTTGCTTGATGATTTGCTTGGTGGCTTTGCTTGCAGTCCATGGTGCTGAAGCCAGCTTTTTGCGTTGCACCGCATCGCCCTCGATCAGGCGTTCGATGCGGCGGAAAATGTGCTCGAGAAAGACGGTGTAAGGGCACGCCCAGCCGCACCAAATGCGGCCGAGCAGTGCCGTGATAAAGAACAGGCCAAATCCCAGCCCCGTGATTCCAAAGAACAGCACCCAAAGGTCTTGGGGGAGAAGCGTCAGCCCGAAAAAGTGGAACCGGCGATTTTCCACATCCAACAGCACCGCGGGGTTGCCATTGAGGGGAATCCAGGGAAGCAGGATGTAGATGGCGATCAGAACATAGCCAAAAATCCGCCGCATGACCGCCCAGCGCCCATGCACATCGGCTGGGTAGAGCTTGTAGTGGGAGCCGTCGGAATTGATCGTAGTAACGGCATCCCGGATGGGCTTTTTCTGGAGGTCAGCGGACATGGGAGTTTATTCTGAAAGGCCGAAGTCCTTTGGATTACGGGAAATGACGTAGGCGGTGACTTCTGCAACGGTTTTCGGTGAGAAAACCTGTCCCCAAGCCTGCATCCGCGCACCATTGTGGCCTTCGGAGTCCGCAGGTGTGCCTTCGTTGATCAGCTTGAACAGATCCATCGGTTTGGAGCCGTATTTCCATTGGCCGTCCACCAGCGAAAGTCCGGGGAGCGGGTAGGATTTGCCATCGACCGTCATGGTAGCGGAAAGATCCGCACCGTGGCAGGCGACGCAGTTGGCGGTGAAGGTGGTCTCACCGGCAGCGATGACGGCTGGATCCGGCACCCATTTGGTAAGCATGGTTTCGTCGTTGAGTGTGCGGAGGGTTTCCTCCAGGGCTTTCGCCTTTTGCTGCTCAACGGAAACGATCTCCGCCTGGACCCGTTGTTGGTCGGTTTGAATACTGTTGGTGTAGTAGTAAATGCACCAATGGACGACCGTCCAACCGATGGCGATGTAGAGGGTAAACAACCACCAGTTCGGCAGTTTTTGGTCGAACTCCTGGATGCCGTCGTATTCATGTTCGCGCAGAACGATTTCGTTTTTGCTCTGCGCGTAATTTCCCCGGCGAACTTGCTTGTCTTCAGGTGATGTATCGGACATGGCGATGTGTGGTTAGTTGCGGGTGGTTTCGTCTAAGGGCAGGGTGGCGAGTCGTTCGCGTTCACCCGGGCGGATGCGGAGCGCGCGGATGGTGGCGACGACAAACACGGCGAAGGTCAGTCCGAACGAGATGAAGGGAATGATGTGGGTCCAGTCTTCGTGAAGGATGCGTTTAAACATGGCCGTTAGTTTCCGATTTGAGTGGTTTTCTTGGAGTCAGCATCCGTTGGGGTGGATGCTCTGCGGTAAGAATCGGGATCGAGCGTTTTCGGCTCAACGGGTCCGTCATGATTGACTTCATGATAAGCACCGATCTTTTGAATGTAGGCGATCAGGGCAATGATCTGACGTTCGGAGAAGGTGTTGACGAGTTCTGCCGAAGTTGCCTTGGGCATGCCGTCGTAGGAAACTGGAGTTCCGCCCTCGAACAATGACTTGGCGATTTCCATGGCCTGTTCACGGGCTTTCTCGTCGATGTCATCCTTGGTCATCGCTGGGTATGGGTAAGGAACCCCGAGGTTGCGGAGAGCTTTGATTTTCGATGGCAGTGCCTTGAAGTCGGTCTTGGCCTCATACAGGTGGGCGTAGGAGGGCATGTTGGAGTCTTCGTTCGCCCAGCGTGGATTTCTGAAGTGGAACCAGTGCCACTTGTTATCGCGTTTACCGCTGCGCATCAGATCGCTGCCTTTGACCAGATCGCCACCTTCGCGTGCCAAGTCCGGACCGGTGCGCTTGGAGCCCCATTGGAACGGGTGGTCGTAGATTGATTCACCCAAGTGCGAGTAGTCGTCGGAATGGCCGGCGCGACCATAGCGCATCACGTCCGGCTTCAAGGTGCGGATCATTTGCGAATGGCAGTTGTAGCAACCTTCCGAGACGTAGATGTCGCGACCTGCGAGCTCCAGTGGAGTGTAGAGTTCCTGCAAGCGGCCTTCGACGTTTTTATCGGTGTTAACGATCAGGGAAGGAATGATTTGAGCGGAACCACCGATGGCCGCAGCGATGCCGACCAGAACCGTGAACGGTAGGTAGTTGTGGAGCAGGCGTTCGTGCCAGTCGTCCCATTTTTTCGGATCCTTTTTGAAATCGACGATGGCTTTGATCGCGATGATGACCGCCAGTCCAAGAGCCGCCTTGTCCGCGTGTGGGGGCAGGAAGAACCACAGGCAAATGAGCAGAATGAAGATCAGGATGTGAAGCACCGGATCGTTGGTGAGGCCTTTGCTCAGAGCCAGGCGATCGTAGGTTTTTTCTGGAACATTGACTTCCACCGTGTCGTCCACCGGCTTACCGGAACGGGCGGTCATCACGATGTTGATTGCACACAAGATGAAGCCGAACAGGAAGAAGCCACCGCCAATGCTGCGGAAGATATATTCCGGCTGAATCTTCTTCAGCGTTTCAACAAACTCATACTTCATGCTGATGCCATCCGGATTCAGCGTGCCAAGCATCAAGCCTTGCGTGATACCAGCGGCCCACATGGAACCGACGTAGATCAGGATGCCGACGAGCCCGATCCAGAAGTGGAAATCGGCCATGGTTTTTGACCAGAGTTTGGTTTTCCAAAGGCGAGGGGCGAGCCAGTAAAACATGCCTGCTGCCATGAAGCCGTTCCAGCCCAAGGCACCCGAGTGAACGTGACCAATGGTCCAGTCGGTGTAGTGCGACAGGGCATTCACCGGACGAATCGCAAGCAGTGGCCCTTCAAAGGTGGCCATGCCATAGAACGTGACGCCTGCGGCGAAGAATTTCAGCACCGGGTCGGTGCGAAGTTTATCCCAAGCTCCGCGGAGGGTGAACAAACCATTGAGCATGCCGCCCCACGATGGTGCCCACAGCATGAGTGAGAAAAGCATCCCGAGCATCTGCATCCAGTGTGGCAGCGCGGTGTTGAGCAAGTGGTGAGGGCCGGCCCAAATGTAGATGAAGACCAACGACCAGAAGTGAATGATCGAAAGCCGGTAGCTGTAAACCGGGCGGTTCGCGGCTTTCGGCAGGAAGTAATACATGATCCCCAAAATCGGAGTCGTGAGGAAGAACGCGACGGCGTTGTGACCATACCACCATTGAACCAAAGCATCCTGAAGTCCGCCGAAGATCGGGTAGGAGTGAAGCAGTGAGGTTGGGAGGGAAAGGTGATTGACGACATAAAGCATCGTCACGGTTAGAATGGTGGCGATGTAGAACCACAGTGCCACGTAGAGGCTCGGCTCATTGCGTTTGGCCAAGGTCCAGAAGAAGTTGACGGCAAAAACCAACCAGATCACCGCGACAGCAACATTGATCGGCCAGATCAGCTCGGCGTACTCCTTGCCACGGGTGAAACCTGCGGGAAGCGTGATAGCAGCCGAGAGGATGATCAGCTGCCAACCCCAGAAGTGGATTATTGACAAGATATCAGACGCAGTCCGGCATTTGCACAGCCGCTGGGTCGAATAATAAATCCCGGCGAACATCATGTTGCCGACAAAGGCAAAGATCACCGCATTGGTATGCAGCGGCCGCAAACGACCAAATGTTAGATATGCCACTCCATCCCCTTTGAATAAGCCAAAGGTGAGCGTTTCGAGGAATTTGCCGTTCATTTGCCACCAGGAGAGCTGGGTGGCGCAGATCAGGCCCACCAGCATGCCGATGAGGCCCCACGCGATGGAGGCGATCATGAATCGGCGGACGCTGGCGTCGTCGTAGGTTATGGTCCGAGTGTTGGTCGTCATTTTCTTGGTTCTGGAGAAGGATCATCTAACGGCAGCAAGGAATCGCGCTCCGGGGACGAATCCTTCGAGCGCCTGATTTCCAAGGCGAAGCAGACAATGAAAACTCCTGCCAGGCAGGAGCTGATGAGAATGGTGAGAGCGATCACGTTCATAATTGAACGGTTGCAGAATGCATTCTAACCAAAATGGGGTCAACGCACCTTTTGCCAGAGATTGTGCATATCTTTTTTGCTCGATAGGAACTGAGCAAAATTTGACTAGCCAGCGCGTTGTCAAACGGTTCTATTTATTGTATGAAACTTCTGATTTCCAGTCTGATGATGACTCTCTTTTTGAGCATCCTTCCCATGAGCGGGGCGCAAATCACTCTGGAGATGCTCAAAAATCAGATGCAGCCTGTCGCTGCTGATTTCGAAAGAATGGAGATCGGCGATGCGAAAGAACCGCATTCGTTCAAGATTCAGTTAGGTGATCAACCGATCAAACTGGGTGATGACTATTTTGATGGCTTTCGTTTCACGTGCCCCAAAATCGAAAAGGGTTCGGATTTTGTTTGGTATTTCAATGCGCCTGCCAATTGGGGCCAGTGGTATTTGATTCAATCCGAAGGAGATCCCCGGGAATCATTCAAAAATTGGTTAGATGGAGATAAACTTTATAGCTCCTACGACGCAGCGGGGGAGAAAGATCGGTTACGCATCCTGCAGACCCTTGACGGCTCCTATTTCGAACCCGGAAAGGAATACATCTTATGGTTTTCCCGCACCCATGGAGAAGCCGCAGGAGAACTCCGGGGTGTGTTGGGTTTCGCCAAATCCAGCGATCAGGAAAAGAAGTCCTGGGATTATGATGATATCGAAAAGGCGTTGAATTTGAAACCATTGCCACCTGCAGATCAAATGACAGAACTTGGGAGCCGCGGTGGCTCAATCCTGCTTGATGAAGACTTGTTCGATCCGAGAGATGCTGCTGACCGGATCGATGCGCTGTTTTTCTCAAAAAGGCGAACAAGTCACTATCGAGGGGGATACTTCATGACGATGTCGACCTCCGTGCCTCCTTGCCGGAAAACTCCTCCACTCGAGGCGATTATCGCAAAATATGGTGAACCGGATTTCGTCCGCAGCTTGGAGGAAAAAGACCGCAGGCTGGACAATGACGATGACGAGGAGGAAGAACCGACCGTTACTTACTACTACGACTATTTCGGATTTGAGGTGGATCCTAAGAATCAAGCAAAAGTGGTCGAAGCGGTCGAAGCCCAAGCCAATGATTTTTCCAAACTTCGATCGAAAGTAACGGGTAAAACCATCGGAGTAATGCCGATGGAAAATCTCACCACTTTCTACGATGAAGGGAAGGAAGTCGGACGGGTTTACGGGTTAAGTGAGGGCCCAGAGGTTCCAGTGGTCATTCAGGAACCTCCTGTGGGAAAATACGAAATGAAGGGTAGAACGTTGCTGAACCGAGGCAGTGGCGAGTGGGTGGAAGAATACCTTTTTCCCGATGGAACCGTGAAAACGCGCTGCCATTACGAGAAAAATCTCATCACCGGCAAGGCGGAGGGATTTTACCCGAGTGGCAAACTCTATTACACGCTCAGTTACAAGGATGGCCAGTTGGACGGACCTGCTGTCAAATACGATGAGAATGGAAAGGAGATCGATCGCCAGAGTTGGTCAGAAGGACAGCGCCAGTAAGGTCTCGTCTTTACAATCTGCTCAGGGTTTCGGTTGGGCATTTGGAAATAATGGTGGATGGTAAGGCCGTCGCATGCCTGCCACCCGATCTTCACTGACTGAGGGACCGATCCTCAAGTCGCTTGTTTCCCTTTCGTTGCCAATCGTTTTTGCCAACGTTTTGCAGTCCATGTATCAGCTCACCGATACTTTTTGGGTGGGACGTCTGGGTGGAAACGCGGTTGCAGCAGTCTCAGTGAGTTTCCCGCTGATTTTCCTGATGATTGCACTTGGCGGAGGCTTTACGGTGGCCGGCTCGACTCTCGTTGCTCAATACACGGGAGCGAAAAATTCGAAAATGGTGAATCACGTCACTTCGCAAACGCTGATGATCGTGTTTTTTGCCGCAGCTTGCCTCTCGTTGCTGGGCTTTCTCTCATCGGGTGCCTTATTGCGTTTGATTGGAGTGGAAAAAGTCATTTTGGGTGATGCGACCACGTATCTCCGAGTCTCTTTCTCTGGGTTGATCTTCCTGTTTGGTTACTTCATGTATCAATCGATCATGCGGGGTCTGGGAGAGGTGAGGGTTCCACTTTATATCGTATCGGGCACGGTGTTGCTCAATCTTTTGTTAGATCCGCTTTTCATCTTCGGTTGGGGACCGATACCGGGCTCGGGAGTTTCCGGGGCTGCTTATGCGACCATTGGAACCCAGTCGATTGCCATGTTGACCGGCTTCTGTGTCTTGTTCAGCGGGCGCTATGGCATTCATTTTCGCCTCGCCGGATTCCGGCCGGATTTTGGCATGATGAAGCGAATCCTCAAACTGGGCCTGCCCGCATCGATCGAACAATCGACACGCGCTTTAGGCATGTCGATGATGATCTTTCTGGTTGCAGGGTTTGGAACACTTACCGTTGCGATCTTTGGGATTGGCTCGCGGATTTTGAGCTTTGTCATCATCCCGGCGCTGGGTTTATCGATGGCCACCGCTACACTGGTCGGCCAAAACATTGGAGCGGGGAATTTGCCGCGTGCGAACTCAATTGCCAGACTTAGCGCACTGGTCGCGTTCGCCGCTCTGACCGTGGTGGGCATACTCTGTTTCTGTTTCGCCCAACCGTTAATCCGCTTCTTTGTTCCATCGGATGAGGCCGTGGTTTCTGGGGCAGTGATCTTTTTGAAAACCATGGCGCTTTTCTTCGGTCTGATTGGTGCCCAGCAGGCATTGATTGGGGCGTTCCGTGGATCTGGAAATACCTTTATGAGCATGATGCTCGCGATTGTTTCCATGTGGGTATTCCAATTTCCGTTGGCTTATATTTTATCCCGACACACCGGGATGGGACCTCGTGGAATTTGGTGGACCTATCCGATTGCCAATTTTCTATCGACTGCCGTTACTCTGGCCTGGTTCCTTCAAGGTAGCTGGCAGAAGAAACGTATCACGGAAGAGGCGCCCGAAGAAACTTCCGTGAGTGAAGAGATTATCACGCAGGAAGGATTACGCTGATCACGGAGTGAAATGTTGTATCTCCAGTTTGGCGACATTTGCTGAAGAAATCATGGCAGTATAATCTGCTAGATCGGGATGTTCAATACGCCGAATGCACTGACTCGATAAGCCGGGTAGCAATGCGTCGCAATGGGCATTTGCATGGGTTCCCGAAAACCTAATTTTCAAACTCTCTGGTGCTTGGAAAAGACCAACACCCATTGCTTTCAGCACTGCTTCTTTCGCTGTCCAGATTTCGAGTAATTGCTGGCAGCGGAGGTTTTTCTGAGATGATAGTGTGGCGATTTCCTCCGGGTGACAGAAAAAATCGACGCATTCCAAAAGCTCTCGACCCCGGATGCCGGGTTCTAAGTCGACCCCAATTTCGCGATCTGTGGAGACTGCAAAGATCGCTAAATGATCGCAGTGAGAAAGATTGAAATAGAAGTTGTTTTCAGGCTTTTCCAACATGGGCTTACCCATCGCTCCGGTAATAATCGCGATGCTTTCCGGAGATTGATCTAACATTCCTCCCAGGATCATACGCATGGCAGCACGGTAGGAAATCCATGGCTCAGCATGTTTTTTAAAAATAAATCCGTCAGCGCGTTCCATTTCATCGGATGAAAGCACAGCTCTGGCTTGATCCATTGGAATCATACCTGGAGTGATCAGGAATACTTGGATGACGGGTGAGGCCATTAATCGAGAAGTGTCGGACTGCGAGGAATACGTGCAGCAAGTTCGGTGCCCAGTGAATCTGCGTTTTCCGGATCAAAGATTGTTAGATGCCTGCCGACGACACGAACAACCTCGACTCCTTCTGCCGCATAATTCGTCCACCCGTAATCTTCTGGCCATGCGATCTTGTCGCTGGAAGTAGTAGCGCGAAAGAGCACGATGCGACCTTGGAAAAGTCGAGGATGATGAGATTGCATGGCGCGAAGGTTTTCTTCTCGAACTTGAATGCGGCGTTGCTCACTGTGCGGCTCAGTGGTGTGTATGCCCCGCACTTTGCGTTGACCTGATTTCACATGCCAATGAGTTTCGATACCATCTACCATGCGTCGGATAAGCTTTGCTAAACGCGCCGGGATTGTGAGATTTTGATGTTGAGACCAGAAAACCTTCAATCGCTCAAGCGGTGAGTAATAACGATAGGGCTCCGATAAGTTATAGGTGTCAAATAGGCCAAGGAAGTCGACTTTGTGGCCTGCTGAGGTCAATTGGCAGGCGATCTCGTGAGCAACAACCCCGCCAAAGGAGTAGCCAGCAAGTCGGTAAGGGCCAGCAGGCTGCTGAGCCTGGATTTCTTGGATGTAGGAACCTGCTATGTCTTGGATGCTCGTAAGGTGCGTGTGTTCGGGGCTGCTGAGATCGTGTGATTCGATCGCAAACATAGGAAGATCATCCGGTAATGATGCTGTTAGATTGCGATAAAATAAAATCCCGCCATCGCCGCCATGGATGCAGAATAACGGAGGCTGATCGCCACCATCAGATAATGCAACGAGGACACCTGGACTTGCATGATCTTCGTAGCGCTCGAGCAGGGCGGCCAGATCTGCCAGGGTAGGTGCATCCAACAAAAGGGAGAGGGGTGCCAGAATTTTCAATTCTTGGTGGATTCTGGAAAACAGTTGCAGAGCAAGCAACGAATGTCCTCCCAGTTGGAACCAATTGGATTCACGGCCAATATCGTGTGTGCCTAGTAGATCACTCCAGATTTGTTTCAGTGTCTTCTCGGTGCGAGTTGCGACCGGGGAGATTTTCGCATTTTCCACAGTCGCAGGCAACGGCAGGCTGCTGACATTTGTTTTGCCGTTCTTATCTAATGGAAATGCTTTCAGTATTCCAATACCCGCCGGAATCATGTAGCTCGGAATCTTGCTGGAAAGAAATGAAATGACTTCCTTGGGTGTCAGTTTCGAACCATCTACGGGAATCACCCAAGCATACAATTGCCTGCTCGTGACTTCATCTCCACGAGCTTCTGCTTTTGCTGAGGCAATTTGTGAATGGGATAAAAGGGCTTCTTCGAGTTCTGCTAGTTCGACGCGGTAGCCGCGAATTTTGATCTGTGAGTCGATTCGACCAATCAATAGGATAGACCCGTCCATAAGATATCGGCACCGGTCGCCGGTTCGA
Source organism: Luteolibacter pohnpeiensis (assembly GCF_016595435.1). Taxonomy (GTDB): domain Bacteria; phylum Verrucomicrobiota; class Verrucomicrobiia; order Verrucomicrobiales; family Akkermansiaceae; genus Luteolibacter; species Luteolibacter pohnpeiensis. The sequence continues at coordinate 20,774 of NZ_JAENIJ010000008.1, forward strand.
TAGATTCGACCTAAATCCGGATATTGAATGAAGGAACTAAGGGTGAGCTCCGGGTTTTTGTGATACCCGATTGCAAGTCCATCGCCTGCTAGATAGAGCTCACCTGGCATGCCAATCGCGACAGGTCGCAATTCCTGATCAAGGATGTATCCGGTGGTATTCGCAATGGGCTTGCCGATGGGAATCGTCGGTCGAGTAAGATCCGATTCGGTGACATGATGGCTGGTGGAAAACGTGGTGTTTTCCGTTGGTCCGTATCCGTTGATTAACTTGGTATGCGGCAACGTTTTGATTGCCAGGCGGGCATGTCGTGGAGACATGATATCGCCGCCTGAAATGAGGTAGCGGACATTGATGAGTTTTTCTGGATGATGTTCGATCATCAACTGGAAAAGCCCGGCCGTAAGCCACAGGATGGAGATTTGTTCTGAATGGATGGACTGCGCTAGTGTGTCCAGATTGCTAGAAGGAGGTGATAGAACAAGTTTTGCTCCATTCAGTAGCGCTCCCCAAATCTCGAATGTTGCCGCATCGAATGATAACGAAGCGGTTTGAAGAAAGACGTCCGTTTTCGAAATTTCGACATATTGTTGTTGCCGAACCAGGCGTGTGACAGCTCGTTGGGGGATGACGACACCTTTGGGCGAACCCGTGGTGCCACTGGTATAAAGGAGGTAGGCGGGGGATTCGCCATCGGCGTGGACAGGAAATTCTACGGCGCTTTCTCTGCGGATCACGCTCTCGGAATCGATGTTGATTCGATCCGGCGAAAATGATTCGGATTCAGTAGATCCAGCATGCAATATGATTCGGATATCGGCATGCTCCAGTATGAACTGCTTGCGGTTCACCGGGAGCGATGGATCGATAGGAACGTATGCGGCGCCGGTGTGGAGAATTCCGATCATGGACGCGATCCACTGGAACGATGAGCCGCCAGTGATAGCGATGAAATCGCCCTGTTTGGCGCCGTGTTCCCTGAGGTCTGAGGCGATTTTCCACGATGCATCTAGTAGTTCGCGGTAAGTCCAGGTATTTCCCTCATGCAAAATCGCCGGGCTGTTAGGATGGGCATTCGCGACTTCCAAGAAGAGAGTCGAGAGAGATTCCTGCCTTGGATAAGGAATGAGACATGGCGGAAATTCTGCAGGTGGAATTCCTATCCGAACGTCTTTTCCGGGTTTACTTGACTCGACTAGTAAATCTGAAAGCAAAGCCGTGAATTGCTCGCCAAGCCGTTGAATGGTGGATTTGGTGAATCGACCAGGATCATAGTCGAGATACGCGGTGATGCTGTCGGTGGAATCGATGAGGCGAAGTGTGAGGTCGAATTTAACTCCGGAAGGTTGTGGATAGAATGGCTCAATGCTTAAGTCGCCGATTTTTGGGTTAGTTGTTTCTTGATGGAGGACGAACGCGACTTGGAAAATTGGGTGACGATCCGCTTTTCGAGGCGGGTTGATGCATTGAACCAATTCCGGAAAGGAAATACTTTGATGCTGGATCGCTGCGGCGACCTTGGTCGACGTGAGTTTGGTTAGATCGCTGAAATTTTCATCACCCGATGTTTGGATGCGAACTGGTATCATGTTCGCAAAGTAGCCGATCAATGGCTCGAATTCAGTTAGAGTTCGGTTGGCGGTAGGTGTGCCGATGACGATGTCATCTTTACCAGTCCATCGAGCGAGCAGCGCAGCAAACGCGCTAAGAAGGGTGGTGAATCGGGTGATGGATTCGCGTTGGCAAAAGTTTCCGAGCTCCACGAGCAGATGTCTCGGGAGCTGGAGCTCAACCATGGATTCAGACCGCCTTCGTCCGTTGGTGGGTAAGTGGTCGAGCGGTAACTCACAAAATGGCGGAGCATCGCTGAGTTCTTGTCGCCAGTATTCCCGAGCTGCATGATGATCACGTTGGTTATCCCAGATTGCAAAATCATTGAACTGAATTGCCATCGGCTGCGGGTCTTGATTTCCATGTTGATAGTAAAAATCAAGTTCTTGCATGAATACATCTATCGACCATTGATCGGAGATGATGTGATGAAAGCTGACCAATAACGCATGATCAAGCTCGCCCATCTTGAAAATGATAGCTCTGAACAATGGGCCGTTTTCCAGATCGAATACAAAGGCTGCCGTTTCTTTGGCAATTCGTCTGAGTTCGAAGGATTGGGCGTCCTCTTGTTCCAGGCTCAAATCATGAAACTCCAAACAAAATGGCTTTTGTTGAAGTGCGGGTCCTTGCTCGGGAATGATCAGCCGCAGAATATCGTGTCGGTCAATGATGCGAGCTATGGCGCTTTCAAGCTTTTTTAGATCGAGCAACCCGTGAATGCGTCTTCCCTCAGTTAGATTGTAGTCGGTTTCATTTGGATGTGATTTTTCCAACATCAATAGCCCTTGCTGGGCTCTCGAAAGCGTCAGACGAGTGCCTGGCTGGTGAATCAGTGATGCGGCATGGGATGGTGATTGATCCGCGATCGCGCGGATCATTTGCTCGACACTTGGATTTCTAAACAATGCATCTGTTGTTAGATGGATTCCCAATGCTTGATTGATCCGATTAATCGCCCGCATCGCGGTCAATGAGTGGCCTCCCAAATGGAAGAAATTCTGACGTGGATCTATGGAGTGATTGCCTAGAACTTCGCCGAAAATAGCGGCGACCTTTTGGGTGATCGGATCCTGTGACTCCTGTGACAACACTGGGAATGTTTTGAAGTCCCATTGACCTGGCTCAGGCATGGCCTTCCGATTAATTTTACCGTTCGGCGTCAGCGGCATTCGGTCCAGTTTTGTGAAACTGGAGGGAAGCATGTAAGTGGGCAGGGAGGCTGATAGTTCTTCGCGGATTTTTTCCGAAACGGGCGAATGGTCACCTGTGAAAAAAGCGGCAATGTTTTTTTCGCCATCAGGAGATTCATGCAAAATGGCAACGGACTCCGTGATGCCATCAATCATCCGCATGGCGGACTCGATTTCTCCGAGTTCAATGCGAAATCCACGCAGCTTGACCTGCTGATCGATTCGCCCGAGGCAATCGATTTTTCCATCTTCACGCCAGCGAGCCAGATCACCGGTGCGATAAACTTTTTCGTAACTCCCGTCTGCTAATCGCAGCTGGAAGAACTTTTCCGCAGTGAGTTTTGGCTGTTGATAATAGTCGATCGCCAGTCCTGCTCCTCCGATGCATAATTCGCCAATTTCTCCACCAGTAACCGGGCGGTCATGGTCATCTAACAGATAGATTGTTGTATGATCAATTGGCCGACCAATCGATATATCTGAATCGCGGACTTGATCGACCGTGGACCAAATCGTCGCTTCGGTTGGTCCGTAAAGATTCCAGAGTTCACCACATCGAGGAAGTAATTCGGTGGCGAGCGCGGGTGATAATGATTCTCCGCCACAGAGGATTTTGAAATCAGCATGGCCTGTCCAACCGGCTTCGACCAATAGTCGCCAGGTCGCGGGCGTGGCCTGCATCACGTTGGCTTTAGAATCGATTAGTAACTGCTTCAGAGCTAGGCCATTGCTGGCAGTTGCGCGATCCGATAGAATGATTCGTCCGCCATTGACCAAGGGCAGGATCAGTTCGAGAAAGGCAATATCGAACGATAGGGTGGTGACCGCGACTAAGCGGTCATTTTTGGTGAAACCCGGCAAGCGGGACATCGATTGCAAGAGATTGATGCACGCTGCGTGGGAAATACGAACGCCCTTGGGCAGGCCTGTTGAACCGGAGGTGTAGATCAGATAAGCGCAATCTGTTTGATTAGATCGATGCCCCGTGAACGTAGCGGGAAATGCAGAGATCACCTCTGAATCGTCATCCAAGCGGATCTGTTGGATCGAGTCGGTTGGGAATGCATCTTCACTTGCCCGTTCGGTGATCACCCATTGAGCTCCGGAATCTTCCAGCATGTGGGAAATCCGGAGTGGGGGAAAGGACGGATCGATCGGCAAGTAGCTGGCTCCAGTTTTTAATACCGCGAGGAGCGCGATCAGCATGTTCGGTGAGCGCCCAAGACCTAATGCGATGATTTGGCCACACCCAATTCCAGCTTTCGCCAAATAGCCTGCAAGCTGGTTGGTTCTTACCTCTAATTCAGCATAGGAGAGATGCAGCCCTCCAAACTGGAGTGCGATCGCATCATCTGGTTGCAAGTTACATGTTCTGGAAACCCATTCGTGAACCGAACCTGCTCTCGATGAGAAGGTTGGAGCTGGGTTAGCCATTTCGTAGAAAATCTGTAGGAGTAGGCATGATCGGGGGGAGTGGATGCCGCGCTAGGTTGATATCCTATGCCTGAAATCGCCTTCGGCAACAAGCTGGGATCAAACGAAATAGAAAATCTTTCCCATCCAATCCACCCAGTGGGTGCCGAAGTCGACTGGATTCTGGGTTGTCATTCGCCATGCAGACGATTAGCTTTTCCAGGCTTTGCACCCACACCAGCAAGCAGTTGAGTATGAATTCGATGGCCGAATACCAACAGTTTCGTGATCAGGAGCACTTAAACATGCTCGCGATTTTCCATTATGTGGTGGCTGGTATTTTGGCCCTGGCTTCATGCATCCCGGTGATTCATTTAACTTTCGGACTTTTCCTCGTTTTCAATCCTCCAGTTACAAAAGGAGCTGAAGCTTTTCCCCCGGAGTTTGGATGGTTTATTGTCATCATAGCTTGCTTTTTCATCACGATCGGTTGGGCGGTTGCCATTGCCACCTTTCTCTCCGGCCGCTTCATTTCAAAGCGTCAGAACCGGATGTTCAGTTTTGTCGTGGCGTGCATGATATGTCTTTTCATGCCATTGGGGACCATACTTGGCGTCTTCACGCTGATTATTCTCAGTCGTGACTCGGTGGTCGCACTTTACAACGATCGCCGGATTGTCTGACTGGGCGACTTCGATCCCTATCAGGGAATCTCCGGTTTCGCAGGGCTTGTCGGCTTTGAGGCGCACGCACGGCGAGAAGGGTGCCGCTTGCTGGCGAACGTTGGATTTGCACGTCGATGTGATGTGCAACTGAAGAATTCTCTACAAATTCAGAATTGCCACCGAGAACAAAAAATACAACAGTGTTTATAAATCGAAGTGCTGATCTCTGAACTGAAATGAGCGTTCCTCCCCCCAAGAAAGAAAAGAAATACCGAGCAAGATCGATGGCGGCAGGCGCTGTGTTTTGTCCGTCGTGCGGCTACCGCCTCAAGGATCGTGATCGAGACCATGAGACTGGCTGTTGCCCGGCTTGTGGCTTTTCAGGCCAGGATACCATGAGCCTATTTCCTTATCTGCCTCCCTTGTTAGAGCAGGTGACAGATACAGCGAATCTGTTTTCGGCCGCCGATGTGAAGCTCATTGAAAAGGAGATCAAACGCTTCCAGCGAGCCTTTCCTCAGTTTCATTGGCGAGTTGCGACTGCAAACTTGAATGAACATGAAAGCCCGAGCTTGTTTGCATTCTGGCTGCTGAATGTCAGTGGCTTGGGGAGTGACGAACGAATGGAAAATCGGCCATGGACGATCCTGCTGGTGATTCTGCGGGACGGGAGCGTGGCCCTTGCTCCGGGATACGCCGCAGAGATTTGGTTGGCTGCAGATCGATGGGGTAAACTGCTGGCGGAGCTCAATCGCGATGTCCGCAGGCGAAACTACGGCCCTGGCGTTCGTGATTTCATTGCACGTGGAGCGTTGCTTATGGGGAAGGCATGGACGAGCGCCAACCGAATCGTTCAGCGGAAGTCAAAACGACCATCGTTCCTGTCATGAATCGCTGGAAATGGATGATCGTCGCCCTTCTCGGCTGTTGGGGAATGCTCGCGCATGCTGCGCCGGAAATTGGGCCTCGACCCGAGAACCGGATCTACGATCCCGATCATCAAATTTCAGAAGCGAAGCGTGATGAGATCAGTCGGAATTTGGCATCCATTCATCAGAATGCAGGCATCGATATGCTGGTGGCTGTGGTCAGTGATGTTCGAGGCACTGAACCACAAAGATTGGCGAAAAATTTTGCAGACCAGTGGGGGTATCATGGTGGCCACGCGCTGGTGTTGTTTGTCCCGGGAATGGGCGGAGGACCTTGGATCGAAGTCGGAGGAATGATCCGGAGTGAAATTCCGGATCCGACTCTCGCTCAGATTACACAAAACGCGATCAATCGTGCCCGGATGGAAATCTCCACGGATGAATCAATTTTGCGAGCTGTTGAGTCACTGGGGGATGATTTGCGGTTTTTCGGAGGCCAGGCGGCGAGAGGCACTGCGCCAACGGTCATTACGATGCAACCCCAAGCTCCAATCCGTTACCGGAACCCTGTGATCGTGGGTTTGCTCCAGCTTTTCCGGGATTGGAGAGAACTGATGATCTTTGGCGTTATCGGAGTGTTGGTAATCCTTTTCCTCGTCCTCGGCTTATTCCGCAGCTGGCGTCGGTTCAAACTGATGACGCCCAAGAAATTTCCATCGATCTCGTGGAAGCCCCGGTTTGGTGCGCCTCACGCAGCGATCGTCTATACCTATTCCCAAAAACATAAAACCCGTTCATCCCGATGATATCTCGTCCAATCCATAGTCGAATTTTGGTTGCCGCTTGTTTGTTAACGGCTGGTGCTTCGGTTTCCTGTGAAAAGTCGGCTCCTGCGGCAAAACAAGAGGAAAAGCCTGCAGCCGAGCTGCCGCTAAGTGAACTGGCCCAAGCTGACTCACCGGTTTTGGAAATTCTCCCGGGGCATACCTGGAGTTATCAGGTCACGGTCGAGAATCCTTATGACACCCGGATCGAAAAATCTCTGAAAGGGAGTTTTGTTAGAACCAGAACTTACCTGGGAAAAGTGAATCCAGGCGAAGGTCATCCGATGACCGATTGTTTCGAGGTCCAAGCGAAAGGAGCGAAGACCCAGCGGGAATACGTCGATATCCAGCCCAACGAGATTCAGTTGCGTGGGCAGGTGGATGTTGAGGCTGACGGCGCTCAGTCAAACTTCGTCTGGCTGCAGCAACCCATGACTTTTTTCCGCGCCGGGTTGGACGCAGGAGATACTTTACCATTTGCAGTCTTCAATCAGGACAAAGACGTCTGGCGCGTCATCCGCGTGATTGGGCGTGAGGATTTAACCGTGCCAGCCGGGACTTTCAAAACGGTCCGTTTGCAGATGTTCGGTAAAGACGGAAATGTTGGGTTGAGGCGAACCTACTGGTTCGCTCCCGGAGTGGGAATCATCCGCGAGGAGAAAGTCAGAGAGGTTGATGAAAAACCGGTGTTCCGCGAAACTGACGAGCTTGTTTCCTCGACCCCAGGAAAGAACGCCTGAGTTGCCGTAAATTAGCTTATTCCGCGCAGTTCGATTTTTTCAAAGTAACCTGCGGATGCAAATAGGCGCCGTTGCCTCAAAACACGGCGCCTATTTGTCCAACTAGTCTAACCAAAACCAGGTTCAGCGCCGACGGCGCACGAACAATCCTGCGGCTCCTAACAAACCGAGGACAGCTGAGCTTGGCTCAGGCACAGCGGCAGCGTTGAAGGTTACGGCTCCAATTCCAGCACCATCGGTGGACCCTTGGAGTGCCACGGCGTATTGAGATGAAGAAATAGGAATCACCACAAACTGTTCGCCGGAGATCGCCGATACGGCCACTGTGCTGAAGTCAACGTCTGTAGGCACACCACCGAGGAAGGTCACCAGAACGACCTCGTTGTTGTCGAATTGAAGCGTGGCTCCACCGTAGAAGTCGGTGCCGACTTCAAGGGAAGACGCATAGTTCGCGCTGAAACTGACATCACCGTATCCAGGAACGTTGATGACCAGATCGGACGGTAGCGTTGCACCCACACTCGATGCAAAATCGAGCGTGAACGCATGAAGAGCTGGTGCCAGCAGGAGAAGTGCTGCCACCATGGTTGCTTTGATTTTCATGTTTTGGGGGATTTCGATTTGTGTTGAAAGACGGACTCCCAATCGAGAGACCATCTTCAAATGCAAAGGAAACAGAACAAAAAATCAAACACAAGATAAATCATGTAAATATTTCAGATGAACACATCTAAGAAAAAGAAAACCCGCACGGCTCGTGATGCCGGGCGGGTTGATGAGTTTCAGGTCAGACAACAGCTGCTTATGCTGTGACTGCTCCGCGATCATCCGAAAGGCCGGATTTCTCGAGGAAATAGTCGTATCCGCCGGTGTAGCGGGTGACGATGGCGCCATTTTCAGGGTCTTTGTCGTTGCGGGTGACGTGCAAGGTGGTTTCAGCCAGGTTGCGGATGAAGTGCACATCGTGGGAGATGAAAACCAGCGTGCCTTCGTAGGTTTTCAGCGCGTTCACCAACGAATCGATGGAAAGAATGTCCAAGTGAGTCGTTGGCTCGTCCATCAGCAGCAAGTTTGGCGGATCGACCAGGAATTTCACCAGGTTCAGACGAGATTTTTCGCCTCCGGAAAGGACGCCGCAGCGTTTTTCAACATCGGCGCGGCGGAACAAGAAGGTCCCGAGAATTGCTCGGGCGTCCTCCTCGCGCAAGGTCGGGCAGGCTCCCATGACTTCATCGAGCACGGTGTTGAACTCGTTCAAAGCCTCGGCTCGATGCTGGGAGTAGTAACCGATCTTTGTCAGGTAGCCGGGTTCGCGCTTGCCAGCATCGATTTCCAGTTCACCGGCGAGCAGTTTGAGCAGAGTGGTTTTACCCGCACCGTTCGGGCCGACCAGGACGATTTTGTCGCCGCGTTCAATCGTGAGATCGAGGTCTTTGTAAATGCGTTTGGTGCCGTAGGACTGGCCGACTTTTTCCATCTCGATGACCTTTTGGTTCGATCGAGGAGGCTGGGGGAATGAGAACTTGAAGGGCTTGCGCGGAGCGCGTGGCTTTTCGATTCGCTCGATCTTTTCGACCAATTTGATCCGGGATTGGACTTGCGCAGCCTTCGAGCCGACCTGGCGGAAGCGCTCGATGAACTCCATGTGGCCTTCGATTTCTTTGTTTTGGTTGCGATACGCCTGGACTTGCAGTTCGTAGCGCTTCTCGCGTTGATCGAGGTAAGAGGAGTAATTGCCGGTGTAGGAAATCAGGGCCGCTGCGTCGGGATCAATCTCAATGACGGTCTCGATCATGGCATCCATGAAGTCGCGATCGTGGGAAATCATCAGGATGGCTCCCGAATAGTTGAGCAAGTAACGTTGCAGCCAAAGCAGGGAAAGCAGGTCTAGGTGGTTGGTCGGCTCGTCGAGCATCAGCAGGTCCGGCTCCATGACCAAAAGTCGGGCAAGGTGGGCACGCATGACCCAGCCACCGGAGTATTGGCTGGCGGGCTTGTTGAAATCTTCCTGCTTGAAGCCCAATCCGTTGAGGATTTTTTTCGCTTTCGGCTCCAATTGATACCCATTCAGAGCGGTGAATTGATCCTGTGCCTTGCCAAATTCCGGCGAAGAAAGGTCACCGGATTTCTCACCTTCGCGGATCGTGCGCAGCAGACCGATCATTTCCGGGGTGATGCCCATCGCAATTTCCAGGATCGTCTCGTCCGATGGCTCGCCAGCTTCCTGCGGGAGGTAGCCGGTGATTGCGTATTCATCGCGCTCGATGGTGCCTTCATCAGGCTGGTCCTCATCGAGAATCATGCGGAAAAGGGTCGATTTACCGGCACCGTTAGGGCCGACGAGGGCCACCCGTTCGCCCCAGTTGATGGACATTTCTGCCTCGCGGAGCAGGGTGCGGCCGCCGAGGGTCTTGGTGAGCTTGTGAATCGTTAACACGCCGCCGGTTTACTGAAGGACCGGGAGATGAGCAAGAATTCACTCGAACCTGTCGAAACGGCGTTCGCTATTGACCTTGACGAGTCCCCGAATCACCGCGCTTTATAGCGCATCTTGAATACCCGCATGCGACTCCCATTATCTCCTCCTCCACTCGTGGCCAGCGGTCTTGGCCAATTCGCTGCTCTTACCTCGATTTCGGTGCTGGCTCTCGCAGGAACCGTCCATGCGCAGGATTTCGAAGGGAAAACCATTTCCGAAGTCGCCATTCGCTACCGCGGGGTCAAGACCGTGGACGAGTCGCGTCTGCGCAACTTCATTTCCAGCAAAGCAGGCACGCCTTATCGCACCGAGAAGCTGGATGACGACATCAAGGCCCTGTACAATTCGGGTTTGGTGACCGACATCCGCTGGCTGGCTGAGCCTGTTGGGGATCAAGTGAAGCTAATTGCAGAAGTAACCACTCAACCTTCATTGCATGCGGTTGGATTTTTGGGTAATAGCTCTTCTTTCAAGGATCAAACCCTCGCGAAGGAATCAAAGCTGAAGGCCGGTGGTCCGCTGAGCGATGCGGAAATTCTCGAAGCCCGCCGCAATATCGAGAAATACTACCAAGGCTACGGATACCCGGACGTCACGGTAACACACCGCTTCCAGCCAAGCAGCGAGCCTGGCTCTTCCGATCTGATCTTTGTGATTGATGAAGGATTGAAGAACGAAATCCGCCACATCCGTTTCGAAGGCAACAAGGCATTCACCACGCCGGAGCTGAAGAAGGAAATGAAGGTGAAGGAAAAGGGTTGGTTCTCCTGGCTCACCAAATCCGGCCGTTTCGAATCTTCCAAACTCGGCGACGATGTCGAGGCGGTGTTGGATTACTATCGCAGCAAAGGCTACCTCCGCGCGAGCAGCCCGGGCATTCGCCGTGAGCCAGTGGGTGACGGTCGCGTAGATCTGATCATCCCGATCAATGAAGGTGAGAAATACACCGTCAAAGGCGTCAGTTTCGGCAAGATGACTGTCTTCAAGCCGGATGAGCTTTATCCAGCGCTTACGTTGAATGGCAACGATGCCTATTCTTCCAAGAAAATGCGGGCCGATGTCACCATGATCCGCAGCTACTACGGTTCTCGTGGTTATGCGGATGCTCAGGTCAGACCTGAAATCACCGATGCAGGTCCCAATCAGGTAAACATCAAATATTTTGTCACTGAAGGCTCCCGTTTCCGCGTCGGCCAGGTGCACATCGAAGGCAACACCAAGACCAAGGATAAGGTCATCCGCCGGGAAATTCCTTTGGAGCCGGGCGATTGGTTCAACTCGGTTGAATTGGAAACCACCAAGAACCGCCTGACAAACCTCCAATACTTCAGCGAAGTCCAAGCGACCGGCTCACCTGGCGGATCGGGCTATCGCGATGTGAACGTCCTGGTCGAAGAAAAGTCGACCGGTACCGTCGGTGTCGGTGTCGGCTTCAGCTCGATCGATAGCGTGGTCGGATTCCTGAACCTCGAACAAGCGAACTTCGATCTATTCAACCCATGGAATTTCACCGGTGGTGGACAACGTTTCGCCATGAATCTTCGCCTGGGTAGCGAGCGCACCGATTTCAGCATCTCGCTCACCGAACCATGGTTCATGGACAAGAAACTCGCCCTTGGTGGTGAATTGTTCTATCGCCAATCGGATTACTTCAGCGACGAGTATCAACAAACCAACGTTGGTGCGGCGATCTCACTTCGCAAGCCACTGACAGAAAAGAGCTCGGTCAAGCTCGAGTATCGTTTGGAAAACATCGATATCGATGTGGATAGCGATGTTCCTGTTGCTTCCGTCTTCCACGATGACGATGGGAAATACGTGCGTAGTGCGGTCAGCCTCGACTACATTTATGACAATCGCGACAGCACCTTGCTGCCACGGGTTGGTCATCGTTTCGATGCAAGTGCATCGCTCGCCGGCGGCCCATTCGGCGGTGATGTCGATACCTTCACCCTTTCCCTGCGTGGCCAGAAATATTGGAACCTGAAATGGGATTCGATCTTCTCGATCAACGGTGAGCTTGCCTTCGTCGATAGCGTCAAGGGTGACCGGGTTCCTGTGTTCGATCGCTTGTTCCTCGGCGGTGGACGCACGCTTCGCGGTTTCGAATTCCGCGATGTGGGACCACGTGACAACCCGGGTGGAACCGATGAAGCAATCGGCGGTAAATCGCTGGGTTATGTTTCGTTCGAATACACCGTGCCAATCATCGAAACCGTCCGTGCGGCCGTGTTCTATGACACCGGTTTCGTCAACTCAGGCGCATGGGATCCCGCTCCGGATGATCTTTACAGCGACGTCGGTATCGGTATTCGCCTGACGCTCCCTGCGATCAGTCAGGTGCCACTTGCTCTGGACTACGCAGTTCCAGTCTCATCACCGGATGACGAGGCGGACAAGGGTGGTCAGTTCAACTTCTACCTGAACTACGGATTCTAATCACTTACCGCCCGCAGAGGAATGGTTCTCTGCGGGCCGGAAAAATTCCTTCGGTTTGCTAGCGGGCGCCGCGTCGCCCCTTTGGCTTGCCTTGGCCTTTCCCTTTGCCGTATTTGACCGGCTGGGTGGTGTGCGTGGTGGATTTGTCGTTCTTGAGTGCGGCGATCTGGTCGCGCAAATGAGCGGCGCGCTCAAATTCCAAGCGCGAGGACGCTTCCCGCATTTCTTCCTCAAGCTCTGAAATGACACGGAGCTTATCGTAGGTCGCTTCATCATCCGCAACCATCGAAGCATTCAATCGATCAGCTCCCGCTTTTTCGCGTTCGTGGGTTTGCAGCGATTGCTGCAGCGCGCGTTTCACGCTTTGAGGAGTGATCCCGTGCTCCTCGTTATGTGCCTGCTGCCTGGAGCGGCGGTATTCAGTGACGTTGATCAGCGCCTGAATCGAGTCAGTGACATTATCGCAAAAAAGCACGCATTCGCCGCCGACGTGGCGTGCGGCGCGCCCTGCGGTCTGGATCAATGAGGTCTCGTTGCGCAGGAAACCTTCCTTGTCCGCATCCAGGATGCAAACCAGTGAAACTTCCGGCAAATCGAGGCCTTCCCGCAGCAGGTTGATGCCGATCAGAATATCGAATGCGGCAGCCCGCAGTTGGCGCAGGATTTCGACCCGTTCCACGGCGTCGATATCTGAATGCAGGTATCGCACCTTGAGGCCGGTGCCTTGCAGGTATTCCGAAAGATCCTCCGCCGTTTTTTTGGTTAGAGTTGTGATGAGAACGCGTTCGTGGCGTTCCACCCGCTGTCTGCAGAGCTCGATGGTTTCGTCGATTTGCCGTTCAAGCGGACGCAGAACCAACACCGGATCGAGCAATCCCGTGGGGCGGATGATTTGTTCTACGACGAGTGGCGTACCGCGCTTTTCCGGATCGAAATCGCCTACCGGCTCATCATTGCCACTGGGTTTCACTCGCAGTTTTTTCAGATCGAACGGCGTGAAACCGCCGGAATCCTTGCGCGATTTGACGGGGATGTAAGTTCGGTTTTCCGGTCGTGAATTGACGATTTCAAATGGCCCGGGTGTTGCCGAAACATACACCCGCTGGTTGGTCATCTGGATGAATTCATCAAATCGCAGCGGCCGGTTATCCAGTGCGCTTGGCAGTCGGAAGCCGTGATCGACAAGCACGGTCTTGCGGCTCTTGTCGCCTTCGAACATGCCGCCGATCTGCGGGATGGTGGCGTGGCTTTCATCCACCAGAAGCAGGAAATCGCGCGGGAAGAAATCTAACAAGGTGTGTGGCCTTGCCCCCGGTTCGCGGCCTGTTAGATGGCGTGAATAGTTTTCGATGCCTTGGCAGAATCCCATTTCCGCCATCATTTCGAGGTCGTATTCCGTGCGCATCCGCAGCCGCTGGGCTTCGACCAGTTTGCCTTCTTTTTCAAAGTTCTTGATCGACTCCTCCAACTCCTGCCGGATGGCGACTGTTGCGCGTTTCATCTTGTCGCCGGGAGTGACGAACTGCTTGGCGGGGAAAAAGGTGTGATTTTCCAACCGGTCAATGGTGTTGCCGGTGAGGGTGTGGATGCTGCTGATGCGCTCGACTTCGTCATCGAAAAATTCCACGCGGATCGCGGTTTCGTCGAGGTAGGCAGGGTGGATTTCCACAACGTCGCCACGAACCCGGAATTTACCGCGGCCGAAGGCGATGTCGTTTCTTTCGAACAACATGCCGACCAGTGAGGTCAGAAATTCCTCGCGGCTCAGATTTTGCCCGACCCAGACCGGCAGCATCATGTTCTCGTAATCTTCCGGCGATCCCAAACCGTAAATGCACGACACCGAGGCGACGACGATGGTGTCGGGGCGGGTCAGCAGCGAGCCCATGGTGGACAGGCGCAGACGCTCGATCTCATCATTAATGGACGAGTCCTTTTCAATGTAAGTATCGCTTCGCGGGATATAGGCTTCCGGCTGGTAGTAATCGAAGTAAGAGACGAAGTATTCGACCGCGTTGTGCGGGAAAAAGTTTTTGAACTCGGAGTAAAGCTGCGCCGCAAGAGTCTTGTTGTGACTCATGATCAGCGTTGGCTTGCCATGATTCTGGATCAGGTTCGCCATCGTGAACGTCTTCCCCGAACCCGTGACGCCGAGCAAGGTCTGATGCTTGTTTCCAGCAGCCAGAGATTTCGACAGCTTGGCAATCGCCTGACCTTGGTCGCCCTGAGGTTGGTAATCGCTGACAAGTTGGAACGGCATCGCGGTCGAAGCTTTGGAACAAGGGTGGGGGAATGATCGAAGCCGCTTCAGTCACGGCTTCGATCTGCAAAAAAATCCCGGCGGGATCAGAGAATCTCGACGGAAAGGTCGCCGCCCAGTTTCTCGATTGAGCTGGTGAGAATGGCTGGATCGCTTCCTGCGGGGATGGAAACCACGCCACGCGCGCGGAACATCGGGTGGCCGGCCATCGCGGCACTTTCCAGTCCGGTGGTGAATTCCTCAACGTTACCGCCGCCATTGGAGATGGCAGCTGCCAGTTCGCGGACGATGCCGGGACGGTCGTGAGCCACCACATCGATGGTCACGGTTTCGCGTTTTTCCGGTGATTCCGGGCCGTCTTGCGGAACGGCTTGGACGATGAGGCCGAGCGTGGCGAGGCCTTGCAGCGCTTCGATCAGATCTTTGGTCGAAGAGCTTGGGCACTCGACGCGGACAATGCCTGCGAATTGACCGGCAAGGCGGGCCATGCGGCTGTCCAGCCAGTTTCCGCCGTTGGCGGCGATCGCATCGGAAAGGAGTTTAACGAGGCCCGGGCGATCTGCGCCGAGCACGGTCATGACAAGGGAGGTGGGCATGGGGCCAAGGTGGCGCATCTGTTTGAGGGATGCGAGGGTTTTTCGTTCGTCGATTTTCGCCACCTGCAGGCTTGTGATATTGCCAAATGAGGAGCACGCTTCTTGCACCGTCATTCAACGATCCCCCATGGTTAGCGCGCATCCCTTTCAAATTCTCTTCGAATCATTCGGCCGTTTGCCGGTCGATCATGCGGAAAACGTCAATCGCGAGGCTTATGAGACGTTGCTGGATGTTTTAAAGGTCCCGACTGAAAGCGTCGGCCGCTGTGTCTTGCTGCGCGCGCCACGGGCTGGTCATGGAAAGACGCATTTGCTTTCACGACTGCAACATCAGTTGGTCGGCTCCCACGAGTTTATCTCACTGCAACCCTCGTCCGGGACGCGGATCACAGCTTCAACTGTGATCGAAGATGCCATACGCCGCCTGACCCGGACTTTGCCGGCATCCGGTGGATTGACTGCGATGGATTTGTTGGTACGGAAGCTCTTTGCCTTTTCACTGCAGCCGCTGGTGCGCTCTGGCGAAGTTCCCTGTCAGGATCGCGATGGTGCTCTGGGCGCATTGAAAAACCGGCCGATCGAGACCTTTGATTTCCACCATCCCAACGCGGTGACCGCCCAGTGGGCGCGGGAAAATTTCGAAGTTCTGGGGCCTCGATTGGGGATGGAACTTGCCCAGCAATGCGGCATTCCGGTGCGGGATGTGACGTTCTGGCTGGATTCGATGTTCCGATTTGCTTCGACACCGCTGGACTACCCATCGCGCATGCAGACGCTGGCACAGGCGGTTTTGGGAGCAGAAATGACGGAAGGGGTGGCCATGGATCGTCTGGAGGCGATTCTTGGATTGCTGGCGTCCCAGCAACGGGTTGTCTTGGTCGCAGATGAACTTGAAGGGTTTTCAGCTGACGAAACCGCCGCACTGAAATTGTCCGCGTTCATCGGCGCTTTGCGGCAGTCCGTGGACCGCTTGGATGTCATTTTATCATTGAATCAGGACATCTGGGACAGCGCGTTTCTTCCCCGACTCAGCGGAGGCTTGGCGGACCGCTTGTCAGAGGTGTTGGTGGAGCTGAAACCACTTTCTGAAGATGAAATCATCGCTTTGCTTAACTCCCGGGCTCCAGGGCTTGGTGAGCAAGTCAGGGCGCACATCGATACCAGCGATCTACATGCGCGTGGCCTGATCCGCGCCGCAGGTGAGGCATGGGTCAATGCGGCGCGCGCGAGATCCTCGCAGCCTGTAGAACCAATTTCGGAAGCACCGGTGGCAGAACCAACAGTTCCTGCAGCCCAGCCGGTCGAGCCGGAAGTGGAATACACCGAAGTTGAATACAGCGCACCAACTGAAGCTGAAATCGCTCCGCCGGAACCACCTGCCGAGCCTGAATTGCCAGCCGAAGAGGAAGATTTCAGTTCGCCATTTACCATCGCTGCCGAGCCCGCAGTTGAAGAGAAACCTGTCGATTCACCGTTCATGGCAGTAGCGGAGGTAGAGGAGTCTTCGTGGGAGGCGCCAGTTGAAGATTCGCCGTTCCAGATCGCCGAAGAGCCGGTTGTAACTGAGGTCGAACCTGCATTTGAACCTGAAAAAGCGCCTTCTCCCTTCGAAGCCATTGCTTCGGATGCTTCACCATTTACGGCGGTGCCGGATCAGCCAGAACCTGCCCAGCCGGAGGAGGATTTGAGCCAGCCAATTTTTGAGGAAAAACCGCCAATTGCTGAGGAAACACCGGTCCAAAGCCAACCAGATACAGCGCCGAAACCTTCGGAAGTGGCTGGCGATCAGAAGCGTGTCGATGACCTGCTGCGGCAGTTCAGAGAGCGCTATGGTCGCGGGAGTTTGTGAAAAATTTCACAAAGCCCTTGCGATTCGCCAGGGTTTGGTCGCTTATTGTAGAGGTAGAAACCCGCATGAGCACCACACAGGATTATCAGGCGCCCGATACCCATGCCAAAGCGGCCAAAGCCATGGAAGATTACCATGGTGAGACCGATGATTTGATGGGAGAGCGCATGGTCCTGAACATGGGCCCATCGCATCCGGCCACGCATGGCGTGTTGCGTTTGGTGCTGGAGCTTGATGGCGAAGTGATAGTTTCGGCTGACCCCGATGTGGGTTTTTTGCATCGGGGCGATGAGAAAATCGCCGAAAATATGCACTACAACCAATTCGTGCCATACACGGATCGGCTGGATTACCTCGCTCCGCTTGCGAACAACGTGGCCTACGCCTGCGCGGTCGAGAAATTGATGGACTGGACCTTGCCGCCCCGCGGTCAGGCCTTGCGTGTGCTCTGCTGTGAGTTGGCACGCATTTCCGCCCACATGCTGGGTGTGGGTGTCTGCGCGATGGATGTCGGCGCAATGACGGTTTTCCTCTACACCTTCACCGAGCGAGAAAAAATCTACAATCTTTGCGAACAACTCACCGGTGCGCGCTTCACCACTTCCTACACCCGGGTTGGCGGTCAGTTGCGCGACATGCCAGCGGGTTTCGAAGCAGCCGTGCGCAAGTTTCTGGATGAGTGCCTGATCGCGATCGGCGAAATCGGTAAACTCCTCGATAAGAACAAGATCTTCCTCGATCGGATGATCGATATTGGTGTCATTTCCAAAGAATCAGCCGTCAGCTGGGGGCTTACAGGCCCGAATCTCCGGGCTGCTGGAGTGCCACGGGATTTGCGCAAGGATCGGCCCTACCTGGGTTACGAAAACTATGACTTCGATGTCCCAATCGCCGACGAAAGCGATTGTTATGCCCGATATCAGGTGCGGATGGAGGAAATGCGTCAATCGATCAAAATCTGCCGTCAGGTGCTGGATACCATGCCGGACGGGCCCGTCAATTTGGTCGATGCCAAGAGTACGCTGCCGAAGAAGGAGCGGGTGTTGATGTCGATGGAAGAGCTGATCCACCATTTCATCATCTCGACCCAAGGGATCGACGCGCCGGCGGGAGAAATTTATTTCGGTGCGGAAAACCCGAAAGGAGAGCTCGGATTTTACATTCATTCCAAGGGCGGCGGTGTTCCGTATCGGTTAAAAATCCGCAGCCCGTCATTCTGCAATCTTTCCATCGTATCTCGTCTGTTGCCGGGTCATATGGTATCCGATATTCCGGCGATCCTTGGTTCACTCGATTTTGTCATGGGCGAGTGTGATCGTTGATGTTAGAACCCGTGATCCATGGTCGAATCCTGATTTCTTCTCATGTCATCTTCCGCTCTCAACGAAAACATAGCATCTCATGAAACTCCGGGCTCGAAGTTTCATCCGGCATTCGAGGTGACTCCTGAGCTGGAAAAAGAAGCCGATGATCGGATTTCGCATTATCCGGTGAACAAGCGTTCGGCAGTGCTGCCGTTACTCCACATCGTCCAGCATCGATTCGGCTACATTTCCGCTCCTGCGATCGATTGGGTAGCGGCGAAGCTCGAAATATTGCCGATCAAGGTGTTAGAAGTCGTTACATTCTATCCGGGTTTCCGACAATCAGCGCCGGGGAAGTATCATATACGCGTTTGCAGAACCTTATCCTGTGCCATGGGAGGTAGCCATGAATTGATGGAAAAAATCTGCGAATTAACAGGGATAGACCGATCCGCCAGCGATCCTCACCATCACCCGATTTCCATTTCACCTTGTGGTCGTTTTTCAGTCGAGTTCGCGGAATGCCTTGCTTCCTGTGGAACGGCTCCTGTTTGTATGGTCAATGATGACTTTCATGCGGCAATTCCTGCGGAGAAGGCAGAGGATTTGCTGAAGAAATATGTCGATAAAATTTGATCGCAAAATCCGGGCGATCTGTTGAATTTTGGGCACAAACCGGCTCCGAATGCCGCTTTGAGTTTGTGACGGAAGCAGATGAGTGAGCATGAAGAATTGCCGGTCGAGGTATCAGGACCTGTTCATGTTTCGCGTCTTCGCGTCTGGATTTGGCGTTTGGGGATAGCGGCTTGGTTGGTGATTCTTGCGTTTGCATTGGCGGCCCTGCACAAGGAATGGGCACATTTTCACGCCAAGGATTTCAAAGCGGCGCTGGCGCGCTTGGGTTGGATGCATGTTGGACTGGCACTTGGGTGCACCGCTCTTAGTTATTTCAGCAACGCGGCGATCGATCTGTTTTCGCTTCGTTGGCTTGGCAAAAAAGTCTCCACGGTTAAGGCATTGGGGTGTTCCTACATCGCTGCCGCGTTCAGCTTGAATGCCGGGGGCACCTTGTTAGGTGGTGGTGGCGTCCGCATGAGACTCTACACGGGGCTTGGTCTCACGCCTGGTGAGGTTGCGCGAATGGCTGGATTTGCGGTCTTTGCCGGATGGGCTGGGAATGCTCTGGTTGCGGGAATTTTGCTGATCCTTTCACCCGCTGCCTTGCCGATGGTGGGTGGGGCGTTGGCTCGGGGAATCGGTGTCTTGCTTGTCATCGCAGTGGGTTGCCTGCTGCTTTGGAACTACTGGCGGCGTGGAAAACATGACGTCGATGAAAACCTGCGCTGGCCGCCAACCGGGTTGTTGTTTGCCGCTATTTTGTCTTCAGCGCTTGACTGGGTCATGGCAGGAATGGCGATTCGTGTTTTGCTGCCTGGTGATCTGGGAAATATCGGCACGGCGGGTTTCCTCGGCGTGGTGTTGGTTTCGCAACTTTTAAGCGCCCTGAGCCACGTTCCTGGAGGCGTTGGAGTGTTGGAACTCTCGATTACCCGGTTGGCTGGCGCGGCGGTCCCGCACGCTTGGCTAGCAGCGGCGTTACTTTGTTATCGGGCGTTGTTTTATCTGCTCCCATTTGCCTTGGCCGCTGCTTGGATGGGCGGACGGGAAGCCTGGGCACATCGCCGGAAAGTGACGCGCAGTGTGGAAATTCTCGGCGGTGTCTGGATGCGCCTCGGGCCGAGGCTGGGTGCTTTGTTGGCCCTCGGCGGTGGATTTGTTCTGATGCTTTCAGCGAATACGCCGATGCTAGCAGCCCGCCGGATGTGGTTGAAGGATACCCTGCCGCTAACCTTTGTCGAAACCTCGCATTTTCTTTCGAGCATTGCCGGCGTTGCCTTGATCGTGGTGGCTCGCGGTCTACAGCGGCGGGTTCATGCCGCATGGTGGGCGGCGGTGTTGCTATCCATCGCGGGAATGATTCTATCGCTCCTGAAAGGGTTCGATTATGAAGAGGCGCTCTTGCTCGGCTTTCTGCTCCTTTGTCTGATTCCTTATCGGGATCAATTTCATCGCCATGCGGCCATGTGGTCGCGCCGTTTTACCGTCGAGTGGTGGTTCTTACTGATCGGGTTGACCACGGTTTCCGTTTGGCTAGGATTTTTCAGCACTCGTCATGTCGAATATCGCAACGATTTGTGGTGGCGGTTTTCCTTTGATGGTGATGCTTCGCGATTCCTGCGGGCGCAGGTTGGTGTCGCGGTTGTTCTGATTGCCGTATTGCTTGCGCAATGGCTGCGTCCAACGCCGCCAAGAGTCCGTAAAAAACAGGCGGAGTTGAGCGATGAGAAACGTGCCAAAGTTGCGGCACTTGTCGCTGAGGCCCCGCAGTGCCAGGCGCATCTGGCGTTGTTAGGCGATAAGATGTTTCATTTCAGCCGGTCTGGTAATGCCTTTTTGATGTATGGCGAGCAAGGTCGCTCGCGGATCGTCATGGGGGATCCGGTCGGTGACGAAGATGAGTGGGATGATCTCCTGTGGAATTTCAACGAAACCGCAGAAGATGAAGGTCGGCGTGTTTGTTATTACCAGATATCATCGGTGACGCTCGCGCGATGCATTGATATGGGAATGAGATTGTTCAAACTCGGTGAGGAAGCCCGGGTTTCTCTAACCGAATTTTCCCTGGAAAGCCCGGATTCACGTAGGTTGAGACAGGCAAGAAGTCGCGCGGTTCGTGACGGAATGAGCTTTGAAATGTGGACGCCGGAACAATCGAAAGCGCACATGACCGAGCTGCGCACGGTATCCGATCAATGGCTGGATAAACATTCGGCACGCGAGAAAAGTTTTTCATTAGGTCGTTTTGATGAGGCTTATCTAACAACGGGACCGATGGCGGTTATCCTGAAATCGGGCACCATTCTAGCGTTTGCAAATCTATGGTGCGGTGGTTCGAAGGAGGAGCTTTCGATTGATCTGATGCGATACGGTTCCGATGCTCCGGGAGGTGTGATGGATTATCTTTTCACCGAGTTGCTGGTTTGGGGCAAAGAGCAGGGATACCATTGGTTCAGTTTGGGCATGGCACCGCTCTCGGGTATGGCCGCGCATCCGCTAGCCCCTCTCTGGCAGAAGCTCGGCTCGTTGATCTATTTGCGTGGAGGAGCCTTTTACAATTTTCGTGGTTTGAGGGATTTTAAAGAAAAGTTCCATCCGGAGTGGGATCCCCATTATTTGGCGGTTCCCAGTCCCTGGCATTTGCCTGCTGCTTTGACCGATATCACCACGCTGATCGGCGGCGGATGGCGTGGTGTCATGGGTAGGCAAAATAGGAAAATAAGTTCGAACGCATCACCATGAGCTCAAATCCTAAACGCCGCCGCAAGCGATGGCTGCTATTTGGAATCGGTGGTTTGATTTTCGCCGCCGTAGTGGCGTTTATTTTACACATGGTGCTGCCGCATCACTTTCTTGGAACCGGGCAGGCACTGGTTCTGACATTGCCTCACGGGAAATTCGAAACGCTTTATTATAACTTGGGACGGCGCCACCCAAAGGGCATCGTCATTGTCGCCACAGGCGATGGAGGTTGGTCCTACTGGGAGGAAAATGTGGCCAAACATTTGTCGGGACAGGGCTATGCGGTCGGTGGTTGGGATTGCCGGAAGTTTGCCGATACACGCACCTACGATGCGGCGGAATTGTCCGCCGGATTTCGTCAAGCGGTTGAGGTTGTTAGAAAACATTCCGGAGCGGGTGATGTGCCGATTTGGTATCTGGGTTGGTCTACCGGAGCAGAGCAATCCGTGGCGGCAGCAGCTTTTCCCGGGCGGCCGGATGGCTTGGTCGGATTGTTGCTGGCAGCGCCAGGTCGAACCGGTCGCTATGGGATCGATGATAGTGATTTGTTAGGTGTCGAGCCCCAGGGGGAAAATACCTTCCGACTATCTTCATTGGCTCCCAAGTTGAAGGGACTCAAGATTGTTCAATTTGCTGCCGGGCTGGATCCGCTGGATGATACCAGCTGGTTGCCAGCTTTGGGCGATATTCCTCACCAGCTGATCGAGTTCCCCACAGAACTGCACGATATGGGTGGAGCAGGGGATGAGTTTCTGAAAAAGGTGGATGAAGCCATGAGCTGGACTCTGAAGCGGCCCTGAATTCCAGCGTACTTTGCCTCAAGGATCTAACAGATTGCGTTGCTTGCGGGCTTTCCACCACGGAATCCCCGCGTGAATGGCGTTCGCCCCGATGATGGTCAAGGTTCCGAAATAGAACCCTGGATGCAGATCTTGATACTCTTTGAAAATGATCAAGGCCGCTGTGATACCGTAGACTGGCTCAAAGTTGATCGCTAGATTGCTGGTGTATGCGGATAAACTGCGCAGCAAGTGGATATGAAATCCGTGCGCAAACACCGTGCAGATCCACGAAAGAGCGAGCAACCAGATCCAATCGTACCCATGCCACTGGAATAGCTGCACCCAACTGGCGATCGGGCTCGCGATATTTCCTGATACGATCGGCATCAGGAGCGCCACCACGATGAAGGCTCCAGTCATTTCCCAGGCGACCATCACCTGAGTATCAAGCCGACCTTGATTGACCAATCTGCGATTCAATACCGGAAAGACAGCTGCAAGAAATGCGGCTAGCAACGCAATTGCCAAACCTAACAAATGCGAGCTGGACCTTTCAAAACCTGCGATCATCACTATACCTGCAGCTACCAATCCACCTAACAGAACTTCGGACATGCGGATTGGTCGCTTTTCCAGCCAAGGTTCGGTAAAAGCCGTGAACAGTGAAATGGTCGCAACACCAGCCAGGCAGATCGAAATGTTGGCAACTTTAACGGCGCCGAAAAAACAGAGCCAGTGGAGTCCGACGAGTGCGCCAATCAGTAAGAGGCGAATCGTATCTTTCCCAGCCGCAAGCGATTTTCGTTTGAACAGACACGTTACGATTGCCGCCCCAACTGCTGCTAGAAAAGTTCGACAACAAACAATCGCGGGTGCTGGGAGAGAAATCAACCGTCCGAGAATGGCAGTTGCCGCAAACACCATGACCAGCAGGTGCAGTTGGAAGATAGGTTTCATGCGAAGAGCCATAGCTAAACTCAGAACCCAGGTATCGGCGTATGGATTGACTTCGGCAACTGCAGTTTAGCTCAGGCCAGCGAATACTTCTCTTGTGATCTTCTTCTATCGCTGGAAATGCAACGCATTCTCGCATGGCGCGATAGCATGCGCTTTATCCTGGATTGCTGAGGAAGATATCGACACTTGATGACCGACCGTGCTCTTCCCACCAATCGCTCAGAAGCCAATGGATGCACTCACCTGTCGACCAGACGGGTGGGCCGAATGGTGAATGTTTTCCAGTACTCAGCGAACCCAATAAAACCGAAGCTGCGCTCACCCTACAGGCTAAAATGTCCAACGCCTGCAATGGAAACCCATAAAGTTGAGAATCCAGTGATAGTGACATCCTACAAATCACGGTGTCGACTTCACGGAACCAGACGGACTCATATTCCGCGAGAGCTTTTCTTAACTCAGGGGCTTTCATGCCCGGGCGATAGAGGCGTTGTAGAACATTCGAATCTAAAACGCCGATGGACATCAATTTGACGAGAATATTCATAAAGTACGACGCTAGCCGATCCCATGATGGAAGGGGAGCTGCTGGCCGGAAAGAATGACGCGATGAATAATCAATCATCTTGGGTTCGATTGTGAATTGTTTTCCAAATGTCAGATTGAAGAAATATACGATTCGTGATATCGCGGCTATTCCAAAGGGAACTCCATTTTCCACGATCTTTGTCTCTAGAATTTCGCGATATTTTCGCTAATGGCAAAATCGATTTGATTCGTCCTCCATCCAAAGGTGTTCGAATCATTTTTTGATTGGACCGCTCCACCTATTCCTGAGTTGGTGCAAGATGGGTGAACTCGAAAATGAAAATCTCTGTTTGCGAACGCCTGATTTGGAACGAAGATTTTCGGAATGAGTAAACTTCTCCTCTTCGCCGCCCTGTTATTGGTTTTGTGGGTAATTCTCCGAGTCGCTTTGGCAATCACCGGTGTATTTCTTCACCTGCTTTGGGTGGCTGCTGTGATCATGGCCATCATCTGGTTGATCGGGAAATTCCGAGGGAAATGATCTCCTGATCGGAGATCAGGGCTTATCTACTACACTGATAGTAGAAATGCCCATCCTTAGACCAGTTCTGCAGCGATAGGGTCGACCAAAGCTCGGCCCCGTTGAACTAGAATCAACGATGTCTCGGTCATTTCGGCCAGGCCTTCTTCTGCTAGGGTCAAGGCGCGGCGTTTCCCCTCGCTGTCCAGCAGGGTGAGGGGAATGCCTTCCTTGGTCCGCAAGCCCAGTGCGATCCTTTCCAACCGCCAAGCTTCCTCATCAATCGTTTCCGATTCGTGGATGGCGTTGCCAATGCTTTCGATCTGGCTGACATAGTGCGCCGTGTCCGGTATATTTTTATGACGCACCATGCCCACGGTGGAGACAGCGGAAGGTCCTAAGCCGAGATAATCTTCGCCGGACCAATACCCCTGGTTATGGGTGGAATGGTGGTCAGGTTGAGCGTAGTTGGAAGTTTCGTAGTGATCGAATCCAGCCTGGGTGAGAAGTTCATCTGCCAGATGAAAATGATCCGCGTCGTGATCCTCGTTTTGAGACATTTCTCCTTTGCGAAGAGATTCGAAAAACGCTGTGTCCTCCTCGTAAGTTAGATTATATGCCGAGATATGCTGAGGTTCTAACGAGACGGCAGTTTGCAAGGTTTGCTTCCAATCTTCAAGCGATTGACCGGGGATTGAGAACATCAGATCAATGTTGATGGAGCGCATGCCGGTTCGTCTCAACATGTCAACTGAAGCGCTGGCTTCTTCAGGGGTATGCTCGCGCCCCAGAGTTTTCAAAACATGTGGAGCAAAAGACTGAATACCGAGTGAGGTGCGTGTAACACCCAGTTCGGTAAACAATGCCGCCTTCTTTTCATCGAAGGTCGCAGGATTTGCTTCCATCGTGACATCATCGAGTTGGGTGAAATCGATTGATTCTTTCAGCCCCTGAAACAATTTCGTCAGATGCGCTGGCGAAAGCATGCTCGGAGTTCCTCCACCGAGATAGATGGTTCGTGGCACCTGGCCAGAACTGGCAATACGAGCGGCTGATTCAGTGACTAGGGCGTCGATGAATCGCCCGATCGAAGTTTGTCCGGGAGTGTGCTTGTAAAACGAGCAATAGGGACAGATCCGATGGCAGAACGGGATGTGCAGATAGAGCAACAAAATGATCAGCCAGAATTTCGTGCGTGGTCCGTGATCCGGGAAATGTAGCGGCCGGTTGCATCGCGAACGGCTGTGGCGACGTCCGCTTCTGGAATTGCAAAAGGCGGAACAAACCATGGGAATGATCCGACCAAATCGGTGATGACTGCGATTTCTCCATCGCAAGTATGCTGGCCACAACCGATCCCGATGGTCGGGACACTTAAGGTTTGAGTGAGTGACGCAGCCGTTTCGGGAACCACGGATTCCAGCACGATGGCACAGACACCGGCATCGATTATGGCCTGGGCTCCCTTGAGAATAAACTCGGCTTGCTCCGGAGTTTTGCCTTTTTTCCGGTATCCGCCTTCTTCGACCACACGTTGCGGTAGCATGCCAAGATGTCCTACGACGGGGATGCCCGCTTCGACGATCGCGCGGATTTTGTCGGCCTGGCGGATGCCGCCTTCTAATTTGATCGCTTCAGCTCCGACTTCGACCAAGCGTTTGGCATTCGCCAGTGCTTGTTCAGGTGTGTCGTAGGTATGAATCGGCAAATCTGCGACCAGTAGAGCTTTCGGTTTTGCTCTGGCGACAGCCGCTGTGTGGTGGATCATGTGGTCCAAGGTCACACTGGTGGTATCCGGAAATCCCAGCACGACCATGCCCAGCGAATCACCGACTAACAGTAAATCCACGCCTGCTTCATCTAACAAGCGGGCTGTGGGGTAGTCATAGGCAGTGAGCGCGGAAATCGGCCGACCGTTTTTCCGGTTCCTTAGTGATTCAGATTTTTCGAGAGCTGTCACGGGTTGCGTCCGGTAATCGTAGGCGCTCAAGTGGAGGTGGTCACTCGAAATGTGCGTAAAGCTGGAACTAAGGCGATAAGAGAATTTTAAATCGTGATGGGGCGGTGAAATTCCGGATTTTTTGACGCGTTCCGGTGCCACTCATCGTGTAGTCTCATCCTGATGTCCGCCGGTTCCTCGCCCTTACGTGTTCCTCTTTTCAGGGCTTTGTGGATCGCAAGCATCATTTCGAATATCGGCTCGACCATGAACGACACCGCGGCGGTGTGGACAATGACGACGCTGACGAGTTCTCCCACGATGGTTTCGCTGATGCAGACCATGTCCAGCTTGCCATTGTTTCTCTTTGCGCTTCCGGCTGGAGCATTGGCGGATTTGGTGGATCGGCGAAATCTGATTCAAGCGGCTCAAGTGGGAGCGTTACTCACTGCTACGGGCATGGCTTTGCTCTCATGGGCCGGTATGCTTTCAGAATCGCTGCTGCTTTTGGCGACGTTCCAACTCGGCTTGACCATGGCGTTTCGGACACCCGCTTGGCAGGCTTTGATTCCGGAAATCGTCGAGAAAAAGCAGCTATCGATGGCCATTGTTTTGGGAGGCCTGGGTTACAATATCGCCCGGGCATTGGGACCCATTCTTGGAGGAATTCTGGTCGCGTGGTTGGGACCAGCTCCAGTGTTTGGCCTGAACGCCCTGTCCTTCGTGGCGGTCATCGTTGCCATCTACGGTGGTGAGAAGATCGGAAAACCCCGCAGCGCCCAGCGCGAGCAAATGTTAGGAGCGATGGCGGCAGCAATCCGTTATGTGAACCACGCGCCGGTGATGAAGGCAGTCCTGTTGCGTGGTGGGGTTCACATGTTTTCAGCAGTCGCGCCAGTCGTGCTTTTACCAATCATCATCCATTCACGCGGTTGGACCGGGGCGGATTTCGGCATTCAAATGGGCTGCTATGGAGCGGGTGCCATCACCATAGCTCTACTGGTCTTGCCGAAATTGCGCAATAAGCTGCCACTCGATCGGGTCATTGGCGGGGCGAGCTGGTGCGCTGCCGCATCGACGTTTGCCCTGGCATTTGTGCCAGGAAAAGTTCTGATGGGCTTGGTTCTGTTTGTGATCGGTGGATCCTGGTTGACCGCGCTCAATAGCTTCAATTTCGCCTCACAAAGCGCTTTCCCGAATTGGGTGCGGGCGCGCAGTTCCGCAATTTATCTGGTGGTGATGCAAGGCGCGTTTGCAGGAGGAGCCGCAGTCTGGGGCTTGGTGACGGATCACGCCAATTCAACGGTTGCCTTGGAAATCGCTTCTGTCGGACTCATTGTTAGTGCGATCTTATGCCGTTATTTCCCGATTAGCCATGTGGTGAATCTTGATCTCAGTCCATCTCCGCATTGGCCAGGCCCAGTGATTGCGAATGCTCCGGCACTGGAAGATGGTCCGATTTTGGTTTCCACGGAATATCGGATCGATCCCGCTGAGGCGGCTGGTTTCCGCAAAGCGATGTTTCATTTGCGTGAAATCCGGCTCCGAGACGGCGCTTTCCGTTGTTCGGTTTTCAATGACTTGGATGATCCCTGGATCTGGCAAGAAACGTTTCTGGTCGGTTCATGGGCTGAATACCTTCGTCAACATGAACGGGCGACTGTCGCAGATCGAGCCGTGGAAGAAGCCGTTTTGAAATTCCACCAATCGTCAGAAGCTCCAAAAGTCCAACACCTGCTAATGACGAATTTACGAGATAAGAAAGTGTTTCGTGGCTCCGGTGATTAGCGCAAAAAAAGCCATCCGCTCTTGAAAAGCGGATGGCGAATTCGTTTTTGCTAGTTTGTTAGTTCACCAAAATTTCTCGCGGTTTCGCTGCTTCAGAAAATGGAATCAGCAAAGTTAAGACACCGTTTTCCAAATTGGCTTCGATTCGGTTGCCATCCAGTCGGCGAGTCAATTTAGCTTGCAGCTGGTACTGAACCGGGGCGGTGTTGCTTGGCGATGCTTTCCAGTTTTCTGGAACTTTGGACGATCGGGGCGCTTCAATATGCAGTGCGGAATCGTTGAGTTTGATCTTCAGATCTTCCTTGCTGACTCCAGGCAGCGCGACTTCCAAGCGGATGCCGTTTTCGTCTTCGTAAGTTTGAGTCGCAGGAGTGATGGTCCGTTGTTGAGTGGTAGGATTGCAAAGATTGTTGTTCATAAATGGATTAGTTGATGTTGATTTCGACCGTTT
Source organism: Luteolibacter pohnpeiensis (assembly GCF_016595435.1). Lineage (GTDB taxonomy): Bacteria > Verrucomicrobiota > Verrucomicrobiia > Verrucomicrobiales > Akkermansiaceae > Luteolibacter > Luteolibacter pohnpeiensis. Next base: position 49,341 of record NZ_JAENIJ010000008.1, read on the forward strand.
CAGGAGTCACTGGGGCGGCTTTCGGTATCGCAATTTCGAGCACGCCATTTTCGAGTTTGGCGGTGATGCCGCTGCTGTCGGCTTTGTCTCCGAGCTTCCATTGCCGTTCGAGTTTCGATGTGAAGGAACGCTCTTCGCCAGGCTCTGCCGTGAGCTTTAAAAGCCGATCCGTTACCTTCAACCCCACTTCGGATTTCACATAACCCGGAAGATCGATTCGAATGATATACGATTCGGGCGATTCGTAGATGGACTCATTCGGAGTAAGGGCTGCGGCTGCTGTGACACTTCGGCTCAGGAAGCGATCCAGATCGTCAAAAAATGGTTGGGTTCGTTGGATGAATCTCATAGTTGCCCCTTGTTTCGCATGATTCGTGCAAAACTGGATCACGGATCATAAATGATTGAATGCTAGAGGTTTGGGTATTTTTGCAGCTGGTGGTGATATGCGAACAATTGGGAAAAAATGACGCGATCCGGCCATATTGACCGGATCGCGTTGTCGCAGTTCGAAAGTTGGAAGGCGGGGAGGGGATCAGCCCTGATCGATGGTCTTTTCGCTACCAGCATCAATGATGGCGAAGCGCTCACGATGGAGGGTCGGATCGGAGCGGAAAATCAACCGTCCGGTGTGTGAACGCTCCAGTTCGACCAATAGTTTTGCGTCATCGGATTTGAATCGATTCAGCACGTCACTGTTCACGATCACGATCAGGTCGCCGACGTTGTCGCGATGCTTTTGGATCACAACATTCAACCGGCGCTGAATCTCGACTGACATGGTCATCGGAGTTTTGACGCGACCGCGACCGGAGCAATACGGGCATGGCTCATACATGGAGTCGCGCAACGATTCGTTGAGTCGTTGGCGGGTCATTTCCATCAGGCCGATCGGTGAGATCTGCAGGACCTGGGTTTTCGCTTTGTCTTTCTTTAGGCGATCTTTCATCGCCTTGTAGACCGCTTGTTGATCCTTGCGGTGACGCATGTCGATAAAGTCGACGACCACCAATCCGCCAATGTTCCGGAGGCGAAGCTGGCGGGCGACTTCCTGTGCCGCCTCGATGTTCGTTTCCAGGATCATCTTGTCCACGTCCTTGGAGCCACGGTTCCGACCCGTGTTGACGTCGACCGAAATCAGAGCCTCGGTTTCATCAATCACGATGTAGCCACCGCATGGCAGCCAAACTTGGCGTGAGAATGCCTCGTCGATTTGCTTTTGAATGCCCACACGCTCAAAAATCGGCTGGGTGGCAGTCGGAAGATGATGCACGCGGCGTTTCGCACGTCGTGAAATTTTGCCCGCGATCTCACGGATGATTTCGGTTGTTTCTTCGTCGTCGCAAAGAACTTGGTCGATCTCATCGGTCAGGAAATCGCGTGCAGTGCGCTCAATCAATCCTGGTTCACGGAACACGCATGCCGGTGCCGGACTGTTGGCGCGGCGTTCTTCAATCGAGTCCCACTGCTCTAGCAGCATCGCGAGGTCGCGCACGAAGTGGCGGGCCCGTGTGCCACTGGCCACGGTCCGCATGATGATACCCATGCCTTCAGGAACTGATAGATTTTGCACGATCTTGCGCAGGCGAGCGCGTTCCTTGGGATCTTCGATTTTTCGGGAAATTCCGAATTGTTCGGTGAACGGCATCAACACCAGATATCGTCCAGCGAGGGAGATGTTGGTGGTGACGCGCGGACCTTTCGTGCCGATCGGACCTTTGGAAACCTGGATGACGATTTCCGAGCCGATCGGATAGATGTCCGGAATGTCCTTCGAAGTGATTTTTTTCTTCTGTGGGCGCTTTTTGGTGCCTTCACGCTGGATTTCTTCCAAGCCACCATCGAGGGCGGCAGGGATGGCATCCCAAAAGTGAAGGAAAGCGTTTTTGTCGAGGCCGATATCGACAAACATCGCCTTCAGTCCGGGTTCGATGTTTTTTACCCGGCCTTTGAAAATGCCACCGACGATGTTTTGTTCGCCTTCGCGCTCGACGGTGTATTCTTCGAGGACACCGTCTTCAAGCAAGGCGACGCGGCGTTCCAGCCGTTCGACGTTGACGACGATGCTATTCCCTCGGGCCGAATCGGGCTTGCCGATGCCGAAGAGTCTTTTGATACGTTGAATCATGATTTTGCTATGGGGAAAGCTGTAGGGAAATGAATAGTTAGGGCTTTTGAAGCAACTTGTCAGTTGTTTTCAGGGACCAAGATGGCCCGGGGAATGGTTCCTTCCTGATCCGGAACAGGTGTGATGGTGGGATCAGGAATGATGGGGTTTTCCTGAGTTGGTCGAATGGTGTTGGAGATATCTCCGACTTCGTCACCGGTTTCGCCATCTGATTCGTTAGATTGCTGATCTGCCTGTTGTTCGGCAGCTGCTTCGGCGATCTCGTCCTGTGTAGGGCTGGTGTCACCGGCTTCGACAGAAGCAATCATTTCGGCAGGGACTTCGATCGACTCGACCAATTCGCCGAGGAATCCATCGGCTTTTTCCTGTGGTTTCAGCGGCAGGCGAATCCCTTTGGAATCGCGCGCATGAAGGCCGCGGTAGACCAGGTTGACCAATGGTCCTGCAACTCCACCGCCGGATTTGCCGTTTTGGACCATGACGCAGATGGCGTAGCGGGGATGATCATAAGGAGCGAAACTCATGATCCAAGAGTTATCCGAGGCCTTGCCATCATCCATGGTTTGAGCGGTTCCGCTCTTCGCCGCGACTACGAAAGTATCATCAAAGCCGGTGCGAACCTTGCCTGAAGTGCCGCCAGGTTTATTCGATGACAAATACATGCCGTGGCGGATCAACTCGATGTCCTCGGCGCTGATGCCTGCCTTGGTGAGGTCGATTTTCAACTTCGGCGTGTCAGGAACGAGCACTTTGCCGTTGGCTGCGACCACCGTTTTGACAATACGAGGTTGGTAGTATTTGCCACCGTTCGCGACACATGCAGCAACCGCGCACATTTGCAGAGGAGTGGCAGCAGCGTCGCCCTGGCCGATGGATAGGAAAGCCGTTAGGACCGGCGTGACCGCTTGTCCCGGGTTGGCAGCACGCCATTCGCGACTGCCGGTTAGAGTGCCCGCCGATTCATTCGGGAGTTCGATGCCGGTCTTCTGGCCGATGCCGACCAGTTGGCAACCTTCGACCATGGCTTTCCAGCCGATGGCATTGGCCAATTTGTTGAAGTAAGGATTGCAGGAATGCTGGATCGCTTCCGACAAGTCCTCCATGCCGTGGCTACCCCCATGCATGTTGTAAATCCAGCAGCCAATTTTGCTGTTTCCGTATGGGACATAGCCATCGCAGGAAAAATGTTGTTTTGCCATCCCTGCCAGTGCACCAGCAAAGGCAGTGGGGATTTTCATGGTAGAGCCTGGCGTGTAACTGGAAATGGCTCGATTGGTCAGAGGAGATAACTGTTGGCTTGATAGATACTCCTCCCACTTCTTTGGAGATATGGATGGAACGAAATCGTTGGGATTGTAATCTGGCACCGATGCCATGGCGAGCACCTCACCCGTGTTAACATCCATGACAACGCCGGCAGCACGTCCAGCAAGTCGCAGCGAGTTCTCGAGCAGATATTGGACATGCGCGTCGATCGTCAATGTTACATCAGCCCCCGCGCCTGGGTTGGTGATGTCGGTCACTCTTACCATGCGATCTTTCTCGTCCTTCAACACAGTGCGGACACCTTCCAAACCGCAAAGTACGTCATCCATCGTAGCTTCGACTCCTGCGATTCCCTTGTCATCGCCAAGATAATTCAAGTTGAACTTCCGTGCCGCCTCTTCCGGGATGAACTTGTCCCTTTCCCATTTTTTCAGATAGCCAAGAACATGCGAAGCCAAAGAGCCATAAGGGTAGGTCCGCTTGGGCCGGACTCCCACATAAACTCCCGGCAGTTCGAGGTTGTGTTCGGCGAATCGCGCAAACTCTTCGTAGGTTAGATCCGTACGGTAAGTGAATGGAATGAGCCCACCAAAGGTTAGGTAATGGTTTCCAAGATTGCGTGCGTTGAAGTTTGCTGCCAGCTTGAGGTCTTTCTCTGCAAGCCGTTTGATCACATAAGTTTTAACGATGCCAATAATGTCCGTTACTTCCTGTTTGCGGTCCATCCCTTGCTCGCGCGTAATTCTTTCGACTTTGGGAATTTTGCTATACTGGCTGCTGTAGGCTTGTTTGATCTCCTCCAGATTGAGGCTGACTATATATTCAGGAACATTCTCAGCGAGAACGACGCCGCTTCGGTCTTTGATTTGTCCGCGGACACCAGGCTCGCGAACCGAAACGCTGTGGCTGCCAGGGACTTTTTTAAGAAACTCATCCCGTCGTTCGATCTGGTAACTGTAGAGACGTGACAATAAAGCCCCAATACCCAGGACGATGAGTGTGGTTAGAAGGTAGAGGCGAAAGCGAAAATGCGGTTGCATGGTAATGATTTCATCGGCGCCGCCTGCGGTTTTTCTTTTTCGCAGCAGCTGGGTTAATGGAATGGCGACATAAAGCGGCGATCCGGAATAGGATCCAAAAAACGATGGGGGAAAATAGCATGGTGAGCAGGGCCGTGCAGGCCATCTGGATCACGATGAATCGGTCCATCATCATTCCGCCTCGTACGAAGCAAATGATGAGATATTCAGCCATCAGATAAAGGAAGATGGCGATTCCCGATAGAACTACAGAAAATTGCCATTTGCCCTGGTGGAAAAGTGGCTGCACTCCCTGCATGAGGTAGCCCATGGCAGCGAACAACAGGATCGAATAGCCAAAACGAAGTGATTCAACCGGTTGGGTATAGATCTGAGGATCGCCATTGAGCGTGCCAATGTAGGATTGGGTATCCCAAAGGAAGCCTGAGATGAACGCCAGCAGCAGCATGGTCGGGGAGCCGACCGTGACTGCGGAGCAGAGGAATACCAATTGGACAAGCAGGATCCGGGATTGATGAAATCCCGTAAAGGCTGGAATGAACTGCTGCACGACAAACGACGCGAGCACCAGCAGAACGGTGGTAATGGTATAGCGAATCACAAACGTTTCATGGGTCTCCTGAAAGAACCACGAATACCGTGCTGAGATCGGCGAAGTCCACTGCGGGACGGACGATAGCTTCGGAATTGAGGGCGTCACTTTCGACGGACTCGATGGTTCCTAAAACAATATTAGGCTGGAAGATTCCTCCCAGGCCGGTGGTGAGGACCCGCTGGCCGGCTTTCAGCTGCGCGTCTTTGGATAAATATTTCAACCGGAGGCGTGGTTCTCCGTCTGCTTGGCTGCGTTGACCGCTGAGGATGCCGACTTCACGACTGCCTTCCACTTTTGCTGACACCAGACATTTTTCATCGGTCAGTAGCAAAACGGAGGAACGGTCTTTATCGATCCGGTCGATTTTCCCGACCAAACCTTCATTGGAAAGCACAACGTATTGCAGAGCGATGCCGCTTTTTTCGCCTGCATCGATCTCGACCGTCTGCCACCAGGTCGTGGGTTGTCGGCGGATCACCTGGGCACCTACGACATCGAAGCGGGTCAGCTTTTTGAAAGCGAGCGCCCGCCGCATCTGATTGTTTTCCGTTTCCAGATCGCGGTAGCGGGATTCGATGAGCCGCAGTCGACCCATTTCGCCACGCATGGCTTCGAGCTCGGTTTCCAGTGCTTTGGAATGATTGGTTTCTTCCAGGAAGGCACGGGCATGAGTTTCCAGCTCAGATCCGGATTTCAGAAATGGCGAGATTGCTGCAAAGTATTTGCTCTGGATATCTCGGACTGCCGACTCGCTGCGAGTGAGAGCCCATGTAGCTGCCCCGAGAAAGAGCAGCAGTGCGATGAGGTTGAGCGGCTTCATGGCCGGAGGATCATGTGCAGGATCGGGTTAGCGATCTGAGTTCGCGACTCGTTTCAGCAGCGCAAGCTCCTGAAGCGCCTTGCCTGTGCCCTCGGCCACGGCGCTGAGGGGGTCCTCGGCGACGTGAACCGGAAGCCCGGTTTCCTCCCTGAGAAGGCGGTCCAATCCTTTCAGGAGAGCTCCGCCTCCGGCGAGAATGATCCCGCGATCGACCAAGTCGGACGCCAATTCCGGAGGGCATCGCTCAAGGGTCGTGCGAACGGCATCGACGATGGTGTTAAGAGGATCCGCCATGGCTTCGCGAATCTCCTGCGAAGTGATGGTGATGGTTTTCGGCAGTCCGGCGACCATATCACGACCTTTGACTTCCATCGTGATTTCCTTGGCCAGCGGCGCGGCGGAACCGAGGCGAATTTTGATCTCTTCCGAGGTGCGCTCACCAATCATCAGGTTGTAGGCGCGCTTCATGTATTGAATGATGGACTCGTCCAGCTCGTCACCCGCAGTGCGGACACTCCGAGCGTAAACAATCCCGGAAAGGGAAATGAGTGCCACTTCCGTGGTGCCGCCGCCGATATCGACGATCATGTTGCCAGATGCTTCCTGCACCGGCAGGCCGACTCCAATGGCCGCAGCCATCGGCTCTTCAATCAAGTAAACTTCACGGGCACCGGCTTGCAGAGCGGATTCGCGAACCGCGCGGCGCTCGACTTCAGTGATGCCGGATGGAATGGCGATCAGAACCCGGGGATTTGCCCGCTTGTTCTTGTTCACCTTGCGGATGAAATGACGGAGCATGGCCTCTGTCACCTCGAAGTCAGCGATAACGCCGTCTTTCAACGGTCGGATCGCCACGATGTTGCCGGGCGTTCGGCCGAGCATGCGCTTGGCATCGTCACCAACGGCGAGAACTTCGTTGGTGCCAGCTTTTACAGCGACGACGGAAGGTTCGCGGAGAACAATGCCGTGGTCTTTGACATTGATGAGCGTGTTTGCAGTGCCGAGATCGATGCCGATATCATTGGAGAATAGATTTCCGAAAATCTTTTTGAACATGGAAGCGGTTGAAAATAAGACAGATAGATGAAAGTTGCGGAATTCGGCGGTGCCCAGGTGGCTTCGCGTTCCGGCGGGCAAGCCGTGCAAAAACTGAAGCGATGGCGGAGCTGCGCCGAAAGTATCCCAAAGTCCCTATTCAGACCGTCAAGGTCAAGCGGGAAACCAGTGTTCCTCGCTGATGGGGCATTGGTTCCACGGACTTCAAAAACCGATTTTAGGCAAGGACAGGTCCGACCTTGGCATGGCGGGTCAAAAACTCATCTGCCAGGTCGCCGTAAGACTGGGCTCCGATGCCTCCCTGATCGTGTTCAAAGATGGTCCGGCCGTGACTTGGCGCTTCGCCCAAACGGATCGTTCTAGGAATGACCGAGCGGTAAATTTGATCCGGGAAATAATTGGAAACTTCATCGACGACCTGGCGCGAAAGCAAGGTGCGACCATCATACATGGTCATCAGAATGCCTTCGAGGCGCAGATTCGGATTCGCATCCGAGTTGCGGATTTGGTCGATGACATGGACGATTTTTGCCAAACCTTCCAGGCCAAACCATTCGCATTGAAGCGGAATCAGGATTTCGTCCGCAGCTGCCAGGGCGGATGTCATCAGCACGCCCAGCGATGGTGGGGTATCCAGAATGCAGTATTCGAAAAGATCGTTCGGTTTCAGCGCCTGAAGGATCGAGCGCAGTCGGGTGAGGTGGTCATCGCTCCGTGCCAGCTCGATTTCGACACCAGCCAAGTCCATTTCAGAGGGAACGAGTGACAAATTGTCACGTCCGGTTGCCAAAATCTGATCGTAGACCGTTTTTTGCCCGATCAGAACCGGATACATGCTGCTGTTTTCCGGTGGCTCAATTCCGAGTCCGCTGGTGCAGTTGGCTTGTGGGTCCAGATCGATCAAAAGCACGCGCTGGCCGCGAAGCGCAAGGGCTGCGGAGAGGTTGAGCGCGGTGGTGGTTTTACCCACGCCGCCTTTTTGGTTGCCGATGGCGACGACTTTCATGAGGTGACAGCATTGTTCCGTTTGTCGCGCCGGATGGCAATCAAAACCCCTTCTTAACCGGTTAGGAGCCTATGCGTAGGAGAATATTTCCTAGGTTTGATCGGCAATTCTCGGGACGATTGGCATGCAGAATAGTTGTCAGAATGTCTGATTGACGTCTCTGGTTAAACCCGATTGTTTAATTGCTACTTTCAGATGGAGAGCGAGTTGGAATTATCCCATTTTTCAGAAGACGACATCCGGCGTCTTTACCCGACCTTGCGTGCCATGGCGGGAGAAAAAATGGCTCATGAGCGACTCGGCCACACTCTTCAGCCCACTGCACTGGTGCATGAAGCTTGGCTGAGAATGCGTGAAAGCGAAAATCAAACCTGGCGAAACACCGCCCATTTTTGTGCGGCGGCGGCGGAGACGATGCGTCGGATTTTGATCGATCGCGGCCGTCGACGTGCTCGTAAAAAGCATGGCGGCGGCTTGAAGCAGGTCCCGATGCAGCAGCTGGATTTGGAAGAACCCGAACATAAGGACTCGATCGTGGTGATCGATGAAGCCTTGAAGCGTTTGGAGGAAGTCGACCCGCAACGCGCCCGTTTGGTTCTACTGAAATACTTCGGCGGCATGTCGAATCGGGAAATCGCTCATGAAATGAAAGTGACTGAGCGAACCGTGGAGCGCTATTGGGCGTTTGCCAGAACCTGGCTTTATCGCGAGATCCAGAGTCGCCTCTGAGGTTCGAGATTTGTTAGAATCGCTGGAGATTCGATTTTGAAGATTGCTTGTCGGGTTTGAAGCCTGAACGGCGCGGAAAGGAGAGAGGACGAAATCATCGTCCGAAAAACCCAACCCTAACAATCGGTGAACCCACACCGGTTTCCGGAAGTTTCCGGCCTTTCCCTATGTCATTAAAACTTTTTCTGGCAAGACGTCGCAGTCGAGCCATCGCCAGGATTTTACCGTCCGTTGTCATTTTATCGTGGTTCGCCACATCGACCGAAACGTCCATCGCTGCCGAGCGCGGACGCGATCCGTGGGTGTTTCGGATGATTTTCGAAAACCGATCGAGAATGTTGGTAATGGCTCTGCGCTCTGACTTGTGGGCGGCCTACAATCCAGCGAATGGATCGCTGTACAAGGTTTGGAATGGCGGTATCGAATATCACGGCAAGGTCTACGACTTCGGACAGCGGAATTCCAAAGCGCTCGGGCAGGTTTACCATCGCTGCGAAAAGTCGTCATTGTTAGAGGCCACGGATGAATCGGTGATTCCCTCAGGCTGGACGACGGAGGGAATAGCGACAGGTGCGGAATCGTGGACTCTAACAAATAGCAATTCGGAATTGGTCACACGGAGTTTTGATACTCGGAGATATGATCAGGTCATGGTGACCTATCGCACGCCGGGAGGCAACAATCGGCTGTTGGTGGATGTTTCCACAGATAATGGTTTGAGCTGGAATGCCCAAACCTGGATGTCCATTGATGCACCGGCGGAAGACGGTCACCAAAAGCGGTTGGCTGTGACAGCGGAGCAGGTCAAACTGAGGTTCCGGCGAAATACGACTGGCAGCACCGCAACCCTGGCAGACCTCGTCGTGATGGGGGACTACCAAGTTTGGTCGTTTCAGAAAGACGGCCAGATGGTTTTTCCAAAAGTGGATTGGCGTGGTTATCGGCTTTCGGGGCAGACAGACGGTGTCACGCTTCTGTACGATCTGATATTGCCCGATGAAACCCGAATCTCCGTGGCAGAAACTCCTGAGCAGGTTGTTGGCGCGGGCATGACGCGGAAGTTTGAAATTCTTGGGCTGCCTGCCGATTCAAGAGTTTCACTTGAACTCGATGGCACGGGCTATCAAGCGGCTCATCAGCTGGCTGGCGCAGGTAGTTTGCGGACTGAAAACGACGATACGTTTTTGGATTTTGTGACCGATGGAAGTTCCACTCTAACCACTACCTGGACCCCATGAGACTTTTGGCGATTGTAGCAATGGTTTTGGCGACTGCTCACCTGGGCTGGAGCCAGGAAAAGGCGATGAGGCCTGGAGTCACGGTTTGGGTTTACGAGCTTGGGGAGGAACTTCGCGAGCTACCGTTGCTGGTGGACGGACAAACCCCAAATGTTTCTGGTTATTACCCGGCTGTCGATTTCTCGGGAGCGTGGGAAACCATTTATAATTCTTCCCTGGAACAATATTATCTAGGGCATGCTTGGGGGAATCTAATCGTGGAAACCGGCGGGACTTATACTTTCCGCCTCACCAGCGATGATGGCGCGAAATTTTATATCGGAGATTCAGCGGCACTCGTTGTCGATGACGATCCAGCTGAAGAGGGTGGTCGATCCGCGAGTTTGAATTTATTGCCGGGCACCTATCCGTTCTACGTGGATTTCTATCAGAACACGGGAGATGCAAGAGTGTTGCTGGAATGGAAACCACCAGGTGCGCAAGATTTTGTTCCAATCCCGGAATCATCTCTGGAAACCGAGGACGGGCTGACTCATGTGACTTCGCCAGGGTTGAAGAATTATTATTACGAGGAAGGCGCTGGCGGAAGTGCGGGAGGTCCAGGCGATGGGCGACCCTTGATTGGCGTTCATCCGGGTTATGATTTGATCAACTTCCGCCCAAGTGATTTCCACCCGGCAGTAGGTGGTATGGATTTTCTGCCCGATGGGCGCTTGGCGATTTGCACTTGGGACAATACCGGATCTGTTTATTTTCTGGATGGCTTGGACGGAGATAGTCCGGCAACGGTGCATCGCTTCGCAACCGGGTTGGGCGAACCGCTCGGGTTGAAAGTGATTGATGGAGTTGTCTACGTGACCCAGAAGCAGGAGGTCACCAAGTTGTTAGATACAGATGGCGATGATGTGGCGGATGAATATCTTTCGGTAGCTCACGGATGGCCTGCATCGTTCAACTACCATGAGTTTAGTTTTAATCTGGTGCAAAAAGATGGCTACTTGTGGGTTACGACTTCCGTGCCGCTACGGACTGGAAATACGGCCTATCTTCCCGGCTCAGAGCCAGCATTTCCGGTCCCTCATGGTCCGGGTTCGCTGCTGCGCATAGATCCACAAAATAGGACTTGGGAAATTGTTGCAAATGGCCTTCGGACCCCGAATGGCATGGGAGTCGGTGTGGATGGAGAATTGTTCTGCAGTGACAATCAGGGTGAATGGCTGCCATCTTCCCGGTTGAATCATTTGGTCCCTGGTAACTACTATGGACATCGTGAAGATCCGGATGTCGAGTTGCCATACACGAGGCCGGCCCTGTGGTTGCCGCACGGTGAAATTTCCAATTCTCCAGCGGAACCGATTTTGATCCCAAGCGGTCCGTATGCCGGTCAGATGTTGATCGCTGAATTAACGCACGGCGGCATCAATCGCGCTTTTCTGGAGAAGGTGAAGTGTGAGTATCAAGGGGCTGTCTTTCAATTCACTCAAGGGTTGGAATGTGGAATGAATCGATTGGTGTGGGGGCCGGATGGTTCTTTGTATGCGGGAGGCGTCGGATCCGGCGGCAACTGGAATTGGAATGGAACAACGTATGGTTTGCAGCGTCTCAAACCGAATGGACGGACGACCTTTGAGATGAAAAGTGTCCGGGCACGCGCGGACGGGATCATCATCGAATTTACTCAGCCGGTTCCTTATTCATGCATCGGTTCTGTAGCCAATTACAGTCTCCAGCAATACCATTACGAACCGGAAAGCACGTATGGGGGGCCGAAATATAACGTGGAGTCTTTGGCTGCTTCTTATGCAGATGTCTCACTCGATCGCACAAAGGTTTATCTCAATATTCCGGGATTGAAAGAGGATCGGGTGATTGCACTGCGGCTGAAAAATTTCGTCAATGAAAGCCAGGTGGCACCATGGGCAACGGAAGCTTGGTATACGATGAATCAATTGCCTGAGGATGCTGGTGCGGATTTTACGGTCATGGATCCGCCGCCAGAATCGCAGATTCCCGTTTCACCGGACGTATCGATTCTTTATGAGGCGGAATCGGCGGAAAATATCGGCCCGGTAACGGCAACCGAGCATGCTGGTTACACGGGTTCGGGTTATTCCGACTATGGGAATGCAGCAGGTCAGATCATCCGCTGGAATATCGTTTCGACACACGCGGGTGATCATCAAGTTGCGTTTCGTTATGCGAATGGCGGCACCTCAGCCCGTCCTTTGGTTCTGAGTGTCAATGGAAGCGTTCTAACGACTCTCCAATTTTCTCCAACCTCAGGATGGGCGGATTGGGTGACTACGAACGTAGTTGTCGTCAATTTGAATAAGGGAACGAACACGATCCAATTGAGCAGTGCCGGTTCAACCGGACCGAATGTTGATTCCATGTCACTGATTGGTCCTTCCGCGGCTCCATCCAGTGCCGTGGTGTTATTTGACGGAACTGCAGCTTCGCTTCTGGCAAATTGGAAGCGCGATCAGGATGGCGCCCGGCCAAGCTGGTCAGTGGAAGGGGGAGCCTTATTGGTGAATACCAGTCCATCGCCGAATGATATTTCCACGATTGCCGGATATAACGATTTCACACTTCATCTGGAATGGCTCTCCCCGACTGGTGGAGTGGATCAGCTGGGAGGAAATTCCGGTGTGAAACTGCGGCGCAGTTATGAGGTGCAAATCCTCAATTCAGCGGCCGGAATTGCATTGGCCAATGATTCTGCCGGTGCGATCTATCAACTCAAAGCCGCTGACCTCAATGCCAGTCTGGGTGCGGGAGCATGGCAAAGCTATGATATCGATTTCACGGCTGCGCGCTGGAGTGGCACTACCAAAATTGAGAATGCCAAAGTGACAGTGCGATGGAATGGCGTAAAGATTCACGATGAGGTGGAAATTCCTGCCCCAACAGGGGCTTCGCTAGCGGAGGCATCAGGGTTGCAACCTTTGCTGCTGCAGGCTCATGCGTCAGACGCCTCCGGGCCAGTCAGGTTCCGGAACATCTGGATCATACCCAAAGATACGTTTTCCCAACATTGGCAATCCTGGCTGGAATCCCAAGGAATTGCATGGTCGACAGGTGTGGAATATCAGGATTCGGACCACGATGGTTTACCCAACCTTTGGGAGTATGCGGTCGATGGTGGCGCAACAGCAAATGACGATGGCGTTTCAAGAATGCCGACCATGAAGCTGGTCGAGGATGATGAGCAGGTTTATATGGAGTTCGAGTTTGTTAGACGCGCCGACTCCGCTGCGATCGGGTTGCGCTATTCTCTCCAAACCTCCGAATCTCTGGATTTTGGTTCGTGGACCAATCATCCAGCGAGTCAAATTGGACCTGCTGTGCCGATTGGTGATGGCCATCTGGAACGAGTTGTTTTGAAAATGGACGAGCCTGTAACCGGTCTGAAACGGATATTCGCGCGCTTACAAGCCGAGTTGATCGAATGAAGCAATTCGAGGCACAGAGCGCAGAATGCTTGCCGGGAAACCGACTCTTCGATCATCTTGAAGGGCAATGTAGATTTCGACATGCCGGATCAACTGGATCAACATCATCTTGCGATAGAAAACGCCATCTTTGATACCGCGCTGGAGATCAAAGATGGTGAGCTGCGTGAGCTATATCTTCAAAAAACCTTCCAAGGTGACCCGGATGGCCTGGAGCGGATGAGAAACTTGTTGTCAGCAGTGGGGGAATCTGCGGCGTATTTCCTCCAAAGCAGAGTTGAGCGTGCTGAGTTAGCGGAGGATTTGATGCGGGAAATCGGCCCGGTGAATTTATCGCAACCAGAGCCTGACCCTGATGCTGAAGTTGAGGGTACGGTGATTGATCGCTATGTGCTTCTCAAGCGAATCGGCGAAGGTGGCTGCGGAGTCGTTTACGAGGCAAGGCAGGATGGCATGCGACGAACCGTAGCCCTGAAAATCATCCGTTTGGGCATGGATTCGGAATCCGTGGTTAAGCGATTCGATGCAGAACGGCATGCGCTTGAGCTCATGGATCATCCGAATATTGCACGGGTGGTCGATGCTGGCCGCACTCCTGTTGGACGCCCTTATTTCGTGATGGAGTTGGTGCGAGGACAGAAAATCACCGACTATTTCCGGTTGGAGAAGCCTGACCTTCGCGCCAAACTGCAAATCTTTTTGCAAGTCTGCCAAGCCATCCAACACGCCCACCAGAAGGGCATTGTTCACCGTGATATCAAGCCATCAAACATTCTGATAGAATCCCATGACGGCGTTGTTTTGCCGAAGGTGATCGACTTTGGAATTGCAAAGGCTACGGAAAATCCGGTTCGGGATCGGGGGGAATTGACGACGCTCGGCCAGTTCCTTGGAACACCGGCCTACATGAGCCCCGAGCAAATCGACATGGGTGGAATTGATATCGATACCCGTAGTGATATTTACAGTCTTGGGACTTTGTTGTATGAATTGTTATCCGGGAGACCTCCCTTTGACAGCGTTGAACTGACAAAGTCCGGAATGTCAGAATTGCGGCGCATTTTGTTAGAAGTCGATCCACCTATACCATCTGCTGTGGCGGAAAGCGGGGTATCTGCCTCGTTGAAAGGGGAACTCGATTGGATTGTCGTTAAAGCCATGGAGAAGGACCGGAACCGTCGTTACCAGACGGTCTACAGCCTCGCGATGGATATCCGCCGCTATCTAACCAATGAGCCGGTATTGGCTCGGCGCCCAAGGAAGCTGTATCTTATGCGAAAGTTTTTCCTGCGGAATCAGGTCGCCTGTATTTCGGGAATTATGGTGGCGATTTCATTGGTCGTTGGAATGGGAGGTGCGACCGTCATGTATCTGAAGGAGCGCAATGCATTAGCGGTCCAGGCGAGGCTCAAGGAAGAAGCGGACCGGGCAAGGTTTGTGGAAACCCATCTGAGACAGCAGGCGCAGGCACGGGCGAATGTTTCACGAGTGGCCATTCTTTTGAGCGAGGGTAAGATTCGCGAAGCCGATTTGCTACTGCAGGAAAATCCTTTGGACACGATCGAACCTTCGAAAGAGGCTGCCGATGTTTTCCGTTCAGTCGGTGGATGGAATGCAGTTTATGGTCGGTGGAATCAGGCACTTGCTTGTTTTGAATTGATGAATCAGGCAAACCGTTTGGAAGATCCACAACGGACCGTACAAGGGCTTGATCTTTTAATGACAGGGCCGACTTATCTGGAGGCTGGTGATATCGATGGGTATAAAAATTTCAGGACTGAAGCGCTATCGCGCTATTTGCCCACCCGAAATTCGTTGCAGGCTGAGCACCTGTTAAAAGTCTGCTTATTGCTGCCGGTTGATCAACAGATCCTCGAAAAACTCGCCGCTCCTGCAGACTTGTGTAGGCTTGGAACTGATAAAGTGTCAGGTCAAAACCGGTTGCCTGAATGGAATGCTCTATCTGCCGCACTCTATTGCTATCGTGCGGATCAGCTGGATGAGTGCCTGAAGTTGGCCTATCGATCCCTGGAATTCAAAGATCCGGCTGGAACGCGTGAGGCGGCGGTGAGGTGTTTGCTGGCATTGGCACTGGAGCGCAAGGCACGCCACCCTGAAGCACGTGAACAACTGCAGATCGTGCATCGGATGCTACGGGATGCATCCAACCCGTCCGATCCTGTCGACAGTCCGACGAACGGACATTGGTTTGCCTGGTCTGTCGCGCGCATTTTATGCCGTGAGGCTGATGGGCTGATTGATCTTTGAGGCAGAAAAGACCTGCGTTCAGGGGGATTTTTACGAAATCATCGAATTTCCCTGTCGGGATACGGAAGTAAAAATCGCAATAGGAAAAGGGGCGATGCTTTTGGTTTCATCCGAAACCTCAAATCGCCCTCAGGCCGCGCCAAGAGGAATAACCCACCTCACGCGTCGATCGCCCAAACCCATCATTATGAAAAACCGTCATCGATCTTTCCGTCGTCCGTTTTATCCATCTGAATTCCCGTTCGCCAACACACCTCCATCGATTCGCCAAGCATGTTCCATAGCATTCATGGCGTGGATCGGTTTTGCGGGCGTGATGCATGGAGCTGAAGTTTCATTGAGTGAAAATGATACTTTGGGCACCTCATCGTTCGCTGATGCCGGGCATTGGGATAATGCTGCAGCTCCCTCAGCTGGAAATGATTATTTTACCAACTCATTCGTGCTTCGGACACCGGCTGACGATGGCATGACCTATGTCTTTGGAGGAGATTCCCTGAAAGTCGCGACTGGTGGAAGATTACTTGGTAAAACCAAAGGCACGCAAACCATCGATTTTTCGAGTGGAGATGGTTTGATCCTGGATGGTGGAACTTTCGATCAAGCGAATTCACCGAATGACAGCACTCAATTGATCGTTACCGGGAAGATCTCAGTCTTGAGTGACTCTTTCCTTGGCGCGTTGGGCTCTGCTTCGAATGATAGTCCGAATTTTGAAGTGTTGGATGTTCAAGCACCCATATCCGGGGCAGGGGTCTATCTGAATATTGCTGGGACCGCCAACAGTGGAACCAATTCCGGGGTCGTGAAATTCAGCGCGGCAAATCCATTTTCTGGAGTCGTCACGGTGGCTGGTCCAGGCAATGGATTCACAGCCAGTGCGGTGAATCGATTGCTGCAATTGAATCATCTCGATGCTCTCCAAAATGCCACGATTTTGCTGAGCTCGACTCAGCCAAATCCATTGTCATTCGCTGCATCCGTCAATACCGGGAACTTTCGCATCGCTTCCGTGGGTGGATCGACCGATCAGATTTTGGAAGATACCAACGGTGATCCCGTAACCCTTGAAATCGGTGAGGGAGCCAGTAGTGACATGATCTATCGTGGTGCTTTCCGTGGTGCCGGAGGCCTGGTCAAAACCGGAACCAATACCATGTATTTGTTAGGGTTCGATACCTATACCGGCGATACAACCATCAAAAGCGGTGTTATCAGTCTCGATTATGCGAATTTCGATGATGGTTCCACGGTGACGGTGGATACCGGTGCAATGCTTGATCTTTACCATGGTGAAAATGACCGGGTTGCTGCATTGGTGCTCGGTGGAGTTTCACAGCCGGAAGGGATTTATGACGCAACAACCTCGCCGGACTTCATCAGTGGCACTGGAAGTATTGAGGTTAATACTGGTCCGGCAGGTCCTCAGAACATTGTCATGATTACCAGTGATACCGGTAATTTAATGGAAACCTCTTTCAATAGTGATGTCGGGCACTGGAGCAGTCCCGGCGCACCGGTTTCGCCAAATCACTACTACACCGGGCCATATACCATTCGGACAGCTGCGCTCAAGGAGTCTGGTGACGGTGGGACCTTCGCCGGAGATTCATTGCAAATTGATATCGACGGAAGATTCCTTGGGAAAGCTGGTGCTTCGATGGTGGGCAATACAGTGGTCGAAACAATTACCGTGCCGAAACTGGTCCTCAATGGTGGTTCATTCTATCAGGCGAGTGCATTTGGCAGCAGCGCGACCTTGATCGTAAATGGTACCATGGAAGTTAAAAGCGCATCGGTGTTAGGTGCCCTCGGATCAGGTGAATCGAATTCAGCCACCTGGGAAACACTGGATATCGCCTCAGTGATCAGCGGTGAAGGGGATCTAACCATTTCTGGTTCCATCAATGGCGGTGGCAATAATGGAGTGGTCCGTCTGAGTGCGGCGAACCCATATACTGGTCAAATCGCGGTTGAACAACCCGGCAATGGTGCCATCGCAAGTGAGCACCTCAGACTTCTCCAGTTGAGCCATCCGAATGCTCTCCAATACGCGACCCTCGCGCTCAACACCTATGTCCCTGACGGGATTTCCTTCGATGCTTCAGCAAATACAGCACCATTCTTGGTTGGTTGTCTAACGGGCACTGCAGATCAGTTACTAGCTGATACCGATGGCAATGCGGTAACGTTGAATATCGGTGGTAACGATGGGAGCAGTGATTACGAAGGTGCCCTGACGGGACCTGGGTCATTGGTGAAATCCGGAACCGGAACAATCACACTAAGCGGTCTGAATACCTATCAGGGATCGACCATGGTAGCAGGCGGCACGCTTCGTTTGGAGTCGGCTGGGTTGTCTGATTCATCCAAGGTCAGCATTGCTGCAAGCGGGATACTGGAATTGGATCACAATGAGACGGATGTGATTGGTGTCCTGGTGTTGGATGGGGTCGCACAAGCGCCTGGTATTTATAATTCATCAAATTCGGGCGGACATCTAACAGGTAGTGGAAGTTTGCAGGTTACGGCCACCCAAGTTGGCTTCGCTGAATTTATGAACTCCTTCTCGGGCTTGAGTTCTGAGGAGATGTTGCCGGATGCGGATCCTGATTCAGACGGATTGGTGAACTTGATGGAATATGCCTTGGATGGATTCGATCCAGTCGTTCCCAATTCGTCGGCGACATTATCAAGCGGTGAAATTTCTTACAGCAAGCGTCAGCTCGCAGTCGAAAATGACGATGTGACGTATCAGATCGAAATATCATCAACCCTAGGCACGGGATCCGATCCGTGGGTGGTCGTCACTCCGACGGTGAATGATTCATCCGTTATCTCATACACACTCCCGACGGGTTTGAATCAAATCTTCGCCCGCTTGGTAGTTCGGCAAAAATAGTCATTATGTTCACGGGATCCTCTCCAGCCTGAAATGCTAAATCATGCTGTCGGAATTGATCTTAAAAAATCGCCAATAGAACCAGAGGGCATCCCGATTTTCCGATATCCATCGGCCCCTTGATTCCACCAACCCATTAACATGAAATCTTATCATCACTTCGCATATCTCGTATCCATTCGAAATGTTGCATTGGTCAGTGCTTCCACGATCCTGCTCGCATCCACAGCATCCGCCGCCTTGGTTTCCCAATACGATTTGGAAGAAGGCACTGGAACTGTAGCTAGTCAGTCTGTCATCGGTGGAGCTCCCGATGGAAATATCGTGGGTTCGGCAACCTGGGTGTCTGGCATTGCCCCTGACTCGACCCAGGCAGTCCAGGTCGTTTCTGGAAGCCGTATCGAAATCGCTTCGAATGGAGTTTGGGGCAACCTCAGTGGCTTCAGCGTTTCTGCCTGGATACAGCCGACGGGTTTCGCAGGTTCCGGTAATACTGCAAGCCCGGTATTTTGGTTGGGAACGTCTGGTGGTAGTGCCCGTTTTACCCTTCAGATGAACGATTTCGGTGACCTTCGTGTTGGCGGTCGCCGGACAGGCACTGAAACCGACTTCAACGGCTCGCTGGTTGTGGGAACAAACGTAGGTGGCGGAACCAATGGCTCGGATTCGGATCCCATCCAGCTTGGACAAATTTACCATGTCGCAGCGACAGCCGATTATTCTACCGGCCTGCTGTCTCTCTATATCAATGGGGTTCTTGTCGCCAGTGACACCATCTCCGCCTGGGGAACAGGAACCACCGCAGATGAGCAATATGTGATCCGGATTGGATCAAACGCCGCCGGAAGTGAGCAATTCTTAGGGGTGATCGACGATGTCCGGGTTTACGATACCCAGTTGTCTGCCTCTGAGGTGGCGGCACTGGCCATACCGGAACCTACCATCGCTGCTCTCGGAGGATTCGCTCTACTAGGATGGACGCTGACAGGTCGCCGTCGTATTTCCTGAGTAGTTAACTAAGTAATTCGCCATAAGACAAACGAGTTGTTTGAATTTAAACGATTGTCTAGTGATTCAGTAAAATTTTATCGTTCGACCAAATTTCGATAGATTTTCAGAAATTAAACAATCTGTTTTATTTTATTCTCAATGAAGAATCTTTTGGCGTTACAAAAAACCACCCGAGTCGCCCTCAGTTATGCGACAAGGGTGGTGATTAGATCGAAAAACTAGGGTGATATCTTATCCTTTAATTCCAGCTAGTTCCAAGAATCGGTCGAGCGTCATAGCCACTTGGATCTGTGGCGTGGTGCGCTGAACATAGACTTTGGTGTGATCCGCATTATTTGGGATTTGTTGATAAGCCAAGTTAAGTCGGGCGATCTTTGGATCACTTTCTTCTTTGACAACCTCGCCCGTGATCGTGTTGACCAAACGAGTGAACTTGAAGCCTTTCCCAGCAAGAACTTTCACAAAAGCGTCCTCGGAAATGACTTGTTCTTTGCTAGTTGAAACTGGTGTAGCAACTGACTCGCTGCGTGGTGTTTCACGTTCGCCAGTGGCTGGGCAAACACCGCGATGTGAAGTAAGATACTTACCCGCAATATAAAGTGGGGAATCACCTGCGCGACGATAACGTGGTGTTTCTTTGAGAGTAAACTTGGTCTTAGCGGTGGTAATATCCTCAATTACAGCTTCGGGAGTCGGTACAAGACCGTTTTTCTTACGAAGCTCGAGGATTTTCTCCATTACGTCTTCAGGAATATCTATCGACATGCGGGAGGCTTAGTAGCGGACTGGCCTTCTTGCAAGTGTTTCTCAGTTAATTTATAAAAATAAATCCGGTCACGTTAGATTTACTGAAGGACAGAAACTAACGTGCCGGATTTTTAAACAAGTAATACTCTTATGC
This sequence comes from Luteolibacter pohnpeiensis, assembly GCF_016595435.1. Lineage (GTDB taxonomy): Bacteria > Verrucomicrobiota > Verrucomicrobiia > Verrucomicrobiales > Akkermansiaceae > Luteolibacter > Luteolibacter pohnpeiensis. The sequence goes on from NZ_JAENIJ010000008.1 coordinate 69,756, forward strand.
TTCTCTACCGCAGCATTGCTTGTATTTCTTACCAGAGCCGCATGGGCATGGGGCGTTGCGGCCGGTATTTTCAATCGAGAAGCTAGGCTTGCGTTTCGGCAGGCTCAATTTCGCGCCGGTGCCTTCAGGCGAGGGCAGGCCGCTTGGATCGATATCAGAAATCGAAATCGACGGGCGGCTCAGTGCTTCCTCTCCACCGTGGAGCTCTTGTGGGGCGCTGTGCAGCTGGCGAAGGAATGCTTCAAGGTTAGCGGCAGAGCGGAAGAGATTCTGAAGAGCTTCGTCCTTGATCGATCCCATCAAGCTGACGAAAAGTTCGTAAGCTTCGTTTTTGTATTCGATCAACGGATCTTTCTGACCTTGGGCGCGCAGGCCAACGCCTTCGCGGAGGGCGTCCATGTTGTAAAGGTGGGCCTGCCACTGCTTATCGATCGCAACCAGAACCATCCGGCGCTCCTCTTGATCCAGAACTTCTGGCGGCAGGTTCGTCACCCGTTGGCCATAGGCTTCCTTGACTTTGGAAACGATGAGTTTGATCAATTCGTCCTCGCTGCTGGATTCAATCTTGAGATCCGCCTCCGTCATGCGGATCGGCAGGGTGGCGTTCACCCAATGCAGCAGTTCGTTGTAGTCCTCCGACTCGCTGTCGCGATTGACCAGGAAATCATTCACTTTGGCGGAAATCGTCTCTTCGATGATTTCATCGACGAGATCGCGCGGTGTCTCGGTGGTCAGGACTTCATTGCGGTAGCCGTAAACGACCTCACGCTGTTTGTTCATGACGTCGTCGAAATCCAGAACGCGCTTCCGGCCACTGTAATTTCGCTGCTCAACGCGCTTCTGGGCGGTTTCTACCGAGCGGTTCAGCAGTGAATGCTCAAGAGCCTCTCCTTCCTTCATGCCAAACCGCTCCATCATGTTGGTCATGCGGTCAGCGGCAGCGAAGTTGCGCATCAAATCGTCCTCGAAGGAAATGAAGAATTGCGAACGACCAGGGTCTCCTTGACGGGAGCAGCGGCCACGCAGCTGGCGGTCGGTCCGGCGCGATTCGTGGCGCTCGGTGCCGATCACGTAAAGTCCTCCCAGTTCGTCAACGCCTTGGCCGAGTTTGATGTCGGTTCCCCGACCCGCCATGTTGGTGGAAACCGTCACGGCACCACGTTGTCCGGCGCGGGCAACGATTTCAGCTTCTTGTTGGTGGAACTTTGCGTTGAGCACCGCGTGTGGGATTTTCGCCCGTTTGAGCATCCGCGATACGGTTTGGGAGGCTTCAACGGAGGCGGTACCAACGAGAACCGGTTGTCCTTTAACGTGCGCTTCCTCGATCTTTTGGATCACCGCATTGAATTTTTCACGGCGGGTTTTGAAAACCTGGTCGTTGGCGTCAATGCGTCGGTTTGGACGGTTGGTTGGAATCGGCAGAACATCCAAGCGGTAAATATCGTGGAATTCCGCAGCTTCGGTTTCCGCGGTGCCGGTCATGCCTGCCAGTTTTTCGTAGAGGCGGAAATAGTTCTGGATGGTGATGGTGGCGAAAGTCTGAGTTTCCTTCTCGATTTCCACGCCTTCCTTGGCTTCCACGGCTTGGTGGAGACCGTCCGACCAGCGTCGACCGGGCATCTCACGGCCGGTGTTGTCGTCCACGATGATGACCTTGCCTTCTTTGACCACGTATTGGACGTCTTTTTCAAAGATGCAGTAAGCTTTCAGCAACTGGGAAATGTTGTGAATTTTCTCAGCTTGAGCGTCCATGCGGACCTGCATGGCGTTCTTCGCCGTAACTTTTTGCTCATCATCCAATGACGGATCGAGATCGATATCCGCAAAGGCAGTGCCCAAATCTGGAAGCACGAACGCATCCGGATCACCTGGGGAAAGGTATTCACGCCCCATTTCCATGAGGTCGGCGTCGTGTGCTTTCTCATCGATGGTGAAGTAGAGCTCTTCCTTGATTTCGAAGAGTTCTTTCTTCTGCGCATCTTGATAGAAAGAGAGCTCGGTCTTCTCAAGCAGACGGCGCATGTCTGGGTCCTCCATCATGCGCATCAGCTGGCGGTTGCGAGGTTGACCGAGTTTAACCTTGAACAGGCATCGGCCAGCGCCGGTGGTATCACCACTTTCCAGAAGCTGTTTTGCTTCAGCGGCGAGGTCGTTGCAAAGCTGAGTCTGGCGCTTCACCAGTTGATCGATCAATGGCTTGTAGCGGTCATATTGATGAGATGACTGATGCGATGGACCGGAAATGATCAGCGGCGTCCGTGCTTCATCGATGAGGATCGAGTCAACTTCGTCGATGATCGCAAGGTAGTGACCGCGTTGGACTTGTTCGTCCTTGGATGAAGCCATGCCGTTATCCCGTAGGTAGTCGAAACCGAATTCGGCGTTTGTTCCGTAGGTGATATCGCAAGCGTATTCAGCGCGGCGTTCCCATGGCGGCATTTGGTTTTGGATGCAGCCAACGGTCAGGCCAAGGAAGCGGAACAAGGTGCCCATCCACTGGGAGTCGCGGAAGGAAAGGTAGTCGTTCACCGTCACGACGTGCACGCCGAGACCGGTTAGAGCATTGAGGTAAACCGGCAGCGTCGCCACCAGGGTTTTTCCCTCACCGGTTTGCATTTCCGCAATCATGCCGCGATGAAGCGCGATACCACCGGCGAGCTGGACATCAAAGTGGACCATCTCCCAGGTCATGGCTTGCTCTGAAATCGTAACCGTGGTCCCGGACAGGCGTCGTGCACCATTCTTAACGACTGCGTAGGCCTCTGGAAGGATTTGCTCCAGATATCGGGCACGGGAGCGAACGAAATCGGGTTCGATCTCGAAAAACGCCGCTTTGGCAGCTTCGATCGCTTCCGGGGTTGCCAGAACTTGGGACGGAAGTGCAGGGAACTCCTCACGCAGCACGCCGAGGCGTTTTTCGATGGTTGCAGCGGTTGCAGCCAATTCATCGGCGCTCATGCGCAAAACCAAAGGCTTCGCCGGGGCTCCGAGGGCGTGATAGCGAGCAAGGTGGTCCTGCCATTTGGCGGTCAATTCCCGGAGCTTATCTTCCGGTTCGCGTTGCAGCGCTTCTTCAATTTCATTGATACGGGCGATCGTGGGACGAATGCGGCGAAGTTCGCGTTGGTTCTTACTACCAACGATTTTTTGGAGAATCCACTTGATCATTTTAGAATGGGGTATGGCGAGATTTGGACCGCCGGGCGGAGGGCAATATACCGGAGAAGTGTTGAGTGCAAGAGCGGGGGTTGTAATCGCGGCTGCCAACGAGTGGCATCCGGCGGATTTCAACCGATCGGAGTTTAAATGGACATGGATTCAAAGCCGCCATCGACCACCAATTCGGTGCCGGTGATGAAGGAGCCTGCGGCGGAGGAGGCGAGGAGCAAGGTGGCTCCGATCAGCTCTTCGGTGTTGCCGAATCTTGAAGTCGGCGTCTGGCGAAGAATGTCCAGAAGGCGGGATTCGTCGAGAACCTTGCGATCCTGCTCAGCTGGGAAGAAACCTGGGACCAAGGTGTTGACCCTGATGTCGTTATCAGCCCATTCGCGGGCGAGATTTCGGCTCAGGTTATGCACCGCAGCCTTCGAAGCGGAGTAGGTGAAAACCCTGGAAAGCGGGCTCAAACCCGAGATGGAACCGACGTTGATGATGGATGCCGGCTGGCATTCATCGACGAAATATTGGCCAAAAACCTGGCACGCACGGAATACCGCAGAAAGGTTGGTATCCATGATGCGCTGGTATTCTTCCTCGGTGATTTCAAGGAAAGGCGTGGGAACGTTGATCCCGGCACCGTTGATTAGAATATCGACTTTGCCTGAACGCTTCAGAACCGTATCGAGCAGTTCGTGCAAGGATTCGCGCGATGTGACATCGACGGGAACAAAATAGCCTTTGCCGCCATGGGATTCGATTTCCGCGAGACGCTTATCTGCTTTTTCGGCAATTCTTCCCCCCAAAACAACCTCGGCACCAGCGCGTGCGAGACCCACGGCCATCGCGCCGCAAACTTCTCCCGTGCCGCCGATGACGACGGCGGTTTTGCCGGACAGATCAAATAGATTTTTAAGAAACGCAGCGACTTGCATGGACTGAGAATTTAGACTGGTGATGGAAGATTCAAGGGAGAAGATGGAAGAAGATTGAAGATCCCGCATGGCTCGGGATGATCGCACTCGATGAGCGCCGATTGGTTCGATCAAATGCCGAAAACCCACCGCTGGCTGGTCGGTGTTTCTGGCGGTGCTGACTCAATGGCTCTTCTCAACTTACTCGTGGATCAGGGTTTTCGCGAGTTGGTCGTTTGTCATTTGAATCATCGCCTGCGTGGTGCCGCGGCTGATGACGATGCGGACTTTGTCGCGAATGCTGCGGATCGACTCGGGCTCAGTGTTGAAATGGGGACCGCAGACGTGCCTTCGCTCATGCAAAAATCCGGAATTTCCCTCGAAACGGCCGCCCGGGAGGCTCGCCAAGATTTCTTCGCGAACTGCGCAAGTCGCTGGCAATGTCCACGTGTCATCCTGGCTCACCATGCGGAGGATCAGGCGGAAACGGTTCTGTGGAATTTATTACGCGGTTCACATGGTTGTCGCGGGATGCAACGCGAACGGACGATGGGAGATCTCACCTATTTTCGACCGCTTTTGGGGGTTCGGCGTGCCGAATTGAGAGATTACCTACGATCCAAGGGGCTGCCATGGCGGGAAGATGCGAGCAATGCGGAGCCGATTGCAGTGCGCAATCGCTTACGGAACGAAGCCATGCCGCTACTGGCAGAAATTTCCGGGCGCGATCTGGTACAGGCACTTGGATCGGCCGCCGAATCCGATGCGGGTCTGAGAGAGATCGCAGCGTTTGCATTGCATCAGGCAGAGGTTCGCGATCCGCAGGGCAGGCTGCATTTGCCGAAAATGAGAACGCTTCCGGTTGCGCTTCAGAAAGCGGCGCTAGTGGCTTTTTTGGCAGATGCAGGAGTGGGGGATATCAGTCGCAGAACGATTTCCTGCTGCATCGAGCTCCTGTCGCCAGAAGGTCCGACGGCCGTGGATTTGGCGAACGGTAAAAGGTTGCGTCGCCGGGCGGGGCGCTTGTTGGTTGAGTCCCAGCACGGGCAGGAACTCGATTAGGACCCGGAATCTTCGGCTTCGCCTGAATCGGCTTCTTCCTCAGGGCCGTTCCAGACTTTCTCGTAGTCGTTCGGGGATTTCACCGCTTGGCGAATCACACCATTGGCGGTGATTCCGAACCACGGATTCATCTTTCCGCCGGTTGCTTCGATGGCTTGAACTGTCCACACGTTGCAGATGCGCGGGAAAAAGTAGTGGTAGCGGGATTCCAAAAGCAGGCCGCCGCCCCAGCTTGATGGGCCAATGCTGATGGGGTGATCGTTTTCATCCCAGCGACTGCATTTGTTCAAAAATGCAGCCAGTTTCGGGCCTTGATCGCGCTCCAGTAGCTTGCGATAGACTCGCTGGTGCGGGACAACATCGACGACATCCCAGGTGATTGGGATGATTTCCATGACCGCTGGCGATGGCGTGAAGAGAGCGCGGGCAGCCTTCCAAGGGCTAAGCCAGCGTTTTTCCACGTAAGCATCACGATTTCCCCAACTCATGCTGACATAGAGTGGGTGACCAAAATTCTCCGGCGGGACGAATCCGGATTCCAGCAGCCAGTCATAGGGAAACACCATCCCGGTGTGCAGGGTGTCCGCCAGCAGCCAGATCAGCACATATTTCTCTTCATCCGCCGGTTTGGCGGATGCATGAGCTTGTGGATGAGTCGTGGCTGACGAGCTCACCCGGGTGTGGATCACTTGATCTTTAACCGGCAGGCGCAGGCTGCATGAAGAAAACATGCATGCCGTGGCGATGGTAGATGTGAAAAACCGAGCGATCCGAGATCCCGACATGGCTGTGAGTTGGAACTTATTCCCCTGGGAGGAATGAGCAGATGTATTGGCAAATCACTTGCTCGGGAACCGAGATGGTGAAGCCGCTTTTTCCTGGGACATCGAAGGATGAACCCGCTTCGACAGAACGTTTTACATCGGTTCCATCAATGGTGACTTCACAAGTTCCGGCGGAAATTTCCATCAGCTCGGGCGCAGCTGTGCCGATGTGATATTCACCTGGGTAAATCAGGCCGATGGTTTTGCGTGAGCCATCAGGCAGGTGGAGCGTGTGGGAAACGACGCGACCATCAAAGTAAACATTGGCTTTGGGGTCGACGCTGACGTTCTCAAAGGTAGTCGTAGACATGGGATTTTATTCAGTGGGGAGATCTCCTTCTTTCCAGGCAGCCCAGCCGCCTTCCAGGACGTATACATCCAAGCCGCGATCCGTCAGCCAACCAGCGACTGTGCGGGAATCCGGGCATTCGGCATCCGTGCAATACAGCACCACGGGTTTTCCTGAGCGATTTGCGGCGAGGATGGCTGGTTCAAATTGTGAGAGTTTGCTGGCAAAAGCCCGTTTGGGCCAGCTGACGGCGCCAGGAACGTGGCCAAATGCGTAAACGAAACCCGGGCGAACATCGTAAATGAGTGCGCCATCTGTTTGTTGCAGCTGAAAGAATTGCTCCAACGGCATGCGGGTCATGCTGCCGACACGCTTGCCAGTCCGATCCGGAGCAGTGGAAGCTGCCGCAGAGGTCTTGGTGGTTGAGTTGGAGCGACTTTCCACACGCGCCATACGCTCCGCGTCCCTGATTTCGGAAGAAGCGGGCGGTTCTGACGAAATCTCCGCGCAGGAGTTAAAAACCAGCGCGGAGATAGCAAGAAGACAGATGAAGCGAAAACTGGTCACTTGATTTTGAACAGTTCAACATCGAACACCAGCATGCCGCCAGGGCGGCCAGCAGCAGGTTTTTCGCCGTAGGCCAGATTCGCAGGAATCCAGAAGCGGCGCTTTTCGCCTTCGACCATGAGCTGCAGACCTTCAGTCCAGCCTGGGATGACTTGGTTTAGTCCGAAGGTTGCGGTTTGACCGCGAATCACGGAGCTGTCGAACAATTTTCCGTCCGTCGTCCAGCCAGAATAGTGAACTTCGACCCGGTCGGTTGCTTTCGGATGAACGGAGCCGGTGCCTTTCTTCAAGACTTTGGAGGCGATGCCGGATTCGGTTTTTTCCGCGTCTGCAGGAGCTGCAGCGACGTCTTCAGGAACTTTTGGTCCAGATACTATCTTGTGAAGCTCCACATCGAATACGAGCATGCCAGCAGGGCGGCCTCCGGTCGTTTTTTCGCCGTAGGCGAGATTTGCAGGAATCCAGAAGCGGCGTTTTTCACCTTCGACCATCAGTTGGAGGCCCTCGACCCAACCTGGGATCACCTGGGTGACTCCGAATGTAGCAGGGCGGCCGCGCATCACGGAGCTGTCGAACATTTTGCCGTCAGTGGTCCAACCGGAGTAGTCAACAGTTACGGAATCTTCAGGGCTAGGGTGTTCGGTGCCGGTGCCTTTTTGTAAAACTTTGGAAGCGAGACCGGATTCGGTTTTCTCCGCGTCGGCAGGAGCTGCGGCGACGTCTTCGGGGACGGCGGGTGGTTTTGGAGCCTGGGTGATTTTTTGCAGCTCCACATCGAAAACGAGCATGCCCGCTGGTGCTCCAGATGGAGGATTTTCACCGTAGGCGAGATTCGCAGGAATCCAGAAGCGGCGCTTTTCGCCTTCGACCATGAGCTGGAGACCTTCGGTCCAGCCTGGGATGACCTGATTCAGTGGAAAAGTAGCAGGAGTGCCGCGTTTGACGGAGCTGTCGAATAATTTGCCGTCGGTGGTCCAGCCGGAATAGTGAACCGTTACGGTATCAGCTGCGGCAGGGTGAATGGTGCCGGTGCCTTGTTGAAGGACTTTGGAGGCCAGACCGGATGCGGTCTTTACAGCGTCTGCGGGTACAGCTTTTACGTCAGTGGGAGTCTCGGGCATGGTCGGTTCTGCTTGAGCGGTAGGGGTGAGTGCAATCACTATTGCCGCCGCGCAGGGGACAAGCGATCTCAAGGATTTCAAGTGGAAAAGCATGGCGAAAACTCTTGCGGTAAGGGCGCGCTGTCAATCCGTGGATCGATCAGGCCTGAATATTTCGTCGCTGACGGACCTCCATCAGGGTGGGTTCGCCGCAATAAGGGCAGCGGAAATTGCCTTTGAAGGTGATGGAGGTGGCGACGCGGAGCTTGTAGCTGCCCATCAGTTTTTTCGCGTTGCGATGGCGCGAACACGCTTTGTTGGCGAGCGATGGCGTGAGGCAAAGCGGACAACGGGCGCGCGCTGCGCTTGCCCATTGGATCAACGCAAGAATGATGCCCACCAAAAGCAAGCCGAGGCTGATCAAGGTGAGTTCCATTTTTTCAGCGAAAATCGAGTAGCCCAAGAGAACGATCGATACCGGGAACAAAACGAAATTGATCAAAATCAGCATCGCCGAGAGCCGGAAGCGATGGACAACAGAAGCAGATGGGAGTCGGTGCATGATACGGGATTCAGCGAAACGGGCTGGAAAAATTTACCCGATGAGGCAACGGGTCAATGTGAAACAGTTGATTCGTCGTGAAGATGCGTTGGAATTCTAAAACAATTCGCCCTCAGATGGCGGGATTTGCGGTTCACTCGGTTTTCCTGCAGCGAGTTTGTCGAGGCGCGCCAGGACTTCGAGAGTTGGTGCCTGGCGGCCATTCAGGATGGATCGTAGTCTTCGCCGCCAAACGTCGACGTCGCCGCCTTCTTCACGAGCGAAAATGTGGGCGGCTTGTGAAATCATGCCACTGCCAGAGAACTGCTTGCGGGTTCGGCGTACCCACGCGTCGAGAAAAGGGTCCGGACGTTTTTTCTTCGGTTGATCCGATTTTTCCTCAGACATGGATACGATCAGGCAAATAGCGCCGCAACAGAGCGTTAGAAATTTAGGAATCCTCGGATTCTTGTTTCGGAAGCTCCGCTGCAGTTTGCGGATAGATGATCTCCACCGGCGCTCCATTCGGGGCGTAAGGCAAGCGGGATGTGGCCAGCCAGCTTCCTACTTCCAGGCCATCGCGGATCACGAGAATTTGGTCCGTGGACCAAATGGCTTTGATTTCCTTGCGCTGGATTTTCGGCATTTGTGGATCGTCCCGGTTGATCAAAAATACCCGGTTGACTCCTCGCAGAGCGGTTCGCGGCAAGACGAAGACATCTTTCAGGACTTTTCCCTGAATGCTGGCGCGCACGGGTTGGCCGATGCGCAATTGCGGGCCGCCGTTGATGAGGCCGAATGGATCATCAATTCTCGCAATGGCAAACAGTTCGCGGGAAGTCGGATCGAGTGTGCCTTCGCTGCGGACGATTTTTGCTTTCCACTCGTGTTTGCCGAGTGTGCCAGGAGCGGTCAGGGCATCCGTCAGGGTGACATCAAGCGTTGGATCGTCATCCCGGGTCGGCAGATTGATGAATTGGAGCTGGGAAGGGGTCAAAGGCAGGCGGACCTCAGCGGTATCCGTGGCAAATATTTCACCAAGCTGGGTGGTTCCATTGATCGATTGACCGAGGCCAACCAGGCGGGATTGGACCCGGCCGGCGAATGGCGCACGGATTTTGGCCCGTTCCAAATTTCGGGTCGCACGCTCAAGCTCAGCCTGCGCAGCTGTCACATTGGCATTTGCTTCCTTCAGCTGTGGAATTCGCAGAACCAGCGGGGATGGCGCTTCTTCGTAGCCGATGTCTTCCCAGTTGAGCCTGGCTTGTTTCGCGCTGGCTTCTTCCTGAGCGAGCGCGGCTTCAGAGCGGGCTAGTGTCGATTTTGCCGAGGTGAGATCGGCCTGCAAATCCGCGGGATCGAGTTCGGCCAGAATGTCGCCTTTTTCAAAGAAAGCTCCGTCTTCGAAGGTTGGATTGATTTTGGTGATCACCCCGGAAACCATCGCCGTGAGCGGGGTCGTGTGGTGTGCCTGGACGGTGCCCTGGCTTTCCAGGCTGACCGGGAAATCGGAGCGACTCAGTTCCAGATGCTCCGTTTTCAGTCGCAATGGCGGACGTGGTTGTGGGGTCGGGGCTTTGACCGGGATACCCAGCCACGACCAAGCCGCGTAACCACCGGCAAGGATGGCCACGGGAATGGCAATGCGAATCAGAAGATGAGACTTGGGAGCAGAGGGCATGAGCAGCGCGTCGGGATGATTACGAGCGGAGTTCCCAGCGACTTTCGTTGAAAAAATGCAGAAAGGCGAACTGGAATATCCCGCAGATTTGTCCTGAAAGGTCAGGGTTGGGTTTCAAAGTCGCCTCCTAGGGCGAGGTGGAGATCGATGCGGTTTTGCAAACGCTGATTTCGCAGGCGGATCATACTGGCGCGGGCATTGTTGGCACGTCTTTGCGCTTCGAGCACCGAAAGGATGTCTGGATTGATGCCTTCCGAATAGTCGCGCTCAGCTTGTTTTTCGGCGAGAGTTGCCTGTTCCAGCTCGGAGTTGAGGAACTTTTCTTGTGCTCCCAATGACACATCGGCCGATAGCGTGGCTTCCACTTCCTGAAAGGCCTCGAGGGCAGTTTGAGTGTAATCCTGGATGGCGGCTTCATTTTGAGCCAATGCCGAGCGGGCCTCGGCAGAAACGGCTCCGCCCTCGGTGATGACCTGGTCTACGCTCGCGGCGATGGTCGAAATCAGCAGATCCGGATTGAGAAGCTGGGCGAATCGGTCGGTGGGGGTTCCCGCGCTTCCCGTGAGTGAAAAACTCGGCAACAACGCTTTACGAGCCACGTCCGCACGTTTGGCGCTGGCCATGACCCGCGCGCGAGCGGCTGCCAAGTCGGGCCTTCTTTCCAATAACTGGGAGGGTAATCCAGCTGGAACATTCGGTGGTAAAACCGGCAAATCGTTATCGGTGCGAATGCTGCCCGATGGATAGCGCCCGAGTAGCAATTCCAAGGATCTGGCGGCACTTTCGCGCGACTGCTTTTGACTTTCCAAGGTGCGCTTGGCGGATGAGACGTTGGTCCGGCCGAATTGAATGTCCAGCGCGCCCTCACCGGTGCCGATGTAGTTGCGCTCGATGATCCGGAGGTTGCTCTCGTAGGACTTGAGTGTGAGCTCGGCCAATGAGACTTCTTGCTCAGAGGAAATCAGATTGCACCAAGCCTTCGCAGTATTTGCGGCAAGAGACAGTCTTGCTCCGCGGAAATCTTCTTCGGCTGCCCGGAGATCGGCTTCCGATGCCTTGGTCGCATCGCGCAACCTGCCCCAAAGATCGGGCTCCCAGCGGGCGGACAGGGTTAGGCCGTAGCTCTCGCTAGTGGTTCTGGGCGAGCTGCCATTTTCAGAACTGGTCAGGGAAGCATTGCCGCCGAGGCCTACCGATGGACGTTGCCGGGCGCGTGTGGTGATCAAGGATTCCCGTGCTGCTCTCAACCGGGCGGACGACGCTTTGAGGTTTCGGTTATGCTCCAGGGCCTCATCGACCGTTTGGGTCAGCTCCCTGGATTGGAAGGTTTTCAGCCAGCCGGTGGAAATGGCCTTGTCCTTCCCAGAACTGGCTGCAGCCCAGCTTCCGGGAGTCTGAATGGGAAATTGTTCAACGGGTTTCGCAAAGCGGAATTGTTCGCAGCCGCCGAGCAACAGGGGAATGATGATTAAGGTGGGAAAGCGCACGGATCGGGGCCGATACGTGAGGGGCGGGACAAATAATTCAAGAAAGAACGGCCGGAAAGGCTTCGATTTGGCGGGCGGCACAGTCCGTTACCGATTCAGCAGCATTGAGTCCCAAACCAGGTACCGACGCGCGGTTTCGTCCGGTTCGGCGACGAATTTGCGCAGCAGCGCATCGGCCTCGGCTTGCTGGTCAGCTGGAACCTTGCCATTTCGGAATAACAAGTTGAGCTCGGCGGAAGCCGGCAAATTGGAGGTGCAGCCTCTCGATTTCATCCCGAGAACGGTGCGAAACGAGCCGGTATTTTTCCATTTTCCTGCGATGGAAATGCCTTGTCGCTTGGCGGATTCCGTAGCCCAGGTCGGGCTGATCCGATCCGCGCCGAAGATGAAGAATGCGTAGCGGACCTGTGTCCGAGTGGCTCCGGTGACCGTGTTGATCGAGTAAGTTTCGTCGCGGGCCGATGCCAGGATCAAAACCGCGAGAAACACGGTGAAACCGATCGTGATCCAATCCGCTTTGTTCGACCGAGACATCGCGGAATTGGATCAGGTTTTTCAGAAGCGTTCAAGGATCGCATCGGTCATGCCGACTGTGCCCACCTTGGTTTCTCCATCGCGTCCGGTGGCGATGTCACCCGTGCGGAAGCCGTCGGCGATTGCAGCCGCGACTGCTGCTTCGACTGCATCGGCCGCTTCCGTTTCACCGAGCGAGAAGCGCAGCAGCATCGCCAACGAAAGGATCTGCGCGATCGGGTTGGCGATTCCTTGGCCGGCAATATCCGGGGCCGAGCCGCCGGATGGTTCGTAGAGGCCGAAGTAGAGGCCGTCCTCGCGCTGGTTGCCGAGCGAGGCGGATGGCAACATGCCCAGCGAGCCGGAAATCATGGCCATTTCATCGGAAAGAATGTCGCCGAACAGGTTTTCGGTGACCAGCACGTCGAATGAGCCAGGACGTTTGATCAGCTGCATCGCTGCATTATCCACATACATATGAGAAAGCTCGACTTCCGGGAATTCTTTCGCAATTTCCAGAACCGTTTCGCGCCACAGGACGGAGGATGCCAGGACGTTCGCTTTATCAACGGAAAGCAGCTGTTTTTTGCGCCCCATCGCGGCGGTGAAGGCGACGCGAACGATACGTTCGATCTCGCTCTTGTGGTAAATCATCGTATCCAGAGCGACGGGTTCGCCGTTTTCCTCATGGCGGCCTTTTGGCGAGCCGAAATAGATGCCGCCTGTCAGTTCGCGCACGCAAAGCACGTCGAATCCATCGGCGATGAGTTCCTGCTTCACTGGCGATGCATGGGTGAGTGCAGGCAAGCAAACTCCAGGGCGAAGGTTGGCAAATAGACCGAAATGCTTGCGGATGGGAAGCAGTGCACCGCGTTCTGGTTGCAGATCAGGCGGCAGATTTTCCCATTTGGGGCCGCCCACGGAGCCGAACAAGATGGCCTGGGCTTTTTCGCAAGCAGCTACCGTTTCCGGCGGAAGCGGATGGCCGGTGGCATCAATGGCGGCGCCGCCGACCGGGTGCGCGGTGCGGGTCACGGTAAAGCCGAATTTCGCTTCAGCGGCTTCGAGCACGCGCACGGCCTGGTCCATGACTTCGGGGCCGATGCCGTCTCCGGCGAGAATGGTGATGGTGTGGTTGCGTGGCATGGGGCGGAGAAAATGACCGCCAGCTGCCGAACTGGCAAGATGAAGAATCGGCTTCCAAAAATCAGGGCTGAGGCGGACAGTTGAACAAATAGTCAGCCACCACAAACCGGTGATCGGAATGACGCGTGGTCACCGCCCGACAGCGCACCGGCGTGAAATGCGAAGTTGAGAAGAGATGGTCGATGCGGAGGATCGGCACGCGCCGCTGGAACGTGTTGCCCCAGCCTTTGCCTACCGCCGTGAAGGCATCGGTAAGCTCCGCGGGAATGTAGCGCATGACTTGATCGTTGGCGGGTGCGTTGAAATCACCTCCCAAAATCACAGGCGTCTCCGGGAACGAACTGGTTTCGTAAAGCTGCGAGAGAATCCCGTTCAGCTCGTTCCTCCGCAGCACGCGATTTTCCCGGTGCTCCCGCCACGCTCTCGGCTGCCACAGGCGAATGTCCGTTGCGGCGGTAAGTAGGTGCAAATTGACGATTTTAATTTCACGTCCATCCGGCATCACCACGGTTACTTCCTGACTGGCTTTCGAGTGAATCAGCGGCTCCTGCTTGAATTTCCAGCGAGTGATCACTCCGTTGTCGAAAAAGGTCCGAATCTGGGCGTCTTTGCCGTAAAGTTCGGTGGCGACGTGACGCACGCTTTTCGGCAAAGTCTGCTGAAATAAAACGATGTCTGGATGCCAGACGGCGATATCTGGCGTGGGATCGCCAAAGTTGAATTGCGCGCAATTGATCGTGAGAACCCGTAATACTGGCTCGCCTTTAAAGGGTTGTGGGATTCCGGGTTGCGGAGCTTCGCGATGGAGGTTGGTGAGGACCTTCGCCTCATCCGCGCCTACCAAAAGGGTGACAACCCAGATAAAACTGACGATCAGTGAGAGGGAGGCTCGCAGGGAATAGTAGGCGAGGGAGGAAAGAACCAGCCCGATGCCTCCCCAAACCCAGATCGGGATCACCGTTACCGCCGCAAACCGATCCGGTTGGCGTGAGTAAAGAACGACGGTAGCTGCATGCAGCAGCAGGGACGATCCCACCAGAAACCATCCCAGACTGCGGCGGAACGAAATGTGCATGATGGTGATGCCGCAAGATGCAGATCACATGCCGGGAATGCCGAGACCGCCGGTGAGTTTTTTCATTTCGGCAGCTGCCTTTTCTTTGCCTTTGGCAATGGCTTCACGCACGCCTTTCAGCACGAGATCTTCGAGAAATTCGACATCGGATGAGTCCACGACGGATGGGTCGATTTTGATGGCAAGCACGTCCCCGGCGCAGGTGGCGATGACGTTGACTTTGCCGCCGCCGGATGAGGCTTCGACGGTTTGGATGGCGAGTTCTTCTTGTTTGGCGGCAAGCCCGGCCTGCATGTCCTGGGCTTGTTTCATCAATTTGGCGATGTTCATGGTATCAGATGAGTTCGGTTGAAATAGGGTAAGGGAGCCGGTGGATTACCGGCAGGTCACCGTGTGGGTGTTGGCTTTGCCAATCTTGCCCGACTGCGTGCCAGAAGAAAGCACAAGATGGCGGTCGTCGTCGAGCATCCAAGGAAGCCGTTGAGTAGATCCATCATCGTCTCCTGAAGCGACTTCTGAATGTTGCTGGAAAAGGTCAGATCCATTAAAAATTCGACGATGTCCCAACAAAGTGCAGCGGTGCAACCGGCCAGAAATGCGATCGCAATTCTGCCGACTGGCGTTATTTGTCCGATCCAGCGACCAAACAATGGCAGGCTTTTCCATGCAAAAAAACAAAAGGCCAGGCCGCCGGAATAGTGGTTCCACCAGTCGATTTGGGTCCGATACCCACGAATATTGAGAAATTCGTGCAAAATCAGCACCAGTGCCGGAGCCCAGGCACCAGTCCTTTTAAGAAATTCGAGGATGATTGCCGCCAGCCGCGTCATCTTAGGATTTTGCCTTCAAATTTCTCAAGGGCGGACTGGATCAGCGGATCTTGGTGAAATGCGTCGTCAATGGGCGCAGCTGCTGGCGCGGGTTCAGGTTCGGCGGCTTTTTTCGGTTCTTCCCAAGGTGCTGGCTCGGGTGCCGCTGGTGGCTCGCTTTCCTCAGGTGCGGCTGCGATCAGGGAATCCAGTGCACCGATGGCTCCGCCAATGGGTTTGCTTCGTTTGGGCTCAGATTCGACGACAATGGTAGCCGGTGGAGCCGGTGCTGCAGACTCAGGTTCGGGTTCGGGTTCGGGCGTGGCTGGGGGCGCGTCGGTAGGAGTTTCACTCGTTGTGGCTTCTACCGGAGCGGGTTCTTCCGGTGCAGCTGTGCTCGCTGGAGCACTTGGTGGTGTCTGCTCCGTTTGGACTGGGCGAGGTTCTGGGACAGGGATGAAATCCGCGCCTCGGGTGAGCACTTTGATCACGTCGGTGATCCGGACTTCGCCGAGAGTTTGGATCGATTTGATGACTCCGAGCTCGAAGTGCAACCGCTTGTTGGTCGCCCATTTCATCCGGCCTTCGGTTTCGGCAAAAACGTCAATTGCCGCCAAAATCCGGTCTGGCGGGTATTCGTCGGCAGCCTCAAGCAAGGCATTCCACAAATCCGCAGGAATGCCTTCGCCATCGGCAGTGGGATCGAGTTTCGCAACCAGCAAGGCACGCAGGCAGCCGATGAGTTCGCCCAGCAATTGGCTGAGCTCGCGGCCGGTTTCCGCTTCTTTCTGGATCAGGGAAAGCGCAGCTGGAGTTTCTCTCGATAGCAGACAGCCAGTGAGTTGGGCGACTTTTTCGCGGGAGGTGAAACCGAAAATATCCAGCACGTTTGCTTCGGTGATGGTTTCGCCACAGAACGCCACCAACTGGTCCAGCATCGATTGCGCATCGCGCATGCCGCCGTCCGCGCCCTTCGCGATCGCCCACGCAGCCGTGGCTTCCAGGGTGATGCCTTCTTCGGCGGCGATGTGCTGCAAGTGCGCGGCAATCGTTTCCGTTGGGATCGGCCGCAGATCGAAGCGCTGGCAACGGGAAATGATGGTCGGAAGGATTTTGTTCGCCTCGGTGGTGGCGAAGATGAACTTCACGTGTGGTGGCGGCTCTTCCAGAGTCTTCAACAGGGCGTTGAAGGCTGCGTTGGAAAGCATGTGAACCTCGTCAATGTAGTAAATTTTGAATTGGCCGCGGGCTGGGGAGAAGCGGACGGATTCGCGCAGATCGCGCACCTGCTCCACGCCGTTGTTTGAGGCACCGTCGATTTCCAGCACATCGAGCGACCGGCCTTCGGCGATTTCCTGGCAAATATCCTCGTCCGGATCAAAATCGATTTTTGGACCACCCGTGCAATTCAGAGCTTTCGCCAGAATCCGTGCGGTTGAGGTCTTTCCGGTGCCGCGCGGACCGACGAAAAGATAGGCGTGTGCCAAGCGATTCTGGGCAATGGCGTTGCTTAGCGTACGGACGACATGATCCTGACCGAGGACATCGGCGAATGTTTTGGGACGATATTTGCGGGCGAAGACCTGATAGCTCACGCGTCGAGTGTAGGGATGGGGAACGGTTTGTCATGGCTGACTTTCCAGAGAGCGGAAATTTTGCCGGATTTTCGATTCTGTCTCGAAGTTCTATTGATGGTGACGAGAAGGCTGCTACGCTATGCTTCATGGAAGATCAGCAACGCGGCAACCGACGGAAAACCAAGAGATTTTCGTGGATCGCTGCGGGCTTTTTGCTGCTGGGAGTGGCATTTTTGGTGACGCTTTTGTCGCCCATTCCGGGCAAAGTTAAACGAGGGTTGAAGGAGATTTTTGCCCCCAAACCGGTGGTGATGTCCGCCGCCAATGAAGACCTCCTGCGTCAAGCGGAAGAGCGAATCCATGCGGAAATGGAAGAGGAGTATGAGCGCAAAATTGCGGAAATCCGCAAGCAATTGGAGTCAGACGCAACGCCACCTCCTGCCGTCACCAGCTCGCAACTTGGCACCGTGACCGATGTCCGCCAACTGCGCTCAGGTATTCCATTCAAAACGGAACTGAATCTCCTCAAGGGCGAAACCGCTTCGAAAGAACGGGTGTCTGACGATAGTTACGTGGCTTCTTATCAGCTCACGGTGAAAGTCCCCGCGCCAGCGAAGACAGTTGCGGAATTGGAGCAGAGTAACCCGAATCTTTCCAAGATGCTTCCCGGATTGACCGGATTGGTTGAAAAAGGAGAGGTATCCAGTTGGTTCTACAAGCTTTACGATAAAAAAACAGCACGTATCCGAACCGATGCGAATCGACTCTCGGAATTGCTTTCCAAACACAATCTCTACGACTGTGAAACGATCCTGCAACTTCGCTCCGAATCAGGGCGCCGGGTGTTTTTCCTCCAGGCCGAGATGGATGTCGTTTCGGATGGGTCGGATGGTGATCGTTTGCCGAAGATGCCGGATTCCATCGTAAATTCGACCTACTACCAGCCCTACACCAGTTTCGGTTGGCCGAAGCAGACGAGGACTCCGAATCCGATGATTGTGGGGTTCGAGCAAAGAATTGCCGGTGCTGAAAAAGAGATCGCGGACAAAACAACCACGGCAGAGCGTAAAAAATGGCTCCAGAGCCGCATCGCGATGCTGAAGCGTGGCATCGTGGACATGAAGGGACGTAGCTTCCTGATTGCCGAGTATGACCCGTTCATCGTGATTCCGCAGGACATCATGTCCACGAAGGGTGATCCATTTGCGCCATCTGCTGGAGATTTCGCGGTGGTTGTATTCGGCGACAAATTATATCCAGCGATCGTGGGTGATGCAGGACCGACCTATAAGGTGGGCGAGGCTTCACTCCGTTTGGCCAAAGAGATCAATGCCAGAGCATCTTCCTACAGTCGGCCTGTATCAGATTTAAAAGTGAGCTATGTGGTCTTTCCAGGCAGCCGCGATAAGGATCGGGTCCCTCCCGATTATGATCATTGGCGGCAACGATGCTATGAGTTGCTGCAGGAAATCGGCGGTATTGGCACCGGGTTTGAGCTGCATCAATGGCAAAACCTGCTCCTTCCGCCCGCGCCGCCTGACGTGCCTCCAGCTGCCCCTGAGCCACCACCGGTCGTTGTTCCAACACCTCCGGCGGTCGGAACTCCTCCGGTTGAAGCTTCACCTTCCGGAACGCCGCCTGCGAGTGAATCAACTCCGCAGCCGGATGCTGGAAACGAGTAATTCAACCGAATGAACGGCAGTGTGGATCAAAACTCGGCTTCGAGTGGAGATCTCAACTATCCAGCTTGGCATCGTCTTCTTCCAACATCCGCCGCAGCCGCTCGGCTTGTAGGTAGCGCAACACGCGAAACATCAAAATGACGCAAATCAAGGCAACCGAGCTTTCGAAGAGGGGAGCAGGTCCGTCATGTCTGGTTCCGCTAAAATAGCCGGGAAGTTTCGCGACATTCGCCAGCCCGCGGGCAGCACCGAGCAATGAGACCACTCCAGCTCCGATGACTCCGTGCCAGTGGGTTTGCGACCGAATCGCGAACAGACCACAGATCAGCAATCCGCCGCCGAGTTGGAGTGCACCGGTCAAAAATCCCGTTGCAGGTGCGCGCTCCAGAAAGCGCATGGCAAAAAATCCGAGAGCAATGATGGTTGCGCTACTGAGAAAAATAGGGAGCCGCATGCCGCAAACGGAATGGATCGGAAGACTCCTGGCAAGCGGAGGATGATCCTAAATCACTTTTCCCAAGTCCCTGCGGACATCACCGCAGCTATTTGCGAAGCCCATGACGCTGCGAATTGGGCAGATCGACCGCCTGGACCGCAAAGCGGGAGGATGGTGAGGCAGTTCCATCACCTGTGACTGCCAGGAAGCGAAGCGAAAAGGGGCTTCGTTGTAGATCAGGTCCGCACATGGCGAGGGCAGGGGTAGGACTGAGATTCTCTCCGTAATAGTAAAATCGCACCTCGAGCGGAGCAGACAGGTTTCCGGTGAATAAAGATTCGAAATGGTAAAAATTCGTTCTGCTAACTGCCCCGGATGAAATCATGCCGAAGGCCTCTCCACCTCGGCATTTCACCATAGGCGACTCAAATTGGTCAAAACTGGTTCGAATCTCGAAATTGCAACCTGGCAGATCGACAGCCTGGCGTTTTGCTGATGAGAGTGAGGCGATCACGTAGTCCAAGCTGCGAAGCGCAGCCCGAGGATCAAATTTCAGTGATATGTAATAGTCCTCATCGAATGCGGTGAGATCTTTATAGTTGTTAATCCTATAAGTGTAGTAGTCACTCGGTGCTATTGGATTTACCTCAGATGCTTGGATCCAGCTAAGGTCTAATCCTACTGCTGAGTAATCGTTTGATCCAATTCCCCAACCGTTTTTTGTCGGAGATTCATAATCAGACAATGGTCCAAGCGGCGCGAATACCCATCTCCCGGAAATGGCTTCAATCCCGGTTGATTCGTCGAGTGATGAATATGGAAAGCCTGTTGCCATCCGATACAAGCGGGGATTTGTTAATTTCATGCAGAACGGGGAAAGTAATGATTGTGATCAGTAACTTTTGAATGATCCAAATAGCTTTCTGATAGATGATTCAAGGTATCAGCTGAACAGGTCAAAAAGGTCAATGAAATAGAGAATAAATCAGATTTTCACCTAGCGTTTTTGCTGTGTGAATCTGATATATGAAATGAAGTTTGAGTTAGATAACGAATTGGCAGGTAGATAGTTGAATCTAGGTGTGGATGTAGTGGTTAGATGATTTGCTGGAAGGCATTCGCTGTAGGGGTGCTGATGCAGTTCAATGCCTCTGGTAGGTGTGCAATTTAATAACTGTTACTTACTCTTTTCGATGTCATTTGACTCAAGAATGCAAGAAATTATTATGCTTATATGCAATTTGCGGATACGATTCAAATGTTTGTCTATCTGCTGTTTAAGTGGATCTATGGCTTGAGATCTCCCTTTGCTTTGACTCTATTAGGCAATGGTCTTATGAAACGGTATCGGGATGAGTCATCACGGAATGACACCGAGTTGTTGTTATGAAACTTTCCATTTTGTCCTGTTCGCCGAAGTGTTACTCCACCCGCCGACTCGTTGAAGCGGGTCGAAATCGAGGGCATAAAATCGAAGTCCTTAATACGCTTCGGCTTACCATCGGGCTCGATCACGGAACGCCGGAGCTTTATTACCACCGCAAGATCCTCAGGACGCCCGATGCGATTCTTCCGCGGATCGGCACATCCATCACACGCTACGGCACTGCCGTAGTTCGACAGTTTGAGCAGATGGATGTCTTCACCCCGAACACGGCGGCTGGGATTGGAAATTCGCGGGACAAACTGCGCAGCCTGCAAATTCTCTCCCGGCACGACGTGGGAATCCCCTTGAGTGCCTATGTCGATGACAAGCGCGATGTGGAAGATGCATTGCAGCGGGTGGGCGGAGCGCCGGTGATCATCAAACTGCTCGAAGGAACCCAAGGCGTCGGAGTGATTTTGGCCGACAAACTGGAAATCGCGAAGGCGATCATCGAGACCCTGCACAGCACCAAGCAGCAGGTGCTGTTGCAGAAATTCGTAGCCGAAAGCAAAGGCAAGGATGTTCGAGCCTTCGTGATCGGCGATCGGGTCGTGGCTGCGATCCGGCGGACTGCTCAGGGACAGGAATTTCGCTCAAATGTTCATCGCGGTGGCAAAGCGGAGATGATCCAGCTGGATTCGGTGTATGAAGAGGCCGCTGTGCGCGCGGCTCAAATCATGGGATTGCGGATTTGCGGCGTCGACATGCTCGAAGGTGCCTCGGGCCCGCAGGTGATGGAGGTGAACTCTTCCCCCGGCCTGGAGGGGATCGAAGGGGCGACGGGCTTGGACATTGCCGGGGAAATCATCGATTACATCGCGGATCAGGTGAAATTTCCAGAAATCGATATCCGCCAGCGACTTACCGTCAGTCGCGGCTATTCAGTGGCAGACATCAACATTCCGGAAGGAAGCCAGTTCGTCGGCGTGACCATCGATGATACCGGGTTGCGGGAGCTGGATGTTGTGGTGCTGACGCTTCGCCGAAAAGGCATGGTCATTTCCAATCCGAAGGGATCCCGTGTTCTGGAAGCAGATGATTCCTTGCTCTGCTACGGCAAGTCCGAGCACATGAAAGGCCTGATCCCGACGAAACCGAAAAAGCGACGACGGGTCAAAAAGCTGGAGCCGAGCCCAAAATCCACCACTGACCCGAATCCCTGATGAGCCGAAAATCGAGCGACATCGGAACATGGGGGGCGAGTGAAATTGCGCCGGGTGAGCGCAAGCGACTCCGATTGGAGATCGGAAAAAACTTCAGTGGCTCCAGCGTCACGCTGCCGCTCATGGTCTGGCGTGCGCCCGAGGACGGTCCGGTCGTCGGTATCACGGCGGCGGTCCATGGAGATGAAATCAATGGAACGGGAGCCATCCGCCGACTGATTCAGGAACCGCCTTTTACCCTGACTCACGGCACGCTCATTTTGGTTCCTGTGGTCAATATCATGGGGTTTGAGCGACATAGCCGCTACATGCCGGATCGACGGGATCTGAACCGATGCTTTCCCGGCAGTTTGCATGGCAGTCTGAGCTCCCGATTGGCCCGGGCGGTATTCGATCAGGTCGTCGGCCGTTGCGACTATTTGATCGACCTGCACACGGCGGCGGTTCGTAGGACGAATTTTCCCAACGTCCGGACGGATTTTGACGAGCCCGAGTGCGCTAGGCTCGCACGCGCCTTTGGTTGCGAAGTCATCGTTAACAGCGCCGGGCCGGATGGCTCTCTGCGGAAAGCCGCGGTGAAAAGCGGCTGTCCCACCATCGTGCTGGAGGCGGGTGAAGTTTGGAAAGTGGAGCCGAGCGTTCAGGAGCTGACTTTGCGCGGCATTTCCAATGTGCTGGCAGAGTTGCAGATGACCGGCGGAGTTTGTGAGCCGCCACCGCATCAGGTCATTGTTCGTGAAACACGCTGGATCCGTTCCGAAAGCGGGGGCTTCCTGCACTTTCATGTGGCTCCGGGAGATGCGGTAGCTGAAGGGCAGGCGGTGGCGAGCAGCACCAACCTCCTCGGTTCAGAAATGGAAATCATCCGCAGCCCGCTCGCGGGAGTCGTGATGGGAATGACTACGATGCCCGCCGTAGGACCAGGCGATCCTGTGGTGCATATTGCTTTGCCGTCCGATGCCAAACAACAGCTGAAATTGGAGAAAAGCATTGATAATCTGGACTCGGATACGATTGAAATTCAGCTGCGCGAACACCTCGCTACGAATATTGTGGTGAACGTCCTCGAAGAAAATTCCTAACAATTCCCATGATCATCGGCTGGAGAGAATGGATCGAGCTTCCGGAATGGTCGCTGCGCATGCGGGCCAAGGCGGATACGGGCGCACGCAGCAGCGCGATCGATTGCGCTGAAATCGTCGAACTGCCGAACGATCGGGTGCGATTCACTGTTCGGTTAGATCGGAAACAAAAAAAACTGATCACGCTCGAGGAGCAGATCAAGTTCCGCAAACGCGTCCGCAGCAGCACGGGCGATGGGAATGACCGGATTTTCGTCGAGACCACGCTGAGGCTTGCCGGTGTCGAAAAGAAAATCGTGATGAGCCTGGTGAGCCGCAAGACCATGATTCATCGCATTCTGTTAGGGCGCGAGGCACTAGGGGATGATTTTTTAGTCAACAGCGCCGTCGACCATTGGGCTACGCCGCGCAAGCGCGGCAAATCCGCGCCGCCCGCAGAAAATTGATCTCAGTTTTCCGAGCCCTTGAGCTTTGGGTCATCCAGATCGAGTCGATACATGATCTGGTTGTAATCGTATTTCGCGGTTGGGACCGGGTTTTTCGCAAAGGTTGTGGTGTAGGTTCCTTCGAACAAAATGTAGGGCGCCTTTTCCGGAACCAATTCGGCATGAAGAAGGGGATTGTAGAAGGTGTAGTTGTCGTGGCTCAGCACCTTCGTCGCTGGGCCCCAGGGGCCGAGAGGTGAAGTGGCTTCCGCATACCAAATTTCGCCGAGATAGGACGAGTCGCCACCGTTCTGAGTGTAAATCGTGATCCAACGATCCCGATATGCGTTCCAAGCCACGGATCCACGGTGTGCGGGAACCGGCTTTCCATTCTCTGCTGAAACCGGAGCCTTTGGCGGCTCGATTTTTTTCCAGCTGGATGCATCGCTCCAACCCTCGAACGTTGCCGGGCACTGAAATGTGGGAAAGGGATCGCCTAACAAAAGCATGTCTTTGAATAAAACCGGGTGCCCGCGGGGAATTAAATCCGGCATGGCATCGCCCTCTTTCCAAAGGACCCGGTATGGCTTGAACTGTTCGGATGGATCATCCCACACGCACAGGCCGACTTCATATTCCGACAGCGAGTTTTTGATTTTTGAATAGGTCGCGACCAAGTGCTCGCGACCCGATTTATCGGGTAGGCTGACGATTGCACTGAGCCAAGTTGGTCCGTCGCCGGTCATTGGTGCGACTCCGCGTGGCTTCCCATTTTTATCGCGATAGAGGTCGAATTCCAAGGCAAGGGGAGCCTCGAATTTTTTCAATGGATGGAGCGGTGTGGTCGCGGCCGATGAATCAAAAATGCCAAGCGGGTAACCGGGCATCGACGTGTCGCCCCAGAGCCAGAACAGTTTTCCGTGATAGGGTGCCACCAGAACCGAGTCACAACCCATGATGCCGGATTCAGGAATCAGTGGTTTGGGGCTGTTGGAATAGAGTCCCGCGCCCGTGAGGCGGCCAAGCCGTTTGGCAATGATCTGGCGGTCGATTTCGACCCGGAGATGTTTCCCGGCTTCGGGTGTGCAGCGAAATCCTTGGTACCCGAGCCCGTCGGGTTTCAGCCCGTAGCCGTGGCTTTTCAGGCTGAGCCAGATTTCATGGTCCTGCAGCTCAGGATCGGAAATCGCAACCATTCCGAGGTTGTCCGTAACGAATTTTTCTTGGTGGGTGGTTTGCAGCTCGACGAGCGGAACCGGCCAACCGTTTTCACGATCGACGATCTGAATTCGAAACGGTTCCGCAGCTTGAACACCTACGGCCAACCCCAAAATTACTGCTAAAAAACGCATGGCTGGGGCATACGTGACAAATGGAGGCAGATGTTTCAATTTTACATCTTTGAGAGATCCGACAACATCGCCAGGAATGGTGACGCTGTGGCAAGATGGGCGATGGATCAAAGAGGGAGAATTCTCGATCAATCCTGGCGATCGTGGCTTGCTGCACGGTCTAGGGTTGTTCGAGACGATACTCGCGGTTGATGGCAACCCGAAATTTCTCGGAAAGCATCTTCGCCGACTTCGGGAATCCTGTCAGCGATTGGGCTGGAAATCCCTCGAGTATTCTTTCGAGTCCATCATTCGCGAGCTTTTGCAGCGGAATCAGCTCGAAATCGGCAGGGCGAAAGTAAGGCTCGCCCTCACGGCCGGCAGCGGATCAATCCGGGACTTGAACTCGGGAGCCAATCGATCCGTCTGGCTGACGGCAGAGGCTGCTGGAACCGAAATGGAATCGATAGCCGTTGATATTTCGCCCTGGGTCCGCAACGAAAGATCACCCCTCAGCGGACTGAAATGCGCGTCCTATGCCGAGAATCTACTGGCACTGGAACACGCCAGAAATGCCGGTTTTGAGGAAACGCTTTTTTTGAATACCTCTGGTAAAGTCTGTGAGGCAGCGACGGCCAATGTGTTCGCAGTGGTTGCAGGTAAGCTTTTTACGCCTCAACTCTCATCGGGATGTCTTCCCGGCATCACCCGGGCAGTGGTGCTTGAGCTTGCCAGGCAACTGGGAATCGACGCTCGCGAGGCTGATATTGATCTCGGAACCTTGGTTTCTGCGACAGAAGTTTTTCTAACTTCTTCAGTGCAAGGCCCGGTCCCGGTATGTCGTATCGGCGAGCGCCGCCTGGCGATTGGGACCCTATTCCATCGCATTCGTGGGGCATGGACAGGTAGGGTTGAGCCCAATTCTGAATGGAGATGAGTGAGGCGTTTGCTTTTCAGTAAATTGAAGAAGATGGCCGAATTTTTACATGGCTGATGCAGCGCAAAATGCCGAGCACCGTGAAGCCGGGATCGCTTAAGAAGCGGCAATCGAGCGGTTTTGTGAGTCAGGGTAAAGTTCTTCGATTGGGTGAAGAAATGTGTCGTATTGGGCGTTACCAACTCGTAGATTACAGGCATTGAGTCAATTTGTGAGGTGCCTGGCAGATCAACGTTTTCCGTCATATAGCATTAATTAAATAATGGTTATTGCGTGGGTATTTCAGTATTATTAATTGCAATGATTATTGGATTAATAACAGTCTTTAAATATTGAAAAAAGCTTGACAGAGATGGTCCTGCTTTTAAAGGGGGGGATATGAAAAAATGTAGCTTGGTGTTCCTAATATTTTTGACTTTCTCAAGCTTTGTTCGATGTGAAGAGAGTTTTTCTATTAATTACAGCGACGTATATGTATTAGTGCTTTCGAAAGCAACGGCTGATGATGCAACGACCGATGATGCAACGACCGATGAGAAAAGTAATTTATTGTGCGCCATGGTTAATGGTAATCCTGTTGCAGTGTTTGATTCAGGAGAACCGTTTGGTGTGAGAATAAATCAATTCTTGAAGGAAGGGGTTAATAAAATATATTTATCTCATAAGAAAGGTGAGATATGGAAGGTTTCAGTCATTAAGAGTAATATATTAAATCCGTATGAAGTCATTAAGTCGGAGGAGTTTTCTGGTGATAAGACCTCATTTGAAATGAATGTGAATCCTTCTGTTCATTGGGAACTTCCAATATTTCATAGTAATATCAAAGATTCTGATCTGAATGATGGGTCAATATGCAAGTTTTTATCAGGATTGCCCTCTTTGGATAAAGCTAATTTTTATCAAGTTGAGATATGTGGGGTTTTACTGTGGTCGATGAAATGCTACGATAGCAGTTCTGAGGATATGAAAAATATTAAGAAATCCTATTATGAAAAACTAAAAGGATTTTTCAATCAACTTGAATCCCTTCATGATGGTGATTTGAACATCGTCAAGGGTAAAAATTTAATTTATCTCTATACGTCAACTGAAAAGATTGATGGTAAGGAATGTCCGTATTTCATGAAGATGAAAGATGATTCAGGGGGAGTTATATATCTGCCGCCATTAACTCTATATAGACGCTACGATCAATGGTGGCTTTGGTGATTTAAATGAAATAGTATTTATTATTTGTTTGATGATGTTATACGTTGTAATTTGATGGTTTATAATATACCTAATCTAGGTATTCCTATATTTTTATTTAAAATTCTTTAAACTACGATTATGGGTAACGGTATCCCACGCCACGAACCGTCTGAATCCATCGAGGTGTTGATGGATGATGCTCCAACTTCTTACGGAGGTTGAGTATGTGCTGATCGAGAGTTCTCGATTCCGGATAATATTCCATTCCCCAACAAGTATTGAGCAATTCATCACGGGTTACGACTTCACTTTGCCTGGCGATTAGAAGTTGTAGGATCTTTATCTCGCGATCGGTTAAATCAATCGCGCCATTGCCGTGGTTCTCTGCAATGAGGCGCTTGGGATAAATCACCCAATCACCGAATGGAAAGCTACCTCCGGTTGGTATTGATTCGTTACGTCGGGTGACTGCGCGAATCCTGGCGAGCAGTTCGTGTTTGCCGAAGGGCTTTCGCACGAAATCGTCGGCTCCAAGCTCAAGCCCCAGGACGACATCGACTTCTTCAGATTTTGCCGATAGAAAAAGAATGGGAATAGACCGATTGGCTTTTCGGATGCTACGGCAAACGTCGTAGCCACTGGCTCCGGGCATCATGATGTCCAGCAGGATGATCTCCGGGCGATGATGGTCCCAGGTATGAATGGCTTCAGTGCCGTCCATTGCTGTTGCAACCTCATAACCTTCGTCCTCCAATAGTTCCTGGATGGTGGTGCGCGTTACGGGATCGTCCTCTGCAAGAAAGATCTTCATGGGATGTCGTCATGGGTAAAGCTGCATGGAAGGGTGAGTTCGAAACTTGCTCCTTCAGTGGTGGATAGAAGATCGAGTGTTCCTCCTGCACGGATTGCGAGTTCTCTTGAAATGGCAAGACCGAGCCCGGTGCCACTGGCTCCTTCGGTAGTTGTCTCGTAAACTCGCTCGAATGGCAGAAAGATTCTTTCTGCTGCCTCTCTTGGAATGCCGGGGCTATCGTCACATACTTGCACTCGATATCGGCCAGATTTGATGCCGCTCTGTATGCTGACCTTGGCATTTAGACCGGCATATTTTTCAACATTTGAGAGCAAATTGCTGATAATTTGGGTGAGGACATCCTTGGCGATGGAAATCCTATCGGGACCATCATTTTCGAAAGAATAATGGATGCCTTTCCGTCCAAAAAGTGGGGCGAAGTTTACAAGGATTTCCCGGATCACCCGCGATGGATCGCATAAAGTGAGTTGAGTTTCTAAACAGCCATGATCGAGTTTTGCGAAGGTAAGAACATTGTCGACAATTCGTCCAAGTCGACCGGTTTCTTCACGGATAAGCCTGAGCCGTTGATTCAGTTTTTCATCGTTGGATGATTGATCGATAGCGACATCGGTATTGAGAAGGATGTTGGTGAGAGGGGATCGAAGTTCGTGGGAAACCCGGTTCACAAAGCTGACACGCTGGTCTGCGGCAAAGGCAGCTTTGCGTTGATTCGAAGCACTCCAAAACCCGCCGGAAATGAGGAGAATGGTTAGAGTTACTGTAGCCGTAACAGATGGAACTTGGTAGATTACGGTTTCTTTGATCGGAAACCAACACTTTAACTGCCAATCCCCGAAGCTCGAAACATGCCTCAGCGTTTCATCGGGTGGGCGTTTCGGTGGTTTCGGCGAGGTTTCTGATATAATCTTTCCATCGGGGCCGACCCATTGAACTGAACCAGGAATTTTATTCAATTCGGCCGCTTGAAGTGATGGCAACATATTCTTGAAAACGATTGCTCCTGCTTGGGTCGGATCAAGAATGAGTATCACAGCCATGGAGCGATTTCCTTTTGCATAAGCCAATGGCTTTCCTGGTGTACGGATGAAGTCGCCGTGGCTGGATAAAATTGAATCTTCGAAAACCCACTCAGCCGGGTTATTCTTTTCATGTTTCTCCAAAACCGGGCGGATTGTTGGATGCTCCTGAAAAGAGGCATGGGCATGGGGCTCTTCCGGTTTGGAAGGAATCAGATAACTCCGTTGAATCACGCCTACTGCGGTGGGAATTCTAGCATTCCCACTATTTGCTGGATTTTCCTTCAGGCTTATATCGGCTTCCTCTTCCAATGCCTGCTGCCATAGCGGTTCCATTTCATCGATTGCGATGATCGCTTGGCGGAAGCTGTCATCGATTTGATTTCCGACGGGAGGCAAAGTTTGTCGATTGATTTTACGTGATAGGAACAAACCTCCCGTAAGCACACACGCCGCCAGCAAGCCTGCGATGAGGATCGTCAGGCCGCCGGGTTGAGTGATGAATCGAATGTGCTTCAACGGTTTATTCGATTTTCATGAGATAGAGTCGGCAGGTGTCCGGATTGATCTGCCCAAACTCCGTATAGGTTCCTGTCGTTCCTATGAGTGTCCAGTGTCCCGTATTCAATCGAAAGGTGCCCTTCAGTTCGGTCGATGCAAATAACGGAAAGGTCACGTCAGGAATCCATGCGTCACCTGATTTGATACGACGCATGACGGAGTCGCCTAAGTGTTCAACTTTTACGATCGTCCCCGAAAAGTAGACTCCGGCCTCGTCCTGCTCGACCTTGCCATTTAGGGTGGAACCGATATTCCGGGTTTCGTAGGAGGTTCCCATGCTTGGTTGCTCTGGTGTGCTCTCCGTTGAGCTTTCGTCAGGATTTGAAGATTTGGCAGGCATCCATTCTGTTGGATAAATATATTCGATCGTTTGGCTAAATCCTGAATCCAGATTCATTTGTGCTCGCGCGGATAGTTGGTCCGAGATTTTAGCAGTTGATGATTCGAGCCATTGAGGGATCGCTTGCTCTGCTGACCAGCAGGCGGTTGTTAGCTCATTCGAGTCCAACCAGGCAGAGAATGTCATTTGAGGTATTTCAACGACTCTCATTGAGATCGTGAAGGATTCAGACTTGAGATTTGACTTTGGAATATGCGTGGATTCTGGAATGTCACCTCGCGTTAGGACGACTCTTGCAGTTCGAGTAGTCTCTGTTTCGGAAATGGGTTTGTCAGTCCTGAAGAGCAATTTGACTTCGCCGGGGAAACAAGGTGTTAAGGGAATCGGTAACCAATCGGGATCTGGATCTGCGAATGGATCATCATGATCTTTTGGAACTTCAGGCAGGCGACAATTCCAGATTTTCGGTAAGAAGACATCGGTAGATTGCTGTGTTTTTTTCTCAAGCATTCCGTAATTTAACGACGGGATCAATTTCTCCACTGATTCGAACGTCGAGCTGAGTCTGACGTTGTCTTCTACTCTCGTAATCCCAGCGATCGTAGTGAAACCCGCATTTCTAGTTTGAAAAGAAACGGGTTTCGCCCATGTCCCTGGGGCGGAGGGATCATAGCTAGTTGGATAGATTTGTTCTGCGGTGAAACTCGTTTGAGCAGTTCGATTTTCGGTGCCGAGGGATAGGGTCGTTTGCACCAACGTCGCCTGATTCTCGGCAACCCATTTTAGAATTTGCGCCCGGAGTGGCTTGTCGTCGGTTGAAGGTGGTTGGGCGTCCATCCATTGATCCAGCATATCAGCAGGAACATCGAAATACTCGAGGACGTTCACAAATGCCTGGCCTGGTGGTGGCAGTTCTTTCTTCTCAGGAGCCTTTTTGACGAAGGGATTTTTTTCATCCGCAGCCTGGGTGAGAGGAAGGGCTAGAATGGGCGCGAGGGCTAAAGTTAGATATTTGGTTTTCATGGCATTGCTTTTCTCAGCGCAGCTACGAAAACATATCTAACCGACCCTTGTGCCAAACGGCGATCAAAGCTTTGCAAAAGTTCTGCAAAACTTCCTCGCACAGACCGCTCAAGCGACGTCTTTGAGGAATCCGGGCATGGAGATGCGAATCTTGGCGCGTAGCATCCCTTCCAAATTGTAGAGCCCGAAATAGGCTCGGTTGAGGTAGAGCGCCTCTGGGTTGCCGCGGCCGCGCTGGGCACGCTGAAGCTGCGGATCAACCTTGGCACGTTCGCCGAATTCGAAGATTTCCCGGAGATAGGTGGCGTCGGAAAAATCAAATTCTTCCTGCCAGAACGGGCGGCCTAACAGTTCAATTGATTCACGTATCCACGGCCGGAGGAAATTCCGTTCTTCCACGCTTTCGCCGACTTTGAACAGGGTGAGCCGTTCTAACAACTCATCGAGCTGCGATTCACGCGCGTGTTGATAGCAGGCCATCAATGCAAAGTAATCCTGATAGAAATCGGGCTCCAGCGCTTTTACACAGCCGAAATCGAGTACCCAAAGCTGGCCATCCTTGACGATGAAGTTTCCCGCATGGGGATCGGCGTGGAAGATGCGCAGCTCGTGAATCTGATGATGATAAAAGTCCCACAGGGATTGCCCGATCTGATTCCGTTCTTCCTGCGACGCATCGGTTTTGGCGAATTGATCCACGTGCAATCCATCAATCCAATCCATGGTTAGAATCTTATCGCGGCTCAGTTCGGGGTAGTACGTTGGAAATCGTACATTCTCGATCTCAGCAGTCGCCTTGCTTAACTCGACGGATCTCCGAAGTTCATGCGCATAATCGGTTTCCTCCAACAAGCGCTTCTTCACTTCGCCCAGGTAGGGATCGATGGTTTCGGCATCGAGTTTGAATAAGGCCATCGCCAACGGACGGACGATGCGAAGATCGGAATCGAGGCTGTCGGCGACGCCTGGATATTGGACTTTCACAGCGTAGTCCTTGCCATTTTTACGGGCTTTGTGAACTTGCCCGATTGACGCTCCAGCGACGGCTTCGGTGGAAAATTCGTCGAAAATCTCCGTGGGTTTCTTGCCGAATTCGCGTTGAAAGCTACGGACGACCAGTGGGTAGGAAAGAGGTGGAGCGGTGTATTGTGCCTTCGAAAATTCGCGGATGTATTGATCCGGCATCAGGTTTTGATCAAGGCTCAACATCTGCGCCACTTTGAGCGGGCCGCCTTTTAGTTTGCTGAATGCTTTATAGGTGTCGATGGCGGTTTCATCATGAAACGAAGCCCGGGCATTTGGGTCGCCCATGCCGGAGCGACCTTTATATTTCAGGTAATTCACGCCGATTTTCGCGCCGGTTGCGGCGAGCGAGGCGGCGCGTGCGACCTTGCTTTTTGGAATGGAACGTTGCCCGGACATTCAGCGGAAGTTGTTTCGGGGAGTGAGGAATCGGGCCAGATCAAAGGCGGATTCGATCACGCTCCAGCGCGCTGCATCGAAGAAAAATCGGACGGATTTCTCGATCAACGCATCGGTGTCTTCAAACTTACTGCTCGTATCCCGGCGGTAATAATCCAGCAGCCATAAGAGGTGCAATTTCAGACCTCGCTTGTAAATCGAGTCCAGCTTTGACGGCCCGGCGATGCTTCCTTCCAGACGACCCTCGGCGATAATCGCCTCCGCGAATTGACTGAAAACGTCGGTCATTCCGGAAATCACCCTGGCTGACTCAAGCTTGCGTGGCAGGCGGCAGAGTAGCTTTGAGCGATGCTGCAGCATGCCTTCGAAGAAGGTGAAATAAAACGCCAGCAGTTTCTGGCGGGCGTCGTATTCTGCGGCGTCGGGATCGCCATTCACGATCGCTACGGTTTCCTCGGTAAAACTGCGCCAGAAGGCTTTTTCGATGGCCTGGAAGGTGCTGAAATGGGCGTAAAATTCCTCCTCTTTCCAGCCATGGTCCTTGGTGAACTTGAAGACCGAGGCCGGTTCCTGGCCATGTTCCAGAACGTAGTTCCAGTAGGCTTCTTCGATCAGCTCCTTGACGGGTTGAGCTGCGGATTTTTTGCCCCGGGGTGCTTTGACAGCAGCAGATGTGCTCGCTTTTGGCATACCTCAGGATGCCACGAAATTTTCCTGCGTCAATCGGACGGTTTGGTCACTCTTTGGAATGCTCGAATTGCTTTCGCAGCGCGGCGGAAATCGATGCGGCAGCCTCAGCGATCGTAATTTCGCGGCCAGCTTCGCTTTCCAGTGAGGTCATGCTGACGCCATCCAGACCACATGGGGTGATGGCAAAAAACGGTGGCAGGCTGGCGCGGGTGATGTTGATCGCAAACCCATGCATCGAAATCCATTTGCGGACGCCGACGCCGATCGAGGCGAGTTTCCGGTTTTCTACCCAAACGCCGGTCAAACCTTCCCGCCGACCCGCTTGGACGCCGAAATCCGCACAACCTTGGATCAAGGCCTCTTCGATCAAGCGCAGATGATCGTGCAAATCCCGGCCACGGTTCGATAGATCGAGGTGCGGGTAGCCGACAATCTGGCCGGGCCCGTGAAATGTCGCCTGGCCGCCACGGTTGGTTTCATGAACCGGATAGGGAAGGGAAGTCGCATCGCGCAGTGAGGATTGATCGCGCAGCCGACCGATGGTGTAAACCGGTTGATGCTCTAACAGATAGACCGTTTCCGCTTTCTCCTTCGCATGGATCGCGGCAACCGTCGATTCCTGCAATTTCAGTCCGTCATCGTAATCGATGAAACCGGGGAGGTGGAGAATTTCGAGCATGGTGGTTCAGACGATTCGCCGATCGAGCAGCTTGGCCTTGAGCGGATCAGAAGCTTGCAAGTGCGCCATCGCGATCGCAAGCGCGTCCGCAGCATCCGGTGGCGGTGTTTCAGCGAGGCCGAGGAGGGCGCGGACCATGAAAGCGACTTGTTGTTTGTCCGCGGTGCCTTTGCCGACGACCGAGAGCTTCACCTTTTTCGGCGAGTATTCGTAAACCGTCAACCCATGGTCCGCAGCGGCGATCAGGGCGGCGGCGCGGGCGGCACCCATGGAAATTGCCGTTTGGTGCGATTGCACGTAGATGATGCCTTCGACCGCGACTTCATCAGGCTCGAATTTGGCGATCACATTGGCCAGGTGAGCCCGCACGGCAGCCAGCGCTCCGGATTGGCTGACGCTACGCGGGATCGAAATGGTGTCGAACGCCAGCACGGTGGGTCGGCGTGGATCTCCCTCCAGCACGGCGTAGCCCGTGTTGCGGATAGCGGGGTCGATGGAGAGCACTCTCATCCGGGATCAGAGTGGAAATGCAAAACAGAGTGACCGGTCGACGGCTGGGAATTTCCCAATTAGCGGCGCTTTTTGCCCGGCGGTTTTTTGCGGCGGATCGGCTTCGGCGGGGAATCGTCCAACAGAGCGGTGTAGATATAGGAGAAGTTTTCCAGTTTCTTGCGCGCGATCGTTTGATCGATAAAGACTTCGACGGATTTCGCGTAGTCGAGCTCGTCAGCCGTGAGAATGGTGAACGCATCGCCTTCCGCTTCCGCGCGACCGGTCCGGCCGATGCGGTGGACGTAGTCTTCGGCGTTTTCAGGGACCCGGTAGTTGATGACGTGGGAAACGCCGGAAATGTCGATGCCGCGGGCGGCGACATCGGTGGCCACCAAGATTTCGTAATCGCCAGCCTTGAATCCAGCCAGGGCCTTCATCCGATCCACCTGGCTGATGTCCGAGTGCATGGCGGCGACTTTCTTTTGACCGCTTTCCTTGATCATGTTGGTGACCTCATCCGCTTCCTTGCGGGTGCGGGTGAAAATCATCACCGAGTGATAGTCCGTTTCTTTCAGCAAGGCGAGCAGCAGTTCGTCACGCTGATCCATCGCGACTGGGTAAAACGCGTGAGTCACCGTGGAGGCGACGGCACGGCGTGCGATCTCGATGCTGACAGGATCGGTCAGGCACCATTGGGCGAAGGTCTGGATCGCCGGAGGCATCGTGGCGGAGAAAAACAGCGTCTGACGGCCATCCCATGGGCAGAGATTGACGATTTTGCGGACCTGCGGAAGGAAACCCATGTCGAGCATGCGGTCGACTTCGTCGAGGATCAGGACTTTGACTTCACCAAAGCGCATGGTGGCGCGGTAGAAGTGATCGACCAGGCGACCCGGGGTTGCGACCACGATATCGACACCGGCGGTGAGTGCGTCTGACTGTTTTCCCAGGCCGACACCGCCGTAGAGAAGAGCGACTTTGAGACCGGTGTGCTTGCCGTATTTTTCGAACTGCTCGGCAACCTGGTGGGCCAATTCGCGAGTTGGCTCCAGCACCAGGATCTGCGGTTTGCCGAGTTTTTCGATTTTTGAAAGCGTCGGCAAAGCAAAGGCTGCGGTCTTTCCGGTTCCGGTTTGCGATGCGCCAATGACATCCTTGCCATCAAGAATGACAGGGATCGCCTGCGCCTGGATCGGGGTGGGGGTGGTATATCCGGATTCCCCGATTGCTTCGAGAACGGGTGCGGAGAGTCCTAGTGTGTCAAATCCCATGTGGGGGCTGTATTACGAGCCACAGCCGAGGTGGTCAAGTGGAGATGATGCCTGCAAATTTCAACCTTTCGCCCACACAGTCAGGAATGAATCAAATCCTGTGGTGTGAGGTGGCTGTCAGTTGATTGCCAGGTGTTGCTGGGGGCGCCCCATTGTCAGCTGTGCGCACTGCCTTCATTTTCTACTTTGGTTCAGCGGTGGAAAGCATCAGGCGTTTGTCCTTTCGTGCTTGGCAGTCTGGAAATCCCGCCGGACGATCCCGTCATGGCGCATGCAATCCAGGAATTCGATGGCCTCCAGGTGAAGGTCGACGACGTGATCTACATGCCGAGTCTTGAGGCTCCGGCGGACAAACCGCATCCGTTTGTGTATTTCATCTCGATCCATAACGATTCGCCATTACCAGTGATCATTCGTGCCCGCAAATGGGTGGTGCGTGAGAAAAGCGGCGAAGTCACCGTGGTGGAGGGCGATGGCATCGTTGGACAAACTCCGATGATCGCGCCAGGTGAACATTTTTCCTACAATAGCTACCACGTAGTCGCGGAATCTGCAGATGTCAGCGGCGCGTTTTTTGGTGAAACAGTAACGGGTGATTGGTTCTTCACTCGTATTCCGGAATTCAAACTAGAGCCGCCGATTGAGAACTAAACCCAAGTCTTCTTGATGACTGATCACTGAGGCTCCGTTTATTTCGTAGATGCTGGTTGATTCGGTGAAGTAGCTGAAATAGGTCGAAATTTTAGCTCATTCAGTGGGTTACGCGATGGCGTAATGGCCTTGTGGCCGATTTTGGGACATGTTGTTCCTGTCAGCGAGACGGGCCTCCCCCCAACCCATCGGAGCTGATTCAGGAGTGTTCATTCCACAGAAAAGCAAATCGGACGGCTGCCGAAATCCCCCCATCGGCAGCCGCTTTTTTTGGCCGCGACGCCGAGAATGCGGTTCAAATTGAGGGTGAAAATGGGCCGCGAGAAAGCAATCCCCGCGCTTGCGGTGTCGGGCCGTCCAGTTTAGATCGGCACATGTCATTGCTTCTCGGAGTCAATATCGATCATGTGGCAACCCTGCGCCAAGCTCGCTACGCGAGAATGCTGGAATCACCAAATGCTGAGCCATCCCCCCTGCAGGCAGGTTTGGATGCACTGGAAGGCGGCGCCGACTCCATCACGATTCACGTTCGCGGGGACCGGAGGCACATGCAAACATCGGATGCTTTTTTGATCCGGGCAGAGGTTGGACTTCCGCTGAATTTTGAGATGGGAGTCACCGAGGAAATGGCGGCGATCGCTTTGAAATTGAAGCCGGACTTTGCCTGCCTGGTCCCTGAAAGTCGGGAGGAAGTCACCACTGAAGGCGGATTGGATGTTCGTGGTCGATTTGACGGAACCCGAATGATGGTAGCCCGATTGCAAGACGCCGGAATTCGAGTCAGTTTGTTCATCGATCCGGATCTCGCTCAGATTGAAGCGGCGGCGGAGACCTGTGCCGACATGATCGAACTTCACACCGGTGCATTCGCAAATGCGGAAGGTGCGGCTCAGGATGCCGAACTGGAACGGCTTGTGACTGCCGCGAAGGATGGCAAGGCCTGTGCCCTGCAGGTCAATGCCGGACATGGCATCAACTACAGCAACATCGGCAAAATCCTGACAGTGCCTCATTTGGCGGAGCTCAACATCGGCCACAGCATCGTCGCACGCGCCATGCGCTATGGCTTCATCACCGCAGTGAAGGATATGAAGGCCTTGATGGCAAATTACGACCTCTAGGTTTCCACAATGCGGATTTTTGGAATCGGAATTGATGTGGTGGAAGTGGACAGGATTGCATCTGCGATCGAACGCCACGGTGAGCCATTTTTAGCGCGGCTGTTCACTCAGGCAGAGCGTGACTATTGCGCGGCCCAAAAGAAACCAGCGCTTCATTACGCGGCCAGATTTGCCGCAAAAGAAGCCGTGTCAAAGGCGCTCGGGACCGGGATTGGTGGCGAGGCAGGCTGGTTGGATTTGGAAATCGTTCGCGGTCCGACCGGAGCTCCGAAATTGATGCTGAGTGGCGCGGCTGCTGATTTTGCCAAGCGCGAGGGAATCCGCGAGGTCAGCATCAGCCTGACTCACGCCAAGGAATACGCCGCCGCAAATGCGGTGGCCGTGGCGGATTCCTGAAAATCCCTGAAGTAAGGAAATTCCCTTTTCTAAGTCTTGTATCGGGACTGCCGAGTGCCGACGCTCCCGCGCATGAACCTATCGATTCGCCCGCGTCGCAATCGTCGCAGCAGTGCCATCCGGTCCATGGTCCGGGAAACGGTTTTGACCCCTGGGGATTTGATCCTTCCGGTATTTTTGCATGAAGATGAGGAAGATACGCCTCTGAGTTCAATGCCGGGATGCACCCGATGGTCGATTCCTGGGTTGGTGAAAGAAGCCGGGGAAGCCCTGGCTGCGGGTGTCCCCGGGGTGGTGCTTTTTCCGAAGATTGAAGAGTCACTGAAATCTTCACACGGCGAAGAATCCTATCGCGAGGATGGACTCGTTCCTCGTGCGATCCGCGCACTCAAGGAAGCCTATCCGAAGTTGTGCGTGATCACTGATGTGGCGCTCGATCCCTATAGCTCAGACGGTCATGATGGCGTGGTTCGCCGTGATAAAAATGGCGAGTTGGAGATTTTGAACGACGAGACTGTGGAAATCCTGTGCAAACAAGCGCTCTGCCACGCTCGCGCTGGCGCGGATATTGTCTCTCCATCGGACATGATGGATGGCCGGGTCGCGGCGATCCGTGCCGTCCTCGATGCGGAAGGATTCACCGATGTGCTGATCATGAGTTACACGGCGAAATACGCTTCTTCTTTCTATGGGCCGTTTCGCGGTGCTCTGGATTCGCAACCGAAGGAAGGGGACAAGAAAACCTATCAAATGGATCCCGGCAATATCCGCGAAGCCATGCGCGAAACGCTTCTGGATGAGGCGGAGGGAGCTGACGTTTTAATGGTCAAGCCAGCCGGACCGTATTTGGACGTGATTTCAAAAGTGCGTGAAAATTCGACCCTGCCCGTCGCCGCTTACCAGGTGAGCGGTGAGTATTTGATGCTGAAAAGCGCATCAGCCGCAGGCTGGTTGGACGAAAAGGGAATTGTGCTGGAATCCCTAATGGGCATCAAGCGGGCCGGGGCTGACATGATCCTGACCTACTTCGCCAAACACGCCGCCAAATGGTTGGCAGAAAAATCGTAGGATACATCTGGAGATTCGTTCGTTGAGCGAGTATCATCCCAGGCAACGAGATGGAGTTCGGTCAAAAGCGGAGTCGGATCAAAGTGGAGCCAATCCTTGGTGGATTGGCGCTGTTTCTATTGTTGCTGGGATGTGTTTTGGTCCTCAGACCCTTCCTTTCGGCCGTGATTTGGGCGATCGTGCTCGCTTATTCGCTGAGCCCTTTGCAGAAGCGGTTTACCCGCTGGTTTCGCGGTTCGCGCACTTTGGCGGCTTGTTTGGTAACGCTGACGTTAACCGTGACCCTGGCCGGACCACTGACAGTCATCGGCTTCAGCGTGGCTGAGGACGGGAAATCATTGGCCACAGCGACCAAAAAGTGGTTTTCCACGCCGCCGGCAAATCCACCGGAGTGGTTGGCGAATTTACCCGTCGTGGGAGACGAGGTGACCACCTACTGGTCGGAATTTTCCGCAGGTCAGAAACGTTGGATGGACGATTTGGAGCGCGCCTCTCATGTGGAGGAGAATGCACCGCGTCCGCAAATCGTCGTCGAAGACGGCGAAGATCCGATTTTGAAGGATGCGCCGCCGGTAGAACCTATCGCGCCCAAAGTGGCAAGTGAGGAGGCACCCGATGATGCCGCGGATGGCCCGCATTCCACAAATATGGTGATCTTGTTGGGCAAGATCATCGCTTGGGCAAGAGGTTGGCTTCTGAGTGTAGGAGTGACCTTGTTACAAGGGATCAGCCAGGTGCTGATCAGTGCGTTTTTGACCTTTTTCCTTTTGCGGGATGCGTCGGTTCTCTCGGAACGTCTCGGCGTGACTGTGGATCGGCTGGCCGGCTGGCGGGGGCGCCGACTGCTTCAGGTAGCAGGTGATACGGTGCGCGGGGTGATGTATGGCATCATCGGCACGGCATTGGCCCAAGCGTTGGTGGCAGGGCTTGGCTTTTGGATTGCCGGGGTGCCGGGGCCGGTGCTGTTGGCTGGTCTAACTTTCTTTTTCGCCGTGATCCCGTTCGGTCCGCCGCTGGTCTGGATTCCTGCTGCTCTGTGGCTGTTTTCCCAGGAAACTCCAGGGTGGGGCATTTTCATGCTCGTTTGGGGCATTTTCGGAATCAGCGGGGTGGATAACATTTTGCGGCCGTATTTGATCAGCGCGAACAGCAAGATGCCATTTGCGCTGATCTTCTGTGGCGTGATTGGCGGTGCTTTGTCATTCGGGCTGGCAGGGGTTTTCCTTGGGCCGACATTGCTTGCGGTTGCATTCCGATTGATCGAAGAATGGTCCGCAAATCCGGCGATGGCCCGGCGTTCTGCAGAAGACGAAACAAGTTCAGGATTGCAAGAAGAGCTAGGATCGGCAAAGCCGTTGCATGGCGGTAGCTCCATCAGTGCTGGGTGAGATTGCGGAGGTTTTCGAGCGGAACTTCCGGGAACGTGGTGAACTGGGTGCCTCGATCAGCATCTGGTGGAATGGGATCGAACTTCTGAGCGAAAGTGCCGGATGGTGCGAAAAAGAACAGCTCCGGCCCTGGGATTCGGCCACCATGGTGCCTGTCTATTCCGCAACAAAGGGACCGGCCGCAGCCACCTTGCTGGTCGCTTTGGAATCGGCCGGGTTGAATCCGTCGTCGCGGGTTCGTGAAGTATGGTCGCGATTTCCCGTCGCGGAAGCGACTTTTGCCCATTTGTTATCCCATCAATGCGGACTCCCAGCCTTGGATCAGAGAGCCAGCGTATGGGATCATGAAGCGGTCGTGGCCGCGATTGAAGAGCAGGAACCGGCCTGGCAGTTAGGCCATGGTCATGGCTATCATCCGAGGACTTTCGGAGCATTGTTAGAAGAACCTGTTAGACGGCTCACCGGCATGCCTCTGGGTGAGTATTGGCGGCAGAAAATTGGCGACCCTCTGAATCTCGATTTCTGGATCGGCTTGCCTGAGAAATATTGGCCCCGGGTTGCCAAGCTGTATCCCGGGAAAGCTGCGAAAAGTGATCTCGAAGAAGGGTTTTATCGAGAGTTCAACCAAGAGGGAACCCTGACAAGGCGGGCATTTTCCTCCCCGCGAGGATTGCATTCCGTGCAGGAAATGAACGATCCCAAGGCGTGGTCGGCAGGGATTTGCTCTATGGGGGGCATTGGCACCGCGTCCGCCTTGGCCAAATTCTATCAGGCGGCAATCGGTGCTCTGGAAAGCCCGCTGTCTACTGAAGTTCGGTTGGCGTTGGCGACGGTGCAAAGTGCTGCCGAGGACCGGGTCTTGCTGCGTCCCACCGTTTTTACCTGCGGCTGTCAAAAGGATCCAGTGGGAGTGGATGGTGAAAAAATCCGCCGATTGTATGGGAAGAATCAAGCAGCCTTCGGTCATCCTGGAGCAGGTGGCAGTCATGGCTTCGGGGATCCTGAAACCGGCATTTCCTTTGCCTACGTGATGAATCAGATGGAGCTGAGTGTCATGCCGGGACAAAAATGTGTGGAGATGATTGAGGCACTTTATGATGGGCTATAATCCACCGAGGTGAATCGTCCGATCCTGAGTGTTCGAAAGATCATGGTATGCGTTGCCTCGATGTTTTCGGTTTCGAGATTTCTTTACGTGCCACAGATTCCACTTAGTCTGCAGCCACCGATTGAGAATGATGGTCGTGGAGAAGCTGGACACCTTGCAATCTGTTGAACTCGCGGAAGGCGTCGAGATTCGTCTTAGAATGGCGGGACCCATGGTTCGTGCGGGGGCATTCATGTTGGATTTATTGATCCGTATCCTGGCGTTGTTTGTGATCGGACTTTGCCTCGGTTGGGCTGGTGTCGCACTGGGCGGCCGAGTGATCAGCGGCATCGGCTTGCTGGTTTGGTTTTTGATGGATTGGTTTTATCCAGTGATCTTCGAAGCCGGAGCCTGGGGGGCGACACCCGGCAAGCGGATGATGGGGCTGCGTGTGATCCAGGCAAACGGTTCTCCCATTACATTTGGCCAGGCGATGGTTCGAAATTTCATGCGATTCATCGATGCCATGCCGATATTCACTTATGGATTCGGAGTCGCGAGCTGCTTGTCCTCCAAGCGTTTTCAGCGATTGGGTGATCTGGCTGCCGGAACGGTGGTGGTTTATGATCGGTTGCAGGCCATGCCGGTGATCGCGTCACCACCTCCCATGGCGGCGATCCCATTGCCTGTGGGTCTTTCGGCAGATGAAACGCGAGCCTTGATCATGTTCAGGGATCGTTCCGGACTTTGGTCGGAAGGTCGCCGGGTCGAAATTGCGGATCAAATCGTCAGCCTTAGCGGAGTAGCGGGAACTGCTGGTGTGAATCGATTGATGGCGATGGCGCACTGGGTGCAGGAGCGTCGCAGTGATGCTCCCGTGGCCAAAGTCGAAAAGTGGAAGGGAGTGGAGACGAAATGACACCGGGTGATTTTGAACACAAAAACTCACAGCGTTGGTTGGAATACGAACGACTGGTGGCCGGTTTGGAATCTGGAAAGCCGAACGAGCACGCGGATCAGCTTCCACGTCGGTTCCGTGAGCTTTGCATCGACCTCTCACTGGTCGAGTCACGCATGTATGGCGATCGCCTGCATGAGCGTCTGAATGGTCTGGTAATTCGAGGTTACAACGTCATCTACCGTGGCAAAAGAGGGGGCTTTGAACATGCGGT
Organism: Luteolibacter pohnpeiensis; assembly: GCF_016595435.1. Taxonomy (GTDB): domain Bacteria; phylum Verrucomicrobiota; class Verrucomicrobiia; order Verrucomicrobiales; family Akkermansiaceae; genus Luteolibacter; species Luteolibacter pohnpeiensis. Next base: position 111,364 of record NZ_JAENIJ010000008.1, read on the forward strand.
CTCATTTGTAACCTGGAGATTTCCATGTGCGGTAAGGCGTGAGTGGCGGCTTTTCCTGCTGTGCAGTCTGGTCTTTTGGTTGCCGTTTTTCGCAATGATACTTTCGGCGAAGCACGATATGTCCTGGATTCAATCCGTCCTCGGACCAGCTGGCATGGCGTCGATGGAGCAAATGTATGGCGGCAAGGAACAACAAATCGCCCACTTGAGGTCCGAGTATGGATCGAACTTCATGATGTTTTGTTTCTACATCTATAACAACGTCGGCATAGATTTCCGGATTTTTGCGGGCGGCATGGCGGCAGGCGTCGGAACCTTATTTTTCCTGTTGTTCAATGGGGTCTACATGGGAGCTGCGGCAGGATATGTGAATCAGGTTGGCAATCCTGAGTCATTCTGGACCTTTGTAATCGGACATTCCTCGTTTGAGTTGTTAGGGATGATTGTCGCTGGAATGGCCGGCATGAGGGTGGGGTTGGCCATCCTGAATCCCGGGCGATTGCCGCGCGTCCGGGCATTGGTCGAAGCGACCAAGCGATCGCTTCCCTTGATCTATGGCGCCGCTGTCATGACAGCCATGGCTGCGGTGGTTGAAGGTTTTTGGTCAGCTCAGGAGATCCCCTCGAATATCAAATACGGTGTGGGTGCCACGGGGTGGGTTTTGGTAAGCGCGTATCTATTGTTAGTTGGGAGGAACCGCGGTTATGAGGTTGGATGAGGTTACTGCGGAAATCCGCCCCCGTAGCGATTGGGAGGCGGTGGATCTTGGATTTGCGATGGTCCGGCGTCATTTTTGGCGCTGCCTGATTCTGTGGTGGATGGCGTTGGGAATTCCCATTGCGGTGCTTGGCTGGTTGTTGTGGGATCACCCTGCGCTGTATCTCGCCTTGATTTGGTGGTTTAAGCCAGCTGGTTCGCGGATGGTGTTGTTCGAGCTCAGTCGGCGGCTGTTTGGGGAAAAACCCAGTTGGAAATCTATCTGGAGGGAAGTCCCTCGGGTATGGGTTCGCCGTCTCTTTTTCAGGTTTGGCTTCGGTCGCTTGTCGCCCTGGCTTCCAATCACACTTGCGGTGGATGATTTGGAAGGACTACGGGGAAAGCATTATAAAATGCGGGCACGGCAGCTTTCTCGCCGCGGGGATGGAGCTGTGACATGGATTTTTCTATCAGCAGACTTGGCAACCGCCTGGTTTGCCATCGGCCTGATTGGGCTCGGGGCGATCATGCTGCCATCTGGTCAGGACGCGCCCTGGACAGAGGCGATGCAATCGTGGTCTTCGGATGAGCCGTTTGTGATTCCGCTACTGGTGATGCGCACCGTTGCCTTTGCCACGATCCTCTCCATGTCACTCGTGGATCTTTTTCTAACCGGAGCGGGGTTTGGAATCTACGTCAACAATCGTACTTGGATCGAGGGATGGGATGTTGAGTTGGCGTTCAAACGCCTGGGACAGCGGCTTGGCAAAGTTGCAGCCGGAGCGGCGGTGTTGTTCTTCTTCATTCTTCCTGCCATTTCCTCAGCACGCCCCCAGAGCATGACAGTTGGGAACCCTCCGCCTGCGGAAGTGATCCGAGAGATCAAATCGAATCCGGATTTTGAGGTGCATACCATAACGCGTAAAATCCCCAAGGAAGAGCCCAAAAAATCATCTACCCGCCGGAGTTGGTTGGAAGATATTTTTGGGTCGATCCCCCCCGAAATCATTCCATTGTTCCTCTATTCGCTTTTAGGATTGGTGATCTGCTTTTTGGCCTGGGTGATCTGGCGTTTCCGACACGCATTTATCTACCGGGGTGGAATTGCCTCAACTTCCGCGACCGTACCCTCGGCGCGAGTGGTGATGGGAATGGAAGTTACTCCTGAATCCTTACCGGATGATATTCCGGCAGCGGTCATGGCTTTGTGGCAGCGTGGATTGCGCCAAGAAGCACTCGGATTGCTTTACCGTGGAGCCATTTCAAAAGTCATGGTGTTGGCCCATGTCGAAATTCAGGAATCGGATACCGAGGGAGATTGTCTTGAACGGGTACGCCATGCCGGTGCTGTCGCACATCCGGATTACTTCGGGAGCTTGACTCATACTTGGATGAGAATGGCGTATGCGGGTACCGCTCCCGCAGATCTTGAGGTGGGAACTTTGTGTAGCAGCTGGCCATTCCAGGCGCTGCCGGAAAGGAGGCGGGCATGAAGGCATGGATTTATGCAATTGCAGGCGGGCTTCTGCTTTTCTTGTGCGGTTGCGAATATAAGGAAGTGACCGTGGAGACTGGCTACAAGGGGAAAGCGAGGGTGAATCCTTGGCTTGCCGCGCAGCGGTTTTCAGAGGCCTACGCGGATGAGGTGAAGTCGCTGTCTTCCTGGTCAACTCCGGACTGGAGCGATGCGATGTGTCTGGTCCCGGCGACATCACTCTCGAACGAGGGATACACGCGCCCCCTTGAACAATGGGTTCGCGAAGGTGGCCATCTGGTGGTGCTGGTGAATTATGCCGATGGCTCAACCAATGATTGGAGCCTCTACAGCAACGAAGTTAAATTGTCCGATCCACTTCTAGAGATGCTCGATCGATCGGGAATCGAGTTGAAACCATTCGGAAACGTCGCAGAGGCTGTGGATCGGGTAAAGTTCCGTGGTGCTCAATTCGAGGTTGCTGAAGACTCGACTTCGGTGGTTTCGTCAAATGGAGGAAAGGCTGGATATTTTGCCAGTGTGCCTTTGGAAAGTGGCAGAATTACCGTGGTGACGGATGCTCGGATTTTCCGCAACCGGTGGATTGGTGATAAGGATCACGCCGCTTTGTTGAAGGCAATGATTGATGCATCCCGTTCAGGAAGTATCATTTTTCTTCGCGGGGGTGCGGTTTCACTCTGGCGAATGTTACTGCAGTATTTATGGCCAGTGTTGATCGGCCTCGGGGTGTTGGTGGTCCTTTGGCTGTGGAAAAATTTCAGCCGATTCGGGCCCTTGGAAGCGGCGGAAGCGCCGTCGCCTTTGCGGGGCTACGATCATCATCTGGAAGCCTTGGGCGATTTCCAATGGCGTCTCGAAAAGGCGGTTTCGTTGCTCAGACCGCTCCGCGAACAGATCATAGAGCGCGGCCAGCACTGGAGTCTGAAAGCTGGTCACCGCGATGACGATTTTTTTCAATGGCTGGCAGATCGCGCAGGCTTGAGCCGCGACCGCGTGGCGCGGGCATTGTCCGAAACCACTCCTTCAGATTCGGCCGTGCTGATTCGGACTACGGCGGACCTGCAACAACTTTCAAAAGTGCTGAACTGAATTTTCTAACATGACACAAGACTTGAATCCTGAAACCCCGAGCCATCCACCTGTCAACAGCCTGGCTGAACTGATCCATCGCATCCGCGATCAAATCCGGCGCGTCATTATCGGGCAGGATGTGGTGATTGACCAGGTGTTGGCGGCATTGCTGGCAGGTGGTCACGTGCTTTTGGAAGGCAAGCCTGGCCTCGGGAAAACCTATCTTGTCACCACACTAGCCAAGGCATTTGGCGGCAGCTCGACACGAATTCAATTCACCCCGGACCTGATGCCATCGGATGTCACCGGCTTCCGGCTGTTTGACATGAAAAGCCAGACGTTCCAACTCCGCCACGGTCCGATTTTTACCAATCTCCTCCTGGCGGACGAAATCAACCGTGCCCCCGCGAAAACTCAGGCCGCGTTGTTGGAAGTGATGCAGGAACGCCAGGTCACGATTGATGGTGAAACCATGCGTCTGCAGCCGCCTTTCATGACCTTGGCAACCCAGAACCCAGTGGAGCATGAAGGAACGTATCCTCTGCCGGAGGCGCAACTCGACCGGTTCCTGATGAAAGTCCTGATCGATTATCCGGATCGGGAAGCCGAGTGCTCGATCGTCGAGATGGCTGCAGCTGAGTTTCCTGGCGCTCAATCAGCGGACTCAACAGCCGTCTGCGGACCGCAGGAAATCATCGCCGCGCAACAGGCGACTGCTGCGGTGCAGGTCGTGCCGGAAGTGACCAACTATGCCGTCGCAATCGCAAGAGCAACGCGGGAAGCAAGGTCGATCGGACTGGGAGCGGGAACGCGCGGTGCGATCAGTTTGGTTAAAATCGGCAAGGCTTTTGCGGCCTTGGATGGACGGAATTATGTGGTGCCAGATGATGTGAAAAAAGCCGCACTCCCTGTGCTGCGGCACCGGGTTCAATTGACACCTGAAGTGGCGATCAGCGGCCAGGACATCGACGAAGTTCTGCGTGCGATTGTGGATAGCGTTCCCGCACCACGGCAGTAATCGGGCATGAACCACCATCCACCAATCCGACGGAAAAAGCGCCCTTGAGTATGAGCCCAACATCAAAATGGCTCGGCCTCGCGACGGTCTGGTTGATCGTTTCCGTGATTGCCGTGTTGAACCCGTTAGCGGCGATCGTCTGGATGGGATTGGGGGCGGTGTTCGGCGGTCTTTTGTTAATCGATGGTCTTCTGCTTCTTGCCTATGCTCCCATGAAAGTGGAGCGTCGGCTGCCGGGGAGGTTCGCTCTGGGCGAGGCTGGCGAAGTCCGATTGATTCTGAAAAATTCCGGTAAATGGATCGCTAAGGTTGAGATTTTTGACGGTGTCCCACAAGGGGCAACGGCCACAGGAATGCCGTGGGGGGGAGTGATACCAGTCGGCGGTGAAGCGCGGATTTTTCATCCTGTGCGGTTGTTCGAACGTGGAGAAAAAGTCTTTGGCCCGGTTCATGTTAGACGGACCTCGCCGATCGGATTTTGGGCGAGGAAGACCTACCATCTGGAACCTCAGACCGTCCGGGTCTATCCGAACTATGAGCCGGTGATTCGGTTTGCATTGCTGGCGATGGCGAATCGTGAAAACCCGCTTGGCATCGTGCACCGTTCGCTGGCAGGTACCAGCCGCGAGTTTCATCAACTACGCGATTACCGCGATGGAGATCCGCTCTCGCAAATTGATTGGAAGGCGACATCGCGCAGACAGATTTTGATCAGTCGTGATTTCCAGGAACAACGCAATCAATCGGTGGTCTTTCTGTTAGATACAGGCCGCCGGATGAGAGCCATGGATGGAGATCTGCCGCAATTCGATCACGCGCTGAATGCCATTTTGCTGGTTTCCCACATTGCTTTGAAACAAGGGGATCAGGTCGCGGTGAAATCATTCGGCGGCACCGAGCGCTGGCTTCCACCGGTCAAAGGAGCTCATGCGATGCCCGTCCTCCTGAATCACCTTTACGATTATCAGACCACCGCGGCACCCAGCGATTTCGCGGGCGCTGTGGAGCAACTGATGGCTCGCCAGCGCAGACGATCCTTGGTCATCGTGATGACGAACCTTCGTGGTGAAGACGGCAAGGAATTGGTCCCAGCGATGCAGGTCTTGAAGACCAAACATTTGGTTCTGCTTGCCAGCTTGAAAGAGCGATCGATTTCCGATTCGGTGGAGAGTCCCGTCGAGTCGTTTGCAGATGCATTGAAATATCTCGCCGCCGGTCGCTACATGAGTGAACGGGAGGAAATCCTGCGGGAATTGGGCGCTTTGGGTGTCTTGTCATTAGACTCAACCGCACAAAATTTCGCGGTCGCTTTGGCAAATCGCTATCTGGACATCAAAGCTGCCGGACGTCTGTAAGAGCGCGAAATGGTGAGTGCCTCACCGATGTCAAATTTCGCGGCGAAATTGGATGCAGATTGTGAATCATGGCGTAGATTCCGCACTTCTTGACCGCATCGGCCCGAAGGAGGCACGATGCGGCAAGAAACCGTGAATCTATGAATCGCTTCAAAACTCAGTCCGCCCCCATTGCCCTCATTGCTGCCGGGGTTACGCTTGCAGCGGTCTATGTGGTGGATTTCTTTTCGGACCCGGGTATCGCGGTCTTCATCCTTTTTCTGGTTCCGGTCGTTCTGACGTTCTTTTCCTGGCGGCCTTTATTGCCAATCATTGCGGGTTTTATTTCCACCACGCTGATCTTGATGAATTACATCATGACGCCGGTGGGGCCAAATCCCGAGATGGTCCAATTGAACCGTAGTTTTTGCATTTTGACGCTATGGGTGGTTTCGGCGATTGGGATGATCTTCATCAGAGCGCGTTTGGTCTCACGCCGCGAAAACTGGCTTCGTGCAGGCCAGACGGAACTGGGTATCAAGCTGGTGGGAGAGCAATGGATGGATGCCCTTGGCGATGGGATTCTAAAATTCCTTTGCGGATATCTTGATGCCCAAGCTGGAGCGATGTTTGTGGAGGATGGCACGGAGTTTCATCGCGTTTCGACCTATGCGGCGGCGGTGGATTCGGTTCCAAAAACATTTTCAAAGGGTGACGGCGTTCTCTCCCAGGCGGTCAAAGATGGTCAGTGCTTCGTCGTCAGCGATGTTCCTGATGGATACCTTTCCGTGGGTTCGAGCTTCGGGAAATCAGCACCACGCCATTTGCTGGTCATGCCGATACATGTGGAAGGCCAGGTGAAGGCGGTGTTGGAACTGGGCTTCTTCAAACCGGTTCAGGAAAGTGACAAGGAATTGCTGGCACGGGTGGAATCATCCATCGGGGTAGCGATCCGTTCGGTGAAGTATCGCATGAGATTGCGTGAGTTGTTAGAGCAAACTCAGCAGCAGTCTGAGGAAGTGCAGGCGCAAAGCGAAGAACTCCGGGTTTCCAATGAAGAGCTGGAGGAACAATCCCGTGCCCTGATGGAATCCCAGTCCAGACTGGAACTGCAGCAAACCGAGTTGGAGCAAAACAATGTCCAGTTGGAGGAGCAAACGCAGATGCTCGAACAACAAAAACGCTATCTGGTCAATGCCAAGGAAGCTCTTGAGAAGCAGGCATGGGAAGTGGAGCGTGCGAGCCGCTACAAGTCGGATTTCCTGGCCAACATGTCTCACGAATTGCGCACGCCGCTCAATTCATCCCTGATCCTTGCCAAGCTTTTGGCGGAAAATCGCAATGGGAATCTAACCGATGAGCAGATCAAGTTCGCCCAGACCATCGAGTCTTCCGGCAATGATTTGTTGGTCTTGATCAATGACGTCTTGGATCTTTCCAAAATCGAAGCCGGTCACATGGAAATACATCCCGAGCGCATGCAGCTCGATCGTTTGGTCAATACCCTGCAGGATGTCTTTGAACCAGTGGCCACCCAGAAATCCCTCGGCTTCCAAATTGAAATCGGTCCGCAGGTTCCTGACAGTCTGATCACGGACCGGCAGCGCTTGGAGCAGGTGTTGAAGAATCTGCTATCAAACGCGCTGAAATTCACCGAAAGCGGTTCGGTTGCGTTGCGGATCTCCCGAACTCCCGGTGATCAGATTGCATTTGCCGTGAGTGATACGGGCATCGGCATCGAGTCGGAGCAGCAACAGGCGATATTCGATCCATTCTTCCAAGGTGATGGGACCACAAGCCGAAAGTACGGCGGAACCGGACTCGGGCTTTCCATTTCCCGCAATCTAACACGCTTGCTAGGCGGAGAAATCGATTTGGTAAGTGAGGCAGGAAAGGGTACGACTTTCACCGTAACTCTTCCGGAGAAGTTCGAGAGTTCACTCGACGTCCACGACGCGTTGCTTCCGTTGGAAAACCACAGAAAAGTTGAACCGCCGACAGCAAACTTGAAATCCGAGGAGCCGGTTGAAACTCTCCCAACTGCGGAATTTGGCGTAGTGCCGGACGATCGTGAAACACTCAACGGCAGTCGCCCACTGATTCTCGCGGTTGAGGATGATCGGCCATTTGCGGAGATCATCTATCATCTCGCTCATGAGATGGATTTCCAATGCATCATCGCAACCAGTGCGGAGGAGGCGCTGGTGCTTGCTCGTGGCCATTTGCCGAGTGCCATCGTCCTGGATGTCGGATTACCCGACAATTCCGGTCTGATTGTTCTGGAACGATTAAAGAGCGATTCCAAAACCCGGCATATTCCTGTCCACGTTGTTTCTGCCAGTGACTACACTCAAACCGCGATGGCTCTGGGCGCGGTTGGATATATGTTGAAGCCAGTAAAGCGGGAAGAACTTGCCCTGGCATTCCGTAATCTGGAACAGCGCCTGACGCAAAAAATGCGACGTGTCTTGGTCGTCGAAGATGATCCGGTGCAAATGGAGGCCATGAGTGAGTTGTTAGGCTCCCGCGATGTCGAAACTCTTGGCGCACGTACGGCGGCGGAATGCCTTGAGCATTTGAAGAGCACTTCGTTTGACTGCATGGTGCTTGATCTCAGCTTGCCTGATGAATCCGGGTTTTCATTGCTCGAGAAGTTAAGTCAGGAGGATACGTATTCATTCCCCCCGGTGATCGTTTACACCGGGCGTGAATTGTCAGGAATGGAAGAGCAACGGCTGCGCAAGTATTCCAAGTCAATCATCATCAAGGGCGCGAAATCACACGAGAGGTTGTTAGATGAAGTTTCGCTATTTCTTCACCAGGTGGTTTCAGATCTTCCACCCGAGAAACAACGCATGCTTGAGAAAGCAAGCAATCGCGATGCCGCATTGGAAGGACGCCGAATCTTGGTGGCGGAAGATGATGTCCGAAATGTGTTCGCGCTTACCAGTTTGTTGGAAGGCCGCGGAGTGAAGCTGCAAATTGCTCGAAACGGAAGGGAAGCTGTGGATGCGCTTGATCGTGCGGCGAAGGATCCGAAAGCAGCGGTTGATCTCGTATTGATGGACATCATGATGCCGGAGATGGATGGCTTGGCCGCCATGCGTGAAATCCGCAAGCGGAGGGAGTGGAGCAAACTTCCGATCATTGCCCTGACAGCCAAAGCAATGAAAAGTGATCAAGAGCAATGCCTTGCAGCAGGCGCGAATGATTACCTGGCGAAGCCGCTGGACGTTGAAAAACTATTGTCCCTGATCCGGGTCTGGATGCCGCGATGAGTAGCGAAGTGTCAGAAACGGAGAAGATCGAGTTATCGCTATTTTTAGAAGCGATTTACCGGAAGTATCATTACGATTTTCGGAACTACTCGCCGGCATCGCTGAAACGCCGTCTGGCTCAGGCGAAGGATCACTTCGGTTGTGAGAGCTACTCGCAACTGCAACACCTGGCGCTTCATGATTCGACCATGGTTTCGCAGTTGTTGCCATTTCTCACGGTTCAGGTGAGTGATATGTTTCGTGATCCCGAGTATTTCCGGGCAATCCGGGAAAAAGTGGTGCCACATTTGAGGACTTATCCGTCTCTGAAGGTCTGGGTCGCAGGTTGCAGCGCTGGCGAAGAACTTCATTCCTTGGCCATTTTATTTCGCGAGGAAGGTCTGGAGAGTCGGACGATTTTCTATGCAACGGATATTAACACGGAAGCATTGAAAAAGGCGGAAAGCGGAGTATATGATCTCAACCGTATCGCCCTTTTCACGGAGAATCACCGAAAGTCAGGCGGGAAGTCATCGTTATCTGAATATTATACCACTGGCTATGGACGGGCGAAATTTGATCAGAGTTTGCGGGAGCGAACCGTGTTTTCAGATCACAGTTTGGTATCGGATGCGGTGTTTGCGGAAACCCACCTCATCTCCTGTCGCAACGTGTTGATCTATTTTAACAGGGAATTGCAGAACCGCGTGGTCGGCTTATTCCATGAGTCGCTCGTCCGTCGTGGTTTTCTTGGTCTGGGTTCGAAGGAAAGTCTGCGATTTTCATCTCTTGCAGATCGATTCAGTGAGTTCGATCTATCAGAAAGAATCTATCAGAAAGAGGGGGAGGGAGTATGACGATTGAACCCTCCATTCCTCCGCCTGGCGGCATCGTGATAGGGGCTTCGATGGGCGCGATCGAAGCGCTTTCGGAAATCTTGCCCGTGTTGCCGGAGGGGTATCCCTTGCCGGTTTTGGTTGTTGTTCACGTTGCGCGAGATCGTAAAAGCGGCTTGCCGGAGTTGTTTGCGAATCGTTGCCGGATCCCCGTGAAAGAAGCGGAGGATAAGGAACCGATTCAGGGTGGAGTGATCTATTTCGCCCCGCCGGATTATCATTTGTTGGTGGAAAATGATTTCAGCCTTTCGCTATCGAATGAGGAACCGGTCCTTTATTCACGTCCAGCCATTGATGTCCTCTTCGATTCCGCTGCAGATGCCTATGGAGATCGTTTGGTTGGCATCGTGCTGACCGGTGCGAGCACCGATGGTGCCAAAGGATTGCGTGCGATCTGCTTGGCCGGAGGAAAAGCGCTCGTTCAAGATCCGGAAACAGCCGCTGGCCAGACGATGCCTCTGGCTGCGCTTGATCTTTGCCCGGATGCACGTTCCTTGCGTCTTGATGAAATCGCGGCCATTTTATCGGCCGATATCGTTGATATTTTGAAATGACCCCAGACCGAAAAATCAAGTTTCTGCTCGTGGATGACCTGGAAGCCAACCTTTTGGCTCTGGAGGAGTTGATCAAGCGCGATGGCCTGGAGGTGCTCAAGGCTCGATCTGGCCCTGAAGCACTGGAGCTTTTGCTGGCCCATGATGTGGCATTGGCCTTTTTGGACGTGCAAATGCCAGGGATGAGCGGATTCGAACTGGCGGAGATCATGCGCGGAACAAATCGGACCCGGAATGTTCCCATCATTTTCCTAACCGCAGGTGTGGTCGATCAAGATCGGAGGATTCGAGGTTATGAAACCGGTGCCGTTGACTTTTTACCGAAGCCGATTGATCCGGGAAATCTGTTAACCAAAGCGGCGACGTTTTTTGAGCTGGCTCGCCAAAGGGAAGAACTCCGCGAGAGTGAAACACGCCTGCGAATCGCAAATGAACAATTGGCTCATCGCAATCAGGCACTGGCAGAAGCTGATAGAAATAAAGATCAGTTTTTAGCGGTATTGGCCCATGAGTTGCGAAATCCACTCGCCCCGATTTTGATGGGATTGGACATGGTCGATTCAGTCGAAGGCTGTCCTGATCAGGTCACTGAGCTGGCAAGAATGATGCGTCGCCAGATGGGGCAAATGGTTCATTTGATCAATGATTTGTTAGATGTATCGCGCATCAATACCGGCAAGATTTCCCTGAAGCGTGAGAAAGTCACATTGGCATCGGTGCTGGATGAGGCGGTCGAGGCATCACGTCCCTTGATCGATGCTCAACATCATGAACTGGTATTTGTCCCCGTCGATGAATCCATGGTGGTAGATGTCGATCGCCATCGCCTTTCACAGGTCATCTCGAATCTGCTCTCGAACGCGGCCAAATACACACCTGCCCATGGTCGGGTCGAGCTATGCACCGAGGTGCCTGAAGAAGGCTGGGTGAAAATATCCGTTAGAGACAATGGAGAAGGGATCACTGCGGATGCACAGGAGCGAATTTTCAAAATGTTCGAACAGATTGATTCAAGCCGGCAGAACGGATTGGGCATCGGTTTGACGTTGGTGAAAAACCTGGTGGAGATGCATGGCGGCTCGATATCCGTTTTTAGTGAAGGCGCAGGGAAGGGCAGTGAGTTTTCAGTGTCACTACCTCTTTTGGAAGGCGGTGAAATCAAAACGGCACAGCAGGATGAAAAGTTGATTGTCGATGCCGAGAAGCTGCATTCAGCCCGGGCCATGGTGGTGGATGATGGCAAGAGCATTGCTGACATGTTGGCCATGTTTCTGCAAAGCGAAGGCGTCGAATCGAAAACTGCTTACGATGGGAAGCGCGCGGTGAGCTTGGCTAAAGAGTTCAAGCCTCATATCGTTTTCATGGATCTCGGAATGCCGGAAATGGACGGCTATCAGGCAGCGAGGGAAATCCGCAAGGATGACAGTGAGGTCATCCTGATTGCTCTAAGTGGTTGGGATCGGCCGGAGGACCGGCAACGTTCTGCAGAGGCTGGATTCGATGGTCATGCGGCCAAACCAGTAACGCCGAACACGTTGAGGGAGTTTCTCAGCATGCTCGAACACTGAGCTGCTGATTCAAAATTCCTTCATCTGAAGCCGCATGATCTGTCGATCCTGAAAGCGTGACACGAATACAAGAGCGCTTATGGCACCGATAAGTGCCATGAACATGTCCGATTGGGTGTCCCAGGGATCACCTTGGGTTCCCAGGAATGCATCCGCACCTTTCCCCAAAGCCAATGCGGCACCCCATTCGATTAACTCATAACTTGAGCTGATCGTCATGACGATGCAAACTGCCAGCCCGGATATCAGTTTTGAATTTTGAACCATTTTGGTCCGGATTAATATTTCACGAGCTAGCAAAAATGGCACGAATCCCTGGAAAAAGTGCCCGATGCGGTCATAGGGATTTCTCTGGAGATGGAAGAAACTCTGCAGTTCAAAACCCAATGGGACTTTTGCATAGGTGAATGCTCCGCCAAGCATCAACACCATCGCGTGCGCCGCGATCAGGCAGTAAAGGAGCGAGGTGAGTGGAAATCGTTTCCGAGTCCACCACAACACCGGATAGACCAGAACCACCGGGGCGACTTCCATGAACCAAGTTGCTCGATCATAGGGATGTAGCCCTGAAATGATCAGCAACACCAATACCAGTGCGCTGCTTGCAAAAAGTAAGGAATGTTTGCGATGATCCACGGGCGAAGATCGGAAATCTACGCCTGTTAGATCCTTGATGCGAATCTTAAAATCGCATCATTACTCAGCCTTTTGATAATATGAAGTCACTGTTTCCGCAGCGACATCAGGAAAGTCGGTCGCAAAGCTAGCCACACCGAGATCTAACAAACGGGTGAATAATTCCGGATCGCGGCTTCCCCATGGGAGTGTTTGGAAGAGAACGTCGTGTTTGCGTAGTCTGGAGCCGACATTTCGGAGGAAATCAGCAGAGGGGGTGAATCCGTCTGGAGCAGACTGGGACGGTTTTACATGGATTTGAAGTTGATCGATTCCAGCGAAGTTTTCCTTCTCCAATGAATGAATACGCTTTTCCAGATCTTGCTCACTGCCACCCATCCAATGCAGGGTCGAGGATTCAGGAGCAAGCTCCTTCCATTCTCGAATGACCTCAATGTGCGTGCTTGCAAGAATTAATCGATTTGCCAGGCCCTGAAGGTGCGCTTCTTTCGCAAGTTGCTTCAAATCGATATTTTTGATATCTACATACACTCGGCGAGTGTCATCTTCTTTTAATTCTTGAAAAATATCTTCCAGAGATGGGATGCGCTGCCCTCGGAAATGATCGCCTTTCCATGCTCCGATATCGAGTTTGCTCAATTCTTCCCAGGTGAAGTCTTCCACACTGCGTTTCCTTATTTCATCCGATTCGTTGGGTAGAATTCGAGTAAAGTCGTTGTCATGAAATGCGACGATCACCCCATCTTTGGTTGTCCTCAAATCAGCTTCCGGAATGGTCCCTAATTTCCAGGCGAGGCGAAAGCTCTCTGCAGAATTTTCAGGCATGAGTTCTCCCGCTCCGCGATGGCTTTGGATGATAAAGTTTTGCCGAGGGATATGCTGACGAACATTCCAGCTGGATTCATTCTGGAACAGCTGAGTGCGAAGATCTTTTGGCTGATTGGTGGTGATGAAATCCACTCCCAGATCGATCATTTGCTTGGCGATGATGGGATTATCCACCGTCCATGCGTCGATTTTATAGCCGGATTGTTTTAGCTGATTAATCCATGATGATGTGACAGGAGCTTCAGAATTGAATTGGAAGCCTTGAGCTCCCAGACTTTTCAATTCCTCAAAATATCCGTCCGCCATTCCGGGTTGTTTGAAATTTTTCAGTGAAGATAGCCAGTGCGCCTCGAACTGTGGCAGTTGGCGGCGGCATTCCTTGATGACTTCTTGGTCGAATGAAATCAGCACAACCTGTTTGGGGTTTGCCTTCTTCGTTTCCAGGATTTTCCGGATTGGAGCTACAATTTCGATCCCATCCTTGATTTCCAGGAAAAACATTTTTCCTTCAGGAAGAATGTCTAACACATCACCTAATCTGGGGATGTGTTCATGGTGATATTTTTCACTCTTCCAGGAACCAACGTCCAACTTTGCCAATTCCGGCCAGGGGGTATTTTGAACGACGAGATTTTTATTAGCCACACGTTTTGTATCAGCATCATGGATGCAAACCACCTCACCATCAGGTGTTAGATAGAAATCTCCCTCAATCCCATCTGCTCCCTCTTCCCAGGCGAGACGAAAGGAAGATAGGGTGTTTTCCGGCGCGGCGTGGGATGCACCGCGGTGCGCGATGAGTTTGACCGGACCAGCATTTGCGAAGGCGATCATGACACAACTCATGCCAATAGGTAGAAGGGTTTTCATAAAGGATTAAAATACAATCGTAGGTTTGACTCAAATTTAGTGATTCTGAATTTTTACTCAGGATTCACGACGGTGACTTTGCCTCCTCTTTCGACAATGGTGAACATGCCTCCCGTTGCATGGGCTAATGCTTTCATACCTTCCTCAGCCTCGGGTTCCATCATCGCAATGGTGTTGATTTTGGTTTTTCTCGATTTTGCGTGACGTATCACATCTCTCATGGCGTCTCGCGTATTATCTGAGGATGCACCATCGGTCATGAAAAAGATTTGATCAGGCGGGGGATCCATTGCGAGAGCAAGTTCGAGCGGGGCAACCCAGTAGCCACCATACTGGAAAGGAGTCGATTTGATCTGATCTACAGCGTTATGGATCGAATCGGCGTCGACCATCCTCCAAGGTGGAGTGGGGATGCGGCGATCCGGTTCCCAGACGCCTTTACCTACGTTTTCCCATTGATAGGTTCGTTTTGAAGTGGTCACTTCTGCTCGTCTTGGAGATTTGTCAGAATCATTGATTTTGATCATTTTTACCTGATCACCAGCGATCCAGGTGGGGCCTGCAAAAAAGATTAGCTGGAATTTCATGAGAGGGGAGAGCGCCGATACGGATTTGGACAACTCCGAGCGCATCAGTTTGCTGCGTTCACCGTTCATGGAACCGGAGTAATCGATCACGAATACGACACGGTCCGCTGAAACTTTCTGTTCGAAGAAACTGGCTTTGCCTGCCAGGGTTGAGTCTGAGAGGCCTTTGTTGCCAATTCCGATACCTGATCCGTTACCAGCGCCTGACCCAAAACCGCGGCCGGAGCCCGAGCCGAGTCCTGAGCCTTCAAATCCACCTAACGAGGGTAATGGTGAGAGAGTGCTGCTTCCAAGATCGAGATCGGGAAGTTGAATCGAGGATACGGCATCAAGCGCGGAAACTCGTGACATTGCTGGTGCAAGCGGTGCCCTTTGATGGATTTTCTTGGAGCTGGCGTTTGAGGTTGGTGAGCCGGAACCACCACCACGATTTCCAGGTGCAAATTCAATTTCTGGCTTTGGATCAGGAGGAATAATGGTCAGGACCACAACACCGAATAGTGCCAATAGTCCGAGATGGATGCCTAATGAGACAAATAGAGAGCCAGCTCCAACGGACTTCAAATAGCGTTGAAGCTTGCCCTGATCAGCTTCACCACGAATTGGTGGCTTAGGTGCTTGCATCATACTTGTTAGCGAGGTTCAGCAATCGATAGCACCTTTACAGGAGTTCGCGAACTTTGAGTGTCCGCAGCATAGATAAAGTATTGTTGGAAGGTTCGTGAGCTCCGGTCGATCTGCGTGGACAGGCAGGTTTGCAGCGTGCCATCTTTGCCCTGATATTGAATCATCACAGTGGTTGGATCAGCGGTCGCCAAGGTCTTTATCAACGACTTTCCTGTATCAAGACGCACCTTTTCCTTGCCGAATGTTATACCCATTGGTGCAGCTGTTAGATTCACGAAGCGTACGGATTGGTGAAGATCTCCTTCGGGCGAATCAGGGATGGACATGGCTCTAGCAGTTTCCCAGGTTTTTCCGCCTCTCCAGACAAGAGCCAGAGTTGCGTTTGATTGAGATAGAGATAATCTCGACCAGAGTGCACCGTCCTCGGTCTTCACCGTTACGATCCGATCCTTCGGCAGCGTGAATGTCTGGGGCGCCGATATGGTTCCTAATCGCAAACGAAGTGGTAGTGGTTCCGGCAATTTTTGCTCTCCTGGTGGTGTCCAGTTGATGCTGACCGATCGAGGTGGAACTGTGCCGGGTTCCGCTGGTAGCTCATAGCGAACGTTGTCCCGGATTTGTTGTTTGAAGGGCGGGGGATCGCCCAAGGGCAGTATGCGCAGTGTGTGTTTCGGTGGTTCATTTTCTTGAGCACGTAGCTGACCAGGTAGAATCCCAAAGGAAATGAACGCAAGAATGAGTGCGGTTGATCGCATAAGGCAACCGATATGTAGACAGCCGCCTCGGGATTCACCACGGAAATGGTGACAATCCCGTTGCAACCGAATGACAATTGATTAAATCAGGCGATTTGAAGTCCGGAGGTTTTGTCCTCAACTACGAAGGATGCCGTAGTTTTGAGTGGTGCGCCCGGGCGTGAGACATAATCGACGTTCTGATAGTCAGCGTGCCAACGTTTTGGATCGATTTGGCAGCTCACATATCCGCGTTGCTTGTTATAGAATTTCACGCATGAGTTTTCCTTCATCACCGTTTCGTGATCTTCAGGAATCGCAATGCCGTCTCCTGCAGAGGAAATGGATGTGCCTACGAACTCTACCGCCACGGTTTCCGCTTTATTCCCTTCGAAATCCACGACAAGGTCATTGGCCCAATGTGAATGGATATCACCGGTAATGACGACCGGATTGGATACTTTCAAGTCTCGGAACGATTGCAGAACGCGGCGTCGGTCCATTTCGTAACCAGGCCATTGGTCCATCGCGCATTTGACTTCTTCGCCCGGAGCACGGTCAACTCTTGCCATCATGACTTGCTGGGCAAGGACATTCCATCGTGCATTAGAATTGCCTAATTGTTGATCGAGCCATTTTTTCTGAACGGTGCCAAGTATGGTTGCATCAGGTCGCATGGCAGCCTCACCAGGGGTTTTAAGCCCGTCGCCATTCGGTTGGTCCGTTCTGAATTGTCGGGTATCCAGAACTTGGAAATTAACCAATTGGCCGTGACTGATCGTGCGATAAATTTGCATGTCAGGTCCGGTAGGCATGGCGCTGCGTCGGATTGGCATGTGTTCGTAGTAGGCTTGATAGGCTGCGGCGCGGCGCTTCAGAAAACTTTCGGGTTTGACCTTCAGCTTTTCAGAAATATCTCCGGCATAGTTATTGTCGACCTCATGATCATCCCAGGTGACGACCCAAGGTGCTGCATGGTGCATTGCCTGTAGTGCAGGGTCCGTTTTATATTGGGCATGACGGTTGCGATAATCATCCACTACCATGATTTCGTTACCGATGTGCTTCCTAACAAGATCCTCCCTGCCTTTGTTTTCGTAAATATAGTCGCCAAGATGGAAGACAATATCGGGATTTTCCGCCAGCATGTGCTCATAAGCGGTGTAGTGACCTGTTTCATAATGTTGGCATGAAGCGAAGGTCATTTTGATCGGTGTCGTTTTTTCGGCTGGAGTGTCCAGTGGGCACATGGTGCGAGTCCTTGCACGTGGGCTGATTTCTGATCCCGCCTTGAATTCGTACCAATACCAGCGATCAGGCTTTAGTCCCTCCACTTCGACGTGGACGGAATGTGCCCAGTCCGGACTCGCAACTTCGCTGCCTGATGCTACCACCTTGGTCATCGCTTCATCCTCGGCAACACGCCAATGAACCAGAACGGATTCATTTGGCATGCCTCCGCCCATTAATGGAATCGGTGCCAGTCTCGTCCATAAAACAAAGCCATCTGCCGTCGGATCCCCTGAAGCAACACCCAGGGAAAAAGGGTATGCGGGGAAGGTTGGATGATTGCGGACGAACCCCTGATTTCCCAGGACTTTGGATGCGGTCAGAGCAAAAATTAACGACGCAGAGCCTCCTAGAAATGTCCGACGACTGAGGCTTGGCGAGCCTTGAGGGTAGAGTTGCGGGACTGGAGAAGTTGAGGATTTCATGAAGTTACGATTGATGGATTTTGAGAGTCGTCAGGTTTGAAGTAGCAACGAATTGGTCACAAAAAAGTGGATAGTTAGACAATGGTTTGAACGGTGCGAACGTGTCTCATCTGTCACTTTGCAATCGTGGACCGATTCGTCCGGAATCATCATCTCTGGCTCCACATGAAACGAAAACGCTCCTTCCTTTTTGCATTGGCCGCATCCATAGGTGCTTTGCCAAGTGTTACCCAAGCGGTCGAGCATGGTGGCTTTATTGTAACACAGCTCAACACTGGTAACGATAATCTTACCTCTGCGACTGCCTCGATCTCGTTGGCAGTGAAACCCGGATCCACCGCCAACTTCAACTACGTGGAGAATGCGAACCGCGGTGATTATGACTCAATCTACAGTGCAGATCGTGCATCAGATCCTCTGAACGGAATTTTGATCTCCTGTGTATCGCAAAATTCACGGAATAATGTATCTGGTGGTGGGGTTGATGGGATTTCCTATGGAACCAGTGCGGTTGAGTATGGTGCTGCGGGATTTTACATTCCGGTATCGGCTGCGGACGGCAGCGCGGAGGCAGGTGGCGGTGAGTTTAATATGAATGTGGCAGCTGCCTATTTTCCGCATTCTGAAGGCTGGCTGGCTGGACATGCCACCAACCACTCCACAGGAAATGGCCTTGCGTTGACCGACATGATCTCTTCTCCGGGAGTTAATCTCGGATATGAATTCATTGATACTTCTGCAGCAGGTATTTCCACGGTGAATCTAACAAAACTTCACACTCGCGGAGTGGCTGCGACTGCGGATAACGGTGTGCTGCTTGTTACCGGGGGTAAAAATGAGGACAACTATGCGATGTCTCGTCCAAATGCCGACGGGTCATTTACGCTCAGTATCAAGGATAACGGTGCCACATCCGCTCTCGGATATGAGCAAGATGGAGTGGCATTTGTCTATATCCCTTTGGCTGCAGTTGGTCAAAGCCAGGTCGTGGCTGTTGGCCGGATACTGAGTGGCGGTGCTTCTCAAATTGCATCCGGTGATTTTACGATCACCAAGCAAGGTGTCGGGGAGTGGTTGCTCAAAATTCCAGGAATGAATGATCAGTCTGGAACACTCATTGTTTCTCCTGAAGGGGGGTATCCTGTTAGCACGGTGGAACCCTTGCCAAGCAATGTGAATAACTTCGCGAGCTATGAATGGGATGATGCTCTTGGTGGTTGGTTGATCCAGAGCCGCGATGTTCCGACAGCGACTTTGGAAGACGGACTGACGGATGATGAGGCGATGTTCAGCTTCGCGTTCTTCTCAACAGAAGCCGCAACACCAGCTCCAGATATTTCTCTGACCAGCCCTATCAATGGTGCGGTCGTGAATGTTGGTGAATCGATTGCATTCGCTGCAACAGTCTCCGCTGATACGACGAAAGTGGACTTCTATCTGAATGGATTGCTCATCGGAAGTGATGACTCGGCTCCGTTTGAAATCAATCACACCGTGAATCAAGTGGGTGATCTGATGGTGGAAGCAGTTGCCACCAGTTCCGATGGGGCGATGGGTGATGCCGCTCGTGTATCGATCTATTCGGAACCAAGAACGCCAATGGCTACGGGATCCGCAGTAGCGATTTTTGATGGTGGTGATGCAGATGCCGATCTTGAGACGCCAAGTCTTTCCCCGAACTGGCAAATACTGAAAAGCACACCATCTCCTCTAGATTTCAGCAATCCCGGAACCGTATCCGGTTTCCCGGCTGTTCGCATCAATGGGGCATCTGTAGCTTACAATTCGGGCCTAATGCTGGGTGCGAACTATGGTGGTGAGAATTTCACCGATCCTGAGAATCGTGGTGCGGCAGACAATATCGTCGCCCCCTACAATGATGGCGGTAATTATTCAGTCGCTGTGATGGATAATGCGGGTCCTGCAGCTGAAGTGCTTGCAACGCAACCCGAGTCTTCGAGCTTTTCGCTCGCCTACTTCCCTTACTCAGAGGGCTGGATTGGAGGTAACATTGATGCAGGTGGTCAGGTCATTGCTGGAAGCTCCAACTTGCCGGATGGGGTGACCATTACCAATCCATCCGCTGGTGTTTACTACATCGACGGCTTGCCTGATGGAGGGAACATGATCGCGACAACGATTGGTTCGGCTTCTAACAACTTTGCATCGATCGGGCGTAGCGGAAGAACTTGGATTGTTCGCAGTTATGATAGCAGTCAGAACTTGGAAAACGATGCTTTCGCGTTCCTATACGTGCCAAATACGGTCCAGCACATGTTCAGTGGCAGCGTTGCTGCTGATGGAACTCTGGAAGCGCTCAATCCTGAACTTGCCGCAGTGGGGGCTACTATCGTCGCAGGTTCGGATGGATATGAGATCACGTTTGGGGATGGGACATCGATCAATCCATCCAACTATGCATTGTTGGTCACTTCGGACTTCAACAAAGGCAATGGTGGTGACAACGTTTACGCCTACTCTGCGAAGGGGAATGCTTTCGTGGTTTTCTCACAAGATTTACCCAATTTGTCGGGTAAAAATCAATTGAGTTCAGGTTTCCGCTTCCTGGCAACTCCACTCTCTCCGACTGGCGTTGAAGAGAGTGAAGTCGTCATCGCTTCTACAAAGCCTTTGGTCACTGAAGGCGATGAAGATCATGCATTGACCTTCGAACTGACTCGTTTTGGTGATGTTTCTTCTCCTCTAACAGTTGGCTTCACGACCAGCGGCGAAGCAACACGCGGATCGGACTATTCTGTATCTGGAAGCACCGTAACGTTCGAGGCTGGATCAAATACCGCCACACTCACCTTGAATGTCTTGGAAGATGTCATCTACGAAACCGATGAATCGGTGGTGGTCACGTTAACCGAAGGCAGTGGCTATAGTTTGGGTTCATCTTATTCGGCTACTGCTGCGATAAGAAATATCGCCTCGTTGATCAAAACGACGACCGTCAGCTTCCAGGAAGGTGTCGATGGCTACACCGGTGAGTTTGACAAGCGGATTGGTAGCGACGGTACGAACGAATTAGGAACGGCTGTTGCGTCCTACTACTTGGATGGTTTTCCAGGTCATGCGAGCAGCCCTGACATCAACGGGATTATCCGTTTTGATAACCTCATCGGAACCGGTGAAGGACAAATTCCACCAGGTGCAACCGTTGTGAAGGCAGAGTTGATGCTAACCACAGCAGGAGGTGCAAATTCAATGTCTGGCGGTCCATATGTCATTGATCGTCTGATTGATCCTGTCACCGCAGAGACTACCTACGATGACCTTAGTGCTGGTGCTGGCTTCGAAGGTGCCCGTGGCGCGGGTGCTGGATTCCTGGTGTCTGCATATGGTTCGATGACGATTAACACCGTTGAGGTGGCTGATATCACATCGATCGTTCGCGAATGGGCAACGGGAGCAGACAATTATGGTGTTGGCATTTTCACCGGCGGAACTTCCGATGGTTGGGAATACTGCACGGTTGGTAATACCAATCCAGTATTGAGGCCTAAGCTTGTGGTTTCTTATGTCATGGAAGAAACCAAGAGCTACACCTTCAATGCCGATGTCTCTGCGCTTCTGACGGGGCAGGCAGATACGCAAGATGGTTCTACGCTGGCATTCGGTTTCCTGGATCTTGTCGGCGGGGCCACGCAGGAGGCTTTGTTGCATTTCCCTGTCGAGTTTGGTGATCTGGAAGGTCAAATCCCTGCCGACGAGGAAATCGTGAAAGCTGAGTTGGTGCTAACGACCGTAACACCGGGTCCTAGTGAAGAGGGTGAGGGAAGTGCGAATTCTCGCTCGCCAGGTCCGATCGCAGTTCACCGTATGCTCGTCGATTGGGATGTCACCAGCACCTTTGGTGCAGACGGTCCTGTGGTGGATCAAGATATTACGAGTGCGATCAGTCGCGCTACCGGTCTTGGTGAGAGCAGTGCCGCGACCTTTGATGTCACCTTGCCTGTTCAAAGCTGGCGTGGTGGGGAGCCGAACTACGGTCTCAACATCAAACCGGAAACCACCGATGGCTGGCAGATGTACATGCCTGGGACCATGGCCACGACCCTGGCTCCGGTTCTTCGAGTGATCACCGCCAAAGTTGATACTACGACACCAGATCCATCAGCATTTGAACAATGGGCCGCTAACAATGGGCTTAGTGGTGCTAGTGTTACCTCTGATTCAGATTCCGATGGTATCACCGACTTGCTAGAGTATGCCCTTGGACTGGACCCGATGGTCGCAAGCTCCTTGCCACAACCTGTCATGGCTGGCGATTCGATGTCACTCACCTTCATCAAAGGTGCTGAGGCAGCAGCGGATGCAAAATTGACCTATGAGTTGCAAAGCAGTTCGGATCTTACGAATTGGACCACAGCTACAGCTACGGTCAATGATACAACTGAGATCTCGATTGATATCACACCGGATCAAGCCAAAAGCTTCTTCCGTCTCAATGTGATCTATACTGAGTAACTTAGATCAATCACTCGTTTCGTGGCGGCCATCCCATTGCGGGGTGGCCGCTTTTTTATAGATCCAGCTCCTGTGACACCTTGGTCACAATTGCCATTCTGGGTGGACTCCACTCTCTAAATATTGATCCATTCGCCCGTCGCGACACGACAGGGCAGTCCGCCTGAGATGCTCCGGGATTAATGGGTTTTTCCAGCGAGATGATCAGGCGGGCTGCTTTTTGTTTCAGTTGAAACCGGATCAGCCTCAGACGGTATCGTCGTCGTTTCGGACTTATGTTCCAAAGTCGATGAGGTAAGCAAATCGTCAGCGTAAAATGGTTTGGTTCGGATGCCACGAATCATCCAAAGAGCCGGGAAGTAGCTAGCAAATGCCAACACGATCGCTCCGGATAGAATAATCAGAGTCATATTCGGCAATCCATCGGCAATCTCGGATTTGTGAAGAGCATATAAAATGCAACTCGTTCCGATCCATATGAAGAACGAGGACACCCGGAGCGACACTTGCCGCGTAAGGATGCGCTTGCGCTGGTATTCAGGTAAAAAGCAGGCAACGAGGAAAAAACTAAAAGCTGCGTAATAAAGGCTGGCAACCACATTCCATGGATGGCTGATGGGAATCAGCGCGGTGGCCAGGATCCATCCAGCGAATCCGCCGATGACTACTGGGATCTGCTGGTAGGTTTTGGTGGCTAGCAATTTCATGCGAAGTGTTCTGTTAGATTTCAGAAGGAGGATCAAAGGCGGGTAGGCCGTCGATGCTTGATCGGTTTTTCGTGGAGCGGTATTCTACCAAGCCGTCCTTGCCTTTGTTGGCGGCCCATTTATCCAAAGTTTCCCTAGGTTCCACATAATCGAAATATGGAATGGAGTAGCCGCATGAATCGGAAACACGTTCGACCAGAATGCGCACTATGGATCGGGTTCCTGGGTTTTCAGGGAAGTGCGAAATCAATCGCTCGAACTCAGGATCACCGGACTCAACTACAGTCCCCGTACCATGCAATCGGACGATTTTTGGCGGGCCCTCAAACGCACAAAACATGATCACGATGCGGCCGTTTTCGCGCAAGTGAGCGGCGGTTTCCGCGCCGCTGCCGGTGTAATCGAGATAAGCAACTTCAAGTGGCCCTAGAATGCGGAAACTATCACCGCCTTTTGGCGAGACATTGACGTGTCCGCTGCTGGATAGCGGAGAGGTCCCAACGAAAAAGATTTTTTGCAGGCCAATCCATTCGGCCAATTTTACATCAATGTCCTCAAGTTTCTTGCTCATTTCGTCAATGGGTTAGTCCGCAGGTACATGCGGTTCAAAGGTCATGGATCTTTCATGTTCCCGGGCTTTCGCAGCTTTGCGCGCTTGTTGATAGAAGTGCTCCTGAACGCGGAAGGCCTTCTTGCCACGCTCCTTGGTAAGGCGCTGTGAAGTGCCATCTGGTAGCAGGCGGGAAGCTTGCACGTTGTCCATGAAATAGGAATCGAGAATGCGGATGAGGCGTCGCTTTGAAGCTGCGTGCTCGATGGGGATCATGAGCTCGACCCGTTTTTCCAAGTTGCGGATCATCCAGTCCGCAGAAGCGATGTAGACTTCAGAATCTCCACCCTGATGAAAATAGAACAGTCGCGCGTGTTCCAGAAATCGATCGATGACGGAAATGACTTCGATGTTTTTTGAGAACTTTGGATCACCTGGTTTCAGGCAGCAAATCCCGCGGACATTGAGTTTGATTTCCACTCCAGCTTGAGATGCCGCGTAGAGGGCGCTGATGATATCTGGATCCTGCAGCGAGTTTACTTTGGCAATGATACGGGCGGTGAGTCCTTGGCTGGCGCGTTCCGTTTCTCCGGCGATGAGATCGAGAAGTTTCGGTTTCATCGCGTTCGGTGCAGGCACGAGCCTCTGGAATCGGATCAGCTTGGATCTGCCTGTGACGGCATTGAAAAACAACGATGCATCGTTTCCATAATCCGCCTTACAGGTTAGATAGGATAAATCGGTGTAAAGCCGGGATGTCGATTCGTTGTAATTCCCGGTTCCAAGGTGAAGATAGCGGCGAAGGTGACCGGACTCACGTCGGACAATGAGTAGAATTTTCGCATGCGTCTTGAGCCCTTTCACGCCGTAGACGATTTGGACGCCAGCCCGCTGAAGCTCGTCAGCCCGGGTTAGGTTTCTGGCTTCGTCAAAGCGTGCTTTGAGCTCAACCAAGGCAGTGACATGTTTGCCATTTTCCGCAGCACGGATCAATGCATCCACGATACGAGAACGTCGTGCAGTGCGGTAGAGGACCTGCTTGATCGCGATAACGTCGGGGTCGACGGCTGCTTCTTCGATCAGGCGGAGCACCGGCTCAAATGATTCGTAGGGATGGAATAACAGCACATCGCCAGCCGCGATCGTCTCGAACATGGATGCGCCTGGCGTGATGGCTGGTGAGTTTTGCGGCGGCCAATCGATGTCGCGCAGATGGTCGAAACCAGGCACGGCGACAATGTCCATGAATGCAGCCAGCCCAGGAGGTCCATCGATTCGATAAACATCCTGAGGGGTTGTGCCGGTGACGATTTGAATGATCCGTGCAAGATCGCGCGGTGCGTTCGAGCGGAGTTCCAACCGAACCGTGCCGGCAAATTTGCGGGCTGTTAGAACATCTTCCATGTTCTCCGAAAGATCGATTGTCTGGTCTTCTTCCTGCACGGCGATGTCTCCATTCCGCGTCACGCGAAAGGCGGTTGTCGCGTTGACCAGTTCACCGGGAAACAGCTGGTCCGCATGGAGGGCGACGACATCTTCGATGAGAAGGTAGTCGAAGTTGTTCTCCTCATTCGTAACCGGGACACGGCGGCCGATCATTTCAGGAATCGGAATCAGCGCGTGGCGGATTTTGCCGGTTTCCGGGTCGAACAGGCGGCAGGCGATGATGATCTGAAGTGCGGGCACGATCGGGCATGTCCCATCGGCATCCACTGCGAGCGGTGTGAGGAGGGAGAAAATCGCGTCTTCGAAAACAGCGGCGATGTAGGCGGACTGTGCTGGATTGAGATCGGCTGGCCGCAGTTTACGAATGCCAGCCTTTTCCAGTTCCGGCAGGAGCGTTTGGTTGAGCAGCTCGTATTGTGCGGCGCTCATTTCCAGAATGCGGCTGCGAATCGCGGCGAGATTTTTAGCCGGAGTGAGGCCTGATGCATCGCTCGTCTTGCGACCGCTGCGGCGCAACAAACTGAGACCGCCCACACGAACCTGGAAAAATTCGTCGAGGTTTGAGGCGGTGATCGCAAGAAACTTCAACCGTTCTAACAAGGGAACATCCGGCCGCAATGCCTCGTTGAGCACGCGTTGATTGAACTCAAGCCAGGAAAGCTCGCGATTGAGATAGGGGACGGTCATGCGGAACGGTGAAAGATGTTAGATGAAAGGGATTTTGGTTCAGCTGTCTTCTTCAATGACCACGGCCAGGCCGAATGTTTGTTCAAAGAGGTCTGCCTTGGCGTCCATCGCCAGGCGTTCGACTGCGGCATCAGCCAGGCCGGGGAGGCGGATGACGAGTTTGCCGTGTTCACGTTTAAGTTCAATCTGATTCACGCGCTGGACGTGCGTGCGCTCCAGAGCGTCTGCGACGCGCAGCAGCGATGCGAGTTTGGAAACCCGGATGCGATCGTCGATACACAGAGCCGCGTAGCTGCGGTGCTCCGGCTTGGGCCCGGAATGCCGGTGGTGGCGTGCGACCAGCGCGACGATGGTGATATCGAGACGGTCCAGACCGAAGATCTCGGAGTTGAGAATGATATATTCCGAATGCTTGTGGTGGGCGCGAGGGCTGATGTAGGTGCCCACTTCGTGAAGGATGGCAGCGACCTGGAGCAAGAGCGCATCGTGTTCGGTCATTTGATGCAGATCCGCCAAATCGTTGAAAAACTTGGCGCACAAGTTGGCGACATGCTCGCCGTGGCTGGCGTCCGATTGATAGCGCGCGGCGAGGATGCGTGCGGAGCGCACGACTTCATCCGCGAAGGTTCCTGTTAGATTTTGTGAGACAAGCAGATCGTGCAGCAGGCCGTGCTCGTATTCGCTGAAAGGAATTTGCAAATCCGGCAGCTTCAGCGTTTCGGCGATGGCCAGGTTGA
This sequence comes from Luteolibacter pohnpeiensis, assembly GCF_016595435.1. Taxonomy (GTDB): domain Bacteria; phylum Verrucomicrobiota; class Verrucomicrobiia; order Verrucomicrobiales; family Akkermansiaceae; genus Luteolibacter; species Luteolibacter pohnpeiensis. Next base: position 137,850 of record NZ_JAENIJ010000008.1, read on the forward strand.
TTTCCAGTGATGGGACCAGGGCTTCGGCCGTTTGATAATCGAGCTGGAAGCGTTTCACCAACTCCACATCGGTTAGGCTGGCGGCTTCATTGGTGACCTGCCGTAGTGTTTTCACCGAGCAGGCTTTGCCGGATTTCGTGAGTGATGGAGCCACGGATTGGATTTCATAGCCAATCGAGATCAGGCCTTCGATTTCGACATCGGAATAATCAAAGCGAAGCTGGCCCAAGTTTCCCGAAGCATGCTCGCGGATGACGCGAATGAAGCCGGGTCCTTCCGAATGCGAGCCATCGATCGCTTCCCGGGTGCGGTGGGTGCCGAGCCGGTAGGACGTGTAGCGGCTGATTCTGCCATTCTGAAACAAAAGCGCGCGGGTATTGCCCGGTCCGACGTGGACGACCAGGGTATTCTGGTCGTGCATGGCCGGCAGATCCTGCAATCTTCTTCGGGTTTTTAGGTAGATCAGGCGTGTCATTTCCCCGTCATCAATCGTATTGATGCGGAGCCCGCAGGCGATGCGGATGCGGTTCATCACGATGTCTTGGTTCGCGGCCTCAGCGAGAATGTTTGAGGCTACGGCGCGGGTGAAGTCGCTACCATCATATCCCAGCTCGACCAGCGAGCGTTGGTAGCCTTTGATGATGGAGACGATGCGTTCCGTGGTTTGGGCGCTGACGCTGCCATTTTTGAAAATGTCGTGGGCGAGCGGAGCTGGTTGCTCAAGGAAATCGATCGGGACGAGCGTGTGATCTTCGCGAAATTCAGCCACCATCATGGACACCGAACTGGCTCCAATGTGGAGGGCGGTTTGCAGCGTGACGGCTGCTGACGCCGTTTTATCCGGGAGGTCGTTCGATTTCGTCGCTGGCGGCATCCATTGATAAAACTGCGGACTAGCTCATTTTCAATCCCGAAATCGGTGACAAATCTGCTTTGGGCGAGACTTCGCTTGTCAAAAATGCGGAGTGGAGGGATAACTCTTCATGGCCGTAAAAGAAGCGCGCGAACGATATTTGGTAAAACCGGGGAGCCATGTGCATCTGGACCAAATCGATAGCGGCGAAAAAACCCTGTTCGAAGATGAGTCAAAAGGCAGCTGCGAACCGCTTTTCGAAGCGATGCAAAGCGAACTGCAGCATCTTCAGAAACTGCTCTACGCTCAAAACAAGCATCGGGTTCTGGTGGTGATCCAGGCGATGGACACCGGTGGCAAGGATGGGTGCATCAAGCATGTATTTTCACGGATCGACCCCCAAGGAATCCGCGTCCAGGCGTTCAAAAAGCCCAGCGAAAACGAACTGGCGCATGATTTCCTCTGGCGCATCCACCAGCAGGTGCCGAAAAATGGCGAGTTGGTGATTTTCAATCGCAGCCACTATGAAGATATCATCGCGGTGCGGGTGAAAAATCTATTTCCGGATGAAGTCTGGAAACGCCGCAAGCGTCATGTGATCGAGTTCGAGCGCATGTTGGCAGAGGAGGGGACAACGATTGTAAAACTCTTCCTCCACATCTCGAAGGACGAACAAAAAGAGCGCTTGGAATCGCGTCTGGCGAACCCTGCGAAATACTGGAAATTCAACCCGGATGATTTGGCCGATCGCGCCCGCTGGGGCGAGTTCATGCGTGCTTACGAGGATGTGTTAGAACAAACGTCCACGGAATTTGCACCGTGGTATGTCATCCCGGCGGATCGCAAATGGTATCGCAATTTATGCGTGGCGCAGATCATGTGCGACACGCTGAAGAGCCTGAATATGGATTTCCCGAAGGTCGATTGGGACCCGACGCAAATCGAGGTGAAGGACTGAGTCGCCTCTCAATGGGTCTGGACGCGCACTACCGTGGACAGACCCGGGCGGAGTTGATCTTCAAATCCACGAATCGATTCAGGATCGAAAGTGATTTTCACAGGCACGCGCTGGACGACTTTGGTGAAGTTTCCAGTGGCATTGTCTGGAGGAAGAATCGCGAATTGTGAGCCGGTTGCCGGGGCGATGCTATCGACCGTTCCGGAGAAATGCTTGCCGCCTAACGAATCGACTTCGATGTCGACTTTCTGCCCGGCGGTCATTTTTTTCAGCTGGGTTTCCTTGAAATTGGCGACGATCCAGTAGTCTTGCTCGACCAAGGCAAAGAGTGACTGGCCGACTTCGACGCGGTTGCCGTTTTCCGCGTTCTTTGCGCCGACCCGCCCGCTCTCTGGAGCGATGATTTCGGTGTAGGAAAGCTGGCGATGAATGTCATCGATCGCGGCTTTTTGCACATCAATCTCCGCTTTGGCAGATGCGATATCCGCCTCGGCTGCCTGGATGGAAGCTTGCGAGGATTCATGAGTGGCTTGCGCGGCCTCAAGATTTGCCTTGGACGCATTGAGCTGTGCTTCGGACGCCTCGACTTCGCTGCGATTTTGATCGACCACCAATTGCGAAACGGCCGGGTTGTCGCTGCCGAGCAGGGATTCGTTCCGATTGAGCGTGATTTTCGCCAATTCGAGTCTGGCTTCGCTGCCTTTGATTTCCGCCTCGGCGCTGGAAATGCCCGCCTTTGCCTGGAGATCGGCAGCGCGTGCTTCGGCTGCTTTTGCAGCGGCTTGCAGCTCGGCCGCGTGCGCCTGCTCCATGCTGGAGATGGCTTTTTTCTCCATGATGTCGAATTCCCGAGGATCGATTTTTGCCAGAACCTGACCTTTTTTGACCAATTCGTTATCGTCCGCGAGGACTTCTAACAACGGACCGGCAACATTGGCGCTGACCCGGTGAACGTGGCCGCTGATGTAGGCGTCGTCAGTGGATTCTGTGAATAAAGAAAGGCGGATGAAATGATTGCCAGCAGTTGCGGCGAGGGCAAGGGCGGCGATGCCGGCGATCACTTTGATCCCGGTGCGGCTTCTTTTGCTGGCAGGCGCATCCGTCTCAGGGATGTCGCTGGGCGTGGTGAGAGCTTTCGTTGTCATATGAAATCAGGGGGGAGGCGTGGGAAATTTAGTGTGCCGCAGCGGCGGCTTTGGATGCGTCTTTTCCGCCTTTGCCTCCGAGGAGGAAAAGCAGCGGCAGCGAACAGATGAACATGATGGCGATGTAGAAAAAGATGTCTTCAAACGCCAGCAGCGTGGATTGGCCATTCACAGTCTGATCCAGCAGCTGATAGGCTTGATGCTTCACCGCGACCGGATCTGGATTGAACCCGGAAAATCCACCGGTCAATGTGTTGAGCCGATCCTGAACCACCGGGCGGTAGGCGGTGAGTTTTTCCACCAAAACACTGCGATGAAGCGCTTCTCGACGGGCAAGCATGGTGGTGATGAGGGCGATGCCAATGCTGCTGCCAAGCTGGCGGGTCAGGCTGTATAGCCCCGAACCCGCGGCGATGTCTTTTTTCGGCAATGGCCCGAGGGTGGCGATGCTGAGTGGCATGAAAATCAACACGCTTCCCATTCCACGGAACAGCAATGCCGGGATGATTTGGCCGTAGCCGGTGTTCGGATTCATGTTCATCAACAGGAATCCCGTGACACTGGTGAGAAGTGCGCCGATGCAAATCAAGCGTCTGGGGGGGACGATGTTGCCGATTCGTCCGAAAAGCATCATGCCGACCGCTGACACCAGGGCACCGGGGACTAACAACTGGCCGCTCTGGAACGCGGTGTAGTGGAGGTAATCTTGCACGAAGACCGGCACCGCAAACATGATCCCGTAAAGGCCGATACCTAGAATCGCGGAGTAAATCGTGCCTCCAACCATGGACGGATATTTCAACACCCGCAGATCCACCGCTGGATGTTCGGTGGTGAGTTCACGCCAGATGAACAAGGCGATGCCAATGACGCTGGCGATGGCAGTGATGCAGATTAACGGTGAATCAAACCAGTCTTCCTGCTGGCCTTCTTCGAGCATGATCTGGAAGCAGGCCAGTCCGACGGCGAGCAGACCGATTCCAGACCAGTCGACGGTCGAATCTTTTTTGAGTTTCGTTTTGTCATCCACAGGCATGAAAATCCGCGACATGGCAACGGCCAGCAGTCCCACCGGGATGTTGATGAAAAAGATCCAGCGCCAGCCCATGTTATCCGTGAGCCAGCCGCCTAACAGCGGACCAATCGCAGGGCCAACAATCACGCCCATGCCGAAAATGGCCTGAGCAACCGCCCGTTCTCCTGCCGGGAAAGCCTCGAAGACGATCGATTGCGCTTTCGCCAGCAATCCGCCGCCCGCCAGCCCCTGCAACACACGGGCGAAAATGAGCATTCCCAAATTGGTGGAGAGGCCACACAGCAGCGATGCCGCGGTGAATCCCAGCAATGAAAAAACAAAGTAGTTCCGTTTGCCGAAGCGGTATCCGAGCCACGCGGAAAGTGGAATCACGACGACGTTTGCACATGCGTAGCTGGTCGAAATCCAGCCCGCTTCCGACAAACTCGCGCCAAGATTTCCCCGGATGTCGACGAGCGCGACGTTGGTGATCACGGTATCGATCACCTCCAGAATCGCCCCCAGCGAGGCGCTGATGGCGATGATCCATTTCAGCAGTCCACGCTCTAACAATCGGGCCGCAAGTGGCGACAGGAACGCGGGATCCGCGCCGTACAAAGTGGGTGATTCGCTCATGCGTTTGGCTTCAGGGCGCGATGGCCCGCAGAATATTTTCGATGCAGGCGGACAGGTAAGTCTCCGGCGTGTAGTTGATGCAGCGGCGGGTATCTGCCCGCAATGCGCCGACGAAGATCATCGCACTCAATTGATCAACCACGATGATTGGCTCTTGGTCCGCTCGCATCAATCCGTGGTCTTTTGCTTCCTGCAGTTTGCCCGCAAACTCCTCTTTCCATGGGCGGAAAATTCGCAGCAAAACTTCAGATTCCAGCTCACCCAGGCGGTGGCTTTCACCGATGATGACCCGCATCAACGAGATGTTGTTATTGATCCGATCAAAATCGGCATTGGCATAAAAGGTGACGATGTCTCTCAAAGTCGCGCCATCGGCGACCGTGCGGCAACCAGGGGATTTTGCGACGTTCAGAAAAGTTTCCTCAAGCACCGCAGCGAGCAATCCCTGCTTGCTCTGGAATCGGCGAAAAAGGGTGACCTCATTGACACCGGCGACTTTGGCAATCTCACGAGTCGTCGCTTTGGCAATTCCCTCCCGGGAATAAACTTCTCGAGCGGCACATAGCAGCCGCTGTTCGGTCGATTGCTCCTGCGTTTCCTCGTCCATTTGCATGTAAGCGGTTACTTGCATTGCCGACGGCGAACGTCAAGCGAGATTTCGCCGCAGGTGGTGTTCAATCGGAATTCCGATTGATTCCTTTGCGAATTTGCTGATCCTGATTGAGTCTTCGAGGACCAGCGAACGCGTGGCCACTGCTTATGAAATTTGGAATTCCAACCCTGATCGCGATTTCACTGATGCTAGTCGCGATGGCTGTGATGGTGATTCATCCGTTTGCCGGATTGTTTCTGTTTGGCGCCGTCATCCTTTTGGGAATCGGATTCCTGATTTATCGGATCGTGACCAGGCAGTGAAATTCACGCCGCCGTTAAATCAAGCGCGACCAGATCAGCTTCAAATAACGGGATTCCGGATAATTTGAGAGCGTGGGATGGTCCGGACCGGCGCCCGTGCGATCGAAGGTTTGCAGACGCTTGTTTTGGCGGTGGGTGGATGAAATCACGATGCGTTCAAACGCGTCCGCACTGAGGTGACCGGAGCAGGAGCAGGTGACATACAAGCCGCCGGGTGTCACCAGTTGGGTGGCGAGTTTGTTCAGGTCCGCATACTTTGCTACGCCGATTTCGTCTTCGCGGCCATGGATGAATTTTGGTGGATCCGCGATCACCAGGTCCCAGGTGCGGCCATTTTCGATCATGGTGCGAATCCAGGTAAAGGCATCGGCGTGGGTGAATTTCACGCGCACCGAATTCAGGTTGGCATTGCGTTTGGCCATTTCGATTGCGGCCTCATCCAGATCGACAGCCGTCACATCCGCCGCACCGGCAAGCGCGGCGGAGACGGAAAATCCACCGGTGTAGCAGCAGAGATCAAGGACGGATTTTCCGGCGGCGAGTTTCGCAAATTTCGCGCGGTTGTCGCGTTGATCGCAGAAGAATCCGGTCTTGTGACCGTCTGCAAAGTTGACTTCGTAACGCACCCCATTTTCACGGATTTTCACGCTACGGATTTGATCCGATTCCGGGCCGCCGTAGCGGGGGATGCCTTCGATCCGTCCTAAATCCGGGTCCACGCTGATGATGGTCCGGCGGGTATCGAAGCATTCGTGGAGCAAGGGCAACCAGCCAGGAACGCGCTGCCAAGCGGCGAGGTTGGTGATTTCGAGCGAAAGCACATCGCCAAATTTGTCAGCGACCAGGCCCGGCAGGAAATCGGCATCGCCGTGGATCGCGCGATAGGCGTCGGTTTCTTCGTCCAGTTTGAACACTTCACGGCGCAGGCTGGCGGCGCGGCGGATTGCGTCTTCGAAAAAGGTTTCGTCGAGATCGTCGAGCGAGTGGCTGACCACACGCAGCGGCATGCGCGACTTCGGATTCCACAGTCCCCAGCCAAAAGGTGTGCCTTCTTTTCCCAGCACCTGGACCAGGGCACCTGGGGTCGCGTCACGGGAAACCTCGCCGATCATTTTCGGCCAGATGGATGGATGGAAAGTTTGGTATTTGATTCGGACAGTCGGCACAGGCGGAGAATGATCATTGTTCGAGAAAGATTGGAAGTCGAATGAAGAAAGCCTTTGTCGTCGGCCGCGATTCAGGAAGGATGGCGGCATGAGAATGCACCGCCTGTTGGCCGAAGCCGCCGCCGAAATCGCGAAATCCGTTTTCCGGGAACATCGCGTTCTGGATCACGAATTGGCCGCCGCATTCGATGCGAATCCGCGTTGGGGCAAGCGCGATCGCAGCTTCATCGCTGAGACGGTGTTTGAGGTTGTGCGCTGGCGGCGAGTGCTCGGATTTTTGGTGGATAGTGAAGAAACCACGGCGCTCTGCGCGGCGCAATGGGTGCGCATGGGCTATGATTTGCCGGATTGGTGGAACTACAATGGCGCTTCTGTGGACGAGATCCGCAGTCGGGAAGCGGAAATCGCTGGCCAGCCAAGAGCGATTCGTGAGTCAATCCCGGATTGGCTGGACGAGTTGGGTGTTGTAGAACTCGGCGATGCCTGGGATGCGGAAATCGCCGCGCTCAACCAACGCGCGCCTGTCTATTTACGGGTCAACACGCTGTGTGCCACTCGCGATCAGGCGATTTCCTGGTTGGCGGAGAATCACGTCACGGCCAGCGAAGTCCCAGGCTTGCCGGATGCCCTCGTCCTTCCGGCCGGAAAAGTTTTGCCGAAGCCGCTGCGGCTCGACGGACGGATCGAAATTCAGGATGCCGGGTCACAAATGATTTCTCCTCTGGTCGATCCGCAACCGGGTGAACGCATCATCGATGCCTGTTCTGGTGCCGGCGGGAAGTCCCTGCATTTGGCGGCGCTGATGCAAAACGAGGGCAGGGTGTTTGGCATGGATGTGGACCAGAAAAAGCTATCGGAGCTGGAGCGCCGTGCCAAACGTGCCCGCGCTAGCTGCCTCAAGACCAAGCTCATCGTCGAGACCATGGCCGAGGATTTCGCCGGGGTGGCCGATCGATTGTTGATCGATTCACCATGCTCGGGACTCGGAACCCTTAAACGTCAGCCGGATCTGAAATGGCGGTTGAAGCCGGCCCAGTTGGATCGCGTAAGAGCAATCCAGCAGGAATTGTTAGAAAATTACACCGCCATGCTAAAGCCCGGTGGTCGGCTGGTCTACGCCACCTGCTCGATCCTGCCATCCGAGAACCGCCAGCAAGTTGACCGTTTGATTGCGTCCGGTGGTTTCAGTTTGATCAAAGAAAAACCCGTTTCTCCACACCAGACCGGCTTCGATGGCTTCTACGCAGCAGCACTATTGAAGAATGGCTGAGTTGGAGCGCCTGGGGGATTTGCGTTAGAATTGCGCAATAAAATTTAAGTTTTCTTAATCATTCACTTTGACGAACTACGGGCTGCATCGTAGTCTCAGCTTATCCTGAGATTGAGATGAAGTGTCCTCGCTGTGTGCAACAAATCCACCGTGCGGCGGAATCGTGCCCGCATTGTGGGTTTACGTTGGCGGATGCAGACTTTGCGTTCGGTGCTGAGGAAGTGAGGTTGAGACGTCTTACCGATGCTGCTGGATTGATTCGGCGTGGCGATCGTGCTCGGGTTGAAGCTGCGCTGGCGAAGTTCTCCCGCAGTTTTCCACAGCTGTTTTTTGCCGTTTATACCGGGTCGCTTGGTGAAGTTGCAAACATCCGCCAGTTCGGATTTTGGTTGTTGAATCGGGGTGCGTTCGAAGATGTTCCAGTGGAAATTCCCAACGAAGCTGGGATTTTGTTGACCATCGATCCCGAATCGAAGGCTGCGACCATCACCTTTGGCTATTTGTTAGATCCATACCTGGATCAAGCGGATACGTTTCTTTCATTGTCGCGTGCCCACGCCCATTGGCTGGAGGGCAAGTATGCGGATGGGATCGTAAGGTTGGTCGATCACCTCGCAGGTGTGTTGAAAAAGCGCTCGCGGCAAGCGCGTCGTGATCCGGAGCGATTCGAGAAAAAACATCAACCTGCCGCATCCAAGCGGGACCTGATTAAAAAAATCCGATCAGGCCATCAGACTTCTAATTCAAGGCCATCAAAATCTCAGGAGGTAGCCCGATGAAGCTGCCTTTGCTATTGCTGGCAGTTTTTACAGGTTCGCTGTTGGCCGAAGAAATGCCACTGCCTCGTTGGCTGGATGGTGAGCGTGAACAGGCCATCAAAGATGGATGGATCGCCGGGGACCAAATTTTGAATCATGGCCTCGCTGCAGATCCGGAGCTTGAGATGTCGCTGCTTGATTCTCTGAAGCCGGTCGATGTGGCACCGCCTACTCCAGAAGATTTGGCTGAATCAGATGCGCCGTTGGATCCTGTTCCAAATGAATTTCTGGACGCTTACTTCGAAAACCGGCCAACGCAATTTCTGATCGATCCTCAAGGCTTGCTGAATGCTGATGAATCAGCGAGCCAGCTTGGTTTTCTGAAATACCACGCGGGAGATTCCGCCATTGACCTTTTCGTTTACGTCTTCGGGAAAATCCAGGAAATTCCTAGCGAAGTCCGATCGGAAGAATTCGTCGAACGGCTATTTTCCACAGGTCGGCCAGCGGCGGTAGTCTTCTATTATTTGGGAGATCCGCAACGTTCAGAAATGGCACTGAGCCCCGAGCTATCTGGGAAAATTGCCCTTCCTGAGCAACGCCGCGCGATGGAGAGCTCGGTGCTGAAGACGATGGCGAAAGATGACCCTGCAGCTCAGCTGAAGGCATTTACGATGCAGATGTCGATCCGTCTGTATTGGATGGAGCGAACGCTGGAGGGAAATTTTACCCCTGCGACTCCAGCAGTGGCGGAGGTTAGTCCGGTGCCCGAAAAGCCGGTTTCTGCCAGAGTGGTTTTGGAAGAGAATGTGGTGAAATTCCTCAAGGATTGGGGACCGGTTGCGGGTTGTGTTTTGTTTGTCGCGATCGGAGTTTTGGTCCTGGCAATCCACTGGCGCCGTCGGGCACAATTCGTTTTTGCCGATCTCGATGCCGAACCTCGGTTGGGAGCATCCCATGCGGCGGGTGTTGGAGCTGTGATTTCGTTTGCCTCCGCGAATTTGCCGCCAGCACGTCAGCGTGACCAAATGCCGGACTATTTGCGCCGGGCCTGATCAGCTGCGGGTTGCAGATTCGTGCGGTTATGCTTAAGGTCCGGTGATTCACCGATTGATGAAAGCGTTCACCATGTTTTTGCTGACGGCCATGTTGCCACTGGGTGCCATGGCTCAGGAGGATCGGCTTTATGTAAACGATAAGAAGGTTCCCGAAAATCTCCAGGATCTGGAGGCGATCCAGTCGGCTCTGATCAAAGCGTTGCCTCATGCACGGAAGGCAACAGTCTGCCTCGAAATTGCAGAAGGCTCAGGCAGCGGCGTGATTGTTTCACCAGAGGGGCTGATTCTAACAGCTGCGCACGTCAGCGGCGGGGTGGGAAGAAAGGTCAAGGTGATCATGGAAGATGGCACCGAGCACGATGGCGAAAGTCTCGGATTGGTTTCGAATACGGATGCCGCCATGGTGAAAATCACCGATTCAAAAGGTGGCCCGTATCCTTTCGTCGAACTGGATCGCAATGACCAGACACGCTTGGGCGACTGGGTTTTTGCGTTGGGGCATTCCGGTGGTTTTGACAAGGCACGCGGATCGGTTCTGCGGCTGGGGCGCCTGGTTCGCATTTCGCCTTCAACCTTTCAGTCCGATTGCTCACTGATCGGCGGTGATTCAGGCGGCCCGTTGTTTGATTTGAATGGCAAGCTGATCGGCATTCACTCCCGCGTAGGCACGAACCTGCCAGTGAACATGCACGTTCCCATGTCGGAGTTCACCGCTCATTGGGATGAGATGCTGGCATCGCAGTTTCTTGGCGATGGTCCATTTGCCGAGAGGCCTAAAAAAGGCTCCGGTTTTCTTGGCGTGGCTGCGGAACCACGCCCGGAGGGAGGCTTGTCGGTCACCAAAGTCGGCCGTGAATCGCCGGCTGAAGAAGCGGGGATCGAAGAAGGAGATGTGATTTTGAAATTCAACGACACCGAGCTCACCACCAAGGATCAATTGGTGGAGCTTTTGGATGAGATGGCTGCCGGTGATCCACTGCAGCTCGAAATGCTGAGGAAAAACGGCAAAGAGGAAACCCTGAAATTGAGACTTGGTGAACGCTAAACTGATTCCATTCATACTGTTGCTTGCTGGGTCATTGCAGGCAGCCCAGACCCTGGAAACGGCCAATCGTCGGAATGGAAATTCAGTCGTGGCGGCTTTTGAAATGCAACGCCAGGTCCTTCAGACATCGAGTGCGGTGATTCTGGATAAACGCGCCGAGATTGGATATGGCGTGGTGATTTCAGCAGACGGCTACATCCTGGCGAAGGCGAGCGAGCTTGTTGGAGTGAGCAATCTTTGGGTTCGGGTGGATACCGATCTTTATCGCGAGGTGAAGCTGCTCGGCACGGATGAGGATTGGGATGTGGCCTTACTGAAAATCGAGGCGACGGATCTAACACCGGTCAGTTATGCGCCATCGAGCGATGTGCCCCAGGGAACGTGGGTGGTCGCGAACGGTGCAACCAGCCTCAAAGCCAGGCGTGCCTTGGTCGGCATCATCAGCGCGAAAACCCGAACCATCCCCGATGGTGGTGGTAATCTGGGGATTTCCATTCAGGAAAAGTCGGGTGCCGTCATCATCGAAGATTTGGACCCGAAAGGCGGCGCCAGTTTGGCGGGGCTGAAGAAGGACGATCAGATCGTTGAAATAGACGGCCATCAAATCGGCAGTTTCGATGATGTGGTTGAAGTGATGAAGGAGCGCCGCGCAGGCACGGCGGTGAAAATGATGGTCTTGAGAGACGGCAAGGAAATCACTGCGGAGCCCTTGCTCAAACCTGGCCCTTTGACTCGAAATGACACGATGAGTGGTGCGTTTTCACAGCGGCGGAGCGGATTTCCTCGTGTACTGCAGCACGACATCATCGCTAACAAGGAGATGATCGGTGGTCCGTTGCTCGACTTGCAGGGCAGGTGCCTGGGCATGAACATCGCGCGGGCAAATCGTGCGGAAAGTTATGCCATCCCGGTCGAGGATTTGAAGAAACTGGCCGAGCGTTTGATGAAGCAATACAGCAACGGCTGACTTAATCCGACATTTGCACTGCAGATCCTGACGGCTTTCCGCTTGCGAATCATGATGGCTCCGCGCAGCGTTTTCGGCATGGTGAATGCGAGTGAGGTCTTGGATTGGCTTTCGGCTGAGGAGCTATTGGAAATCGAAGACGGATTTCCCGAGGACGGCGATTTATTTGCCGCTGGTTTGGATTCGATGGCGGTGATGCAACTCGTGGTTCTCGCTGAAGAAAAATACGGCGTGGTGCTTGGCCCCGCAGATATCAATCGCGAAAATCTGGCAACAGCCCAAGCGTTGGCAGAGTTGATTTGCCGGAAGCAGTCATGAATCCGGAACCCGTGGCATACGATGTGGCGGTGGTCGGTGGTGGCAGTGCCGGTCTCGCCGCTGCTGTAACTGCGGCTCGCCTCGGTGCCCGGACCATTTTGTTAGAGCGTTACGGTTTCCTCGGAGGAATGGGGACTGCCTCGCTGGTGCATACCTTTTGCGGCCTCTATCTTCAAGGTGAGGTTGGAAATCCGGTTCTCGCCAATTCCGGATTTGCTGAGGAAATGGCGCGGCGCATGATTGCCGCGACAGGCCTCGGCCCGATTCGCATGGGGCGGGTGGAAGTTCTGCCCCAACATCCGGTCGAGTTTGTGAACATCGCGGATGAGCTGGTCGCCAACGAACCGCATCTAACCGTTCGATTCCACTCCGAAGTCGTGTCAGTGAAACGGGAAAATTCGCTCTGGTCATTCGGTTTGGCGGGGCGAGGCGGATCTGAGTTTCTCAATGCCAAGGCGTTGGTCGATGCATCCGGCGATGCGGTGGTTGCCGATTTTCTGGAGTGTGAAACGGAAATGACCCACGCTCCACGATTGCAAAGGCCAGCCTACGTGTTCGGCATTCAAGGCGTGGTCGGCTTTGACGATGCCATGCGGTTGAGGATTGCGGGCACGGTGGTCGAAGGCATCCGGTGTGGGCAGCTGTCCAAAGCAACGTTGGGCCTGAGTTTCAGAGCATCGGGTCGCGCAGGGGAAATTTTTGGCACGATTGATCTAACAGGCGGCGAGGATACTGCAAATTACGATCCGTTAGACGCAGCATGCCTCGGGCAATTGGAGCTTTCAGGACGTCGGATTGCATCCGATGCCATCCGCTACCTGAAGGAAAATGCGGATCACTGGAGTCATGCCTACGTGAGCCACTGGCCGGTGCGAGCGGGCGTGCGTGAAAGTCGACGCTGGATGGGTGAATATGTTCTAACAGGTGACGATATCCGGCAGTCCCGACGTTTTGAGGATGAGATCGCGTTGGCCGCCTGGCCGATGGAATTTCGAGAGAATGCCAAAGGGCCGAAGTTGAAATTTCCAATGGACCAGAAGCCTGCCGGGATTCCTTTGCGTTGCTTGAAGCCGAAGGGGATGGATGGGATTTTCGTCGCTGGCCGTTGTATTTCAGCCGACCACGAAGCGCACGCATCAATCCGGGTGATGGGCACTTGTTTCGCCACCGGAGAAGCCGCCGGTAAAGCGGCGGCCGGATTCGCAAAGAACGACGCGTCGAAATTCTAACAACCTCAGGATCTCAGAGGGTCGCTAGAGAGATCGGTGGCAATCTCACGCGTTATCAAAGTTTCGCCCTCGAAGGCAAATTTGCCGAGGAAACTTTGATTTTCTAACAAAAGAGGAAGCCAATACCGATCGTCTTCCCACATCCGGTCGTAGGGAATTTTATCAAGCGGAGTCCAGACCGGGACTGCCTCCTCGGTTTCCGTGGGAATGCCGGTGAAATCGTCGGCGCGATAGACGTGGCAGAGGATGTGCGGCACTTCTTGGCTCATCCAAAAGTGCAGCTCGCCGAGCTTGCGCGGATCGGCAGGAGTCACGTGAAGTTCCTCCTGCGTTTCGCGAATCGCAGCCTGAAGCGGTGTCTCGCCGGGATCGATTTTCCCGCCGGGACCGTTGATTTTGCCCGCTCCGAGGCCGCGTTTTTTTTCGATCAAAAGAATCCGCCCGTCCCGGATGATGAACATGATGGTCGCCTGGATCTCTGGAATCCAGCGCGACCAATCGATGAGGGAGGGCGGTTTCAAAACTCAGGCTCCAGCAGCAGCGGCGTAGGCTTCCACCGTGTCGCAGGTGCAGACCAGGTTACGATCGCCGTGAACGTTGTCGATCCGTCCCAGGTATGGCCAGAACTTGTGCTGGCGCAGGTAAGGGAGCGGGAACGCTGCTTGTTCGCGGGTGTAAACATGAGTCCACTCGTTGCCGCAAATCACCTCGGTCGGGTGCGGAGCGTTCTTGAGCAGGTTGTCATTGGCATCGGCTTCACCACGGATGATGGCGGTGATTTCACCGTGGATCGAAATCATTGCGTCGCAGAAACGATCCAGCTCAGCTTTCGATTCCGATTCAGTCGGCTCGATCATCAAAGTTCCACCAACCGGCCAGGACATGGTCGGGGAGTGGAATCCGTAATCCATCAGGCGCTTTGCGACGTCTTCCACCGTCACACCGCTTTGATCGGACAACGGACGGACGTCGATGATGCACTCGTGGGCGACGAGACCTTCGTTGCCGGTGTAGAGGATCGGGAAAAACTCAGCCAAGCGGCGTGCGATGTAGTTGGCACCCAGAATTGCCGACTGAGTCGCTTCGGTCAGGCCCTCGGTTCCCATCATCGCGATATACATCCACGAAATGGTGTTGATCGAGGCGCTGCCCCATGGTGCGGAGCAAACGGCATTGGCTTTGTTTTCCAAGGTGGCGTGTCCCGGAAGGAACGGCACCAGTTGCGATGCCACACCGATCGGGCCGACGCCCGGGCCACCGCCGCCGTGCGGAATGCAGAACGTTTTGTGCAGGTTGAGGTGGCACACATCCGCGCCGATGAAGCCGGGCGAAGTGAGTCCGACCTGCGCGTTCATGTTCGCGCCGTCCATGTAAACCTGACCGCCTGCTTCGTGGATGATTTCGCAAATGCTGCGGATCGTTTCCTCGAACACACCGTGGGTCGATGGATAGGTCACCATCAATGCGGCGAGATTGTCGCGATGCTTCTCGGTGAGAGCCGCCAGGTCTTGCATGTCGATGTTGCCGTTTTCATCGCACTTCACGCCGACCACCTTCATGCCCACCATGACGGCGGACGCCGGGTTGGTGCCGTGCGCGGAAACGGGGATGAGGCAGATGTTGCGGTGATCGTCACCGCGCGACTTGTGATAGCTGCGAATGGCCAGCAATCCGGCGTATTCGCCTTGCGAACCGGCGTTCGGTTGCAGGGAAACGGCGGCGAAACCGGTGATTTCCGCGAGCCAGTCTTCGAGCAGGCTGAGCATTTCACGGTAGCCCACGGTTTGGGCTTCTGGCGCAAACGGGTGAATGCTGGAAACT
This sequence comes from Luteolibacter pohnpeiensis, assembly GCF_016595435.1. Lineage (GTDB taxonomy): Bacteria > Verrucomicrobiota > Verrucomicrobiia > Verrucomicrobiales > Akkermansiaceae > Luteolibacter > Luteolibacter pohnpeiensis. The sequence continues at coordinate 153,004 of NZ_JAENIJ010000008.1, forward strand.
TCCGGCCAGCTGAGCGGCATCATTTCCGAGGTCGCGTTCAGCTTCATCGTGCAGGAACCGAGGGCGATCATCGACTCGTTGAGTGCAAGGTCGCGCGATTCCAGGCGCTTCAGGTAGCGCAGCATTTCCGTTTCGGAATGATACGAATTGAAGGCCTTCTGAGTGAGGAACGGCGTATTTCGAGAAAGCGAATCCGGCCAAGCGGTGCCGGTGCTTGCTTCCGGTGCGCTGGCACCGAATGCAGCGGCGAGAGCGGCGATTTCCTCCAGCGTGGTCGTCTCGTCACACGAAATGCCGAGGTGATCGGCATCGATCGAGCGAAGGTTGAATCCAGCTTCCAGAGCGGCAGCGAGGTAAGTCGCGGCTTTGCCTGGAACCTTGGCGACCAAGGTGTCGAAAAACGGACCTTCCTCGATGGCGATGCCCGCTTTTTCGAGCGCTGCCTTGAGGGCCGCCGTTTTCGAGTGCACTTCGTTGGCGATGTGGATCAAGCCCTCTGGGCCGTGGTAAACGGCGAACATGGAGGCCATGACGGCGAGCAAAACCTGCGCGGTGCAAATGTTGGAGGTCGCCTTGTCGCGGCGGATGTGCTGCTCGCGGGTTTGCAATGCCAAACGGTAGCCTGGTTTGCCGTAGGGATCGACCGAAACACCGATGATCCGGCCTGGCATTTTGCGCTTGAGAGCGTCTTTACACGCCATGAATCCAGCGTGTGGACCACCAAAGCCCATCGGCACGCCGAAACGTTGGGAAGAACCGACGCAGATGTCTGCACCGAATTCGCCCGGTGCCTTCAACACGGTCAGCGCCAGCACGTCAGCGGCAACGATGTTGACGATGCCGTTTTCGGTGTTCTTGCGGAAGAACGCTTCGAAATCATCGATCCGGCCGCGGGTGTCCGGGTATTGAACCAAAGCGGCGAACACGCCTTCGGTTGGCTCGAATTTTTCCCAGTCGCCGATGATCACCTCGAGGCCGAGCGGCTCGGTGCGGGTGAGCAGGACGTCGATCGTTTGTGGATGGCAGCGATCCGATACCCAGATGGCTTTGCCCTTTGGCTTGCTGGAAAGGGCGAGCGTGACGGCTTCAGCAGCAGCGGTGCCTTCGTCGAGCAATGAGGCGTTGGCGATGTCGAGACCGGTGAGATCCGTGATCATCGTCTGGAAATTCAGCAACGCCTCGAGACGGCCTTGCGCGATTTCCGCCTGATACGGGGTGTAAGCGGTGTACCAGCCTGGATTTTCCAGGATGTTGCGCTGGATTACGCCGGGAACGTGGGTGCCGTGGTATCCTTGGCCGATGAAGGATTTGACCACCTGGTTTTTGCCCATGATGGACTTCAGCCAAGTCAGAGCTTCCTGTTCGGACTTCGGTTCCGGAAGGTTCAATGAGTCATCGAGACGGATGCCAGCGGGCACGGCTGCGTCAGCAAGGGCGGACAGCGATTCGTAGCCAATATCGCGGAGCATTTCCTCGCGCTCGGAACCAAAGGGGCCGATGTGACGGGAACGGAAATCAAGTCGAGCGGACATTACTGGGGGTCGAGTGGATCGGGTAGTGAACGGGAAAAAATCAGGAAATGTGTTCGGCGTATGCCTCGGCGGTCAGCATTTCATCAATGTCTGCCATGGACTTGATCTGGATTTTGAAAATCCAGCCTTTGCCGTAGGGATCGGTGTTGATCAGGGAAGGATCGGCTTCGACATCCGGGTTGACCTCGACGATTTCGCCACCGGCTGGGGCGTAGATATCGCTGGCAGCTTTCACGGACTCAACCACCGCGGTCGGGTCGCCTTTGTCAACGGCTTTGCCGACTTCTGGGAGCTCGACAAAAACCACGTCAGTCAGTTCTTCCTGGGCGTGATGGCTGATGCCAACGGTGGCGATGTCGCCTTCGAGGAGGACCCATTCGTGGGAAGGATTGTAGCGGAGTTCAGCAGGGATGGACATGGTGTTGGTTGTTGGTTCGTTTTAAAATGGGTGGATCAGGCAGGCTTGTAGAACGGCTTTTTGACGACTTCTGCAGGGAACAGACGTCCACGGACATCGATGTTCACCTTGGTGCCAATCTTTGCTTGGTCAATCGGCAGGTAGGCCATGCCGATGCCGGTTTTCAGGCTGGGGGAAAGAACGCCACTGGCAAGCTCGCCGATGACATTTCCTTCTGAATCCTGCACTGGATAGTGTGCGCGTGGTGGTGCGCCTTTGTCGAGGTAACGGATGGCGGCGAGTTTTTGCGTCAATCCGTTTGCTTTTTGTTCGGTCAAAACCTCAGAGCCGATGAACGGGCCTTTTTTCAGATCGACGAAAAATCCGAGGCCGGCTTCGAGCGGAGTTTTGTCCGGTGCGAGGTCATTTCCGTTCAGCGGATAGCCGACTTCCAAGCGCAGGGTATCACGCGCGCCAAGGCCGCATGGCTTTGCTCCAGCGGCGATGAATTTGTCCCACCACATCGCAGCATCGGCAGCGGGGCAGAAAAACTCGAATCCGTCTTCGCCGGTGTAGCCGGTGCGGCAAACGTATTCACCGTCGCCAGTTGGGAAAATCTGGTTGCGTGGTGGCAGCGACTCGCCCGGGCATGCGGTGGCGAAAACTTCAGCCGATTTCGGACCCTGAACGGCCATGCCAGCCCAAAGTCCGCTTTCGTTGCGAAGGGTCGCTTGCGGATCCTGATGGCGGACCATCCAGTCGAAATCTTCCTCGATCATCGATGCGTTGACGACCAAAAGGTAGTCCGTTTCTCCCGTGCGGTAAACGATCAGGTCATCGATCACGCCGCCCTTGTCGTTGAGCATGAGCGTGTATTGGCCATGACCGGGGGCGAGGGTGAGCACGTTGTTGGTGAGCAGACGATTCAACCACTCGGCGGAACTTGGGCCGCTGACCAAGATTTGGCCCATGTGGGAAATGTCGAAAATGCCGGCATGGGTGCGCACGGCTTCATGCTCGTCCAGGATGGAGGTGTATTGCACCGGCATGTTCCAACCGGCAAAGGGCACAAGGCGTGCGCCAAGCGCAAGGTGGGAGGCTTCAAGCGGGGTGCGTTTAAGATCGTCAGCGGTCACGCGCGGAGAGTGTGAGAGCGACTGGCGCTTGTCAATCTGGCGAACAGGTGGAAGATCGCTGCGTATGGCTTTTCTCGATCGAATGGAACGGCGTTTTGGCTGGTTGGCATTTCCCGGATTTCTGCGGTTCTACGTCCTTTTCCATATTCTGACTTATGGATTGCTGCTTATACGCCCTGATCTTCAGGAACTTCTGGTATTTGACAGAGGTCGAATCATGTCAGGCGAGGTTTGGAGGTTGGTTACCTTTCTCTTTGCTAGCTCGGGGTTCTTGAGTCTGAGCGTCGTCAATATTGTTTTCCTTTTTTTCGTAGTTCAGCTGATCTTCATGTTCAGTGATGGCTTGGAAAGCGTCTGGGGAACATTTCGGACCTCAATGTATTGCTACTTAGGCATTCTAACTTACATCGTCATCAATTTCCTATTGGGTTCGATCCAGATCGACAGCAAATTCTACTTATACTCTTCGGTAATCTTTGCGTTCGCTACCTATTATCCAAAAGTGGAAATTCGTCTGATGATGCTGATACCGGTTCAGGTCAGATTCATCGCGATCGGAACAGTATTTCTGATTTTATTGCCAGTTCTTAAGCACCCGATTTCCTTGGTGGTTTGGATTCCACTGCTGCTCATATATTTTTCCAACTACATCTTGTTCGTCGGGATTCCGGCACTGCGCGGTGGCGCAAGGTTGGCGCAATCGGCGAAACGGCGACGCGCTTTCAAATCCAAGCAAATCCCGGATTCAGAGGCGTTTCACCGTTGCGCGGTTTGCAAGCGAACCGACGTCTCCGATCCGGAGTTGGAGTTCCGCATCGGTGCCGATGGCAGGGAGTATTGCGAGGAGCATTTGCCGAAGCCCTGATTCGGGCAACTTCGACAGGAACTCAGAGGACTTCTTTGACGAAGGTGTCGCGGCGGAAAATGGCGAACTGATCCGGCTCTTCGCCCATGCCGAGGAAACGCGGCGGGATGTCGAGATTTTCGTAAATGGTAATGGCGATGCCGCCTTTGCCGGAGCCGTCCATTTTGGTGACGATGAGGCCATCAAGCGGAGAGGCTTTGTGAAACTCCTTCGCTTGCTGCATCGCGTTGGTGCCAGTGGTGGCATCGACCACGAGCAGGGTCAGATGGGGCGCGGTTTCGTCCTGCTTCGCCATGGTGCGGCGGATTTTGGTCAGCTCCTCCATCAGGTTGTGCCGGGTGTGGAGGCGGCCAGCGGTGTCGCAAATCAGGAAATCGGTTTTGTCAGCGATCGCTTGCTTGTGGGCATTGAAGCAAACCGATGACGGATCGGCATTCGGTGCTCCGGCGACCACGGGAATATCGAGTCGATTGCCCCAGCGTTGCAATTGCTCGACGGCTGCAGCGCGGAATGTGTCGGCCGCGGCCAGGCAAACCGAGTGACCCCGGTTTTTCAACCAAAGCCCGAGTTTGGCGGATGAGGTGGTTTTCCCGGTGCCATTGACGCCGACCACGAGGATCACAAAGGGCTTGCCGTCCGGGCGAGGGGTGAGTTCGGGGAAATCCGGTGGCAGTTTGTCGGAAAGATGGCGGCGCGTGATTTCCACCACATCATCGACCGTGACTTTGCGACCGAGATCGCGCAGGTCGTCGATGATGTAAGTGGTGAGGTGAACTCCCAGGTCAGCGGCGATCAAGCTCGCCTCCAGATCGTCCCAATCAATGTCGGCACGATTGGAGATTTTGTTGATCAGGGATTTGAAAAAGCCGGCCATAGGCACGAAGTCGTGGAAAATGAACCGGCCAATTGCAAGCCGCTTTAAGTGTTAGAGCTCTTTGACGCGAAGATTTCTCCAACGGACATTGCAGGCTTTGCCAGCGTGAACCTGGAGCGCGAAGAATCCTTCAGGAGTGAAGTTTTTCTCGTCGTTGTCGGTGTAGTCGCTGCGAAGCTTGCCGTTCAGGTAGATGGTCAGATGCTTGCCCTCGGCGACGATGCGGACTTCGTTCCAGTCGTCCCATTTCATGAGTTCCTGGCCTTGAGCAGTGAATGCCTTCTTTGCCTCGTCGGAATTGGAAGCGGGCATCAACCAGCCGCGGCGCGCTTCATCGTAAATGCCAGCAGTCCAGGCGCGCTTTTTGTCCTGATCGTGCTCGCACTGGTAGCCATAAACACGACCGTCTTTGCCGTCGCGTTGGAGGCCGCGGAACATGACACCGGAATTGCCTTCGAGGGTGTCGAATTTGAACTCGAAGCGGAAATCGAAGTCCTTGTAGGTTTTCTTGGTGCGGAGGAAAGTGTTGGCCTTGGTGTTGTCACCAGTGCCGACGATTTCTCCGTCTTTCACCTCGTATTTGCCGTCGCCATTGACCGATGTCCAGCCGTTGAGATTCTTGCCATTGAAGATCTCCTTGAATCCAGCTTCCAGCGCGTAGGCGGGGCTGGCGATGAGCAATAGGCATGCGAGTAGTTTTTTCATAGGTCGTTTACGGGGATTGTGTTTTGTAGAACATCTCATCCAGACGAGTCCGCAGTTCACGCACCACGTCCGCCGGGTGAGCGGCGGAAAGACTTGCCCTGAGGCGGGCGGAGCCACGAGGCACGGTGGGCCAGCGGATAGCCGGAATGAGAAAGCCGTTATCTTCCATCCTACCGGAAGCGTCAATTGCCGAGGCATTGCTGCCGCAAATCACAGGGACGATCGGAGTCGTTTGTTGGGGATCGAGCAGGGAAATGTTGAAGCGCAGGGCGGATCGCAGGGTGTCGCCTTCAGAGGAGCGAATGATCTCCAAAGAGCGTCTCGCTGCATGCGCAATCGTAGGCGGCGGGGCGGTGGAGTAGATGAAGGAGCGGGCGCGATTGATGAACAGGTCGATCCATTCGCGGCTTGCGGCGATGTAGCCACCGGAAAGGCCGACCGATTTGCTGAGGGTGCCCATCTGAAACGCGACTCGTTTCCGGAAGGCGGCATCGTCCGCCAGCCCCATGCCGGTTTCGCCCAGAACGCCTACAGCGTGCGCTTCATCCAGAAAAAGATCCGCATCGAATTGCTCGGTCAGATCGAGAATTTCCGCGAGCGGGCACAGATCGCCATCCATGCTGAAGACCGATTCCGTCACGACAAGGATGTGGCTTGCGGCGTCTTTTTTGCGGATCGATTCCAAAAGTTGTCGCAGTTTTTCGACCCGATTGTGAGGGAAAACGCGGATCGTTGCCCCGGAAAGGCGTGCGGCATCCACCAGCGATGCGTGGCAAAGCTTGTCCAACACGATGGTGTCGCCTTTGCCAACAATTGCCGGAATGGCTCCCATCGCCGCGGCAAATCCGGAGCTGAAGGCGAGCGCCGCTTCGGCGTGTTTCGCTGCGGCGATGTCTTCCTCCAATTGCAGGTGAGGGGAATGTGATCCGCTTACCAAACGCGACGCGGTCGCCCCCGCGCCGAATTGCTGCACCCCTTCAATCAAGGCCTCGGCCACAGCTGGATGCCCGGCAAGCCCCAGATAGTCGTTCGAGGCGAAATTCCACAACTCACGCCCCTCACGCGCAATACGCATTCCGGGTGCTTCGATCGTGCGAAGCTTTCGCAGCAGGCCGTCGGCAGAGATCTGGCGCAGGCTTTCTGCGGGATTTCGCATCGCGGCGGTGATCAGGATTCAGAAGCAGGGCGTTCGAGAGCCCAAGCCAGCAGCTTTTTCGAATCTGACCAGATGTTCGGAGTGTTGGATTTGAGAACGACGGTAACGACCGAGCGCCCATTCAGGGTGCCGGTCGCAACTAGACAGCGGCCAGCTGCATTGGTGGTGCCGGTTTTCATGCCGTTGCAATAGGCCACGGTTTTCAGCACTTTGTTGGTGTTCTCAATGTATCTGGTTCGACCGTCGGCGTAGCGGAAAGTGTAAGCCTTTGTCGCGAAAAAGGAGCGCAATAAAGGGCTGCGGTAGGCGGCTCGGGCAGCGATCGCGAGATCCCGGGCAGTCGAATACTGAGTCGGTTCAGGCAGGCCGTTCGGATTGACGAAATAGGAATTCCGCATGCCGAGAGAAGCCGCTTTCGCGTTCATCAGTTTGGCGAAATCTTCCTGGGAGCCTCCAACATCGCGTGCGAGTGCACGTGCGATGTCATTGGCGCTTTTCACCATGAGGACTTTCAACAAATCACGCCGGGTGTAAACGTCGCCGGGTTTGACGTATAGCTTGGTGGGCTCACAGGCCTCATCGGACGAGGTGATGGTGACGTTTTTGTCGATGTTGCCATCATCCATCACGCAAAGAGCGGTGACAATTTTCTGGGTACTAGCTACCGGGCGGTGTACGTCCGCATTTTTCGCGTAAAGAACCCGGCCGCTATCGATATCCACGACAATTGCGCTTTCGCCCGCGATGTTGGGTGGCGGGTTGAGTGGAATCGCGGCAACGCGAACGGGCGTGGCGTTCGGTGCAGGATTCGGAGTGCGGGAAAGCGGTGGCGGATTTCCTCCGCAAGACGTGATGAGCGAGACCGTGAAGGTCAGCGCGGAAATGATGACGCAGAGCTGGCGTGACATGAATCGATGATCGCTATGTCCCGCCTGTCTTCAAGCGGGAATCCATCGCGCTCACTCAGGTTTGCTTGGAAGCAGCCCCCCAATCACAAAATCATCTCCTTCTGGCAGGGCAGGTTCTTTGATATTGATTGGCCCAGCGAGCAGCATTTCGCGTTGCGCTTTTTCCTGTTCATACGCGAGAGCGCGTTCTTTGCCGCTAGGTAAATCGACCAGATCTTTTTCCCGAGCTTCTACCACCGGGATGTGGCCGGGAAGTAAGCCGCTTATGGAAAAATTGGAGATCTTTGAGACCTGCGCACTCGTCGTCTCCTTGATGGAGCCGCAAGATGTCAGGGACAAAGGGATGAGCATAGAGAGGATGAAAAAATGGCGAGCCTGGGACATGGCTTTCATGGTGGGGAGCTGGTTGACCAGCGAACTTACCAGCTTCCACGGTCCTGTCCACTTCGTCTTTTGAAACAATCTCTTCAGAAAAATTAAGGATTTTTGCGCGTTAAGATGAGGAAATTTCTCACCGGACGGTTCAGGATCCCGCGCTCGACGATTGGTCCGCCTGACACGTTTCCAGAAATAAAAAGGTCGGAGGAACGACCACCATCGAGATTCAGCGCGGTCTGAATCGGAAAGCCACAGGGCGATTGTTGCGCCAGCGTCGACGCCAGTTTTTTGAGCGTGCATGGCGAGGCGCGCCCAATCCACCAGCGATTGGCGCCATCCCAGGCGATGAAGCTCCGGGCGCTGGTTTTACCATCGGATAAGCCGTCCACCATACGCGAATTTTCGCGAAGAAAGGGCCCGGCTTGAAGGAGTTCCTGCTGATTCGAATCAACTTTTTGTCGACGCTCGATGGAGAGAATTCCCGAGCGGGATTCAAAGAAAACTCCGCTGCCGAGCGATGAGCGATTCCAGGCACCTGCGGGATTTCCTGCCGAGACGACTTTGCCAAGCGGGGCGCCTTCCGGGGTGAAAAATCCGGCGTTGATCGCGGCGATTCCATGCTTCGCACGCGCGGCGGATTCCGCATCCGGCCAAAGACTTCCGGGACCACGGGGCTGATCGACGACAATCAGATGATGCGTTTGTGAATCGAACGTGATGCCGATGAACTCAATCCCAGACAGTCGGATTCGAGTCATTTTCGGCGCACGTGCCGGTGTGGCTTGTCTTGCAGGAGTTGGATCGCTCGATTTTTCCACGAGCTCCGTTTGGGGAGCAGGGTTGTTTTCGACAACTCGCTCTGCGGCGGGAGGGCGAATCGGAGCAGGGGAGTGAGCCGATGGCCGGACCGGCGAACAGGCGGTCAAAGCAAAGATGGGAAGCAGAACAAGCGGCGATCGCATGGTTGCGCATCGCACAAAGTCGGCAGGATGGCAACGCAATGCTCTTACTCCGACTTCACTCCGATGCCCAGCAAGGTTTGGAATTTGGGAGCTTCTGTTTCCCGGTCTGCAACGACGGTCTCGATCCCGCAAAATCCGGCCTTTTCCAGCATGGAGGCAAGATGACCTTCGGCGAATCCGAGCCAGCGATCGGCGTAGAGTTCGCGGGCTTGCTCAAAATTATGCTGCACCAGATCGAGCACGATCAGCCGACCGCCAGGTTTCAGGATGCGGAAAGCCGCGTCGAGCGCCCGCTGCGGATGCTCCGCGTGATGCAGCGCTTGACTGAGAATGGCCAGGTCCAGCTCGCCGGGCTCAATCGGCGGTTCTTCGATGTCGCCCAGCCGATACTCGACGTTCTGAAGACCGTTTTGGTGGGCAAGTTGTTGGCCGAATTCGACCATTTTTGGCGATAGGTCCACCGCGATCACTTTTTCCGCCCGCTGGGCGAGAAGCTGGGCGAGCGTTCCTTCACCCGCTCCGAGATCGGCCACAACTCGGTAATTGAGAATTTTGATCAATGATTCTGCGAGCGCCTTCCACGAACGACCGGGCACGTAATCCTTGCCGAAGCGTCCAGCCAGTTCATCGAAATAGGCGCGCGCCGTGTCCTTGCGCTTGCGCAGCAAATGCCGCAGAGCCGCCTGATCGGCTTCGATTTCCGGAACTTCCGCCGCAGCGATGTTGGCGACTTTCATTAGATCGGAATCCGCCTTGCAGGAGTAAATGTTGTTTTTGCCGCTGCGTTCATCGGTTGCCAGTCCACCGCTTTTGAGCTGCGAAAGTTGGGTGGAAATCCGGCTTTGCCCCATGTTGAGAATTTCCTGCAACTCCGCCACCGACAACGATTCCTGAGCAAGAAGCATGAGGATTCGGAGACGCGTCGGGTCGGAAAGAAGCTTCAGGGATTTCAACGTTGACGACATGGTGGGGCGGTTATATCAACGCATCACGATTTGACGATACGAAAAACGAAAAGCGAATGAGCACCTACATTTTTTCCTCAGAATCCGTTGGCGAAGGCCATCCGGACAAGGTTGCGGACACGATTTCCGACGCAATTCTTGATGCCTGCCTTGCAGTTGATCCAAAAAGCCGCGTCGCTTGCGAAACGTTCGTCAAAAGCAACGTCGTCGTCGTCGGTGGCGAGATCACGATCCCGAGCATCGGTCAAAAACCAATCGGTTCGGTGATCAATATCGAGCAGATCATCCGTGATGCCGTCCGCGGCATCGGATATGTCAATGACGACGACGTATTCCACGCGGATAAACTTTTCATCAACAACTACCTGACGACGCAATCTCCGGATATTGCTCAAGGCGTTGATGCCAAACAGGTCGAAGGCAAATCTCACGCAGAACAAGGAGCAGGGGATCAGGGGATCATGTTCGGTTATGCATCCAAAGAAACCACCGAGCTGATGCCGGCACCGGTGATGTTCGCCCATCGCCTGGGTCGGGAGCTGACCCGCATTCGCAAGAGCGGCGAGGTGGCATGGCTTCGCCCCGATGCGAAAAGCCAGGTTTCCGTTGAATACGTCGATGGCAAGCCGACCCGCATCGTCAACGTCGTCATTTCCACCCAACACGCGGAAGGCACGACTCACGCGGAAATCGAAAAATTCTGCATTGAGGAAGTGATCAAAAAGGTCCTTCCGACCGAAATGCTCACCGCAGAGACCAGCTACCTGATCAACCCGACCGGCAAATTTGTCATCGGCGGCCCGCAAGGTGACAGCGGTTTGACCGGACGGAAAATCATCGTCGACACCTACGGCGGTATGGGACGCCACGGCGGTGGTGCCTTCTCCGGAAAAGACCCATCGAAGGTCGATCGCTCGGCTGCCTACATGGGCCGCTGGGTTGCCAAAAACGTGGTCGCCGCTGGTCTCGCCACCAAGTGCGAGGTGCAGTTTGCTTATGCGATTGGTCACCACCAGCCAGTTAGCGTCCATGTCGATACCTTCGGCACTGGCACCGTGGAGGATTCGGTGATTTTGAAAGCGATTTTGGAAGTGTTCTCGTTCAAACCAGCCGATATCGTTGCGCAACTGGACTTGCTCCGGCCGATTTACTCGAAGACCACCAACTACGGCCACTTCGGGAAAGAAGATGCCGAGCTTCCATGGGAGGAAACCAACAAAGCGGAAGCTCTCAAAGCGGCAATTGCCTGAGGAATCATCACGAACTCCAATCCATTTTAACCAATATGAGCGCTACAGATTGCAAAGAACAACCAGCCACACCGGCAGCGGGTGGATTTACCGATTTCAAAGTCGCGGACTTGAGCCTTGCCGATTTCGGCCGCAAGGAAATCGAAATCGCGGAGCATGAAATGCCGGGCCTGATGGCTACCCGTGAAAAATACGGCAAGGAAAAGCCGCTCCAAGGCGTGCGGATCATGGGCTCACTGCACATGACCATCCAGACGGCGGTGCTGATCGAAACTTTGGTAGATCTCGGCGCCGAAGTTCGCTGGGTCAGCTGCAACATTTTCTCCACCCAGGACCACGCTGCTGCAGCAATCGCTGCCCGTGAAATCCCGGTTTACGCCTGGAAGGGTGAGACTCTCGAAGAATATTGGTGGTGCACTTGGCAAGCGATGGTGAATCCAGCTGGCCTCGGACCTGAATTGATTGTCGACGATGGTGGCGATGCCACCTTGTTGATTCACAAAGGCTATGAGCTTGAGAATGGCTCAACCTGGGTCGATAGCCCGTCCAGCAGCCTGGAAGAAAAGGTGATCAAAAACCTGCTCAAGAAAATCCATGCGGAGCAGCCGGGGATTTTCGCCAAGATCGTCAAAGACTGGAAGGGCGTTTCCGAGGAAACCACCACTGGCGTGCATCGCCTCTATCAAATGGCGAAAGCAGGCACGCTGTTGGTTCCTGCCATCAACGTGAACGACTCGGTTACCAAGTCGAAATTCGACAACCTGTACGGTTGCCGCGAGTCGCTTCTCGACGGCATCAAACGCGCGACGGACGTGATGATTTCCGGCAAGGTCGGCGTGGTTTGCGGTTACGGCGATGTCGGTAAAGGCTGCGCCCAGGCACTTCGTGGAGCGGGCGCACAGGTCGTCGTGACCGAAGTCGACCCGATCTGCGCATTACAGGCATCCATGGAAGGCTACCGCGTTCTGCCGATCGAAGACACCCTTGGCTGGGGCGATATTTACGTCACCACCACCGGAAACTTCGGCATCATTCGCCTGGAGCACATGGAGAAAATGAAGGATCAGGCGATCGTCTGTAACATTGGTCACTTCGACAACGAGATTGAAATCGATAAGCTCAACGAAGCTCCCGGTGTCGCCCGCAACAACATCAAGCCGCAAGTCGACAAGTACACGTTCCCAACGGGCAACAGCATTTACATGCTGGCTGAAGGTCGTCTGGTGAACCTTGGTTGCGCTACCGGTCACCCAAGTTTCGTGATGTCGAACTCATTCACCAACCAAACCTTGGCACAAATTGATCTTTGGAAGAACAAAGATAGCTACAAGGCTGGCGAGGTGAAAGTGCTGCCAAAGCATCTCGACGAAGAAGTGGCACGCCTCCACCTGTCCAAAATCGGCGCCAAGCTCACGACGCTCACCAAGGAGCAGGCGGATTACATCGGTGTTCCTGTCGAAGGTCCTTACAAGCCGGACCACTACCGTTATTGATCCCGAATCAGTTCACTGAATCCGTTTCGAATCTAACCCCGGACGATGCGTCGTTCGGGGTTGTTTTTTAATCAAACTTGTCAAATATTTCCCCAATTGACCTTCTGAAACCGTGAATTGAACGGTTCAGCATGCGGTTCTTGAGAGCATGCGTATCCTTCTGAATCAATAGATCATTGATCCAGAGTGCTGATTCAGGTGAGCTAGATTTCTGAACCTGCGAGGATCTTCACCAACTCGCAGGAAATCCAAACAACGGCAACGCGACATCACTGAATTCAGGGCACATCCGGCAACCCATGTCAGTAAAAGTGAGATGTCAAAAGTCCGCAAAGGGCTTTTTTATTTCGTGGTATAACGTTGATTCCAGTTGGTAAGGACTTGTATGGTACCATACAGATGATGAAACTCGCAACAAATAAACAAAAATGATAAATATACATGCCGCACTATTTATGGTATTTTTGATAGCCTCATCTAGTCTGATTAAGGCTGATCCCATTCAGCCCGAAGGGCGGTGATAAAAAGTATATATTTTTACCAATGGGGTTCTCTGATGTTATAGAAGTATATTCTATTAATGATGAATTGCTGAATTCGATTAAAAGTGCATCACCTGAATGGGCCTTTAAAATAGTGACAATGCAATCTGGATCGTCTACGGTGCAGAATTGTGGAGGTTGGACAGGAGACTCATTTCATGTAAATATTGATTTTGGTGAACTGTCTGCTGCTGTCACTTGTAATGTTGCACCTAAGAGTATTACATCGAAGGCGGCGGTGAAAGTAGAAAATATTTCGCGGCAAACGCTGCATGGACATGAAATCAGTGTAGAAAAATGTGTGTTAGTAGGTCCAGTTATGGGCTAGGTGGGCAAGGGTTTCATGATTTTTTTGCGGTTTGCGACGGAAACGACAACTTGACTTCCGACAGTGGTTAGAATTACGTTAGATTTGCTGAAAATCGCATCCCTTCGATGACCACGAGTACCGCATCCCAATCCGCCGGAGTATCCTATCGGAAACTTCGCTTCACCTACGATTGGATGGGGCGTCGGATGCGGAAACAGGCATTCAGTAGTGCATCAGCCTGGCCACCAACTGAGGATTTGCGATTTGCTTATGATGGCTGGAACTTATACTCAGAGTATTCGGTGACGAGTGGTGTATTCTCCCTTAAGCGCGCTTACGCATGGGGATTGGACCTATCGGGAACCGAGCAAGGAGCCGGTGGTGTCGGTGGGCTCCGCTCTGTCGCAGTGATAGGCGGTTCCAGCTACGCTCCCGGCTATGATGGCAATGGCAACATCGTCGCATGGGCTGATAAAGCGACCGGTCAGGTGGTGGCACGCCAGGAATACGATCCATTCGGAGACAAGATCATCCACGAAGGCATCGA
>NZ_JAENIJ010000090.1 GCF_016595435.1 Luteolibacter pohnpeiensis
TCTTCCTGATCTGAGTCCGTCGCCCAACCGCTCGGATAGCCGAAATAGCGCGCCATCAGTGGCTTGGTTGCCCGGGGTTTCAAAGTGCCATCCTTTTGCCGCTGCCAGCGAATCTCCGACACCGAGTGCCCGAAGTAGTAACCCATCGCCAGCGCCTTGATGGTGCCTTCGAAACCGTTTTCGCGCCGGGTGACATCCGGCTTCATCGTCCACATCAGGTTCTCGACTTCCTTTGCCAGCTTCTCCGCTCCCGCTGTCGGCTTTTCACCACGGCGAGAAAACGCATGCACCTTCCACGGCGCGATCGATACCAGCCGGGCGATCTCGTTGATGTTCTTCTGCAGCTTCGGCCAGGTGTCGACCATGGCGATGAATAGCAGCTGCTGATGCACCAGGTCACCATTGAGAGCCGAGGCCAGAGTCATCCGCACGTGCGCGGGCACCTGATCCCGCTCAAAGTATTCCAGCATCCGGTCCTGTGACCGCGGGACTTGATAAGGTGAAGTCAGCACATCGAGCCGATTCTTCGCCTGAACGACATCGATGCCGCCCGGCGATACGTCTGCCGCCTGAACCAACGAGTCACGACGAGGCGGAAGAGCAGTGCCAACAGGCCGGATTTCATTCATGCCGCCACCTTGCGCTTTTGCAGCGCACCCTCAACGGCCGCCAGTGGTCCCGATACCGAGACTATTTGTTATCTTCACTTAGCCGATAACAAAAAACACCTTTCTAACTTGTTCTCAGTCTGCGACAACCACACGGAATTCAAATCCATCCCGACACTATTCGATAACATGAAGCAAGCAACCCTCCTACTCGCCACAGCCCTTGGTTTTCTTCTCACTGGGTGCAACGAAAACAAGGCTCCAAGATATGATGTCCAACCCATCGCGCTCGCGGGTGGGCTGGCTACCATTTTCCAGATTACCGATAACGAACAAAATACGGTTTATCTCTACAATGCCGAAAAAGATCACTTGGTTCTCAGCGGCAAATTCAGTCTCTCCGAGGTTGGGAAAGCTAAAATCCAGATGGAAAAAACCGCAGAAAGCAACGAGCAGTAAGGTTCGTTAGCAGACTTCCCGGCCCTAAGGTTTCACAATCAGCGGATCGCTAAACGTGTCATCCGCGAAGCGTCCACCCTCTCCGAAGTCCTTGTTGAACTTCGCGATGTTCAAGGCGCTGACTTCTTCGACGGTTCGACCCGACACGGTCAGGTCTTCGATGTAAACCCGGTAGAGCACCCAGCTTGCGAGTCCTCCCGCTGCATAAGACGACGACCATGGGCCGTGAAGACCCCACGCAAGCCGGTAATAACTCGGCACGCTTGGCTTGGTTCCCCGCCATTCAGCAAACGACGCCGCTGCCTGACACGGAACCAGCGCATCAAGCGAGGAACCTTCTGGCAGCATGGAGAATTTCCGCGTGCCCGGCTGAATGAAAATACTGCTGATTTCATCGGCCCAACCTTGGCGGAAAATAAATGCCGCTGTCTGAGTTGTTCCACCCATGAGAACCAGATTGCCCACGTCCCGAGCCGGATTGCCGCCGGTCGTCCCGGGTGCCCGCGTGAGTCGCCGCGTCATCGAAACGTAAAACTCATGCCCTGGCAGGTTCGCGTGAATGTAATCCTTGATCGCATTCGGAAACTCTAAACCAAAATAACCATTCGAAACCGTGACCGGGTTTTCCTGACTCACAATCCCGTGAATGCCGCCTTTGGTAGTTCGTTCAATCTTGTGTCTGGTTGATTCGACACCGGACAGTTGGCCAGCGGTTTTCCAGGTAGGCGCGAGGCTCAATTCATCGCCGCCAACCACATTGCTTGCCGTCTTCCAGGCGATATTGTCGAGGATCGTGCCATCAGTGGGCACGCCTTCCAGTCCGCTGGCGACAGGGTCGATCAACAAGAGCGACCCTTCCGACATGAGCGGATCGGGATAGATTCGTGGGAAGTTGTCAGGAAATTGAGCTCCGGGAAGGGTGATTTGTAGGGCTGTAGACATAAGAAATTTACCAGTTTCGGGATTTAAGAAATTCAACGACGGCGTTGGCGATCGGGACCAGGCCGGCTGTTTGCGGGTGGGTCGAATCGTAGGAGTATTCACCCCATTCACCGCCGAGATTGACGATGAGGTTGCCAACCGTGCCGCCTCCAATTCGGAGGTAGTAGTCGTTCGGATTGCCTCCGGTTGGCAGGCCTGCCTCTGAGCGGTAATCGACGAAATTCAGATCGGCAGGGCTTACCCCAAGCACCGATTCGGCGTTGAAGAAATGGGAGAACGGAATCAGTCCATACGCAGCAGATGACTGCGCCTCGGTCATGCCGGGGAATTGCAGGTCCGGCGTATCATCGGCTGCCGCTGCCATCACGGCGCGGGTGTCGATGTAGTTGTTAGG
>NZ_JAENIJ010000091.1 GCF_016595435.1 Luteolibacter pohnpeiensis
CGGCGGGCGATAAGGGTGGATGTCTGGCGGATCGCCGCTTGCAACCGCCGCCTCGCGGTGGCAAAAACGGTGAGCGGGAAGTCGGTCAAAAGAGGCTGTTTGGTCACACATTCAAACCGTACCCCGACCGGCTTTCCGTCTATTGATTTTCAACGAAATCGGGCTTAATCCCGTGCCATTCGGGACAGGCCTTTTATCAAGAATCCGAGCGCAAGGTAGGACAGCTCGTCATTGAGAAGGATTTTCTCGAAAAAAGTTCGTGGAGCTCAGGATGGATCTGAACGAAAAACCATGATTGAGAAGAACTATCCCGAGCTGAGCATCCGCCGCCAGGCGGAGCTGCTGGACATCAATCGCAACCGGTTGGCGGCACCGTCTGCGCCATCGGAAGAGGTTGCCGGATGTGGCCTTGAATCTTTGATCTGGACATCGGCTTCCTTGGATTGCGAATCTATCGTCTTCCACATCCTTCTAAACGCTAAATCATCGTCCTCTGGCAGCTGTCAGAGAACTTCAACGTTCTTCAATCCATGCATCTCATCGCCGTCATAGGGTTCATCTTTTTCGGCACGCTGTGCGTAGCACTAGCTGCGTGGCATGAATATACTTGGTGGAAGCGAAGGCACTGGTCAAATGGGCAAGGAAGAATCGTTGGATTTACAGAATCCTATAATGATGGAGTGTGCTATTATCCCAAGATCGAATTTACAGGAGCGGATGGCCAAATTCAATTCGTTTCGATATACGGGTCAGGACGGGAACCTAAAATAGGTAAATCGGTTGATCTGCTAGTTGATCAATTGAGCCTTTCAGCTGAAGTGGCCAGTTTATCTAATCGACTCCTTTTCACGATTATTCCGATTCTATTTGGTGCTGTCTTTATTCTCGCAGGTATCAACACCCGACCACTAAGACCTGCAGAACCAGCTGGCACTGACCAATCCGCTACTACTCCGGCGTCAAAGCCGGAGATTAACTCAAACCCACAAGTTGTATTGGAGTGGCTCTCCCAGTAGAGGGCGGCAGACCTTTAATATTAACAAAAACCATATGATGAAGAACATTTCACTGGTTCTATTGGCTCTAGGTACACTGCTAATTACCGCCCAAGGAAACGAGAACGTTTTGACGACAGTCTACCAGCCGCTTGATCCCATGGTCGGTGGATCGGTGGTAGTACGTGAAGTTCCATTCGTAACCGGCGGGGCGTTCCCAGAGGTGTTATTCACTGCCATTACCTATCCTCATATTCCACAGCAACTAAGCTCCAGGCAAGAAGGAGACATCAATGTTGCTTCCAGAGCTGGGGTGTTCCTGCGTTGCGAATCAGCGGCCGCCGGACAGAAGAAGCTCTACATCATTTGGGATTTTTCGCAAGCCGATGAGCAACTCGTTACTAAAGATCTCATCCATGCCATGCTCATTTGTCTGGAACGAACATCCGGAGGGTCGATCACTTTGTATTCGAAGTTCATCGCAGGTGACAAATTTCCAAATTTTAGGAAAATGATTGAAGCCAAATTTCCTCCCCAGACGGACGAGCAGTTTGAAGCAGGCAGTCATGGTCAATCGAAGAAATGAAGACTCTTGTTCTGCTTGTCTTTTTTGCTCGGCGATCCGCATCTGGCCTATGAGTTCGTGTCCTTTGTGAAAGAGCTTCGACAGCTTGTCTCTCTCCTCGCCAAGATCGTCCTCCTTCGCTGTGTAAGTGAAGATGCCCTTCGGGGTGATCACGTAGAAGCACGTCATGCCAGGCTTCGGGACGGGAAACTTCTCGACCTTCTTCATCTGAGGCAGGAATCCCTCCGCCATCTTGACCATCCCCAATGACGCCGGACGCACATTGGGGTGCTCTCCGGCCCCGATCATCTCGAGAAGTAGAGGCTCGCTGCGCCGTCCGCTACGGCAACGAGGGTAACTGCTGCTTCGGGGTATCCCGTCTCCATCAAGACCGCCCAAATAGGCTTGTCCTTCAATTCTCCGATCTTCTCGGCATCGAGTTCCAGGACTTGCTGGCGCATGTCCGTGTAGATCTCGGCCAGCTCGTATGCGGGCTTGTCGTCTCCACCAAAGAGGCGTCCGATGGATGAAAGAAATGCAGCCATGATGATGAGCGTGCGCATCTGGTTATTTTTGCAGAACGTTCAATGTCCAGGCACGGGCGAATGCCCGCAATCTGGGCAAGCCGGGATCTGACCGCTAATCTTCGGGTGTCGCCGGGAGGTGCGACACTCGAAACAGACCCAATTATAGTTGCTAGCCGACATACTCAATCGTCATCGGAGTGTAACTCGACCCGCGCAATCTGCCAATCCTCCCAAGCGCGGTCTGGATCGATGTCGTCG
>NZ_JAENIJ010000092.1 GCF_016595435.1 Luteolibacter pohnpeiensis
GGCGTATCATCGGCTGCCGCTGCCATCACGGCGCGGGTGTCGATGTAGTTGTTAGGCCATGACGTGAGGAAATACTCCCGCGCCTTGGCATAGGCGTTGTCGGAGCCGGGAACGAGTTGCTGTTCTTCGTTTGAACAAACCAGCCGCTCGCCGTTCCAGCTCATCGTCCGGCGTCCGGGCATGCCGATGTGCACAAAGCGGCCATCCGAGCTGCCAGTCGATGCCACCAGCCGTTCTGCGGTGATCGCGATCTGTGACAGCCGCGAGGCGTTGTTTTCACCCTGCCAGAAGATAAAGGTTTTCCCGGTGTGGGGATCATCGTTGGCGGCAAGGTATTCGATCATCGCCTCCACTTCCTGCGACTGCCCGCCGCCGTAGCTGCGGGTTGTTAGAGTGCGGTCACCCAGTGCCGCCTTGAGGCTGCTGTTGAGCTTGCCCGGCATCGAGTCCCCTTCCATCACGATCTCGTAGCCACTGCGCGATGGCACCGCCACGCCCCGGCAATCCAGCGCAATCGCTGCTGCCGTTTCGCTCTTGTCGGTCCGGCGCACTTCCCACTCGCTGGCAGCGCTGGTGCAGGGAAGCGCGATCGCGCCACCTGCTGGCACCGTGATGACTTCCCGCCTGGCCACCGGTCCCCAGGCACCGCCGGTTTTGATCACTTCGTCACCGGCTGTTAGAGATAGTCCGCCAACTTCTCCGGCGGCTGATGCTTCCCACAGGTCGCCATCGATCGCGTTTTCGGGGAATCCATCTGCCGGGTCAAACTCACCCCGGAAAAACCATTCGCCGTCCGTGCCGCCTTTGATCCAGCGCGATGGCATGTTGCCGCCGCCCGCCGGTTGATAGGCCATGAATACGAGCCGGTCCCCTGCCTTGAACTCAAGACCGCGGAACCATCCGTCCGCGTTTGCCACCCAGAAATCCTTCCAGATATTTGGATACCCGCCGGGTGCTTGTCGGTAAACCCATGCGCCACCCGTGTAGACCATCAGATCGCCACGGCGCATGGTATCGTCACCAATGGTTAGAGTGCCGCTGTAAGCCTGAAACTCGTAGAAGTCGCCCTCGTTGAAATTGCCCGCAGGCGGCCAGTTCGACTCGGATGTTAGACCGCCCAGGTAGTTGATCGATGGCGCAACCGATGGATCGAACGGTCCCCGGTAGCGTTGGCCACGCACGAACAAACCGGAGCTTTGGCGAAAATCCAGTGAAGCATCGGACGTGTTCACTCCAGATAGGACTGAGGTTTTTCGAGGCGACAAGGTCACCCAGCCCAGCCCGGTTCGGACAAAAATCTGCGCGTGCTGGGGTCGGTATTGATCCAGCTGAAAATCGACCCGATCCGCGGCGGTTTCGCGAACGATCTCCGGATCCAGTTTAGGCTTGGTCACCGAGGCGTCGGCCAGTTGCACCGTGGTAATGCTTCCCGGGTCAGCGCCAGGGATGGCAAGGCCCGGGATGATGGTTTCACCAGTGTCTTTAACCGCGAAACAATATCTCGAAAACGGGAACGACTCATCCTCGATGGTAAAGAGGAAACCGGGCCGGTCGGTGCGGAATTTGAACTGTCCTGAAAGCGGAGCGACTTGCTCCTGCAGCGTGGTCAGCTCGGTGGCGTTGGCTTTTTCCGCAAGCGCGGTGACGAGCGACGGCGCGAAGGGCGCGATGACGGCAGCGATGAGCTTCAATTGTCCGGTAGCGGTCATCCCACCAGCAAAGCGCAAAAACGGATCAAAGAAACCGACAGAATAGGCTTCGCCACCGTATTCGAAGTTTTCGACGATCGAGAAGGGCGAGGTTTTCGACTCCTGCCTGAGCATCCGGCCCGTGAGATCGCCGGGGACTTTGTTCCAAACCGTCTCCCCTGCCTCGCGGTAGTAGCGGCCATTGTTGTCGTCCTTTTCGCTATCGGCGAAGACATAGCCAAACTCGGTTTCTCCGGAGGCATTTGCTTCTACGGGAAGGTCCGCCTTGTTGCGACGAGCGTAGGCGTCGCCATTCTCGATTGCGATGTTCGCCGCAGCTGCCAGAGCCGCCGCTTGTGAAGCGGATAGAGCCGCCGCCGTCGCAGCCGCGCTGGAAGTGTTTGCCAGTGATTTGGAAGTCGCGGCAGATTCCGCCGCCTCGGCAGCCAAAGCATCGGCAGCAGTTGTGTCTCCGGGCGGACCTTGATCTCCGGTTTCGCCTTTAGGGCCACGCTGGGTGGTTTCGTAATCGGCGTAGGTCTTGCCAGCATTTTCCGGCTTCGAGAGCCACAGGTCAAAAGCACTGCGCCCCGGCGGGCCGGATTCGAGTTCAACGG
>NZ_JAENIJ010000093.1 GCF_016595435.1 Luteolibacter pohnpeiensis
CCGTTGAACTCGAATCCGGCCCGCCGGGGCGCAGTGCTTTTGACCTGTGGCTCTCGAAGCCGGAAAATGCTGGCAAGACCTACGCCGATTACGAAGCCACCCAGCGTGGGCCGAAAGGCGAAACCGGAGATCAAGGCCCGCCCGGAGACACAACTGCAGCCGATGCTTTGGCCGCAGAGGCGGCGGAATCTGCCGCAACCTCCAAATCACTGGCCAACACTTCCAGCGCGGCGGCGACGGCGGCGGCTCTATCCGCTTCACAAGCGGCGGCCTTGGCAGCTGCGGCGAATATTGCGATCGAGAACGGCGATGCCTATGCCCGTCGCAACAAGGCGGACCTTCCCGCAGAGGCGAATGCCTCCGGTGAAACCGAGTTTGGCTATGTCTTCGCCGATAGCGAAAAGGACGACAATAATGGCCGCTACTACCGCGAGGCAGGGGAGACGCTCTGGAGCAAAGTCCCGGGCGATCTCACGGGCCGGATGCTCAGGCAGGAGTCAAAAACCTCGCCCTTCTCGATCGTCGAAAACTTCGAATATGGCGGCGAAGCCTATTCTGTCGGTTTCTTTGATCCGTTTTTGCGCTTTGCTGGTGGCATGACCGCTACCGGACAATTGAAGCTCATCGCTGCCGTCATCGCGCCCTTTGCGCCGTCGCTCGTCACCGCGCTTGCGGAAAAGGCCAACGCCACCGAGCTGACCACGCTGCAGGAGCAAGTCGCCCCGCTTTCCGGACAATTCAAATTCCGCACCGATCGGCCAGGCTTCCTCTTTACCATCGAGGATGAGTCGTTCCCGTTTTCGAGATACTGTTTCGCGGTTAAAGACACCGGTGAAACCATCATTCCGGGCCTTGCCATCCCCGGCACTAACCCGGGAAGCATCACCACGGTGCAACTGGCCGACGCCTCGGTGACCAAGCCCAAACTGGATCCGGAGATCGTTCGCGAAACCGCCGTGGATCAGGTCGATTTTCAACTGGATCAATACCGACCCCAGCACGCGCAGATTTTTGTCCGAACCGGGCCGGGCTGGGTGACCTTGTCGCCACGGAAAACCTCGGTTCTGTCCGGGGTGAACACGTCCGATGCTTCACTGGATTTCCGCCAAAGCTCCGGCTTGTTCGTGCGTGGTCAACGCTACCGGGGACCGTTTGATCCATCGGTTGCGCCGTCGATCAACTACCTGGGCGGTCTAACATCCGAGTCGAGCTGGCCGCCTGCGGGCAATTTCAACGAGGGCGACTTCTACGAGTTTCAGGGTTACAGCGGCACTCTAACCATTGGTGATGATACCATGCGCCGTGGCGATCTGATGGTCTACACGGGTGGCGCATGGGTTTACCGACAAGCGCCCGGCGGGTATCCGAATATCTGGAAGGATTTCTGGGTGGCAAACGCGGACGGATGGTTTCGCGGTCTTGAGTTTAAGGCGGGCGATAGGCTCGTATTTATGGCCTATCAACCGGCGGGCGGCGGCAACATGCCATCGCGCTGGATCAAAGGCGGCACGGACGGCGAATGGTTTTTCCGGGGTGAATTTGACCCCGCAGATGGATTCCCCGAAAACGCGATCGATGGCGACCTGTGGGAAGCATCCGCCGCCGGAGAAGTCGGCGGACTATCTCTAACAACCGGTGACGAAGTGATCAAAACCGGTGGTGCCTGGGGACCGGTGGCCAGGCGGGAAATCATCACGGTGCCAGCAGGCGGCGCGATCGCGCTTCCTTGCACCAGCATGGCTTCCGAGTGGGAAGTGCGCCGGACCGACAAGAGCGAAACGGCTGCAGCAATTGCGCTGGATAGCCGGGGCGTGGCGGTGCCATCGCGCAGTGGCTACGAGATCGTGATGGAAGGCGACTCGATGCCGGGCAAGCTCAACAGCAGCCTCAAGGTGGCACTGGGTGACCGCACTCTAACAACCCGCAGCTACGGCGGCGGTCAGTCGCAGGAAGTGGAGGCGATGATCGAATACCTCGCCGCCAACGACGATCCCCACACTGGGAAAACCTTCATCTTCTGGCAGGGTGAAAACAACGCCTCGCGGCTGTCACAGATCGCGATCACCGCAGAACGGCTGGTGGCATCGACCGGCAGCTCGGATGGCCGCTTCGTTCACATTGGCATGCCCGGACGCCGGACGATGAGCTGGAACGGTGAGCGGCTGGTTTGTTCAAACGAAGAGCAGCAACTCGTTCCCGGTTCCGACAATGCCTATGCCAAGGCGCGGGAGTATTTCCTCACGTCATGGCCTAACAACTACATCGACACCCGCGCCGTGATGGCAGCGGCAGCCGATGATACGCC
>NZ_JAENIJ010000094.1 GCF_016595435.1 Luteolibacter pohnpeiensis
ACCGTTGAGGAAATGTGCGCCGAAATGGT
Organism: Luteolibacter pohnpeiensis; assembly: GCF_016595435.1. Lineage (GTDB taxonomy): Bacteria > Verrucomicrobiota > Verrucomicrobiia > Verrucomicrobiales > Akkermansiaceae > Luteolibacter > Luteolibacter pohnpeiensis. Next base: position 30 of record NZ_JAENIJ010000094.1, read on the forward strand.
CGCCTCCGACCTCGACAAAGCCCGCCGCCACGCCCTCCTCAAACAACACGGCCACCACGTCGCCGTTGCCAAGGAGTAGTCGCCTCAGACATTGGGTTTAGCATCCGAATCATCTTATGAATATCGCCATTGTCACCGGCTCGGCTGGACTAATCGGTTCAGAATCCACCAAAGCACTCCATGCCAAAGGCTTCACCGTCGTTGGCATCGACAATGATATGCGGGCTTACTTCTTCGGCGATGAAGCATCGACGAAGAAGAACAACGGCTCGCTTACCGATAGCTTGCCAAACTACCTTCCTAGAGCGGTGGATATCCGTGATTGGGCAGCCACCGAGGCGATTTTCAAAGAATTTGGCAGCGATATCAAACTCGTCATTCACACGGCAGCCCAGCCTTCACATGACTGGGCCGCCCGTGAACCCTTGACGGATTTCGGGGTTAACGCGACTGGGACTCTGCACATTCTGGAAGCAACCCGTTTGCACTGTCCTGAAGCGGTTTTCATTTTCACAAGCACAAACAAGGTCTACGGCGACACTCCAAACCTGCTGCCGCTGATCGAACTGGAAAATCGCTGGGAAATCGAAGAGTCGCACCCATTTCACATCGGGATCGATGAATCGATGTCGATCGATCACACCAAGCATTCGATTTTTGGAGCCAGTAAAGTGGCGGCCGATGTGATGGTTCAGGAATATGGCAAATACTTCGGGATGAAGACCGCCGTTTTCCGCGGCGGATGCCTCACGGGGCCTTCACACGCTGGAGCGGAACTGCATGGGTTCCTCGCCTATCTGATGAAGTGCATTGTCGAAAAGCGCCCGTATCGGATTTTCGGCTACAAAGGCAAACAAGTCCGCGACAACATTCACGCCCATGATCTGGTCGATGCATTTTTAGCATTCTACGAAAACCCTCGCTCCGGTGAGGTTTATAACATGGGTGGCAGCCGCCATTCCAATTGCTCGATGTTGGAGGCCATCCGGATCGGCGAGGAGATGACCGGCAACAAACTCGATTTCACCTACATGGAGGACAACCGGATCGGTGACCACATCTGGTATATCAGCGACGTCCGCCGGTTCCAAAATCATTATCCTGACTGGAAGTATAACTACTCCATCAACGACATCCTCAGGGAAATCTACGAGGCCTGCACGCAATCCACGAATTCCTGATCCCTCTGATATGCTGACAGTTCCACTCATTGGCCTGCCTGTCGCCGCGACCACTTATGCGGGCGCAGTGGACTGGATCCTTGAGCATGCGAAGCAATCCAACCGGACCTTCGCCGTTGAAGCTGCAAACACGCACGTTGCGGCACTTGCTCGCAGCAACAAGGAATTCGGCGAAGCGATGGAGCGATTCGATCTGATTTGCCCGGACGGCATGCCTCTCGTTTGGCTTCTGAACTCCAAATTGGATGATCCTCAGCAAAAACTGACCGACCGGGTCTACGGCCCGACCTTGATGCTGGAAACGCTCAAGGCGACCAATCAGCCCGATTCACCCTACCGGCATTTCCTTCTCGGCGGCCAACAAAGCACCTTGGACAAACTTCGCAGCCATTTTAGCGAAGAGTTTCCCAATGCCTCGATTGCAGGTGTTCACTCACCTCCTTTTGGCGAGTGGCCCGAAGATGAATTCGAGAACATTTGCAGGAAAATCAAGGAATCCAGAGCCAATCTGATTTGGGTCGGTCTCGGCTGCCCGAAACAGGAACTGTGGATTGCAAAATACAAAGATCTACTTCCTCCTGGCGTTTATTTCGGCATCGGTGCCGCATTTGCTTTCCACGCCGGCGAGGTCCGACAAGCCCCATCATTCCTGCAAAAACTGGGGCTTGAATGGGCATATCGGGTCGCCATGGAACCGCGCCGTCTGTTCCGCCGTTACTTCACTTATAACTCACTTTTCCTCTTTTACTCACTCCGCGATCACATGCGCGGATAACCCGTTTCAGCACTCCTAACAACACCTCATGAGCATCACCGTAAAAAACATCTGCTGCCTTGGCGCCGGCTACGTCGGCGGCCCGACTATGGCCATGATCGCCGCGAAATGCCCGGACATCCAAGTCACGGTCTGCGATTTCAATGAAGCACGCATCGCCGCCTGGAATTCCGATGTGCTGCCGGTTTATGAGCCTGGCTTGGACGAGGTGGTCACCGCTGCCCGGGGGAAAAACCTTCACTTCACCACCGATATCAA
>NZ_JAENIJ010000095.1 GCF_016595435.1 Luteolibacter pohnpeiensis
CCGGCGGAACAAGCCGTCATAGGCATAGCTCACGTCCATCGTCGCCGTGCTGCCCGAGGAGGAGGAGCCCGGAACACTCGCATTGGCATCCACCATCCGCACCATCTGATTCCAGGCATCCCAGGTTACGGTTCTCGCGTAAAGCGTCGTCCCTTTGGACATCACCGTGGTATCGGAGCCAATATACGAATACCCAGCCACACTAAAACTACTAGTGGAATCATAGACGGTGTCAAGCCTTGAAAGCCAGTCACTCATCGAATTGCTTGATTCATACTGGTGGGTGATTTCCCTTCCACACGGGTAGGTGATCGATTCAAGCCGGTTGCTGTAACCATCTCCGGCCGAACGTGCGTAGACCACTTTGGCGGTCGTGCCATTATCATGGTGAAATTACGCCGATAACACGCAAAAATCGGGAAGCCCCCCCCGCCAAGATGCGAGAAACTTCATCAACTAGGCCTTCCAGCGAACCCTCAGAGGATCATTCGATTTTTGCGAAGGCTACGCAGCTGGCTCTATCAAGAAGCTCCGATCAGAAACCTGGCATGATTACCAGTTGGCACGCCCACTGCAGTTGGCTGCAACTATTACAAAGACCATTTCGACTATTCCGATTTCATCTTCTCCTGCGACTCCTCGTTCAAACTTTCCTTCAGTTTAAGTCCACTCATCGTTCTCAGTGCCAAATGAATCAACGTCAGAGCCGCAAAGGCACCGCATCCGATCCTACTCAGAAGGTTCTCGTTCATGAAAACGCCTGCACCGCACACGAAAAAAAACACAATCGCGCACAGAGTATTAAAAATGCTCCAAGCTTTCATAGCAATTGTTCAATTTTGGGTAGCATGCCACGATAGTATTTTTCTGATATTTCAAGTTTACTTCTTATGCACAAGTAACAATACATCCTTGAGAAAATAAAAAGTTGGCACCAGCCCTACCAACGGAATAAAGCTAATACTCCAATGAACTGATTCGAAATTTTCTGAAATCAAAAGAGACCCAAATCCAAGAATGGACAATACGACCATTAAAGTATTACGAGTATAAACAAACCAGCAGAATATCACTATCGCAGGCAATATTAGAAGCATTACATTTTTCATTATCCGAGAATAATTGGACATTTATCACATGACTCCAAACACTCCTTTTTGGCACCCGCAATGCGTGAAGAGGCATTTTTGATATCAATGTGAGCTTCAAGTATACATAACGCGATAGCACATCCAGCGCTTAGCCCCGCACATGCAGCCATCCCAATAGCAAAGGCAGTAAAAGCTCCGTCGGCGGTGGCTGCAGCGCCGACATTACAGAACGTTACACATTGATCTCTATTATTAAGCTTATCGCATTTCTTCATCGCCTGATTAATCAGCTCGGGGGCAAACCTAGCACCGAGAAGACCTAAGTAGTGAGCCTGATTGACCGAGTCATTCCTCACAAATGCATAAAGATTAAATCCGCCTTGTTCTCCGATGGGATCCCTGCTTGGCCATCTGCCCAGCTCGGTGAGGTAATACCGGTAGCCGTAGTTATACCAGCCCGTCTCAAGGTCGGCGTCTTCACCGTGGAACATCGTCGTCCAGTTATACAGGCTGCTTGTCCGCACGCTGAATGATGGCGTCAGCACCGTCACTCCACCAAATACAACGTAGCGGTAGCGCTCAACGATCACTCCAGAGGTGTCGGTGATCGATACCTTGCTGCTCATGTTGTCGCATACCGCGTATTTCCGGTTCACACTTGCTCCGCTGATTGCGTTCCGAGCGACCAGGTCGTTGCGACCACGACCGCCGTATAGGTATTCGTTCTTCAGCGAGCTGTTCGACGGGTTGCGATCTTCAATGCATTTCCATTGCTCGTTCCAGTAGTAATCGACACTTGGCCGCGAGGTCCCTGAAAACGATTTGCGTGTCCGGCGGAATAAGCCGTCATAAGCGTAGCTCACGTCCATCGTCGCCGTGCTGGCCGAGGAAGAGGAACCCCGAACACTCGCATTGGCATCCACCACCCGCACCATCCAGTTCCAGGCATCCGGGGTTACATTTCTCGCGTAAAGCGTCGTCCCATTGGACATCACCGTGGTATCGGAGCCAATATACGAATACCCAGCCACAGTAAAACTACTAGTGGAATCATAGACGGTGTCAAGCCTTGAAAGCCAGTCACTCATCGAGTTGCTTGATCCATACTGGTGGGTGATT
>NZ_JAENIJ010000096.1 GCF_016595435.1 Luteolibacter pohnpeiensis
CATGCCACCATTCGTCGGCGAGCTCCGCCGTGACGCCGATGGTCGCCGCTGCTGATTTTGCCTGGGCAAGCGTGGGTCTTCGATTGGATCTCGGAAGCGTTGTGTTTGGCTCTTGCGCCTGCGCTATCTCTCTCTCCCTATCCTTCTGGTTTCTGGCTTCTGGATTGCTATTAGGGGGGCTATTCACCTCCCCATTGGGAGGGCTATTTACTCCCCTATTGCCCCACCTTTTAGCGGCCCCACGTCTTCCTGCATCTGAAAGCGTTTTCTTCTCGCTGGTGGCCTTTTCCCAATCCCGAACCATCCGCCGACAGGTGATGGTTACCATCCCGATATCAGCGGGGCTAATAGCCTCCCTATGGCCACCCCATTCAACGTCTGCAACATCACATTCCTCGATCTCTTGAATAATGCTCTTGGTGGCCTGCTCACTCGCATGGAGCAGACGAGCCATTGCTTGCAGGCGCAGACTCAGCACACCGCGCCGGGATGGGTGCCACATGCTGCACAGCATGCGCATCCACCCGCCCTGCGCAGAGAGGGAAAGGATTTCAGTGTCGCGGAGGTAGTCCGCCGGAAAAAACTGCATGTAAGGTAATTCTGCCATTTCAGAAAAGGACGGGTTGGTTGCCCGGGGCCGTCGCCGGGTGAGGATCGAACTCAAAAGTGATTTCAATACGTGGGCCTTTGCCATCGTCCCAGCGCTTCTCAATGCGTCCGGAGGCAATGCCCGAATCGTCGGTGAAAAGCGCATCGAGGATGGCCTTGTCGATGTTGTCGCGGTCCGGCTTTTGCTGATGCAATGCACCTGCAAGCGAGGCTTGCTTGCGCTTCGACCAGCTCGGAGGCATCGGAAAGTAAGCCGTCCAGGACAAGCCATGGATGGTGCCGCTATCGATCAGTTTCCGCAGGTGTGGCAGATCGACCAGACGTGCCCGCAACGTGTCCTTGAAAGCATGGTAGCGAAGAACGGCGGGCCGCTTTTTCCAGCGATCGCGCTGGGTCATTCTCGGCTTGCCCAGCGGAACGACTTTGAAAATGACGGGAGGATTATTCATGCCACCTCCTTCTCGCTGTTTCTGATTTTCCAGAGTTCGTCAGTCGGTGGCCGGACTTCAGTGATGTCGAGTCTTAGAATGGTTCCATTGCCCTCCAAAACCCAAGGGGCGGCATCAGGAGGGTAGTCGATCACTGCCCGCACCCATTCAAGCTTGGGACCGATCTCTAAAATTCTGCATGGAGCACAATAGAAGTATCGATTTTCCGAGTGAGTCTCTGAATACACAATGCAGTGCCCGACAGAGCAGCGACCCTCAAGTGATTCACTGACCCGCGGCCCACGCCACTCCGGCCAACTAATTCTCATCATCCGGATAGCGGCCTTGATTCTGGCTCTGTGGCTCACCTCTCGGGATTTCGCTTCCATTCGTTCGAAGAACGGCAGCATTGGAGCTTCCTCACTCATGCCACACCCCTTTCCCCTGACATCAGCATCGGGAATGCGGACGTGGTTGTTAGACGGAATCCGCTCTGAAAATGCTTCGCGGCGGTTTCCTGCGGGATCTCCAGTTCTGCCGCTGCTTCCGCATCGTTTCGCAGCCACCCCTTGAGCTTTCCATGCTGAACGTTGAACGCGTGGATCAGCTCAGGATGGCATTGCAGGTGCACGTTCCGATTGAAGAACGCCCGCACTCGCAGCAAGGACTCGACCTTTCCACCGGCTGTTTTGAAGCGGATCGTGCGAGCCGTGCTGTCCTTCCATTCATACTCGACTGGCCCTTGGTCCAGGACCTCAAAACCGAGGTTTCTGGCACATACAATCAGATCGCAAACAAAGTCGGCCGCTCGCTTGGAAATCCCGCGACTCGATTCGCTATACCCCCCCTCAAGCCCGCCAAGATACTCCAGCACCATCCGGTGCCCGACCTTGAGCCGGAAATGCGTGCCTCGCTCGTCTTGGGCCGTGTCGTAGCGAAAGCGGTTCCACTGGAACACCCGCTTGTTAGAGACATAGTTCTCGACGTTAGCCAGATCGACCATCGTCTCGTAAGTCTCGATCAGTTGGGCGTCAAAGTAGGCATTCGCATTCTTCACCACCCACATCACCACGGCGTAGGCGTTGTCGCGGTTGAACTCGATGCCGGTGCGCGACTGCATCAAATCCCGGATCTTCGT
>NZ_JAENIJ010000097.1 GCF_016595435.1 Luteolibacter pohnpeiensis
AAGAGGATAACAAGGCGTGTGTGGCAACGGCGAACAAGCTCGCTAGTTCGCTTCGCTCTAGATGCTCGACACCGCCGTGCCACCACTTTAACGTTAGGCATAAAGAATCATGACTACTCCGTCTTTAAATGTCAGATGCAGAGGCCGCAGCCACCTCATCGGAGTCGGAGTTGTCGCCCTTGTGCTTATCTTATGCGTGTTCTTGGCTTTCGTGCCTGTTTCGCTCGCCGTCACGTTGACCGGCATAGCACTCATCGCAATAATTGCGCCCGGGGTGTTTTGTGCGTCTCGCCGCATGCCGAAGCGATACATCATTTCGACCGAAGGAATACGGCTCGTGCTACCGAACCGAACGGAGATCATTCCATTTTCGAGCATCCAGAGAATTCGATGGTATCGCAGTGGCGCAGTCGTTACCATTGGCGCCGAACATAAATCTGTCAGCATGCACTTCGGCAGCGAAACACCGGCCACTAAGGTGCATATCGATTCACTTATTAATCGGAAGAATGAAAAATGAGCCTAACCATGCGCTAGAGCCAAGCCGATTGCTTGTCACAGATCCTGCTTTCGCAGGCTCTGCGCCAAGCAACCGTCTGGCTCATCTTTGACGTTAGGCAGAAATATGAAAACCCTCCTACTTGCCGCCTGCTGTTTTCTCGTCGGCTGCTCCGCCGTGCCAAAAACGATGCAGGGCACGTATTCTGGCAGTAAGCCCGACTTCGTGATTATCAAGCGTGATGGTGCTGTCTATTGGTCTCCGATGTCCAAAACGGAAGATAAGGCTGTTTTCGTTGGCATCGCATCTCCGAAAAAGAATGATTTGGAGGTGCCCTTGATCGTCCCCTCTGCGTCCACTTTCTTTGGATCGAAGCTGACCTATAGTTCCGATTTCAGCAGACTATATGTTGATTGGGGGCAGGATCTACGCGGGCACGGCAAAGATCGCTCTACCGAATACCTAAGAAACGCAGAATGAAAAATGAGCCTAACAAGGCGCTAGAGACAACTCCGACAGCTGTCACGCCTCGTGCTGACGCACGAGTCGCGCCATCCGTCTACGTGTCTCACCTTTGACGTTCTGCAAAGAATCAATGGACCCGATTCGCATCAAGTCGCCGGAGAGCGATTTCACCTACACCATCGAAGATGGCGAGCTGAACGCGGTCGGTAAGATCTACCTTCAGGGACGCCAGGAGTTCTCATTTCCGATCTCGGAGGTGAACCCCAAGCCGATTGTTCTCGAGCGGCGAGCACCTGCATTTCGTCAGGGGTTGGCCACAGTCGGGTTATCGATCGTAGCGGCGGTATTCTTTCGATTCTTGGAGCCATCTGAGGTGAGGACGTTCTTGCTCCTTTTGATGGGAGTGCTCGCATTCACCGGTCTACTGCTTGTGATAGCCTTCATTCGGCCGCGCCGCTATTTGACTTTCGCCAATCGAGCTGGTGCCGGGCTCTTCATCGTGATTCGAACCATCTCCAACTCCAAAGAGGTTGACCGATTGCTCGACGCACTTCGAGCAGCCGGCTCAACCTTCTAACAAACAAAGCCGAACAAGGCGCAGCACGACAACCGCCTGACCCGCTCCGAATCGAATTCTTATCGTGATGACAACCCTCAACCCACAGTCAACGCGCGGCTGCCGTCAGGCGGTGTGTGTGCTTTGACGTTCGCCAGAAGACCATGGACTACAAACCAGAGCATGCCGCTCGGGCACTTGCGATTCTCGACGAGCTGTTACCAATGGTTACTCCGCGCGCTGAGTATGACCAGCTCGTCGAGATTCTCCGAGACGCGCCCCGTTGGTCAGAAGCACACGATCAGTTCAACGCAATACGAGTGAACATCACTCTGAGAGACGAGGTCTACGGGAAGTCCGATTTGGATTCACTGATTGCTTACGTTGCCGAGAACGCGGCTAAGACAGCCTACAATTGCAGCGGCTGCTCAGCGCCATTCGACAACGACTCTTTTGAGAAGTTGCTGCGATGCCGGGAGGAGTTTATCGGGGCAGCTTCAACCCTGAAGCCGTGACTATGCACATCAACAAAACCAAGGCGAACAAGATGCTGCGTTGAAAGATCAACCGTAAATTGAGTTTTTTGGGATTCTTTTGAGTGGCTGAGGTCGGGTGTTTTTAGGTGGTTTGGAG
>NZ_JAENIJ010000098.1 GCF_016595435.1 Luteolibacter pohnpeiensis
TCACCGGCGGCAACCAGTTGCTTCGCCCGGGCCTCGACGTTGGTTGCGCCTGGCACATCCTGACCCGTAGCGCGGACGATTGGCCGTTCGATTGGGTCGGTCGGGTTCGCTTCAGCGGCTTCGATCCGCTCGGTCATGAACTTGATCGCGAGCGCGTTTTCCGACTCAGCGGCCTGGACGTATTCGGCCTTTTTGACCTCGTCCTTCGGCGCGGCGAGTCCCGCTTTAACGGCACGTTGGAAAAGGGATTCGCCTTGTTCCTTGCGTCCGTCGGCCAGCTTCGTCTCGGCGGCTTGCAGCTTCGTCTTTAGCTGATCGCGCTCGGCGGTCACGTCGGTGAGCGACGCCTGCACGGTGCGCAGGGTTTCCGCATCGGATCGCATCGCAGAGACGCGCTGACGGGCGAGAGTTTCCGCGTCGTCGCGGGCAGCTTCGGATTGGTTGAGGAGGCCGCAAGTGGCGAGAATGAGAAATTGGCTCATGGGTGTGATCGGTTGTTTCGGTTCTTGAGTGGGAGCCGCGTCACTTGCGGCGATACGGGGAATTGTCCGAAAAGCCGGGTTGTTGCACAGGGTTCCGAGTGGTCCCCGGCTCGGCAAGCCACCTGGAGTGCCGTCTTCGTTGAGCAGGAACTCCGGCGAGAAGTAGGAGAAATCCTTGCCCTCGATCGCTTCCCGTCCGGCCCGCGTCCAATCGAGCGCCATCACAATCCCCTTGCCCGCCTCATAGCGAAACGACGCCGGAATCCCCGCCGCCGGTCCACGGTGCTTGTGGTCGAAGTCGATGATCGGTCGGACGTTATCCGCCAAGCGCCGGGAAAGATCGGCCTGAAGACTCGCAGCAATCGCGGCTCCGCGCTGAGGCGGCACCTTCACGGTGATTTCCTTCGGCTTGCCATCGACCGTGGGATGGATCGCGTGTTCGCCTTCGGGAATGTAGACGATTTCAGTCGGAACAGCGTCCGGCAATGGCTGGAAAGATGCGGCAGAAATGAGAAGCTTCACGCATCCAGCGAAGCCTCAGGGCCGAGGAAAGGTCCACCTGGGCGAGTGGTCCCATTTATTTCAAATTCAGACTTGATGCGGATTCACAATCAAGCAAGTGTTCGAGGTTAATGGAACAATCATTTAGCAGAGTTGTTAGATGTGATTTATTTTCTAACAGTTTTAAACGAGAACTTCGATCCGTATTAAGAGGAAGATTCGTAGATATTATCTACTCGCCTGGACGCCATGTAGACGCTTGCATATCTGATCTTCGGTTAGACGTTCTTGAGTTTGATAAACTCCGAATTGAAAAAACAACAGGTGTTGCCGATTTCAAGATTCAGTGTGAGCTACTCATTGATTACACAACTTACGAAGGAGAAGAGGAGATCACACAATTAAACACACCGTGCAGTGGTTTCGTTTGTTTATCTCCGATAAGGCGAATCGATTCGAATGTCGAAAGCATCCATGAATTGCTCGGCAAAGCTAATATGGAGATCACTGTTCAATCATTCCCTAATTGAAATTGAGACCAGCCATCACCCTTTTCCAGCTGCAAATAAAACCGATCATTGTCCTCTATGATCTTCGCCCGCTCTTCCCCGGTTGCTCGGAGTTCCGCCAGCAACCGCCGCTTGATCTCCGGGTCCATCTTGGACGTGCTCGCGGATAGGCCTTCGTTCAGGCCGGGTTCCGGTTGGGGAGATTCTGGAGGCGGAGGTGCGCTCTGCTTGGCAAGCAGCTTTTCCCATTCTTCGAGCGGCACGTCTTCCTGATCCACGCCGGAGTTGAATCCATACGGTCCCCACGGCACAGCAAAACCTCCGATCTTTGGATCATTCATTTCCTGTGCCCACCATGGGTCGTCTTTGTGGCGGATCTCGCCGAGGTTCGCTTGGTGCCTTGGGCGTGGCGTGGTCACTCCCCTTTCCCGGATCAGCCTTGCGGCTGGGTAGGCGGCTTTGACTTCCGGAGATTGGCCCTGCTTCCACTTTCCGTAGCCGTAGGCCTGGCGCACGTTGGTGTCGAAGATCAGCCGCAACCGCGCCTCGCTCTTGATGTCGGTAATGTCCGATTGCTCGGTGTTCCACATTTCCTCTTCGGTCGCCATGCCTTCCTCGATCATGAACTC
>NZ_JAENIJ010000099.1 GCF_016595435.1 Luteolibacter pohnpeiensis
TAAAATTCAAGCTGGCACTCTCCGGGAGACTGCAGCTAGATTACCACGCTCTTTCTCTATGATCACTTACACCAAACCCCCGCATCCAAGAGAACGTCAAAGGCCTCCTACGCCTGCCCTTGGGCGAGGCTTCGACTGTGGGTTAAGGGTTTAATGGCCATGAAGAATTGAACTCGCGGCTGGGCAGGTGTTAGGAGCGCCGCCTTGTTCGCTCATTTGCGGTAATCGCCCAACAACTTTGCCGTGACCCTAAGATACTGAGTGTCCCAAAACGTGTTCCGAATCGTAGCACTCATTTGCGCGCCTGTGCCTAGGTAGGCGTCGTCAAACCAGAGTGACATGTCCTTCGAATTCTCAACGATATACACGACATCGACCTCGGTGTCCCAAGTGTAGGTAAAACGCTTCCGCATAGCACGAACTGCAAACTCATAGTAGTCCTCTACGATCGGTCCGGAAATCTTCGGAACGCTTGGCAACGGCGGCGTAAACGCACCTGGTGGAGCTGAGCCACGCATTCTGAAAACCAGTTCTGTGACGATTGGTCCGTGTCCCCCGGTAAACCTCACACCTCCTTGAATCGAGTCCCCAAGAGCAACCCCATACTCGTTGTAACCATCCGGGAAACCTTGGGAGTCTGTGTCGGCAAGAATTGAGTAGATCCCTGGGTTAGAGATCTGGAGGGGTGGCGAAATCGGAACCTCGACCCACCCACCACCAGATCCATCAGGAATACCGCTCGCAGGAACGGTCGCTGAGAAAACCGCTTCACCCTGAGCGTTGTTCCACGGGTCGTAGGGCTGAACCGAAAGCTCGAATGGTGCACCACCGGCGATCTTCTTCACCCACACTCCTACTGACGACAAAGTGATTGATTGAGTAATTGTGAAGGACTGCCCAATCGCTGTGGCATCTACTGTGTTGTTCAGGCTCTCGCTGCTCAGAATCACAGGATCTTGAGCCCAGCACGTGAGGGTGAGGGCATAGAGGATGGTGCAGAGTCGCATCTTGCGTTTCATTCTCGAGCGAACGTCAAAAGCCACCCATCCACTACCGGGGGCGCGCTTCGACTTCAGGGTTAAAGGTTGGAATGGTCATTCAGATTTCGACTCGGGACGGGTAGTGGATTGGTGTGCGCTGCCTTGTTCTGCCTTGGTTTTTCCGAAGTAGAGCTCGGTCGTCTCGTCCTCACTCTTCGCAACATAGGGGGTCACGAATGACGAGTTTCCAATCGCTGCCTGAGCAAGAATTGCGCTGCATCGATTGTCTTTGATCTCCAACGCGGAACTTGAAATGAACTGGTCGTCCGAACCCCGAATAATGAGTCCGACGCTCGTCGTTCCTTGTGGCAGGGTGGCGACTACTTGAATGACTCCCAGATTCAGCTCGGACTTCTTGAGGGTGAAGCCATTCGCCGCTGCCTCGTCAGCATAAACAGCCTTGGACTGATCTGCGAAGATTGCTACAGGCAGCATCAAGAAAATGGCGGTGAGCAGGAGTCTCATTTTTTAGCATAACGTTAAAGATGAGCCGCTCCGGAGGCTGGCACGGAGCGTGCGAAAGCACGATGCGTGACAGCTGTAGGAGTTGGCTCTAGCGGCTTGTTAGGCTCAGTCTTCATTTTCGAACAGTAACGGTGGCTGGAGAGTGCAAAACCCATAAAATTAAGTAGCGTATAGTATGAGACTCTCGCTGCAGTATTGGACGGCCTAGTCGTCATCATCATGTTATTCCGAAGGTCTTTTCATAACAGCTACAACAAACTTCGAGCCGCCTTTGACCTTTTCAATGTCGAAAACGGATACCAACTCCCATCCCTCTGAACCTTGTCCGTTCAGTAGCTCTGCCAACCGATCAGAATCGAAATCGGTGCCCGAGAAGAAACCAAAATCTGTCGGAATTTTCAGCGTTTTGTATTCCCATTTGAGTCTCATAAGCGGAGGAAAGGTTTTTGCCTAACGTTAGAGTGGTGGCACGGCGGTGTCGAGCATCTAGAGCGAAGCGAACTCGCGAGCTTGTTCGCCGTTGCCACACACGCCTTGTTATCCTCTTCCATTTTTTAATTGCTTGAGGAATTCATCGTCCCGCAAAGCTCCTCCATCTA
>NZ_JAENIJ010000009.1 GCF_016595435.1 Luteolibacter pohnpeiensis
GCGACCGAAAAATCACCCTCTGCTCAACACCCCGCGCCAAGAATACGTTGAAGTCTTCCACCGCAGCCGCTACAAGAAAACCGCTTAATCCCGTGCCATTCAGGCCTGTCCCTTTGTCATTCCTTTAAAGGCCTGTCCCTTTGTCATTCTTTGTCATTACACCCTACCCTACACCCTACCCAAGTTGAAAAATTCGACAAGCTCGATTCTTACTAAAGGCCTGTCCCTTTGTCATTAAGATGCATCATATTACCATATTAATAAAAGCCTGTCCTGTCATGCGTCACTCACTTTCATTTCTCCGTAAAGTTATACCATTAATCAAATTAGATGATGAAGATTTTGCAGTGAGCCGCATATTATCAGGCTCCTCCGGAACCCAATATATATCATATACAATATCATTAATTTCAAAACTCAGAGTTTCATTAACTTTGAAACTCATCCCGTCCAGAAGCGATAAATACTCCAAATCATTCGGATGATAATCATATTTAAATGACATTTTGTCATTTGTGAAATATAGCTTCAATGCATGATCTTCTGATATCCAATCCCCAGAAATCCTCTTAATTGATTCTTCAAAATCTTGTATTTCAATATTATCATCAAATGGGTTATAATCCTCCAGAGAATCTTTATCTATTACCTCATGAATTCGCCGTGGGCGAGCATCTGTGCTTTTATCACAAGAACAAATACCCATAAGGAAGCAAATCCAAGTTATTATCAATAATATTTTTTTCATATCCCAAAGAAATTACTTACATCAATATTACTACCGACCATTTAACTCAAATTCGACTTTATTACGCCCCTCTGCAACATTCCACTGTTTCACAGCATCATTTAATGCCTTATTCAAGCTTTGATTATTTCCACACTGAAGATATGGCTTCATCAACTTTACTATCTTACTCCCTGTAGGCCCTCCATTTCTATTTTGAGCCATCGTGTATCCCCAGCTGACACACGCCAACACCTTGCCCTTATCTGCAGCATTTGGATCTGAACAGACTAAACACGTCACTGCGGTAAACCTCATCGAACTACCACTACTCTTAATTCGCCTATTGCCAGGCGTATCATTTATATGTCCATTCAAACCGGAAGTACTAGCATGACTAGTATCAGAAACGAAAGGATATGGAAGATGCTCTTCTGCATCAATTCTCCAACCACCGACTCCAGTTCTTCTATGTCTGAAATCAGGTATCACAGCATTTTCAGTTTTAACCATCTGAATAAGTTTAGTCTCTTTGCAATCGCACGCACAACCATCTTTATTAGTTGGCACCGCACTGATTGATATATCTGCTTTTATACCTCCATCAGGACCATTAGTCCATGTCTCATACTGTGAAAATGTTGCATGAGCTTTGTAACATCCGCAGTCTAACCCATTGGCCAATGCTGCATTTGCATCATCGATAGTAGCAGCAAGACCAAAAAAATCGAATTGATTAATCCCATCATTCCCTACGAACCCATACAGATTGATTCCCCCCCTTTCCCCGATCGGGTCCCTTGATGGCCATCTGCCGGTGATTGGATCGTAGTAACGATAACCGTAATACAGTAGACCCGACTCGGTGTCCTGAAGTTTGGTCGAGAAGCCGAAGTCCGGCACTCCGGAAAGCAGGTTACGTTTCATCACCACATTGCCGAATGGATCGTAGTCGTTTTGACGGGCTAGCGCTCCAGTCTGGCTGGTCCAAGCGAGTGTCATAGAAGGCCTGTCCCTCTGTCATTAGACCTGACCTCACCAATCACTGAACTACAAAACCCCAAACCAATACCACCAGGCCATATGCAACCACGCAGCTTGATTAACACTTCAGGCTGTCCAACTTCGAAGGGAGCACTACACCCCGGTGATGCTTCATTTGATTTTTTTATAATATATCTGCTTTGAAATATTTTCGTATTTATCTTTATCTAAAAAAATTGAATTTGGAATGATTATTAATCCTGTTTCATCAATCACCGCGATAGCCCCAATGTTTTCGCACAATTTATCTAGGACTTCGGAAATCAATGAGTTGTTAGAAGTGAATGAGAAATTCACATCTAAATCGACACTTTTAATTTTCCATTTCTGAACGTGGGCATTTTTAACTCGACCAGATTCAATCAACCTATTCCAATGCTCTGCCGCCAAAATTCTGATATAATCTATTACTTCAGGAAGAGGGGTTCCATTAAAATCAAAATTGCGTCTTACATTAAGGAAAGCCTTCCCATTTTCGACAACGATTTCTTCATTTGAATCGGCTTCTTCACCTTTAGCAGTCGGGAAAGAAAACACCGTCAGTAAAATAGCTATTAAAATTAAAAAAAATCTCACTACTTTCATTTTGATGGAGGGATATATACAGGAGAAAAATTCCCTTGCGGATTTGTGACAGGATCTCCCCCATATGTGGTTCGAATATCCTTATTAAGCCAATCTCGGACAATATTTTCGGTCCTTACAGCTCTTTGCTCGCTTTCTTGCACAGAATCACCAGGATTAGTATAATATTCAGCATTTCCTCTCTTATTTTTTTTCAATGCCGCTTTAGCCATTGCCATATCCCACGAATGTTGCAACTCATGAACTAAAACCGTTAACGAGCTGCGATAAAATTCCTCTTGTGGATACTCATCTCCATTGCAGCCGCAGTAGAGCTCTATCATTGACCCTTGCCCGGGACCTCCTTCCATGGATTTTTCATAATCCTTTATATTGCCTGCATCAGGACTCATTCTTGCATTGCCACCAGTAATTTCTTGAACTTTTTTGACAGACTCAACACATATAATTTTTATTACATGAGGGCTATTCTCCAGATCCTCGATCATTTTTTTAAGTCCAGGATCTAAGTTTTTAGCTTTGTTTAATAATTCTTTAGCTTGTTCCGGAGCTTCGATTTTTAACCCTAACAAATCCCACCGATTCATCCCATCATTCCCCACGAATCCATACAGGTTGATTCCTCCGTCCTCTTCAATCGGATCCCTGCTCGGCCATCTGCCGGTGATTGGATCGTAGAAACGATACCCGAAATAGAGTAGACCTGACTCAGTGTCCTGAAGTTTGGTCGAGAAGCCGAAGTCCGGCACTCCGGAAAGCAGGCTACGTTTCATCACCACATTGCCAAATGGATCGTAGTCGTTTTGACGGGCTAGCGCTCCAGTCTGGCTGGTCCAGGCGAGAATGTTGCCATTCGCGTCATAGCTTGGAACGAAGTGATTGTCCGGAGTGGTCGTGGAGGAGTTGTAGTAGCTGCTTGCCAACAAGCCTCCCACCCCGCCTGGGGCCTGGAAATCGGCAGATCCTGATACCTTTCCAAAAGATCCAATGTCTGGTCCCCACAGGTTGGTCCATTTGAGGCTCATCGTGCCCATCGAGCTGGCGGTGCCAGTCCGAGTGCCGATCGCCACCGGATTCCAACCCTCGTAGAGGTAGAGCATGTCGGTGACACTATTCAGATTTAGCTCCTTGTGCAAAGTTTTATTTGCATAACAGCATCTAACCAGCCCAGCATCAATCGCGGTATCCTGAAATTCGATTTTGTTCTGACTTTTCCAACTCAAAAACCTGATAACTCTTCGCTAAAATCCTCATCCATTCACCACCTCTTCAACGAAGCCGAGAAGCTCGCGTTGGCCCGAGCGGTCTTTCGACGAGGTGATGAAATGCGGCGGTTCATTTGGAATCATCTCTTCCAGTTGTTGCAGAAATGTGGCGACGTTTGACTTAAGTTTGCTGGCTTTGAGTTTGTCGGCTTTGGTGAAGACCAACACAAATGGGATCTCTCCAGAGACGAGCCAATCGCAGAATTCCAAATCGATTTTTTGTGGCGGCAGGCGCGAATCGATCAGCAAGCAGATGCATCGCAGTGAAACTCGCTGGCTGAGATAATCGGACACCGCTTGGTGGAATTGCTCACGGTTTGCCTGCTTGACCTTAGAGTAGCCGTATCCGGGAAGATCGACGAGATACCAACTCTCGTTCATGGTGAAAAAATTGAGGAGCCGTGTCGCCCCGGGAGTTGCGGAGACTTTTGCCAGGTTGGCCCGATTGGCCAGCATGTTGATGAGTGAAGACTTGCCTACATTTGACCGGCCAATGAACGCAATTTCCGGAAGTCCCGGCTCAGGGCAGGATTGCAAGTCCGGGGCACTGGTTAGAAATTTAGCGGATTTGATCTTCACGACGCCCATCAAGCGGTGATCCACCAACAATCCCAACCAAAATGCGCTGCTTCTCCGGAATAAATCCGGATTTCGTGGATGTTGGGCGAATCAGCGAATTCGCGGCACCAACCAAAATGCCCAATTATCTTCACTCTTGCCATTTTCATCCGTCCGCAAAATCAATTTTCGGGTCGGCCGGAAATTGATTTCGATCGCTTCCTGGTTGTGTCTCCGATCCACCGTCTTGCTGCGAAATACTTCTCCTTCGTCGGTTTCGATCGTGAAGGTCACGCTGCCCTTGATCGATCGTTCTTCGAGGCATGCAGTGGCCTGGAAACCGGTAATCGGTTCGTCAAACTGGTATTCGATCCGGCCTGGCGGATGGCAGTAGAGAATCTGGCTCTCACGATATCGCTTCCCTTTCACGGTGATGGCAGGCGGCTGTTCAATCATGGCCTTGAAGTAATTGCCGCCTTCAATTTTCGCCCATTTCACGTGTGTCAGATATCTCCACGGTTTGTTACTCGGTGGCTGCGGAGTCGGTTCCGGTGGTTGATCCGACGCTGGCTGAAAAGTGGCCACCGCCGCGATGGCTTTTTGGACGATGGAGCGCTGTTGCAGTTCCTTGCGTTTCGAGGCGATTTCATCGGCGGCTTCCACGTTGTCGACTGAGCGGAACTGTTGCTCCAAGGCGCCCAGTTTTTGGTCCAAGTCGCTTTGCCATGCGACGATGTCCCGTTGCTTTTTCTCGTCCAAGGTGGAAAATTCCGTCGCGTAGACTTTCTCGATTTTCGCAATCGCTGCCACGCTGGACGGCTTCTCGAATGGGCTGGCATCAAAGGCCATACGCGCCATTTCGTCATCAAACGCTTCCACCGTCTCGGTATCGCCGGCTGCCTGTTCGGTTTGCCTAGCCCGCTCAAGAGCGGCGATCAATTGCTGGCGCAGTTTGTCGATTTCCTGCGCGGAGTTTACCTGGATGTTCCGTAGGGCCTCGGCGGAAGAGGATTCGATCTCGCCCACATCATCGGGGCTTTGCGCTCCGGCGAGCGACACCAGCAGGGTGAAAAAGATCACGATGATGCCACAAGCCATGCCCCAGCTTTTGAACAATCGGGGGGCCTGTCAATCTGGATTGGAATCCGCAGCTTGGCCGATCAGGTCGAAAGATTTACGATTACGCTCCGTTCCATTCCGGTGATTCCCGATGAAAAAACTCGCTCTTACTCTGCTGCTTGCCGCCCTGCCCGTTCTAACAAATGCCGCCGAACCGCTGCGTGTTTTCATCCGCGGGGGCGAAAAAACCCATGGTCCCAATGCGCATGAGCATGAGCGATTTCTAAACGACTGGAAAAAGCTGCTGGCCGAGCGTGGCATGAAAACCGATGGCGCGAAGGATTGGCCAACGGCAGAACAACTCGCGGCAACTGATGTGCTGGTCATGTATGCGCAGGATGGAGCGAACGCGACCCAGGAACAAAAAGACCATCTCGCGACTTTCACCAAGCGAGGAGGTGGTTTGGTGGTGATTCACACCGCAGTCGTCGGCAATGATCCAGTCTGGTGGAAATCCGTCATCGGCGGCGCATGGGTTGAGGGAAAAACCAAATGGCACGAGGGCATGATGGAACTTCGATTTCGTGGTGCCACCCAAAGCCCGATCACGGCAGGCGCGAAGGGCTTCAAGATGGATGATGAAATCTACTACAATCTCGACATGCAGCCTGACGTGAAAGTCCTCGCCGTCACGGATACCGGCGATGGCGAACCGAAGGTGCAGGCCCAGATGTGGACTTATGAAAAAGATCACTACCGGGCGTTTGTCACCATTCCGGGCCACCTTTATTCGACCTTTGAACGACCAAATTACCGGGCGATTTTATTGCGCGGGATCGCCTGGGCGGCGAAGCGCCAAAATGTCGACGAATTCTGCAAACCCGAAGAAATCGCAGCGCTTGCAAAGCCTGCGCCGTGAGCCAATCAGGCGGTTTTGGCGCTTGGCTTTCCCTTGTCGACCACGCGATAGCCAAGCAAGACAACCACGGCGATGGCAAAGGCCATGGGATAGCGGATGTCTGATTTCACGATCATCAGGTAGTGAATCACCCCGCCGATCGCGACGTAATAGGTAAGCCGGTGCAGTTGCCGCCAGCGTTTGCCGCCGAGGCGCTTGATCATCGCGTTGGTGGAAGTGGCTGCTAGCGGAACCATCAGCAGAAAACTGATCATGCCCACGGCAATGAAGCGCCGCTTCAGAATGTCCGGCCAAACCGTCAGCAGGTGCCAATCTCGATCGAACGAAAAGTAGGTCAGCAAATGGGCGCAACCGTAGTAAAATGCGAACAGCCCGATGAGCCGGCGTTGTTTCAGCAGCCAGTTCCAGCCGAAGAGTTTCCGCAACGGGGTGACCATGAGAGTGAGCACCAAAAACACCAGAGTCATCACACCTGTCGCCCGGGTGACAAACTCCGCCGGATTTGCTCCCAAATTTCCGCGCCACCAATCGATTGCGACCAAGACAGCTGGCAGGGTCCCGTTCACGATCACCAACTGCTGATGAAACTTGGAGTCTTTCGAAAATTCCATAACCGGGTTCAGTAATTCTTCCGCAGATCCATGCCTTGGTAGAGATGCGCCACCTGATCTTCGTAGCCGTTGAACATCAGGGTCTCTCGCGTTCCGCCTTCGCCGATCCGGCGTTCGCGAGCCTGTGACCAGCGCGGGTGATCCACATGCGGGTTCACGTTCGAGTAAAAGCCGTATTCGCGAGAATTCGCAAGGTTCCAGGTCGTCGGCGGTTCGAAGTCGGTCAGGGTGATTTTGACGAGAGACTTGATGCTTTTGAAGCCATATTTCCAGGGCACGACCAAGCGGATTGGCGCGCCGTTTTGGTTCGGCAGGGTTTTGCCATACAGCCCGGTGGCGAGAAGCGTGAGCGGGTGCTTTGCTTCGTCCAATCGCAGCCCTTCCACATAGGGAAGATCAATTCCGGCATGCACCGAGTTCGGCATTTGTTTGAGATCGTAATAGGTCTCGAACGCCACATGGGTGGCATTTTCCAGCGGCTCGACCACATCCAGCAATTTCGCCAACGGAAACCCGACCCATGGAATGACCATCGACCAGCCTTCCACGCAGCGAAAACGATAGGTGCGCTCTTCCTGTTCGAAATCGAACAAATCGGCCATGCTGAAATTCCGTGGCTGCTTCACCAGCCCGCCCACTTGGACCGACCATGGATCGGTGATGAAATCTTTGGCCCGACCCGCAACCTCTGACTTATCCGTGGAAAACTCGTAATAGTTGTTGTAGCCGGCGATTTCGCCAAAGGTGTTGATGCGCTCATCGGCGGGCAATCCATCCACGAATTTCGTAGTTTCTGCGGTATCGATTTTACCGCCGGTATTCACGATTTCCGGTTGGGGTCGGAATTGCCGGTAAAGTCCGTAAGTCGCCAACGAGGTTCCTGCCCAGATTGAGGTTTTCAGGAAAAACCGTCGGTTTCGATAAACCGATTCCGGGGTCGCTTCGCTGCGGGGCATGTCGGGAGTCTTGCTCATGCAATTACAGGCTTCTGACGATGCTACACCAGTGGTTCATGTTCGTCGATTCCTTAAGCGCCTCGGCACTTGCGGGGTGTGCGTAAAAATCGGCCCATCTCTAACAAATGCAGAAATCATTTGATATTGAGAATCGATCTCAATACTTCTTCCCGCGGCGATGGTTCGCCTCCACGAATCCGCCGACCGGCCACCTCCGGTCACATCTCCAACTTCAACCTTACCCCAACATGCGAAGCCCCCACTCTTCTCGCCCCGCAAAATGGATTTTGCCTGTCGCTCTTGCCGCTGGTTTACAGGCCAGCCATGCCGAAGAAGCCGTTGATTTAGCGCCTTTAACGGTGACAGCCGACGCCAACAAATCATCCACTGAAAAAACCGAAGGCTATGCTCCCCCTGCCTCCACGACTGGCGCGCTGAAATCGGACGTTCCGCTTTTGGAAACTCCGCAGGCCATTTCCGTCCTGGATCGCGATCTGATGGAAGACCAGGATGCCCGCAAGCTGGAAGATCTGCTCAAGAACGTTTCGGGTGTGAGCACCGGTGGTTACTACAAAGGCTGGGATTACTTCCGCATCCGTGGTTTTGAAGCCGGATCTTCAACCTTCTGGGATGGCCTCCGTGGCGATTACGGACGCAGTGTCGAGCTTTACGGCCTGGAGCGAGTCGAAGTGATCAAAGGCCCAGCTTCATCTCTTTATGGCCAAGGCCCGCTTGGTGGCATGGTCAATGTGGTCAGCAAAAAACCAAAAGCGGAAACCTTCGGCGAGCTGTCCCTCACCGGCGGAAGCTGGAACTACATGGAAGTCGCCGGTGACACCGGCACCACTTTTAACGAAAGCAAAACCCTCTACGGACGCATCGTGGGGCTCTACAGCACCCAGGATTCATTCGTCGATTATGCGGAAACCGAGCGATATTACATCGCACCATCGCTGACTTGGGAAATTTCTCCGGACACGAAAATCACCTTCCTCGCCAGTCACCAGCATGACGAAGGTGTCCACGCGTTTCCTCTGCCCGCCTATGGATCGGTGCTTTACAATCCAAACGGCAAAATTTCGACCGATCTTTTCATCGGCGCACCGGACATTGCCAATTTGTTCGAGTGGGAACGCTCGCGTGTTGGCTATCAACTGGAGCACAAGTTCAACGAAGTCGTCTCGTTGCGGCAGAACCTGAGCTACAGTCATCTGAAGCAAAAGTGGGACAACATGCTCTATCCCGCGTCTTTCGATGGCACGACGCTCTACACCTACCCCTACCAGTATGACGAATCGATGGACCGGTTCGGCGTCGATACCGCATTGGACTTCGATTTCGACACGGGAAGCATCAACCACCTCGCCACGGTCGGTGTCGATTACTACCGCGAAGAATCCGACAACCATTCCGAGCAGATCGATTACAGCGACTTCCCCGGCTCGTATGTGCCGATTGATGTCTACGATCCGACTTATCCGGACACGATCCCAGGGTATAGCACCTTCACTCACACGCAGTCCAAGAACGACAGCCTCGGCTTCTACTTCCAGGATCACGCGAAGCTGACCGACCAACTCACCCTCACCCTTGGCGGCCGTTACGATCAGGTTTACTACGACGGAGGATCGGACGAGCAAAAGAAGCATGCGTTCACGCCGAAGGCCGGCATCACCTATGCCCTCCAACCGAACGTCGCCGTTTACGCCAACTACAGCCGCTCGTTTGAACCTCAATGGTATTCAACCGATTCGAATGGCAACGCGGTCGATCCCGAAGAAGGTGAAAACTGGGAAACCGGCATCAAATACAGCCTGTTTGACGGCAAGCTGAACGGGATGGCCACCGTCTTCCAACTCACCCGCAAAAACGTCGCCACCGACAACCCTGCAACTGCCGATCCTTACGATAGCATCGTCAGCGGTGAGCAACGCAGCCGTGGTTTCGAGTGGGAAAACTCCGCCCAAATCACCCCTGGGCTGAAGTTCACCATGGCCTACACCTACATCGATGCGGAAGTCACCGAAGACAACACCATCGCGGAAGGCACCCGGCTCATCGGAGTCCCGGACCAAAGCATCAACGCCTGGCTCAAATACACCATCCAGGATGGCACTTTCGAAGGCCTTGGCTTTGGTTTCGGCGGTCGTTACTACACCAGCCAAGCCGGCGATCAGTCGGATAGCTTCAGCCTGCCAGCCTACGGCTTGCTCGATGCCGCACTTTACTACGAAAAGGAAAACTACCGCGTGCAGGTGAACTTCAACAACCTCACCGACAAGCGCCACTTCGTCGGATCTTACAATGACCTCTACGTGCTGCCAGGCGAGCCATTCAACGTCAGCGCGAACGTGACTTGGAGATTCTAATTTCCTGAAACCTCGATTTGCATCCACCACCGGCCGGGCATCCATCCGCGCCGGTGGTTTCTTCATGTTTCCATGAGACGCTACATCTATCAATTCCACTCCTGGCTCGGTCTCATCGTCGGGATCGCCCTCGTAGTCATCGGCCTCACCGGTAGCGCCTTGGTGTTCAAACCGGAGCTTGATCGTTTGGTGAATCCGGAGCTGACGATGAGGCAAAATCCGGATGCTCCACGGATGAGCCTGGACACCTTGATCGCCACGCTACAGGCCAAGCTGCCGAACGATCGCATCATCGGCTGGGGCAAAGGACTGGAACCCGGAGCAGCGGACATGGTTTACGTGATCCCGGTCGGCGAAAGTGAGGGTCACACGCTTTATGCGGACCCTACGACCGGCAATCTAACCGATCCGGATCCCGGGAACAGCCAGACCATGACGAACTGGTTGTTAGAACTGCACTATTCCTTCTTCGCCGATCACACCGGCTTGCTGATCGTCGGCCTGCTCGGCGTTGCGCTTTGCCTTCTGGGAATTTCCGGCGTCTGGATTTATCGGAATTTCTGGAAAACCCTGTTTCAGCTTCGCTGGAAAAAAAGTGCCCGGATCTTTTTCTCCGATGTCCACAAAATGGTTGGCATCACTTCAACCGCCTTCAATCTCGTGCTCGGTTTCACCGGAGCGTGGTGGAACATCGGCCACATCATCCTCGAATGGGGGCATGAGGAACCCGTCGTTCAAAATGTCGACCGCAACTGGTCGGATCGCATTTCTCTGGATCAATTAGCCATGACCGCAGATGCAACTCTCCCAGGCTATGAGACCAACTGGATCAGCCTACCGATGCAGCCAGGCGGACCGATTTTGTTTTTCGGCGCCATCGACGGGCAAAACGTGCTCCGCAGCGATTACGGCTCCACGCTCAGCTTCGACGCAAAATCCGGCAAGGTGACCAGCTTCACATCCATTCCCGAGTCGGGGATCTGGGCGCAAATCCAGGACGCATTTCGCCCGCTCCACTATGGCACCTTCGGCGGACTCCCGATCAAAATCCTCTGGTGCATTGGTGGTTTGACTCCCGGAATCCTGGCCGTTTCCGGTGCCCTCATGTGGTGGCAACGGAACCGGCGCAAGTTTCAGCGGAAGAATGCTTAGTAGGGTTTCGGCACGATATTGCCGTAACGGTGCAGTGTTTCGGTCACCGCTTGTTCACGATGCCAGGCCGGCCATTCCAGCTTGGCATTGAAGATCACCGGGCCATCCGCCAAGCGCATGCCGGCGTCGATCGCCGCCGCACGGAGTGAAGCCGGGGCCTGTGGGCAGCGGAGCAAATCGTAGTTGGATGAAACGCCTGAGAACCGGCGAACCAGAGCCTCCACGGATTCCACCTGAACACCGACTTTCAACACCGAGAACCAAGGGCGCTTGGTTTCGGAAGAAATCGCGAAGTGAATGCCAATCGCAGTCGCCGCAAGGAGAAGGCGGGCCACTTCTTCGTCAGTTTGCTCAGCCGTGACACGAATCAGCGCGCGCTGGAAGCGACGGTAGCGGAACTGGTTCGCCTCGCATCGCATGGCCGTTGGATCATGGCTGACGCTGAATTCGTGCTTGTCCCAGAACGCATCGCTTCCGGCAGCAGCGGTGAGCGCCGCCTCTGCGGAAGGAATGGCTGCAACCAGCTGGCCTAACAAATCCGCGACTTTCTTCGGCGGTGTGCTGACCATTTCAGGCAGCGATTCAGTTTTCCAGTTTCCGAACTGGGCCACGTAGTTTGGTCCACCCGCCTTCGAGCCCGGACCAAAGCACGACCGCTTCCAGCCGCCGAATGGCTGGCGTTGTACGATGGCTCCCGTAATAGGCCGGTTGATGTAGGCATTGCCGACTTCCACTTGATCTTTCCACACCTCGATCTCGCGATCGTCCAGCGAATGGATGCCGCCGGTCAGGCCAAACTCGGAGTTGTTTTGAATGCGGATCGCATGCTTCAGATTGTCAGCGCGGATCACACCCAGCACCGGGCCGAAGCATTCGGTGCGGCGGAACCAGCTGTCCTCGGAGACACCGAGTTTGATCCCGGGCGTCCACAGGCACGGATTGCCATCGACCATTTCCGGTTTCAGCAACCATTCCTCGCCCGCATCCAGGGTTGTGAGCGCGCGCATCAACGCATCACCCGGCTCGCGGATGACCGGAGTCGCGGTCGCATCGAAGTTCCAGGATGATCCGGAAATCAAGGACGCAGCGGCATCATACAACTGATGGCGGAAGCCTGGACTGTCGTAAACCTCGGCTTCAACAATCGCCAGCGAGGCCGCGGAGCACTTCTGGCCGGAGTGACCGAACGCGCTCTTGACCAAATCCTTGACCGCTTGGTCCGGGTCCGCTGCGGCGGTGATGATCAGGGCATTTTTGCCACTGGTTTCCGCAAACAAACGCAGCTCCGGTTTCCAGCCGAGGAACATGCGGGCTGTTTCATAGGCACCTGTTAGAATGACCGCGCCGATGCGGGAATCCGTCACCAAGGAACGGCCAATCTCATTGTCCGGACATGGCACGAATTGCAGCACGTCTTTCGGAATCCCGGCACGCCAGAGCGTTTGGACCATGATCCAGGCGGTATAGACGGTTTCTGGCGCAGGTTTCAAAATCACGGTATTTCCGGCAACCAATGCGGCGAGAATGCTGCCGCAAGGAATCGCAAACGGGAAGTTCCACGGAGGCGTCACCAGCACGGTTCCGAATGGCTCAAGCTTGGCACCATCGGCTTGAATACTGCGTGCATAGTAGTTTGCGAAATCAATCGCCTCGGAAACCTCGCCATCCGCCTCATACACCGCCTTGCCGCCGTCCATCACCATTGCCGCGATCGCCTCGCCACGGGACTTGCCAATTTCTGCCGCGACTTTCCGCAGCAGCTCGGCACGACCTTCAAAACCAAGCTCAATCCAGCTGCCACGTGCTTTCACCGCAGCTTGCAGGGCGCGCTCGATTTGCTCGGGACCCGCCAGCGCATGGCAGTAGGGAACCGCTCCCGGGCGGGATGGATCCTGGGCTTCCACTTCGGATTCACCGACTTCTTCTTTGCCATCGATGACCAGTGGAACGGTGGCAATCTCCGACTTGCGCAGGGCCTCAACATGAGCACGTGCCCAGCGGGTGTTATGCGTCAACGACCAATCCGTATCCGGCGCATTGTGGAACGGTGCATCGGCGGGCAGTGGCAGATTTTCTTCGGTGGTCCGATCCTGCAGTCGGCGTGGGCCGAAGGCGACGGTGTCTTTTCTCGCGCACGCCTTGAGGAAGCGATCCTTCTGCTTTTCCCAAGCCGCGCCGCCTTCCTTCATGCCGAACAAGTCATGCAGGAAATTTTCTTCGGAGGTGTTTTCGTCGAGACGTCTCACCAGATAAGCGATCGCGCTGTGGAAATCCTCACGCAGCACGACTGGCGCATAGAGCAGCAGGCCACCTGCGGTTTCGTGAACCGTGCGGGCCTGGTGATTGGCCATGCCTTCTAACATTTCGAACTCGATCCGGCCTTCCACGCCTTCACGGGTCCGCAAAAGCAGCGCGTAGGCGATGTCGAACAGGTTGTGACTCGCCACACCCAGCCGGACCACTCCGGCATTTTCCGGACGGCAGCCTTCGTGCAGCATCCGCTTGAAATTTGCATCCACCTCTTCCTTGGTCGAATACGGAGCAAGCTCCCAATCGTGGATTTCCGCGTCAACGGATTCCATGGCGAGGTTCGCGCCCTTGACGATGCGGATCTTGATGCCCGCTCCGCCTTTCGAGACGCGGCCGCGCGCCCAATCGTTCAATTCCTTCTGCACCGGCCATGAATCAGGCAGGTAGGCTTGAAGCACGATCCCGGCTTCCAGTTGGAAAAACTCCGGCTCTTCGAGCACCTGGCGGAAGGCATCGCAGGTCAGGCGAAGGTCGCGATACTCCTCCATATCGAGGTTCACAAACTTCGGCTTGCCGTTCTGCGGATTTTCAATCGCCACGCGATAAAGCCGACGCAGGCGGTCTTTGATGCGCTCCAACGTTTCGTCGTAACCAACCAGATGGATCTGACTGAAAATGGCGGAAATTTTGACCGAAAGGTAATCGCAATCCGGGCTCTTGATGCGTTCGATGACCGCCTGAATCCGCTTTTCCGCTTCTTCCTCACCGAGGATTGCTTCGCCCAACTGGTTGAGGTTCATACGCATGCCAGCCTTGTGGCGTTTATCCAAAAGTGGCTTCAGTTTGCGCTCTTCGGCGGGAAGAATGACCGATGCGCTTTGGCGGCGCATCGCTTCCGTGATCGCAGGCATGACGATTTCCGGAGCCACCGCTGAAGCCGCGGAACCGGCCAGCATGGCAATCCGCTCCGGCATCGAAAGGTATTCCGGAACGCCGTAACCATCCACCAAATGGCGAAACTGAGCAGCGGAGCGGGATTCCGAAGGTGGACGGAAAACCTGATCGGCCATGGCGAGCGTGAATGCTTTTCCGGAAGGGTCATGCATCATGCGGGCAAGCTGCGCGCCCTGGCGTTTTTCCGACCATTTTTCGCGCTTCTGGCTGGCTCGAAGTAACTCAGCAGCAACGTTCACGGCCATTTCGGCGAGCAACGCATCGTCCTCTGGATGTTGTTTGACTTTGGAAATAGCTTGGTCAATGCGCGCTCGATTCATCCCACTAGGATCGCACAGGCGTCTTGACCGATTTGATCACAGAGAGCATGCGTTGCTGCACAGATTCCAGTATTTTCACCCATGGCGGCAGACAGCGATTTTTTCAAGAGCGTGGCATCTCCCCACTTTTGTGAACGGCTATTCACCTTTTTGCCGGACGTGGTGTTTTGTCTCAAAGATTCCCAACGCCGATATCAAGCTGCGAATCCGGCCTTCGCCGCGCGCACCGGTTTGGATGCACCGTCGAAATTGATCGGCAAAACCGCCGAGGATTTTTTCCCGCCGCATCTGGCGGAAGTTTACCGCGAGCAGGACGAAATGGTGCTCAGCACCGGGCGGGAAATCGTCGACCAGCTGGAACTGATCACCAATCGAAACGGCTCGCTCGGCTGGTATCTGGCGACGAAAGTGCCGTTGCACGACGCAGCCGGACGCGTGGTCGGGCTGGCCTCGATTTCGCGCGATCTCGGACGCCCGAGCGCGGAGGACATGAAATTCGCCGGCGTACAAAAAATCGTCTCCTACATTCAGGAGCATTTGGAGGACGACCTGCGCATTGCCCATCTCGCACAGATGGCATCGCTGTCCCCTACCCAGCTTGACCGGCGGATGCGCAAGGTGTTCCAGCTCACCACCTCGCAGTTCATTCGCAAGGCTCGGATCGGTTATGCAGCCCGGATGCTGGCGAGCTCGAAAATCCCGGTAGCGGACATCGCCCTATCCTGCGGCTACAGCGATCAAACCGCCTTTACCCGGCAATTTCGATCGACGGTTGGCCTGCCTCCCGCCGCCTATCGCGAACACTCGAAGCGCGGCTGGTGAGAACGAATTGCGGTAACAAATTGCGGGATTTCCTGAATGGGTGAAACGAATCCAGAAATGAAAATCTCCGATGCCTGACGATCGACCGCCGCTGTTTTGCACCACTCGCTGGACGCTTGTTTCCGCTGCCCGATCGGTGGGCGAAGCGGAAAGCGGCGATGCATTGGAAGAGCTTTGCCGCATTTACTGGATTCCCGTCTATGCGGTGGTTCGCCAAGCAGGGCATCAGGTCGCCGATGCGCAGGATCTGACCCAGGAGTTTTTCCAGAAGTTGTTAGAAAAGCGCTGGCTGGATATCGCGGATCCGAATCGTGGCAGGTTCCGGGCGTTTCTGATCACCACCTTGAAACGATTTCTGATCAACCAGTGGCACCACCAGAACACCGTGAAACGCGGTGGCGGGATCGAACGGATCTCGCTGGATTTCGCCCATGCGGAAAACCTGATTGCCCGCGATCAATTGCAGTCGTTTACGCCTGAGCAATTGTTCGATCGGCGCTGGGTGCTGACCTTGCTGGATCGGGCGATGCAGCGCTTGGCGGACGATTACCAGCAATCGAACCGAGCTGCCGAATTTGCGACGCTGAAACCCTGCCTTGTGGCGGAGAATGGCGAGGTGGATTACGCGGAACTTGCGGATCGGTTAGGAGTTCGCGAAGGCGCGGCACGGGTGGCGGTGCATCGTTTGCGCAAGCGGTATCGCGCCTGTTTCCGCGAGGAAGTGGCGAGCACGGTCGCCGATGATCAGGAGATCGAGACGGAAATGCGGGAGCTGCGCAACGCTTTGTCTGGTGGCCCGCCGACTCACCTGTAACAAATTGCCGATGTTCCTGAATTCGTCTGCATGACCCAAGATTCTCACTCTAACGAAAGCAACCAAACCAGCGACCCAGGGCTTCCAGCAGAACGGCTGCTCGATGTCGCGATGGATTCAAAAACCCGGCAGGACGGGCCAGAACCGATCCAGCAAGCGCCGCTTTCACCGCAAGAGCTGGCAGAGAAATTGCCCCAATTTGAAATCACCGAGTGCCTGGGAAGGGGCGGGATGGGCGTGGTTTACAAGGCGCGGCAAAAAGCGCTGAACCGATGGGTCGCGATCAAGATCCTGGCGGGTGAACGTCAGAGCGAACCCGGGTTTTCCGCATTCTTTGAATTCGAGGCGCAAACTCTGGCCAAGCTGAATCACCCGAACATCGTCACCATTCATGATTTCGGCGTGGCCGATGATTTGTATTACCTGGTGATGGAATTCGTGGACGGCATGAATTTGCGCGATGTGATGCGCGATGGAAAAATCTCGCCCGAGCAGGCGTTGGCGATCGTTCCGCCGATTTGTGATGCACTGCAAATGGCTCACACCGCAGGCGTGATTCACCGCGACATCAAGCCGGAGAACATTTTGTTAGATCGCGATGGGCGGGTGAAGATCGCGGACTTCGGCATTGCGAAACTGGCTGGATCCGGAACGGGGATGAATGCCGGAACTCCTCCCTACATGGCTCCCGAGCAATACGGAGAGGCAAATGGCGTAGATCATCGGGCTGATATTTATTCGCTCGGCGTTTTGTTTTACGAAATGCTCACGGGTCAGCATCCCGATGGCCCTTTTGGTGAAAAAATCAGCACCAGCGGGATGGATCCCAAGATCAGTTCGGTGGTTTCGAGAGCGTTGCGGAGCGAGCCGGAAAAGCGATTCCAAACGGCAGCCGATTTCAAAACCGAGGTGGAAGCCTGCGTGTCGCCTGAAGAAAATGCTCTCCCGCCTGCGACACCTCCACCCTTGCCTCCGGCTAAGAAAAAAGGGCTGTTCGGGCGCTGGTGGTGGCTGCTTTTGGTGGGGCTGATCCTTGGCCCGATTTTCGGAATCGCAGTGGCAGGCATGGCGACGTATTTCATGCCGAAAACGTATGAGTCGTTTGCAGTGATCGAATTACATCTGGAGCATGGATTTCCTACATCAAAGGAATTTGAGACTTTCTATCAAGTGCTCCAATCTAAAAAATCGCTTGGCGAGGTATCGGACAGGCTGAAAATGGATCAATATTTCGGTAAGAGCCGCGCACAAACCATTCCCCTTTTGAAAACACTGATTCACTTCGACAACATCAGGGGAACCGACTTAGTTTCCATCAGAGCACGGTGCAACGATGCCGAACTTGCAAAGCAACTTGCGGAAACATTTACCCAGGTAGCACAGCAACGTGCTAGAGAACTACCTTGGATTCGTGAGATACAGATTGACGAGCAACCTGCTGTTCCCAGATCTTCGGTTTCGCCAAATCAATTCCTGAATCTCGCTCTGGGTGGAGTGCTGGGGTTAGTCACTTCACCTTTGCTGATGCTAATTTTCGCCGGGATCCTCGAGTTCTTGTTTCCGCAACGCAAAGCCCTCGCTTGATCATGCGCGGACCAAATCCTCGAAGCCGCAATAGAGCTTCGAGGTGGATGGTGGCTGGACTGGCAGCCGTTGATCGTTGTCCAAATGATCGCGGCAAATGGCGTGAAACTCGTCCGGTGTTTTCGCGCGGCGGATGCGATGCTCGAAGTCCGCGTCCAGTCCATGGCTGATGTAAACGAGCGGCCGCTTCATCCGTTGCACATGCGACATGGGATCGAACTTCAAAGTCTCCCGCGCCATCTCGTCATACAGATCGAAAATATAATCTAACAGATCACGCCGGGTCGGAGCGATGGAGTCCCGTTTTTCAAATGCGGCGATGAGTTGTGAAAAGATCCACGGGTTGCGGATCGCTCCGCGCCCGATCATCAGACCGGCCGCGTTGGTTTGTTGTAGATACGCCAATCCGGTCGGCACATCGACGACGTTGCCGTTGGCGATGACCGGGCACGGCATGGTCGCCACCGCGGCGCGAATGCAATCGGGGTGCACCGGCGTTTGATAGCGTTCCTTGACCGTGCGGCCGTGGATGCTGAGGCAATCAATCGCATGGCGGCGGAAAATCTCTAACAAACCCTCGAATTCATCCGGCGTTTCGTAGCCCACGCGGGTCTTCACGGTGAATCGACCGGGAATCGCAGCGCGAAGTTCACCGATGAGCCGATCGACATTTTCCGGATTTCGCAACAAGCCACCACCGGCGTCCTTGCGGCAAACGATCGGTGCCGGACAGCCGAGGTTGAGGTCGATGCCGGCGATGTTGAGCTCTGCCAGCTCCTGGGTCGTGCGGATCAAGTTCGGGATATCGCGGCCGATCATCTGGGCGAAGATCGGCTTGCCCGTTTCGTTTTCCTGAATCGAGCGGACAATGTATTTGTCTAAGCGCGAATCCGGATGGACACGGAAATACTCCGTCACGAACCAGTCCGGAGCACCGCGCCGGGCGAGGACACGCATGAACGGCAGGTCGGTCACGTCTTGCATGGGAGCAAGAACGAGAGCGGGTCTGTTAGCAGGAAGGAGATCGCGCATGCGGCTGGCCGGGAATTCGATTGACATCCCAATCCTCATCGCAATCGTCGAAAGGAGCATTAGAACGCCAAAGGAGGTCTAAAGTGGATAGTGATTTATTGCATACGGAAAAGATTCTCGCTGATCGGAAAATTTTCTTTCTCGATCTCAAACAAAACGCGCGCGGCATGGTGGTGAAAATCACCGAGGACGTGGGCGGAAACCGGGACACCATCATGGTGCCGGCTGAGATTTTGGAAGACTTCATCGCCGCTTTAACCGATATCAAAGCGACGGCGGACGAAAACGAGTGAGTTCGCCGTTGCGAATCACACTGCAGCGGACTGGGAGGATTGACCTTGCCGCGCATGGAGAAAATCGGTGAAATTTTCAAACGACACCCATGGCTGCACCACCGTCCGTCAACATCGTCCGTCTGATTTACCTGCTGGTTTGCGAAGCTGCAGGAGTCGCCATTGCCCAAGGGGTTGACGCATCGATCACCGTAGGCCTGCTCGCGGGATTGGTGGTGGCAGGAGTTTTCATCTGGGTCGAGACCCTGACCCGCGGGTTCACACTGCGCGGATTTTCGACCGGGACCTTCGGTTTGGGAGTCGGATTATTTTGCGCCTGGCTGCTGACCCGAGTGCAAATTTTCGCAGTCCTGGAATTGATGTTTCAGGAAAAATACAGCGATCAGGAGATCGTTAAAGCGGTCAATCCGGTGATGGATGCCTTCCTTTATTCGACCCTTGGGTTTTTCGGCGCAGCCCTTTCGCTACGCAGCAACCGCGATGACTTCGCGTTCATCATCCCCTACGTCCGCTTCCGCCAGGACTCGACCACCGGGCAGCCGCTGGTACTGGATGCCGAGGCGATCATGGATGGCCGGGTGCTATCCATTTTCCGCGCTGGATTCCTTCACGGCCGGTTGATTGTCCCGAAATTCGTCCTTGAGGACCTCCAAATGATGGCGAATTCCATGTCGAATGGCGAACGCCTCCGTGGCCAGCGCGGCTTGGATTTTCTCGATCAAATGCAACGCGCGGCTGACGTGCAGGTCTCCATCGACGACAGCGTCATTGCCAGCGAGAGCAAATCGAACCACACCGCGCTGATCGAAATTGCCCGTCTGCTCAGCGCCCGCTTGATGACGGTGGATGAGAATTTGACCAAGGTGGCCAAGCTGCAGGAGATCGAAGTGCTCAACATTACTGAGCTGGATGACGCCTTGAAACCAAGCGCCACCGTCGGCGACAAGGTGCGGATCACGCTGGTTCGCAACGGCAAGGAAAGCCATCAAGCCGTCGGGTATCTTTCCAACGGCACGATGATCGTGGTGAACCATTCGGTGGAAAAAATCGGCTCCACGGTTGAGGCGACGGTCGTCAGCACGCTGCAAACGAGTGCCGGCACGATGGTGTTCGCGGAGCTGATTCCATCCGACTGAGCCCTACCGGAGCCGGCATCAGGCGTTTTCGTCGAAGAAAAACACCTCGGAATCCGGGTCGCGCAGGGAATCCACAAATTTTTCCCATTCGCGGCGTTCTTCATCGGTCGGCGCGGACGGATTTCCAGCCGCATCCGCATTGGCGACAAGGAATTTGAGCGGCGTTTGGGCCGACATGGTTCCGCGGATTTTCGAATGCAAGGCAGTCATCCGAGGCGGTGAAAGCGCCCAACCTTCGCCCAGCAACACGATTCCCGCTGGCGCCAAAGCCAGGGAATTTGCCGCATCCGCCTCGGCGCCCGAGTCCAAGACCGCGGTGGTATGCCAAGCTGCCGGATGCACCCGCAGCCGTCGCAGCATGAACGGCCGCAACGAGGCTTCGGTCAGGCCGCTGCCGCCGACATCGAGAACCAGCACGCCATCAAGCGGTTTTTCCGTGGTTTCAACCCGATCCACCCCGGTGAGTTCACGCCACAGCGAGCGATGGTGGCGTGCCTGAAAATCGAGCTTGGTCAGCGAAGTGATACCGGAGCGCCAGGCGATGCCCCACAGGATCAGTCGCGGGATCAATCCCCAGAAAAACGTGGTCATCAGCAGGAACAGCCACCATTGCGAAGGGCCCGGTCCCAATCGCACCGGATCGGAGGATTTCCAGAGAGATTCATGAATGACCGAGGTATCGGGCACGCCTGCCGGAAACACCGCCGCCCAGGGGATGGACAGCAATTTGACCGCAACATGCAGGCCTTCTTCCAGCGCGGATTGGGTGGTCGTTTCCCAGTAAAATCCAACCTGGCGGAACAGCACGAGTCCGGACAGGCCGCAGATGATGCCGATGTTAAACCCGATTCCGGCTGATTGCGCGAGGCGCGCCAATCGCCAGAGCACAACCGCGCGCGGCGCTCCGCCGCCATCCATCACGGCACGCCACCAGCGGTTTTCCTTTTCCCCACCAGCGGTGTAGCGGCGCGCGAGTTTTCCGATCAGGGCTTGCAGTCCACTGAAACCTTCACCGACCCGACTGCGCATGGCCAAGGCAACGAAGGCGAGCACCAGAACCAGCCATTGCCCGCCGATGAGTGCGGCGAGAAACCAAGTGACATTGATGCCGCCGCGAACCGGGTCGAGCATGCCCATCACGGCGGAAACTCCGCCAAACCACATGAAAATGATCAAGGCGGCACCCATCAAGGCGAGCACCGAAGTGAATTTCCGGCCCATCGAGACCGGCCCACGCACTTGCTCCAGCCACGCGTGAAGCCCGGCACGACGTGCTTCCGATCCGGTTTTTCCTTTCACAGCCTCCGCCACCACCGTCCGTGTTGACGAAGTCGTGTCCAATTTTCCAGAAGCGAGCGTCTGCTCGAAATCGATCAGGTTTTCCAGAGTCCAACGTCGCTTGTTCCGTGCCATTCGCCGCATTCCAGCGCATCAAACCCGCTATGACAATCCGCGATGCCGGAACATCCGGATTGATAGAGCCATCCTGCTGCCACCGTTGCTATTGCCCCACAGAACGCCTTTGCCCGAGATGCATTTCCTTTCCTTGATCAGCGCCACATTTCTCAGCCTCACCGCATTCGATGCCGCCTTAGCGGATAGTCAGCCGAAACCCTACGACGTAATCGTGTATGGGGGGACCTCCGGCGGGGTGACGGCTGCCGTGCAAGCTGCCAAAATGGGGAAAACGGTCGCATTGATTTCACCCACCAAGCACCTCGGCGGCATGACCAGCAGCGGCCTGGGATGGACTGATCTGGGCGATGAGAAAATTCTCGGCGGTCTGAGCCGCGATTTCTACCACCGTGTCTACCTGCATTATGAAACGGCTGAACCGATGACCAAAAAGGGCGCCTGGAATCTGCAAACCCGGGCGGCCTACGGCAACAAGGGCCAAGGCGGCCCGGCCTTCAACCGTGAAACCGAAACGGCCTCGGTGTTTGAACCGAAGGTGGCAGAGGCGATTTTTAACGACCTACTCGCCGAAAATCACGTTCAGGTTTTTACCGAAAAGCTCGATCTCAGCGACGGGGTCTTGATGGCAGGAAAACGCATTCGGGCACTGAAAATGGAGAACGGTCAGGAGTTCCACGGACAGATGTTCATCGATGCAACCTACGAAGGTGACCTACTGCCCGGCGCTGGAGTCAGTTTTACCGTAGGCCGCGAAGCAAACGCCACCTACAGCGAAACGATTAGTGGCATTCAGGCGGTAAAATCGCGAAAAAACCAGCTCCCGGACGGCATCGATCCCTATGTGGTGAAAGGTGATCCCGCGAGTGGACTTCTCCCAGGCGTCCATCCTGATGCCGGTGGTGCCGACGGCACGGCGGATCACCGGCTCCAAGCCTACTGTTTCCGCATGTGCCTGACCCGCTACGCGCCAAACCGGGTGGAAATCGAGAAACCTGCGGATTACGACGAGACCAACTATGAACTCCTTTTCCGCGCCATCGAAGCAGGCCAGAAGAGTGGCTTTTTCAAATTCGACGCGATGCCGAATTTCAAGACGGACTCGAACAACACCGGCGGCATCTCCACCGATTTCATCGGGGAGAATTATGGAGACGATTGGGACTGGACCACGTTGAACTATCAACAGCGCGAGGCCCTTGCCGCCAAACACCGGAATTGGCAACTCGGCTTAATCTGGACCCTGCAGCACCATCCCCGGGTAGCGGCAGCAAATGGCGGAACGAACCTCTATCAGAACATCGGCCTGCCCGCTGACGAATTCACCGACAACGGTCACTGGCCATGGCAAATCTATGTGCGGGAAGGGCGGCGCATGATTTCCGACTACGTGATGCAGGAAAAAAACTGCACAGGCGCGCGCGTCGCGGATGATTCCGTCGGACTCGCTGCCTATGCCATGGACTCGCACCACACCCAGCGAATCGTGAGAAATGGCATGGTAAAAAACGAAGGCGATGTGCAGATCAAACTGCCAATACCTTACCCGATTTCCTACCGCTCCCTCATTCCCAAAGCGGATGAGTGTGAAAATCTGGTCGTGCCGTGGAGCCTTTCCGCTTCCCACATGGCCTTCGGTTCGATCCGGATGGAACCGGTTTTCATGACACTGGGCCAATCCGCAGCAACTGCTGCCGTACTTTCACTGGATGAGGGAACAAGCGTGCAGAAACTCCCCTACAAAAAACTAGCAGCTGCTCTTCTCGCTGACGGCCAGGTCTTGAATTGGACTCCCACTCCGAAAAATTAGGCCTGTCCATCATCGACGCTCACCCGACTCCATGTGGCGATGCGGCAGTCCGTGGTGGATTGCGATGAGATCAGTTCAGGGAGGTGTTGAATCGATAAAATTTCGCGGACCCACCCTCTTGAATGTAGACGTTCAAATCCCAGGACAAAGTCAGCCAGTTGGGGTCCGTCGTCGATTGAGTCGCGGTCGGGCTGGATTCGACCGGCTCCCATTCAATCAAATCATCGGATTGCTCCAGCACCACCGTCGACGTGCCGGATGCCAACTGCCGTGGGATCGCATGTTTCGCATGGAGAGTGCCGTGGTAAGTCATGAAGTATGAATCATCCATCTCGACTTCGATCCATGGTGCCTCGCCCGGTTCCCCTCCAGTGTGGCCTGCATCTTCCGCGAGCTTCGGATTTCTGCCGGTCAGGTATTCCTGGAAATTCGTCGCTCCATCGCCATCCGCATCTTGATTGGTAGCTTCAACTCCGTTAGCAGCGGCCCAATCTGAAAACGAAGGCCAGGCATCCATATCCGCCGATTCGAAATAAGACACCGTGCCATCAATGGCCGACCCATGCACGAGATCCGCTTTCCCATCGCCGTTGAAATCGCCAGCCATCAATGCCGATGCGGCGCGAACCTCGTTACTCAAAAGAAACGGCGGTTCAAATGATTGGGAGTGTTTTCTGGCGTAAACGATGAGCTGAGAATCGGTGATTGGCTCACCCATAACTTTGAGGCCAATTCCACCTGCTAGAACGAGATCATCCAAGCCGTCCGCATTGAAATCCGCGACGGCGGCTTTGCCGAAGAGGAGATCCAATTGCATATCTTCAGTCGGCCCGGTTCCGACATCTGGACAGATTTTCACCGTGCATGCGTTTTCCCCAGAGCTGCTATAACTGCGGTAAATCAAAACTAAATCAAGGGCGCCGCTGCCGTCAAAATTTCCGACTGCCACGGCAGCACCTGCATCCGCACTTTCGGGGCCGATGGGCTTGCTGGTGAATTCCCCGGTTCCGTCATTGCTGAATAATGCAGCGACGTTTCCGTAAATGGAGGGGAACTGGATGATGTCCAAATCCCCGTCGCCATCCATGTCACGCACAACATAGTTCTGTGGCTCCGCACCTGTGATTTGAGCTCTCTCTGATACCGAGCCGAATCCCGACGAATTGCTGAAAAGAAACGGGGCTGCAGCGATTTCGTGCTCTTCAATGCCAAACGTTTTCAATGCCAGGTCGGCAGTCGAGGGTTCCACGCCGGAACGCCAGATCAACATTCCATTACTGGATCTTGCATAAAGAACATCATCAATTCCATCGCCATCGAAATCACCCGCTCCCAAGAGGGCGGCAGGTCTCGATCCAAAGAAGGCTGTGCTCCGGCTATCGCCATAACTCTGGCCATCATTGGTGTATGGACGTCCGGCCATCAGGTAGGAATAATCAGCAACAAACGATACCGTCGAATACTCACTTGAGGTCATCCAAACCAACTCGTTATCGGTATTGCCGCGGAAATTTCCACCGAAGATCCCGATGCCAGGGAGACTCATGGTTGTGATGGTTTTACGCCCGGACACACCACTCAGATCATCCCACACCGACAGGCTCTTATCCTTCCCTCCCAGACTAGCGAGGGTCGGCTTTCCATCCATATTGAACATCGCAAAACTGCGAGCATCATGAAACGAGGTCACTTGCACCGGTATTGAAGGGATGGACCTACTCTCCGAGAAATCCACCCGCCACAAGGGGCCACCCCCAAGCGCCACGGTTTCTCCCAAGACGTTGTCGCATTTCAAACTTGAATCAATCAGCAGCGAATCCAGTCCCCCTGCATCGTTCTTGATGACACTTGCCCAATCCTCGACGGCTGGCCCGTTTTCCCACGATAAATATTGATCTTTTACTAACGAGCCAATTCTCCAGCCCAGCTTATAAGCATAGTTGCCACTGCAAATCAAAATGTCTTCTGCAGGATCGCTATCGAAATTTCCTACCACCACTCCGAGTTCAGTCGGCCTCTCAAAATACGAAACCCCCAGATCGGATAAGCTAAAATCGTCAATCATACTCCACCCACCACCTGCTTGCCATTTCATGACCTCAATTTTGGGATTTAGTTCGTTTGTGAATCTGAACCCTTGCATGCACAACAACTCAGCGCCCGCTTCACCGTCGATATCCGCAAAGATCGTTCTGTAACTCGATACACCTTCTGGATAATTTTGTAGCGTTACTACCGAACGGCCTTGCATCAGCGCGATCAGGTTCGAATTAACCGGCCAATCGAGATCGCCATCTCCATCAACATCGACGGGGAAACCCGCGCTGCCAGCAGCGTCTCCACCTTCAGCGATCACCACCACCCACTCGAAGGCACCGTTGCCATTACCATAACCAATCTCGGCGGAATGCGTTACGGTATCAAAGTTAACCACCTCAGTTTCCGGCCCCATCAACAAATCCAACACCCCGTCACCATCCATATCCACGATGAAATCGATCTGCCTCCCTTGAGGTAGATCCGTGACCCAGTCATTCATGAAAACCATTTCCGCATCAGGGACACTTCGCCACCAGACGAGTCGGTTTTCATCCTGCATCACCAAATCCTTTCGTCCGTCTCGATCGATGTCGGCTTTGAGCACAGAGCCGTGTGGAGAAATCAGCACACCCGGCAAAAACTTCCGGCCACTCGAGGCTCCAGACGCCGCATAACGTGGGCTGTACATGAGCTGGTTGCGCTCCACACTGATCCCCGCCAATTCCTCAACCCCGTTGCCATCGGCATCAATCCAGACACTCGACGAGAAATTGGTCGATTCCGTGAGATCCACCCGCGGCTTGAAACCCGCCGGTATTGCCTGGGCGAAAAATGGAAAAAGCGAAATCGCCGCTGCAATCAAAACCCGTTTCATTGCTCATCGTCCTGCCGAACTGAGCAACCGGACACAACAAAAAAATCGGAATATCGATTCAAACCAGAATTCACTCCACTGCCCGCACTTTGCGAAATACCAGCAGGCTGCTCACACTGACGGTAATCGCGATCCAGCCGAGCCAGTTGAAATGCAGCAGTTTTTCATCCGCCCCTTCGATCACCACCTTACCTCCCACAAATGCGGTGATCCCTATACCCAAGTCGCGCGAGCAGGAGATTAAGCTCATGTAAGCCCCGCGTTGCGACGTGGGAACCGCGAGCGAAACCGTGGCTTGCACCGGGATGAAGCGACCGCTGGCAAAAATGAAAAACACCGCCGATAAAAGCAGCACCTCCGTCAGGCTCAGCGGGCCGGTGTTGGTGAGAAAGCAGATGATCGCCGATGCACATGCAACCAGGATGGCGTAAATCTTTAGCTTGCCAAAGCGATCCGCCAAATGGCCAACGCGCGGGCCGGTAAAAATCGACACCCAACCACCCACGAGATAAAAGAGGAACAGATTCTTTTCATCCATGCCCACGTTGTGTTTCAGGTAGTACGAAAGATATGGAATCACGGTGAAGTGCCCGAAAATCGCCATGGTCATTAAAAGCATGCCCATCCAGGCATTTCCATTAGCCAACAGTGAGAAAAAGTCCGTCGGCTTGCCGGACAAAGCACTATTTTGATCCCGAAGGTGGCCACGAACCGGAGGCAGCACTTTCCACAGCATGATCCAAACGATGCCAGCAACAGTGGCGACCGTTAGGAAAGGCGCTTCCCACTTCCAGAGTTGAGCCAATTTCAGGCCGAAGGGAACGCCCAATGCAGCAGCGGCGGAAAACGCAGTCATGATGATGCCCATGCCACGCGCGCGGCGTTCCGGCGGCACAACATCCGCGACGATCGCCATCAAGGTCGCCCCGGAAACCCCGCCAAAGGCACCGCAAAGCGCCCGGGAGAGCATCAGCATCCCAACCGTGTGGGACAAACCGCAAGCCAGTGTTCCGAGGGCGAATCCGGCGTAGCAGAATAAAAGCAAATGCCGTCGATCAAAGCGGTCCAGAAACGGTGCGACCGAGAAGCCGACGATGCCGGCAGTCAGGGAAAACGCGGAGATTAAATTGCCGAATTGTTCCGGGCTGATTCCCAGTTCGCGCATCAATTGCGGTCCCAGCGGCATCATCACCATGAAATCCATGATGTGGGTGAATTGGACGGCGGCCAGAAGGAGCAGAAGAAGTCGTTCAGACAGAAGGCGTGGTGGAGTTTCAACCGGGTTGGTTTCAAGGGAATCCATGTGGGGCAGCGGGAAAGCGCGGGATTAGCTCGCACGAAACGATTGTTTGGCAAGCCCCATCCCTTTCCTGAGTCGAGTTGTCACCTCCGGTTCAAAAATCGTGGTAGAAAAAAGCGGTGACCCTCATCGAGAAGGCCACCGCCAGTTTTCTGAATCAAGTTTCCGATCAGGGTTCGGGCACTGACTCAACTCGATAGAAAGCTTTCTGCGGCGGCGCTGGGAAAGCACGCAGAGACTGGGAAAAGCGCGGCAAACATGGTTCACTCATCACCTGGCACAACGAACTGATTTTCATCGCTTTTCGGCACCATATGGTTCATCAAAAGGGGCTTTTTTCATGACACGAGGTCTTTGAAGATCGAAGATGAGTCGAATTCCTCACACTGCTGAAGTGCCGCTTGGCCGACAAACCTGACCTGAAATCGTGCGAATTTTCGAAAATCCGCGAACGCTTGCCTCACCCGAAACATGCAAAACGATCAGCAGCTCTAATTCCAATTCCACCGCTCTCATGTTTCCGCCGAGTGATCATCCCGAAGACTCGGCTACCGGCGATTTCGTATTTCAGTTGATCGATCTCCAACCGCAACTGCGCGCATTCATCGGGCACCTCACCCCGGTGATCGATATCCGGGCGGATGTGCTGCAGGAGGTCAACCTTCTGCTCTGGCAAAAGCGATCCAGCTTTGAAGCGGGAACGAGTTTCCGCAATTGGGCCTACACCTTCGCCCGATATGTGGTAATGAATTACCAGAAAAAGGCGAAACGCGACAAACGCCTGGTTTTTAGCGACGAACTGATGGAAGCGCTGGCGGAAGATTTCGAACGAGCTGATCCCCATTTCGAGGAGCGACTCACGGCATTGCGTCGCTGCTTGCTCAAAGTGCCGAAAAACGAGCGGCGCTTGCTGCTGGATCGGTATTCAGAACACGGCGCGGTCGAGCAAGAGGCACGCGCTATTGGCCGGAGTGCCGCCGCACTTCGGGGCATTCTTTTCCGGCTACGCATCGCGTTGCGGAAATGCGTGGAAAACGAACTACGGGATCAACCGTCTTCATCTTGAACCAGGATCAATTCGAAAGTCTGGCCCAACGGGCGGTCGAAGGCACGTGCAAGGAAGCAGAGCTCAAGCAGCTCGAAGCGGCCATGCTCGAATCCGAAGCGTATCGGCGGATCTACCTGGATTCTTTTTTGATCCACGAAATGTTGATGATGGAAGCACCCAGTCTCGCGGATCTCGACGAGGTTGAACTCCCAGAAACCAATGTCCGTCTGGCAAAGGAGCACCGCCATCGCAAAGTCACCATCGGTCTGATGGCCGCGGCGGTGGTTTTGATCGCCGGCTTGATTTTTTACTTCGCGCGCCCACCGGTCGACCCACCCACCCTGGCCATCACGCCCGCTCCAGGGAGCAGCTTCACCACATTGGACGGGAGTGGAAACGCCACCAGCAGCACCAATCTCGACTCCGGCTCCCGGGTCGATCTGAGTGAAGGAACACTGGAGCTGCGTTTTTCCAGCGGTGTCACCGGATTTGTCCGCGGTCCGGCGCAATTCACCGTGCACCATCCGATGGAGGTGTTACTGGATGAAGGCAGCGCTCGGTTTCAAGTGCCGGAGGATGCTCACGGATTCAAGGTCATCACTCCTGAACTGGTGGCGATTGACCTGGGAACCGAGTTCGGAATTGTCCAGCGCCCTGGCCGCAATCCACAGCTGCATGTTTTCAAGGGACGGGTCAAAATCGCCTCGAAAGAAGGTGCCGGAAATAGCGAAATCTTGAGTGCCGGCAACGCGGTGATGGCCACCAATTCTGGAAATCTTGAGAAAATCCAGATCACGCCGGATCAGTTCTACCAACAACTTCCGAGCGATCTGCCATTCATTCATTTGTCCTTTGATGAAGGTCCGGGAGGCGCGTTGAAAGTCGATGGCAGCCATCCTGCCGCCGCATCCACCGTGGCCCTGCTGTATCCGGGAGGTCCGGGTTTGGTGGATGGCCCGATAGGAAAAGCAGCCCGCTTCAATGGCAAGGCAACCCCCGTCATGACCAATTGGGAAGGCGTGGAAGGCTTCGCCCCGCGAACGATTTGTGCGTGGATCAAGGCGGACGCCAACAGGCCATGGAAACCCTATCAAACCATCGCCGGCTGGGGCGACCCCACCATTGGAAAAGCCGGCAAATGCGAACTCCTTCTTTATCAACCCACTCCGTCCGCCTCCACGGTGCTGCGCCTTTCGTTTGACCAATATCTGTTCTCCGGCACCACCAATCTTGCCGATGGCAAATGGCATCATGTTGCCGGATCTTCA
Source organism: Luteolibacter pohnpeiensis (assembly GCF_016595435.1). Lineage (GTDB taxonomy): Bacteria > Verrucomicrobiota > Verrucomicrobiia > Verrucomicrobiales > Akkermansiaceae > Luteolibacter > Luteolibacter pohnpeiensis. The sequence goes on from NZ_JAENIJ010000009.1 coordinate 30,204, forward strand.
AAAGTTTCTGCAGACCAAAAACCCATCGTCCAAATCTACGTCGATGGTAAACCGGAAAAGCTCAACCCGCGATACTCCGCGGTGAAGCCGTACCGTAGCCGTGGCCCGCTCACCCTGACCCGTGACGAACGATCCATGCCACTGGTCATCGGCTACACCGACCGACCCCAAGCCGGACGGGCATTCCGGGGTGAAATTGACGAGGTCTATGTGTTCGAAGCAGCACTTGGGCCAGAACGCATCGCGCAACTCGCCGCGCGCCTGCGAGGCCATGGAAAATGATGCTGTTTCACCTTTCTGAAGGTTTTTGAAAATTTTTTTAGCGAAAAGGTAACACCTTCATGTCCTGCCACACCAATCTGGACATGAAGCCCTACCTGAAAAACCTGATTTGTCTTTCCGCACTCCTGGGTGCAACATCGGCAGCGCACGCTGGCACCATCGTCCCTGACCTTGACGATTCCCTTGCCATCTACAGCCAGTCCACGGCAAACACCACCACGACTGGGACAGTCACTCTTTCCCAAGGAGTTACTCTGGCCGCTCAATTTACTGCGAATGCATCCGATCTCCTCAACAGCACGACCGGAGCGGTCTCCGTCATCGAAATTGGCGGCACCACCAGCGGCACCGGTCTTTACATCATTGATGGATACCTCTGGTTGCTCGGAAGTAGCACCACCGCGACCACCGCTCCCTCATCGTCCTCAGACGTGGATGCTTCGGATAACTCGATCGGAGTTCAGCTCGGCGCCGTCACTGCGGGTGTGCAATCGACGATTTTCGCTTCACTCAACACCACGAACGGCACCCTGTTGATCAGCCAAGATTCGATCGTGACCACCTTTGCCCTTTCCGGCATCACTTCCAGCTGGAACTGGGCAGGCAACCGCACCGCCAGCTTCGGAATCGCCGACGCAACCGTGGTGAACGGAAACAACGGCTACCGCGGTGGCTTGGTGGACGCAGCCTCCAATCCACTATTCAACAGCAACAACGCTTATTCTCTCACTGGCGATCTCACACTCGGCCAGGTTTTCAATACCGTCTCATCTGTGCCTGAACCAAGTGTTCCGGCACTCCTAGGTGCAGCAGTAACAGGCTTCATGCTTTTCGGCCGCAATCGCCGCTCCCGTAACGCTTGATCGCCCTTCGTTCGCGCGAAGGACATCTCTCGTCTCATCATTCGCCACGCTGGCATCTCGTCCGGTCGGGAGCAGTCCCGCCACGAGTTACCAGCGTGGTTTTTTAATTTCGGCTAGAGCGATCCGATCCCAGATCAGCTTTGTTGAACCGCCGCGACTTTTTTCGCCGCCTCTTTGCGGTCGTCCGCATCTCCATCCAGAGGATCATTCGCCGCCTGTTTATCCGGTTCATAGGAGAACTCCGCAAAGATCGGAAAATGATCAGAGCCCACATATGGCAATCGTTCCATCCGGCAGACCCGGAATTCACGTGACACAAACAAATGATCCAGCGGCCAGCGCATCCACCGGTGCTCCGCGTGAAACGTGCTGAAAAAGCCCCGCCCCATTCGTGGATCTAACAGAGAGCTGGTGCGCTGGAACAAGCGAGTCGTATGCGACCAAGCCACATCGTTCATGTCACCAAAGACGATGGAGGGGCCGGGATGATCCTTGACCCGCTTGCCTACCATCATCAGCTCCGCATCCCGATCGGTCGATGAGGTATCTTCATCTGGAAATGGCGGCTTCGGATGCAGCGCGTGCATTTGCACATGAGTGCCATCGTCCAGCTCAACGGCAAAATGGATCGATGGAATATTTTTTCTTACCAAATACTCGACCTCCGCATTCTCTAACGGAATTCGCGAACGCAGCAACATCCCGTAAGTATCGTCCTGCGGCAGCTCCACCGCGTGTGGATAATCCCCGGCGACTTCCGCCAACTGATCGACCCACCACTGATCGGTTTCCAGTGCCACAAAAAGGTCTGGCTCGTAGGTTCGTAGTAGTTCAATCAGCTTTTCACTCTCACGGTTAGACATCAGCACGTTCGAAACCATGACGCTGAGACGGGTTTTCCCATTCCCGGAAACGACGCGCTGCTTTGCCAGCCTGGTATATGGAAAAATCACCAAGCCCAGCCGAACCAGAGCAAGGCCTAACAAAATCAGGATGGCACCGTGCCACCACAATCCTTGGAAATCGCAGATCAACATTCCCGCACCCGCAAAAATTCCAACCAAGGCCAGTTGCACCTGCGGGAAATCCCAGCTGCGAACGATCCAAATATCACTGCGAAGTCGTGGAACAAATGTTCCAGCGATCACCAACAAGGCGAGAATTTGAAAAGCGAAGTCCATGGGAATGATATGGCGCGGGGATGAACATCCGAGCTCGCGGAACTAAGATGCGGTCTGCACCTGCGTCTAGTCGAAATCTCGCCCCGCGCATTTCCCATGTTTGGCGCTGATTGGAGCCTCTTGACATCCATGGGCCAAATTCGCATGAACTCATAGTGTGAAGCTTCGTTTGATCGCACCTCCAGCTGCTGCAATTCTCCTGGTCGGGACCTGGGTTGGATTTCAACAAAAGTCGATCTCCAGTCTCCGGGAAGAAACGGTGAGTCTGGAGCAAGCCATCGCCCGTACGCCGGTGATGGCGGCAGAAGCGACTCCCCCCGCGCCGAAACGCGATAAGTATGGGTTGGACGGGCCAGTTGATGAGATCAATTGGAAAGCGGTTGTTGAACAGATGTCACCAGGAAGCGGCAGGCCGGACGACCTCGGAGCGATGCTGCGGTTACACAATCGAATTGCAGCATTCAGTCTGGATGACTTCGAAGCTGCCTTTGCCGCACTTGATCAATTGGACTTATCACCGGCGCAACGCCTGACTTTGGATAATTTGTTGATCGAAGGCTATGCTTCGGTGGATCCACAGGGCGCGCTCAGGCGGTTTTCCGATCGGCTCCAAGGTGATGATACCAGGGCATCATGGCATCTATCAAAGGCATTCAATCAATGGGCCAATCAAGATTTGCCCACCGCCATCGCCTGGATGGACCAAGCGATCCAAGAAGGCAAATTTGATAGCAAATCCCTCGACAACCGGAATTCAGCAAGAATCCGATTTGAAGCGCAATTGCTCAATCACTTGATTCAGTCCGATCCAGCAGCGGCACAAGCACGGGTGATGGACTTGCCGGAAGATCAGCGCATTGAGCTGTTAGAATCGATGCGAAACGAACCGGATAACTTTGCAGCTCTCGCCAAACTGGCGCGAGATTCATTCTCGGAATCTTCGAAATCCATCAACGCGTTGGGAGGTCTAGGAAGTCGCCATGCCAGCCCGGGCAGCTTCGAAAAAGTCAATCGCTTCATCGAGGATGCAGGACTTAGCCAAATGGAAATCGATGCGGTAGTGAAGCAAAGCGCCCCACAATATCTCGCAAGCGATCGCGCCGTGACCAGCGAAGATATCCGGGCCATCGGTGCTTGGGCTGCAGAAAAATCACCTGGAAGTGACGCAGAAGCGGTGGGCTTGGCACTCGCGCGCGCCAGCTGGTCGCAAAAAAATACTTACGAGAATCTTGCAGCCCTTGCGAAAAGTTATGATCCCGATGGCAATAATGATGCCGTGATCGCTGCCTTTATTCGGAATACAACGAACAATCCAAATCGCGAGAGAGCGATGGAATTACTACAATCCGTTTCAGATCCAACACTTCGTGCTGAGCTGGAGCAGCAACTCCAAAACTGATTTCCCCATGAAGCTCTCATTCATCATTGCTACGATAATTCTCGTAGTTGGAGGCATATTCATTACGCGCAATCAGCACGAGCTGATTGATCTGAAGTTGCGTAAAGTTAAACTCGTTGCGAAAGCAACATCGCTAGGCATCTCAGGCGACCCTTCAAACCCGGATCCCAAGCTCCGCTATGCGAGCCATATCAGAAATCAGGTTGAGATCAGCCAAAACGCGAAAAACCTTTCCAAGGATCTTCTGCAACTGGTGCAGGATATGGAGGAGATGGCTTCGGCACAGGACGCAGGCAACTCGGTCGACGATGCCGACTTGCAGGCAAGAGCGATGGAACTTTTTGGCAAACTGTCCGAGATGAGTTCCGCGGAAATCAAATATGTCATTGGGGAGCTCGATCAAATCACCGGCATCCCGAAGGAAATGGAGGATGGTATCAAAGGTTTGGCAATCATGCTGATCGCAGAGAAAAATCCTTCTCTGGCATTGGATTTCATTCAAAAGTCCAACACCCGCTTTCATGAGCAACAGATGAGATCCCGGATTGTCACTGAAGCTCTCAGTCTGCTTGCCAGGGAAGATCCACTCGCCGCAAAAAAATGGCTGGATCAGCATGGGAAAGAATTCTCCGACGCCGCCAACAGTGACACTCAGATTTCCATCCTAACAGGATCAGCCAAAAATAATCCGGTGCTGGCATTTCAGATGTTGAAGGACCTTGATCCGGATCAAATGAGCCGCGGCGCTGCGATGCTGGCACAAACCGCCACTACCAATGAAGAGCGAACGGCACTATTGCAAGCGATGCGCTCCGAGCTCGGAAATCTGGATAGCGATGAGCAGCGCCAGCAGGTCAAGGGCTCCTTCATCAGTTCGCTCACTGCTTCACTCGCTCGAGGAGATTTCGAAAGCTCTACCGCCTGGTTGGACGAGGCAAATTTTTCTCAGGAGGAAAACGCGCTCATTGCTGGTGGCATGCAATACGCCAACACCCTGCAATCGAGCGGCGAATGGATTGCCTGGATGAGCGATCACATGCCGTCTGAACAACTTGCGGGTAGCGTGAACAATCTGGTTTCTGAATGGACTCGAAATGACTATCAGTCCGCCGGCAAATGGCTGCAGCAAGCACCTGATGACGCCGCAAAAGCACCAGCTGTCCAAGCATACGCGAGATCGGTTGCTCCCTATGAGCCAGAAATTGCCGAACAATGGGCACTCACCCTGCCGGCTAGTGAAACGCGGGACCAGACACTCCAGATGATTCGCTCCCAATGGCCGGAATCCGATCCCGATGGCAAAGCCGCATTCGAGAAACGCCACGGTTTGAAGTAGATCGATAACCTTTTAAAATTACCTCAAAGCATGAACTATCGATATTGGATTCCACCGATCGCCGCACTGCTGTTCTTCGGAATCTGGGACGGTCTCCAGCGTCAGTCCATTTCCGAATCTGAAACCAATTCGCGACTTCTCAAACAAGCAATTGCCAAAGCAAGTCGACCTAAAGCGTCAGGCCCCGAGAATCAGCCGAATCGGAAGCGAAACCAGCTCGCGAATCTGGATGAGCCCATCGATTGGGAATTGTTAGGTCGTAGTTTGATCTTGAGCGCTCAGGATGATGGTATTGCGGGCATTGCGACCAAAATGTATCTCGAACAACGCTTGATGAAATTCAGTGAGGAGGAATTCGAGACTGCGCTGGATGAACTCGCCGCTCTCGATCTTCCAAAATCACGGCGCCTTGCATTGGAAGAAGCGATTCTTGAATACTACCTAGTCCAATTTCCTCAAGCCGCTTTAGACCGATTTATCGGACGGTATTCCGAGTTTAATTCCAGCTCCCAGGCAAATCTATCGAAGGCTTTCAATGAGTGGGTGAATGAAGATCAAGCTGCGGCAATTCGCTGGCTTGATCAAAAGATTGCGGGAGGACAGTTGGAGGAGAAGTCTGCGTATAATTCGGACGGCAGGGTTCGTCTGGAGTCCTTGCTCTTTTCCCAGCTGGTGGCATCAGATCCATCGGCTGCAATGGCCCGGCTCAAGAATTTGAGTCGTGGAGCAAAAATAACCCTTTTTGCTGAAGCCCCGATCTCTTCAGAGAACGCGCGAGATTACTTAGCTTTGATTCACAACACCTTTGAAAGTCCATCTGATGAAGGCCAAGGCTTTGGGCGTAATCGCTCGAGTGATGGCAACTAGGGATGGGCTGGAATCAATTGATGCATTTCTGAAAAGTGCCGATTTCACGTCAGACGAGATTGACTCGATTGTTAGACAAAATGTTACCACATCACTGAACGTCTTTTCAAATGGTCTGGATAATTTTTCAGAAGTCGCTGACTGGGGTGCAAACATAGAACCTGAAACGACTGCCGATACGTTGGGTCGCGCACTCGTGAGGTTCTCTAACTCGTCCGTAAAATCTCTAGACGAGATAGCACAGATTATCCTCAATTATCAGGGGAATTTGAATCGAGATCTCCTGTTGAAGTCACTGATCCAAAATGCCAAAAATGGTTCTGAAGAGGAAATCACGAAATTAATCGGGCACATTTCAGACCCTCAGCTACGCGCTCAACTGAGCGAAAATCATAACTAGTCTCTTGATGAAACCTTCCATTATTACGACCTTAATCATCATCTTATTCGGTTTGTTTACGGTTCAGGTAAATCATCGTCATCTTTCGCGCTTAAGATTGATTGAAGTGAGCCTAAATAAAACCGCCGCGGGATTGGGAATCTCACGCAATAGCCCCACTTCGATGCCTAAGGCGAGCTATTCAAGTCGCAGCAGACAGCGGCATGCCGACCCTGAAGTCGATATCAGACAGCTAGCGAACAACTTGATCGAGATGGTGAAAATGATCCCGGAATCTGAAAGTCCCAAAGATAGGGGCGAACTGATGAACAGCCTTGCCACTTTATCCGAATTCAGTCCTTCACAAATTAAATCTCTCCTTTCAGAAATCCATAAGTCAGACGGCATTGATGACGAACTACGCAAATCAGTGATGGGAATTGTGCTGATTCTTGCAAGTGACCAGAACCCACGCGCTGGACTTGATTTAGTGATTTCCAGTCACGACCCCAATGGCTCGCTCATGTGGGAGGACGCAATCATCAATAATGCCTTGAGAAGCTTTGCGAATAGCGATCCCGCCGGTGCATTGAAGTGGATCGAAGACAATCGGGAAGTTCATCCAGAAGTGGGTCAAAAGGAAAATCTGGAAATTGCATTGCTTGGAATAGCTCGTGAACAACCTGGCACAGCGATCCAATGGCTAAAAAATATTGATCCTTCCGACCGCGATGATTTGGCTGCCAAAATCGCCAAGAATGCTTTGTCCAACGAACAGAGAATGGCCATTCTTGAGGAAATCAATTCATCTTTCGTGACGAGTCTCGACACAACCGAGATGGGTAAGCTGAAAGAGTCTGTGATGGCAGGACTCGGAGCCTCTCTGGATCCGGACGATTTTGAAGGCTCAACCGCTTGGCTCGAAAATTCAGATTTTTCGCCTGAGGAAATTAGCACCATCACCTCAGGTCTCGCATTGAAGAACCCATGCGCAAATACCGGTGAATGGATTTCCTGGATGGTAAGTCATCTACCTGACGAGGCGCTTCCAAATCAAGTAACCAAGTCTTTTTCTACTTGGACAAATAATGACTATAAGACGGCAGGTGAATGGCTCGAAAGCGCAACGGACAATGCAGCAAAGGTTCCAGCGATTTCTGCGTACGTATCTCAAATCGTATTTGTGAAACCCCAGACTGCGGAGAAATGGGCCCTTCAACTGCCTGAAGGGCCAATACGCAACTCCGCCTTGAAAAGGATTGCCTCGGTCATGGAGAGCATCTACCCGGGAAGCGAAGATGCGTTCAAGCAGCGGCACGGATTGTAAGGCTTATTCGCCTGCAATCGCCTTTGGAGCTGTGAAATCGTAGCTTCCCGACTCGATTTCGAATACCGCTGCACCTTTTTCTTGTTTTGCCGATCGGATGCCTGCCGCTTTTGCCGCAATAGAGTTACCCTCCATCACCTCATCCATTTTTGCTCCCGTTATGTAAACAGTCGCCGTGCTGTTGGGGGGTATCAGCAGATGCAGCTTGAATTGATCACCTTCGATCTTCCAACTGCTCTCAATCTTACCTTGGACCGATTCCATTACGCCCTTGGCGTAGGTGAGATCTCCCACCGGTTGTGGGCGGACGATGATGTGCTTGAATCCGGGCTGCGCGGGATCAGCACCAATCCCTGCCAAAGATTCATAGAACCATGCCACAATGTCACCGAACATGATGTGATTGTGTGATTCGGTCCCGTTCCATTGTTCCCACAGCGTGGTCGCCCCTTGAGCCTTCCACCAACCCCAGCCAGGTGCATCTTTCTTATCTGCCATCGCGTAGGCAACGTCAGCGCGCCCCCCGGCTGTTAGAACACGAAAGATGTATTTGGTTCCGAGAATCCCGGCATCAATATGCCCATTGGATTTTTCAATTGCTGCAAGCAAATGATCGAAAACGCGCTGCTTGTTTTCCGGGTCGACTAAATCGTGGTAGAGCGCGCAGCTCAATGCAGCCTGACTGCCATTGCCGTAGAGACCGGTCTCGGCGTTGTAGAACTTTTTGTTGAAGTCCTTTTTGATATCATCCGCCAGGCGGTTGTATTTTTTCGCCTCACCCGATTTTCCTAACAACTCAGCGGTGTGGGCGACAATTCGCGCATCCTGATAGTAGTAGCCGGTGGACGTGATATCCGCCGGAGTTTTCGTGCTGGCAGGTGCCCAGTCATTCAATCCGTAGGAGACAATACCGTTTTCCGCACGGGTTCCGAGGAAATCGACATAGCGCTTCATGCCCTCGTAGTGGTCGCGCAAAATTGAGGAATCGCCGCAGTAGGTGTTGATATAATCCGGAATGATCAGGAATGCGGAATCCCAGGCGGGACCGATGTTATCGCCCCACCCTGCGTTCGGAATGATGCCTGGCATATTGCCGTCCGGGCGCTGTTCATCGGCGATGTCGTTCATCCATTTCGCATAAATGGTGATTGGATCGAAGGTGTATAGGGCTTGCTCAGCGGCGATGTGGGCGTCAGCGGTCCAACCGTTCTTTTCGCGGTGTGGGCAATCGGTTGGCAGTCCGTAGAGGTTGCTCAGGTAAGACCAGCGGGCCGCCTCAGTGATCCAGTTGAACAAAGGATTTGAGCATTCGAATTGGCCGATCTTTTCGACATCCGAATGGATGAAGACACCCTCCAGACTCTCAAGTGTCGGCTTGCCGGGAAAGCCGGTGACTTCAACATATTGAAAGCCGTAGTAGCTGAAACGTGAATGCCACTTCTCCGTGCCTTCACCTTTGAGAATGTAGGTATCGGTTTGGAAAGCCTGATCCGCTCCGCCGCGACGCACGTGCTTCGACATGTCATCGTTATCCAACGTGCCATCGCCGTGCAGCAATTCCGCATAGCGCATCTTGATCGATGTCCCCGCCGGACCGCTAACGGTTAGATTCACATGGCCAGCGAAATTCTGACCCATGTCAAAAATGAAAACCCCGGGTTTGGGCTCGGTGATTTTGACCGGTTTGATCGTTGCCGTCGCGCGAATGGGAGGCATCGCCTGCGCGACCATGTTGTCCGTGGGAGCCTTAACGATTTTCACTTCGTCCCATTTGGAATCGTCATATCCAGCCGTGGACCAACCGGATTTTTCCAAGCGGGCGTCATAGATTTCCCCACCGTAGATGCTGTCGAAAACAATGGGGCCGGTGGAAGTTTTCCAAGTCTTGTCGGATACCAAAACCGACTTCCGCCCATCGGTGTAGTCGACTTCGAGTTTGAGAATCATCTTCGGTGCCGCACGCCACGGCGCTTTTTCCAGATTCCAAACGGCGATGGTCTGCGAATTGAACCAACCATTTCCCAAAGTCACACCGATCGCATTCTCGCCATCCTTGATCTGATCCGTGACGTCATGAGTGACGTATAAAATGCAGCGATCGTAACGAGTGAAGCCAGGATCCAGAAAGCGATCTCCGACCTTCGAGCCATTCAATTCCACTTCGTGATATCCGAGGCCACAGATGTAAAGCCGTGCGGATTTGACCTTGCCACTCACCCTGAACTCATGGCGAAACATCGGAGCCGGGAGCTCGTTGATGTCATCGGTTCTAGCGATCCAATCTCCACCCCAGTCCTTTTGGGAAAGTAATCCCATTTCGAAAGTGGCGGGCTCACTGACTCCCGCAGGTTTCCCATTTGCATCCCAAACGCGGACCTTCCAGTAACCCATTTGGCCGGAAGTGAGAGTTCTGCCCTCATACGGAACATTCGTTGTCACATCGGAACTGACTTTGCCGCTGTTCCAAATGTCTGCCTGATTCGCGGCAAGCTTGGCTGCAGAACTTGAAACCAGAATTTGATAGGCTGATTGTTTCTGTCCGCGTTCAGTCGCGGAATCGACCCAAGAAAACCTTGGATGCTCGACATCAAGGCCGATCGGATTCTCTAAAGATTCGCATCGCAACCTCGATGGAACCAGCGCTCCAGTAGGCTGGGCATAGGAGGCTTGAACCGACAGGAGCAAACCGGTGAACAGTGGAATCAATCGAATGCGGGTCATAAGGAACGGCTTCACCACAGCGGATAATCAGGCAAGAAACAACAAAAACCTAAATCGAAAGCATTACACCGCAAAATCACGGAACCACGATCTCCAACACGATCGACCCGTATGATCCGTTCATTTTTGAATTCACGCAGAATGATTTTCCACAACTGTATTTCTGAAAAGATATGTCATTTAAATTTGACATATCGATACATCCCAACTTAAATCCGCTCGCCATGTTCCTGAAACATTCACATCATGAAGCCAATATCAACTCACTTGTTGGTGAGTCGGGCTGCGATGTGCGGAACCTTTTTGGTATCTTTACCGGAAATTCATCCGGGCTGGATGAAAGCCACCGCGATCAAATCCCGATGACCCGACCTCTCGGAAGCCGGTCGACACGACATCGTGTCTGAATTCTCCTGATCCATTTCATTTCAAGGACTTCAGGAATTTCACCGACCCGCCTCCATCTGGATGCGGGTTTTTTATGATCATTTTTCAATCCTTTTATGACCATGACTTTGTTCTAACGGAACGAATCGTTCCAGCTCGATCTTAACTCATAGGTTAAGGCAAATCATTTTATCTTTATTAGGTTTATAAACCTTCGGAATGTCATCATTTCGAAATTATAGATCACCGTCGAGTTATGTCTAATTTCCATGTTGATTCTGGTGTAGTGGTAGCACCCGGCACTGTGAATGCCGAGGGACCGGTTCAAATCCGGTGAGTCAACCCAATCGTTTTTCCGAGAATCGTATCTCCAATCCAACCATGCTGGCAAGGGTCCGGCATGAACCTTTGTTTATGAATCCCATTTCAAAAAAACAGCTCCTTGAGGCAGGCTATCATGAAGGGCCGCTGCTGGAGCAAATTCTGCAACATCTGGTCGAACTCGACCAAAAAGGCATCACCGATTCCAAGTATGCGCTCAAACTGATTCGCCGAAAATTTGGCGAGCCACCGCCAAAGCTCGTTCTGCGGGAAAAACCGGTCGAATGCGCTGAAGCCATTGAAGCGAACGGCAGGGACGAACAGGAAAATCTCTACGCCGTGCGCCGCCACATGCAGGAGCTGCTGAAAACACCGGTCATTTCGAAAGGAGTCATCCTGCCCGATGCCTGTCCCATGGGTGGTAAATCCGCATCCATTCCGGTGGGCGGTGCCATTGCCGTGGAGAATGCAATCATCCCTGCAGCCCATTCGTCCGACATTTGCTGCTCCATGTTCGCAACTTTCTACGAAGCCCGTAGTAGTGTTTCATCAGAAATGGATGCCCTGATGTCATCCACCCGGTTTGGTACCGGACATCGCCATCTCGATCTGCTGGTCGATGATCCGGTGCACGATGAAGACGTTTGGTCGAATCCATTTCTAACCGGACTGCGCGATCGGGCGAAATTGCACATGGCCGATCAAGGCGATGGAAACCATTTCGCGTTTCTTGGCGAAATCGAGGTGACGGAGGAAATGCTAGCCGTGCTCAGGCTCACCGGTCATCACTCTGTCACCGCTGGTCTGACAGCAGGCAAGATCTATCGGGTTTTGGTAACCCATCACGGATCGCGCGGGCTTGGCGCTCACGTCTTCAAGCGTGGCCAGATCGCCGCGATGAAACACACTGCAAAACTGCTCGATCGTTTTCCAGAAAATGCCGCGTGGTTAGATGCCAGATCTGGCGACGGACCTGCCTATTGGGAAGCGCTGCAATACGTCGCCATGTGGACGAAGGCGAATCATCGCTCGATCCATCGGCGGTTCCTTGAGCGAATTGGTGCTAGCGGTGTCGCAGAAATCGCGAACGAGCACAATTTCGTCTGGCAGCGTGGCGATACTTTTTTCCACGGTAAAGGTGCGACTCCCGCTTGGCGTGATGCCGATGGAAAGCCGTTGTTAGGCCTGATTCCGTTAAACATGGCGGAGCCAATTCTTGTGGTCCTTGGAGCGGATAATCCCGATTTCCTTTCCTTCGCGCCGCACGGAGCGGGGCGAAACATCTCACGTGCGGCGCTACGCCGAAGGTTTCCTGGTGAGTTGGCGAAAAGCGAAGAAATCGCGCGCGCGACGGCAGGTCTGGATGTTCGCTGGTATTGCGGGAAGCCGGATCTGAGCGAAACACCAGTCGCTTACAAGAATGCGCAACAGGTCAAATCCCAGATCGCGAAGTTCAATCTCGCGGAAGTCGTTGGCGAGATCCGTCCGCTAGGGTGCATCATGGCAGGCGATTCCGGGAAATCATGGCGAGATCGGGAAGAAGAGCTCTCACCCAAGCAAATCCGCCAAATTCAGCACCGCGCAGATCGGAGAAAAAACCATCAAAGGATGTCCTCCGAATTTCCTGACATTTAGGGAAATGGATACCGTGGTTCATCGCGCCATTGTGGCTCATTGGATTCATGCATCCCGTGAAATCCATTGTCGGCGAGCGACGCAAAATTCGAATTATCGTAGCGAAAGATTCCGGTATGGCGGTCCAGTTTGGCACGAATTTTCCCACGCTCTTTGACTACGATGGTGTCCGTACTTTGATCCCAATTCATCGTCACCCCCTTCCAACGATCCGCTTCGTGATCCAGATAAAAACTCCCCCACTGTCCTCCTTTCGGCTTTTCGTAAAAATGCACCGTGTAAGGCTCAATACTCCAATTGCAATGCTGGATCACCATGTATTCGGACCCATCGGGAAGCCGCTTCGAAGCGATCACGCCACTGCCCCCAGGCTGGACGATTGCGAGGAACATCCCGATTCCGGCGAAGAGACAGCCAGCTCCCGCACCGGCGAGAATCAAAATGGTTCGTTTTACAATTCGGTTCATGGGTTAGATAAGGTTAGAAGGTTCAGCGTTTCCGGCGCAACAAGCCGGCACCGAGGGTGAGAAAGATCAGAAGCGCAGCCGATGGTTCTGGCACTGTTGGGACATGAGGTGCGGCGCTGGGATCGATCGGTTCCAGGCCGTTTGTCACATATTGCGCCTGTGTTTCGAGAACGACGGCACCGGAGAATGGCGTTACCAATTGATACCGGGCGGCGGTTGCGGTGCGTTGATCGGTCGGCAGCATCATCGCAGGATCTTCCACGGCTTTTGCGGCCCAACATCTGGCAAGCTGATCCCAGACCTGCTTGCCATCGATTTCCTCAGCAGCGGACGCTCTGCGCCACTCCCAATCGAAATGTTGGCCCCCTTGTTCGAGAGTTGTTAGAAATTCTGCAAAATCTTTTTCAGGGCTCCGCAAGGTTGCGCCACGACGCAATGAGCCGGTTCGATAAATCGCTTCCGCGAGGCGATTCGGGCCCGGAACGGCCTGAACTGAATAGATCACCGGCCGCATCAAGCCTCGCTCTAACAACTGAAGCAGGGCTTCCGTTTGCGAAAGCTTGACGGCCTGTGGTCCGTGAACCCAGACAATCGGCAATCCCCCCTGCTCTTTCGCGAGTTGGATCGCCTTTTTCAAAGCTGGCTCGTTGTCGCGACCACCACTGAATCGATAGTCATCAAGTTTTTTCACATCCAACTCCACCGCGTGATCGTCCGCCAGGATGGCGATGACATTCGGGCCAATGGCAGGCTTGAGCCAATTTTTCGATGCGCCGAGTGCAACCGATCCATCAATCACGAGAACCACTTTTGGTGCTCCGGGCACCATGACCCGTTTGGACTCGCGGATCAGGATTCGTTGTTCTGGTCCGGACGCAAATGGATCTTCGCACCAAACCAATTCTTGGGGCGCGGAGGTTTCCATCATCTCCACCGCATAATCGGGGCCGGTGATCGCGGCCTCGTTCAAGGTCACTGCAAGAGATTTTCCCGGTCCATCTGCGGTCGGGCTATAGGTTTTCCCTGCGCCCTTGAGCTGAAAATCGCGATCCGCCTGCAGCCACACCGCATGCTCAACCTGCGGGAGAATACCGAAATTGCGTTCGATCATTTCTGGTAGTTCCCATCGATTTCCATCGAACGGAGCGGTGATGCCGATGCGGATTTTCATGTCACCACCGGCGGGCACGGGAAAACACTGCACCATCACCGTATCAGGCCCTGCCATCGTCACCAAAACCGGATCTCTTTGTTGCACCACGGCGACCTGTTTATACGCGGCCTTCACTTTGGAAACTGTGCTGAAAGCAGCTTCACGCGGCTCATCATTCACCCATAACGTGACTCGTGAAACCCGACCATCACGAGGGAGTTTTACCTGACAGCGTGCTTCTAACGGATTTCGCGAGGTGTTATGAAATACGAGGGTCCATTCGCCATAGCCGATTTCGGAAACTGAGTCCAAATGACCATCAAATCTCGACTCTTTCAAATTCAGATTTTTCAGTCGAATCGCCACGTTGTCGCCACCGATATCCGGATCAAACTCCCACTCCTGATCCATGGTTCGGCTGGAATAGGTTTTGAGGGCTAGATCCGGTGGCTTTACGGAGTTAAAAGGCTTCCCAGTCACTCGGAAAAACACATCGTGATACGTCTCCAGCGGGACCGCGTCAGTTGCGATCATGTCATTGAACATCAATAACGCATACCTCCATCCATCAAACAGCCAGGATTCCAGATCGGTTTGAGCACCACGGCCCGTGTTGCGATAGCAGGAGGTGAGCAGTGTTTTCTCTGAGTGAAAAATCCGCAATCTGGCAATTGCTGATGGATTTGGTTCCCCTGCGCGAATCAGCGAAAGGTTAGCTTTTGTCCACACACCGGGTGCTTCCAAAATCAGAAGTCCGATGAGTATCGTAGCTACTCCAAAATACCAACCTTTACGGAATTGATTCGGTTGATCCGAGTTCGTTCGTTGGCTCCTGCGAATCCTCCAGGAAGCGAAACATGCGAGCAGTGGCGACAGCGAAAGAAATCCCATGCCTAAAAAGATCAAAGCGATCAGGGACAATGGTACCAGTGGCAGAAAGCACACGGCGTAGAACCCGGAAATGATTGCGACCATTCCGGCGATGAGCCCTTTCAGCATTTCATTTCCCTTCGGCGCACCAAACAGGAACCAGGCATTCGCGATCGGAACCAAGGAAACCATTCCCAGATGCCAATAGCTTGGAATCGGATCAAAAAATATGGTGCCACACATGGAAGTGGTCCACTCGATCATGACCGCCGCCAACGGCAAGATCACGGCACTTAACCATAGCATCATCCGCTGGATTCGCTTCAGCCACCCCCTCTGTTTCTTCACAGGTTGCGGAGGCAAAGGACGGTAGCCCGTGTCCATCCGAGCCAAAATCGTTTCCAATTCAAGCAAACCGATTTGCCCTGCCTTCGCACGCTCTGCTTCCTCGTACACATGGCGGCGCAGATCTTCTTTCAAGTCAGCGCCATCTTCCGCATCGAGTCCCTCCCGGACCACGCGCTCCTGAAGGTATTCGGTAAATCGTTGCTCGGCTTGTGGTGTCCAAGTTTTCATGATGAAAGTTTGTCTTTTGAATGATTGAAGCTCGACGAACCGTCGGGATTTGCCGCGGCATCGGACGCTTGTTGAAAGCCACGGACTCCACGGGTCATTTCTTCGAAATAGGCGGCCATTTCTACTGCCAGTGAGCGCCCGGCAGTCGTTGCCCGGTAATACTTTCGGGCGGGCCCCTCACTGGATTCTTCCAGTCTTGTTTCCACCAGACCTTGCTTTCGAAGCCTGGCCAAAAGCGGGTAAATCGAACCCTCCGCCACACCTACTCCCGGCACAGCGACCAGTGCTTTCACCAGCTCGTAGCCATACCACTCCCTCTCTGCCAATGCGTTAAGAATACAGAGATCCAATACGCCCTTGCGCATTTGAATCGTCCAGTTCTCGAACATTTCTCTCGAAAACTCGGAATTGGCCTCCAAGTTACTCATCGCCACCATGTATCTTGCAAAGCAAGGTAGTAGGCAATCAAAAAGGTATTAAACTCGTATTTCAGCCATCCATGATCTTTGGGTCGGCAAAAAACGACCCATTTTTTCCCCGCGGTGAGCAACTACGGCTTTCACCGTAGTAACTCACCAGCTTCCGGCCGATTATTCGTCGAGCTTCTGGATTTCAACCTTACGGAATTCAACGGGATGACTTTCTGATTGGAGGCAGATATAGCCTTCCGAGAGTTGCTTTTCTCCGCTGGCAAGTTTGATCAATTCGACTGAATGAGCATCGCGTTCATCGAGTTGTGGCTGCGTGTAATGGATCACTTCCTTTCCATTCACGATGTGTTTCACCAATTTGTTCCCGTGAACTTCGACTTCCATGGTTACCCAGGTTTCGCCGTGATAAGTTTCCGAAGTTGAGTTGAAGCAATGGTCCAGCTTCAACTCGCCATTCATCACCACATTGGTCCCTGGCGTGCACAAGTTACCCGTTGGTCGGGTGCCTTGGCCTGTGCCGCCTAACAACTGGACCTCGATCGAGCTCGGAAACTCCTGATCCAATTCCATGGTCTCCGGGGATTCACTATGAATCATGATGCCGCTATTGCGCAGCGCCCATCCTGCTCCGCCTTTCAATTGTTCGCCGACGAATCGATATTCGACCCGCAAGCGATAGTTCGAGAATTTCTCCTTATAGAAAAGGTGGCCGTAGTGATCCCCCCATTCGGCATACTCCGAATAGTCGACTTTCAGAACACCGTCCTCAACACGAAAGGTATTCTTGTAGTTGTCACCCGCTTTAAAGCCCCGAATTTTAGGCGTCCATCCGGTGAGATCCTTGCCATTGAATAACTGAACCCATGGAGCGTCTTCAGCATGACTAAACGTGGCTGCGGCGAGCAGGAGAGAGAGAACTGTGGCGGTGCGTTTCATTTCGGTAGTGGATCAATTGATAGAGAAAAAAATCATTAGCCGCCCTTTTGTGTGAGCGAAGAAAGGTATTCGATGAGGTTGGCAAACTCATCGAGCGTCAGTTGGTTCGCAAGCCCTTGCGGCATCATGGAAGTCGTCAGCTCCGACTGTTCGCGGACATCAGATCGTTTGATTTGGCTCGATTGACCGGTAAGATCCCGCAGGCTGATCACTCCATCCGCTTCGCCGGTGATGAAGCCCATTTGAGTGCTTCCGTCCTTCATGTTGAAGACCACCGTGCGAAATCCCTGAGCCACGACTTTGCCCGGATCAAGGATCGATTCGATCAAATAATCACGAGTGAATTTGGAGCCCGCAGCTCCGAGGTACGGCCCCTTTTGAGCTTCTTCCATGCTCGTGGCGTGGCAGGCAATACAGCCTTGAGCGGTGAAAAGCCGCTTGCCCTCCGCTGCGTCACCGTGGTGCTCCAAAGCGAATTTTTCGACCTCCCCAGCCGGCAAATCGCCGACCTTGCCACCACTCGCAACCTTCGCATTTCCAGAAACTTGAGCAGCCCGCGCAGCTTCGATCAATTGATGGTTGTCGCTCTTCAAACCAGCTTCGATTTGTGGCCCGAAGCCGACCAATCCCAACTCTGCAATGGCATGGAAAAACCCGATCTCTTTCGGATTCGAATCGATCGCTTTCTGGACTTTCTGTTTCGCATCCTGCTTGGACAGGGGACTCTTCAAGACCGTGAGCAGCGCCTTCCAAGCCAGGGTGCTTTCGCGGTCCTGAGAACCTGCAGCCAACTCTTTCAACACATCCACTTCACCAAAACGTTGGGTATCGTTGATGAAATCCGAAACGGCATCTCGAGCAGATTGTGGCGCATCTTTTTGTTCCGACCAATGAGCCAGTACGATGAGTTTCGTAGGTAAAACAAGATGATCTGGGCCGCGTTCCATCGCCCGGTAGAGTTCCAGCTTTTTCGCCCAATCCAGTTTGGGATTGAGTGCCGCATCCTTGAGCATCCCGAGCTGGGATTCATCCAATCTTGGCGCTGCCAGAGCGATGACCAAGGGATCCACTTCGCCTAGATTCAAATCAGAAATCTTGATCCGGTTTTTAGACAGATTCTGCATCGCCTCATTCTGCAACGAAATTGGCAAAGCTCCGAAATTCTGTTCGATCGCGGTCTTGATCTTTGCCGTCGCCGACCACTCAACCGGTTCATAATACGGCCCGCGGTCATCTGGCCGGGTGCTCCACCAGGATTCCAGATCCCAAGGTTTTTCCTGATGGTAAAGGCGCGCCAGGCAATTGATGAGCTCCAGTCGAACCTGGTTATCCGTGGTGTTTTTCAGCTTCAGGATCAACCCATCCACGGCGGTTTCTCCACCGATCTCTTGCAAAGCGCGCAGAGCAATTTCTCGTTGGGAGTTGATATCTATCGCGGCAAGACAGGCATCGACGTTCCCGATTTGAACCAGTGCTTTGATACCGGTGTGGACCAAACGCTGCACGCCATCATCCTCAACTCCATCAGTTGCCCAGCGTGCAGTCGCCGTCAGGAGGGGAGTCGCAAATTCCTTTGATCGCGCCTGCGGAAACCGAGCCAGCCCGATGGCTGCCTGCAATCGCACACGTGGCGCTGCATCGTCCAGCGCTGCGGCAAAAAGCTCGATGGGTGCATTCTCAAGTTCTGACTTCCGATCTGCCAGCGCGCGCAAGGCGAACTCCCGGATGGTCGCATCATGACTTAGGTCAACCAGCCCAGCCGCGCTTTCTGCACCTAACAATTGCTTGTAGGTAAACACTGCTGCCACGCGACCATAGAGCGGTAAATCCTGGTTTTTACAGATCGTGTAAACCGCCGAAGCGATCGATTTTTTGGAGCCGCGCTGGAGAATTTCACGCTGTGCTTCCATGCGCTGCACTCCACTGCGTGAAGCCAGCAATTTGACCAGTTCACCGTCATCGACCTTCGTCACATCCTGGTAACTGGCAGGAGTTTCTCCCGGTGCGGTGACCTGCTGGATCATTCCAATTTTTGCATCCGGCCCGGCAAAATCAAAACCACCATTTCGCCAGTCCGCGAGATACAGGTGTGAAAATCCATCCACATCGATATCGAGCGCCCGTGGGAGCGTTTGAAAAACTTCCTGCTTTGCGACAAAGGTGGCACCATCTGGTGTCATCGGATGATCGTAGACATTCCCTGTCGTCCAATCACACGTGTAGACCCGATCCCCAAAGGTTCCCGGAAATCCGGGTTCGTGCAGGTATAGGCCGCCCGTTCCTGAGCCACCACCGTAGTCATCAAGGGATCGTGCAGCTTCGTCGGCAAAGTTTTTATAGAGCCGTGGGTAACCGAAGTTCGCCAGTTCCGTGAAATGATGAAAGCGGGTATTCCATCCCTTGCCATCATTCGTATTGTCGCGCGAAAACAAATCGAGATAGGGAGAAATCGCGAGGTCGTAGAGGTTCCGCGTCATCGAAGCATAAATCTCCAATTCCGATCCATCCGGGCGGATTCTCGCAACCCCGCCACCTTGCAAGGTGACGTGTTTCCCATCGGCCCCGACCGCATCCGGCATGCCGAAATCCCCAACCGCAACGTAGAGCCAGCCATCGATTCCCATGCGCACTCCGTTGGTGGTATGGTCCGCCCCGCGTGGATGCTCAATTCCCCAACCGAAACCTTTCACCAGCTGCTTTTCCTGATCAGCAACCCCATCGCCATCGGTGTCGCGGTAACTCGTCAGATAGGGTGGGTGAATCAGATAAAGCGTGCCATGGACAAAATGCCCGCCACGAGGGCTATTCACACTTGGCACGAAATCCTTGAACGCATCCGCTTTCCCATCGCCGTCTGTGTCCTTCGCAACGAGCACTTTGCCAAAGCTCTCGCGGTGGCCCAATGATCCGTTTTTATCCGATGAGATATAAAGGTCGCCATTCGCAGCGGCACTCACCCCGGTCGGATACTCAACATTCGGAGGGCCGGCGAATTCGTGGATTTCGAATCCTTCCGGCACGGCATCCACGCAAGAAATGCCCATGCCTACAGTGGCTGCGCCAATCGATAAAAAGGATGAGGTCGTAGGGAATTTGGATTTCATGGGTTCGATTCGAGCCCGCGCGTTTCCGCACGCACAGGCCATCCCGGGTATACCCGGCAGGCAAGCTTGTCCTTACATGTCTCGAACGATTGATCTCATTCTACCCAAACGGGGGTGGATTTTTCCCAACTGCCGTTCCGTCATGGTTTTCCAGATCTATGTATTGACGAAGATCGGTTTTGTATACAAAACAACATCGGTATGAAAACCCATTTATCCAATCTCAAAACGCTGCTTCCTGTTTCTGCTGCTGCCTGGATCGGCTTGGCATCCACTGTTGCAGCATCGACCTATTACGTCGATCTCGGCCCGAACAACGGCTTGGACGGCACAACCACTCCTGCCTCTGGCGGGAATCAGTGGAACAACCTCACCAGTGGTTCTAACACCACACTTCTCACTGACTATTCGGTGAGCAACCTCATCGATTCGACGGGGAATAGCAGCTCCATCAGCATCAGCGCCACAGGAGTGCGGGCCAACGGCTATCGAAATGGGGGCTTGTTGACACCGGATTCAGCACTGCTTGGAGAATTCGCCTACTCGACTGCCACCGGGGACTACTTCTTCAGCGAGTTCAGCACCATGACTCTTACGATCAGCGGCCTGACCTTGGGTGCCACTTACGATCTGACCTTGTTTGCGACGAGAACCACCGATGGCGATCGTAACACCCTCTACACCGTGACCGATGATTCCGGCTCTTCGAGCCTTGTTCTGCAAACCTCCGGAACCGGTGCCGGAAATGCTGCTAACCCGACCGGCAACAACGATGATTTCGCGATCTTCACGGGCCTGACCCCGAATGCCTCCGGAGAAATTACCCTGACAGTGACGGGTAACGAAGGAACGCAATATGGCTATCTGGGCGCGATGTCGATCAACGAGACCATTCCAGAGCCAAGTAGCATCGGCCTGGCAGTTCTTGGCGGATTGCTCGCCTTCGGCCGCCGCCGCCGGGCATAATCGCTGATTTTCCTATCACGAAAACGGCCCTTGGGAGCAATTTCCCAAGGGCCGTTTTTAGTGGAAATCAACGCCAAGCCGTTCAATCGGCCTCGCGGACTCGATAGAAATGACGAGGTCCGTCATTTGGCTGATAGGGTGAGACAGCGGCATTTCCGTCCACCGTCACGTCCTGCCAATCGACGAGGTTATCTGATTCCTGCAGCACGCCACCTTCCCAAGTCAGAGTGATCACTCCATCAGGGCGTGTGATCTGGATGTTCATGTCGGCTAGCACCGCCGCATAATGAGCGTCGATTTGCTCCTCCGTGAGTGCCTTGTTGAAGATCGCGGCACCGAGAATGCCACCGCTGAAGATCCGTGCTGCGCTATCTGGAACATCCGGATATCCAGTCGCGGTTTGCCAGCGGCCCCTTGCACCGACTGCCCAGTTGGCGGTATCCACCAATCCCGGACCGGTTGCGTCCTCAGCTTCGGCAACGTTTACCCCGTTCCGATAAAGCGTCCATTTGCTGCCATCCCAGGTTCCGGCCAAATGGACCCATGCATCACCAGTCAGATCTTCTTCCGGCACGGTGTAGACCGCTTTGCCGCCGTTGGCGCCGACCTGATACTCTCCATTTTCGATTCGGAGGAAAACTTCCGATCCGTCCTGGGCCAAGCCGTGCCCGATGATGTTGTTCGAATAATTCACCTGCTCAGAAGCCGGTTGCACCCAGGCTTCGAGAGTGATTGGCCCCGTGAAATTGAGACCCGTCGGGTTGTTCATTTCCACGTAGGTGTAGTAACCGTCAAACACGTTGCCGTAATCACCCGAAGCAAATCCGCCATTCGATGGGGCGGGGGTAGTGGCCGGGGCGTTGACGACGGTCGCGTTTGCCGCAGTACCCAAGGTGCCGAGGTTGTCCTGGACGCTAACTGCCGCTTCATCCAAACGATAGTAGCCCACCGGACCGTCTGACAGGATCAGATCCTCATAAGGAACCGATCGGTTGGCGTCCACACCGTTGGCATAATGCGCCTCAACTTGAGCGGCTGTGAGGACTTTATCGTAGTAACCGACTTCATCGACATCGCCTTCAAAGCCGTTTTCCCAGCCATTTGGAAACCCGCCGATGCTGGCCTGAATCAAGGTCGAATCCGCAATCGTGTTCGGGTTGTAGGTACCGTTCACATTCTTGGTGGCGACCTGTTGGCCATTCAAATAGCAAATCGCCTTGCTGCCATCGAAGGTGACGACCACGTGCTGCCATTCGCCAATCACGTATGGACCGAATTCAACATCGATCGCCGTCTTGGTCCCGCTTGCCAGGTCGTTGTAGCAGCGGAAGTTCCATCCAGTCGACGGACTGCGTTGCCAAATCACCCAACCGCTGCGTACCCCGTCTGAGGGATTGTAATTGTAGAGAGGACATTGGGCATTGCTATTTCCGGTAATGGTCGGGCGAATCCAGGCCTCAACCGAAAACACCGAAGTGTTCAGCTCTTCGCGAAACGGAAGAACCGTCGGATATGATCCATCGGAACTGGTCTTTGAAATCAGGTGATAACCGGCAGCGGTGTCCTCGCTTCCGGCAAGCGCACCTGCCACTTGATGCTCCAGTCCTGGGAAATGCACACCATTGGCATCCGATCCCACAGAGCCGAGGTTGTTTGCAATCGAGCGGGTAGGGGAGTAGCCCGATTGGCGCAAATAGAGAGCAGGCCCACTTTCCTCCACTTTTTCCGGATACGACTCGGTCGGAGCCTCGCTGCTGCCGATCGTGTAGTGTGATGAGATATCGGTCGCGGAAAGGGCTTCCGGATAAAAAGCAATCTCATCCAGAGCACCTGCAAAGGTATTTGAGCTGCCATCCGGTGCACCACCGAGGCTGAACGCGCTGCTTTCAACCGCCTTGTAGGACACGCCAGTCGCCGTATCCATCTGGGTGCCATTGACATAAAGCGTCGCGGTTTGCGTGTCCGCTTGCCAAGTCACCGTAATGTGGTTCCAGAAAAAGAGATTGGTCCCGCTGGAGAGAGTCGCGGTCGGCGAGCTGCTCGTTCCGTCATACATTTTGAACTCAATGTTCCCGGCATTATCCGCGCCTTGGAAAAAGGCCCAACCTTGATAATTCCCGCCATCGGCTTCTTCCCGGTTAAACACCGGACTTGCGTCGGTCGGGCTGTCGTTCACCAACTTCTCCACCCAGAATTCGATCGTGAAGGATTCACTGGCGGCTGGATTCAAGGCCGCAGAATAGGGGACCACCGTGCGGGCAGCAGACTCATAATAAACCGCCGTATTTGACGAGGTTCCCGGCAGTGCTCCGGTAAAACCGTAGAGCACCGATTGGTGAACTCCATCAGGCGCTAAAACTTCCGCTGTTCCCCGGTTTGGAGCCACCGACTCAGTCGGCGGCACAACCCCCAAAGGCAGATAAAATAACGGTTCGTCCGCCAATACGGAGGACTCATACCCGGCGGCAAGCGCCGGGCCACTAGACATCATCAGACCGAACATCGCCACAGCGGTGCCCGGCAATCGATTCGTATGGGTTTTACTCGAATGCATGAAGCATTCCTGCATGCGGATTTGAGCAACCTCAACGCAAATTGTGTGACGGGCTCGCCCCGATTTTATAATGGCATAAGCTACCCTTCAACATGCGCAAACCATTTACTCTCTGGACCCCGCCTAGCTTTACTCATCCAATCCACTACACGGTAGATCGATTGGCCCGCTCACTGCTCGACCGGACTGATGCCGCCACTTTCCTCCCAAAAACTTGAAAAACACGTGCCAATTCGAATCAGCAATGCTTTTGGAGCGACCCTTGCTAGTCTCTGGCTGCTCGCAGGGAGCTCGCACGCCCAAGTGGATCGCTTAACTGGAAAACCCTTCGCCACCCGTTCCGAAATCGTCGCCAGCGGCGGCATGGTTGCGACCAGCCAGCCACTCGCCACTCAGGTTGGCCTCAAAATCCTGCAAGACGGCGGTTCCGCCATGGATGCCGCCATCGCTGCAAACGCAGCACTCGGGCTGATGGAGCCCGTCAGCTGCGGCATCGGCGGCGATTTGTTTGCCATCGTCTGGGACGCGGAAACTCAAAAACTCTACGGGCTCAACGGCAGCGGTCGCTCACCCATGGGGCTCAGTTTCGACGCCCTGAAACAGGAACTGGCAGCACAAAATCTAGAAGCCCTACCGCCCTACGGCATGCTTTCGATTTCGGTTCCTGGCGCAGTCGATGGCTGGTTCACCCTGCACGAGAAATTTGGCAAATTGCCGATGGAGGAAGTTCTGGCCCCGGCGATCTACTACGCGAAAGACGGATTCCCGGTCAGTGAATTGATTGCCTACTACTGGGACAAATCTGTCCCGGTTTTGCAGGACCAGCCCGGCGCGTTTCGGGAAACCTTCACACTGAATGGCCATGCTCCGCGTAGTGGCGAAATTTTCCGCAATCCAGACCTTGCCCGCACCTACGAACGCATCGCCCAAGGCGGAGCGGAGGTTTTCTATCGGGGTGAAATCGCGGATGAAATCGACGCCTTTTTCCAGGCGAATGGCGGCTATCTGCGCAGGGCCGACTTTGCCGCCCATCACTCGGAATGGGTCGATCCAGTTTCGGTGAACTACCGCGGCTACGACGTCTTTGAATTGCCGCCAAACGGGCAGGGAATGGCCGCGCTGCAAATGCTCAAGATTCTGGAAAGGCACGAATTAGCAGCACTCGGATACAACACGCCCGAGTTTCTACACCTCATGATTGAGGCCAAGAAACTGGTCTACGAAGATCGGGCAAAATTCTATGCCGACCCGGATTTTACCGCAGCACCGATCGATTTCCTGCTGTCCGACGAGTATGCCGCGCAACGCGATGCTCTCATCGATCCACTGCGGGCCGCAAAACGCATCGATGCGGGGAAACCGCTGCGCAGCGGTGACACGATTTACCTGACGACTGCGGATTCCAAGGGCAACATGGTTTCGCTGATCCAGAGCAATTTCCGTGGAATGGGCTCCGGCGTTGTCGTTCCCGGGCTTGGCTTCGGCTTTCAGGATCGCGGCCAGCTTTTTTCGCTGATCCCCGGGCACGCGAATGTCTACGCGCCCGGCAAGCGACCATTTCACACGATCATTCCCGGATTCGTCACCAAAGATGGCAAACCGTGGCTCAGTTTCGGCGTGATGGGCGGCGGCATGCAACCGCAAGGCCATGTGCAGATCCTGGTGAACCTGATCGATTTCCACATGAACGTTCAGGAAGCCGGGGATGCCGCACGCTGGCAGCACTTCGGCTCATCCGAACCGACTGGCGAAACGATGACCGATGGTGGCTACGTCGAGCTTGAAACCGGAATCCCTTGGGAAACCGTTCGCGGCCTGAAACAGCGCGGGCACGACATTCGCATCGGCAATGGCGCCTTTGGTGGCTACCAAGGCATCCTGCGCGACCCCGAAAACGGAGTCTATCACGGTGCCTCGGAAAGCCGCAAAGATGGCCAGGCTGCCGGATTTTGACAACCTGGTCCGCTTCAGTCCGCCGCAGCTCAGCGTTTTTCCTTCCGGGAGGACCGGGTCATCCAGCCAGCAGTCAGCTCACAGCTGAACGGAGTCGACATATAAAACTGCCAGGCAGCTTTCAATTTAGCGAGGAGTGGGAAGTTCAAATTCCCACGGGTTGTGACGCGACCGGTTGGCGCCACGGGATTTGATGGACAAGTTGCTTTCATGACGAACCAACCTCGCATCATTTCCGGCACCATAACAGATACAGAATAAATAACAGTTATGCAGTACAGAGCTATTTTCTAAATCTGTACTGGTGTCGCAACATCAAATCTGTAACTATTTGGTTTCGTGAGGTTCAAATAATCTCTCCATGTTCATGACCGCACCGCTTTATCAAGATCTCGCGCAACGGCTTTCAACGCTGATCGGTTCCGGCACCTTTCCTGCCGGATCGCGAATGCCCTCGGTACGGCGTATGAGTCGCGATCAACGGGTCAGTGTGACTACGGTTTTGGAAGCGTATGGCCGGCTGGAAGATCAGGGGTTGATCGAAAGCCGTCCACGCTCCGGTTACTACGTCCGACCGCCACGAATCTCCAGTGGTGAACTGCCGCGCGCCGCCCGTCATGTGGCAAAGCCGGTAGAAGTGGAATATCGCCAAATTTTTGAAGCCGTGATGGATGCGACTTCCAACCCGGATGTCGTTCCTTTCGGGGCATCCATCCCGGGCGATGACATCATTCCAAGTGCAAGACTGGCATCGATCACCAATGGAATTTTACGCCGCCACGGCGCAGCGGCATTTCGTTACACGATGTCACCAGGCCGCAATGAACTGCGCGCCTCAGTTTCCCGCCGATTGCTTTCCGCAGGCGTGAAAATTGGCGCGGGAAAAATTCTAACAACTCAAGGCGCAACCGAAGCCATTGCCCTGTCATTAATGGCAACCACCAAGCCAGGGGACTTGGTCGCCGTCGAATCGCCAACCTATTTCGGCATTTTGCAAATGCTCAACGACATGGGCTTGCAAGCGTTGGAAGTCCCAGTGGATGCCCGCAACGGATTCGATCTGGAAACCTTCAAAAATCTCCTTGAGCGATTTCCTGTTACGGCATGCATCGTACAACCCAGTTACCAGAATCCAGTCGGCTCCTGCATGTCGGATCAAGCGAAGGCCGAGCTGGTTCAATTGGCGATCCAACACGATTTCGTCCTGATCGAGGACGATCTTCATGGGGAAATCTGCCACCACGGCGTGCGCCCGCTGCCGCTCGCTCATTTCGATCAGGATCATCGGGTGATCCACTGCGGTGCCGTTTCGAAAATCCTCGCTCCGGGTTTGCGTGTCGGCTGGGTTGCCAATGAGAAATACTATCAACGCCTACGCCGGCTGAAATCCGTCTACTACATGGCTAGTGGAACGATTTCTGAATTGGTAGTGGCGGAGTTTTTCGACGTCGGCGGATATGATCGACATTTGCGGCGCATCCGCACCCTGTATGTGCAGCGCTGCACGCAAATCCGCGACGCAGTGCTGGAAGCATTTCCGGAAGGAACACGGGTGAATCTTCCTTCAGGTGGCTTTGTCCTTTGGGTGGAGATGCCACGCCAATTTGACTCTGAAGCGTTCGCCGTGCGTGCATTCGCCGCAGGGATCAGTCTGGTGCCAGGCACCGTATTCACGCCAACAGGACGAATGCGCAACTGCTTCCGGCTCAGCTGCGGATCCGCGTTTGACGAACGTTCCGCCAAAGCCATCAAGACCTTGGCGAAACTGGCAAAGCAATGCCTGGATGAAGCCGGTTAGAAATCACCACCCGGAGCGATTTTCCCGCTTCACGAATTGCGCGGCTTGCGGGCAGTTCGGCGATTTCATGTTCGGGCCATCCCAATCCATCTTCACTCCTTCGCCAACGCGCAGGGCAATGCAGCCGAGAAGAATGATTTCTGTTAGATATGCCGAAATCTCGAAATTCGAATACGCCGGGGTTCCGTCTTTCATCATCGCAAACCACTCCTGATCGTGTCCCGGCGAACGCGGGATCGTCACCGGCACCGGCTTCGCAGCAGGATGATCATCGCCAGCAATGAATTTCTCGTCACCCTTGAGCTTGATGAAGAACTTCGATCCATAATCGTCTGGAGAAAAGACAGATCCCTCATCGCCAACGACTAAACAGCCACTGGGAGGTAACGAACCATTCATTTCCACCACTTCACGAACGATATCAGGATAAGGCCTCAGCGGTTTGAAGTCCGATCCGGGAGCTCCATCATACCACCAGAACTTCAACGGAGGTAAGCCATCGCGTTCTGGAAACTCGAATCGGATGCGTGAGCTCAGCGGATAGGTTTCGGGATAAATTCGCGAAGCCATCTCGCATTCCACCGCACTCGGATAGCCAAGTTTCAGGGCACGAAATGGCATATTGACCGTGTGGCATGCCATGTCACCGAGGGCGCCAGTTCCGAAATCATTCCAGCCACGCCATTTGAAATCGTGGTAGACGCCATCCAAATACGGGCGCTGGCCAGCTGGCCCGAGCCAAAGATCCCAGTTCAGGTAATCCGGCACTGGATTCGAACCGGCAGGACGCGCCATTCCTTGCGGCCATACCGGGCGATTGCTCCAAACGTGCAGCTCGCGCGGCGCCCCGATCACTCCAGCTTGAATGACTTCGACCGCACGGCGCAGACCATCCGCCGCGCTGCCCTGATTGCCCATCTGAGTGGCGAGTTTCTTCTCGGTGGCAAGCCGTCTCAGCTCGCGAGCTTCGAACACCGTCTGGGTCAGCGGTTTTTGGCAATACACATGCTTGCCAAGATTCATCGCCGTCGAGGTCGCAATGCCGTGCAAGTGGTCCGGCGTGGAAATCGTTACCGCGTCGATGCTCGAGCCCATGTCCCGCAACATCTGGCGGAAATCGACGAACTTTTTCGCATCCGGAAATTTCTCTGCCTTCTTGTTCAGGTTGCGCGCATCCACATCGCACAAGCCAACGATCTGGCCACCACAAGCGGCGGCGTTATCCACGTCGCTTGAGCCCTTGCCGCCGACGCCGATGCAGGCAACTTGGATTTTGCTGTTAAGGTTTTGTCCGCGAACAAAGGCCGGGAACCCTAAAAAGGCACCGCCTGCGGCGATAGTCGTTTTTTGCAAAAAGTGGCGACGGTTCAGAGAGGTCATGGGTTTTACGATTAGATTCCAATCATGGCGAATTGCCACAACCTCTGAATACCCAAACCAATTCCGCGTTCTTTCGAGAAAGATTGAGTGATCCAGATGAATTCTGGATCACTCATTAAAAATCTCAGCGGAAAGAGATCACACTCAAGCTCGCCTTTTCCTGCGTAGAACTAAAGCCATCGAACTCAAACCTAGAACGAGTGGAACTGAAGGCTCAGGAACAGCACCTACCACAATTGAAACTCCGGGCTCAGATTCATACGCCCAACCTAGAATCGTGTATTCCGTATCTGTGATCAATATCTCCATCCAACCATACTGGACAGGAGCTAGTGACACCGAACCAGAACCTGTGTCTTGCTGTAGAGTGAATGCAACGTAAAAACTGGTACCTAGAGTGAAATCGTTTTCATTAATCGGAATATCGCTGTTGTACCAACTTCCAAAATCGGTAGTGCTACCAATCGTGATTCCTTCATCAAAAACGACCACATTGTCGTTCGGAGGACTCGAAACATAAGTAGCAAAACTGATATAATTCCTAGTGCTTTGTTGCTGCCACAAAAATGCTTCTACGCTATCAAACGAAAATCCGAAACTTTGGTCTGCAGCAGGCTCAACAGTCGTTGGCGGATAAATTACGCTGTCTGGTGTGGCTTCACCAGTCGTAATGTCAAAGTCATTCTTGATTTCAGGCCCAGAGGATGAATTGTATGGGAGGGTATTATCCGATGTCGGAACGACATAAATGATGGCTGCACTTGCAACGCAAGGAACTAAGCTACAGAGGGAAAGTAGGGTGGCAAATCGCTTCATGATGGAAATTTGAAAGATGATCTTAGTTAAATTCGCTTTTGATGCACAGTCTGCTATGCGTATTGGAACAACTTGTCAATTCACATCTGATATTTTATCACTTGCTGCAATTCAACACGGAGGACTTTTTCCTAACAGAATTCAGATATTTCACGAATAAGATTTTTGGCATCTTGCTGGCCAGGAGTGATTGGAAGGAGATGTGATCCAAATCACTTTGCAAGTTATTCCGCTGCTCCTAACTAGCGCGTTCTGCGGAATTTCTGGTGAATTTTTGTTCAAACCAAATACTTGAAATCCTCAAAAAACTCCACTGCGGCAAGAAGCGCTATTTTGCAAATAGTTGCGGCAGTTATGAGGGGCATGTGTTTTGTGATTAGACTCCAAGTTTAGAAAATTGCCACAATCCCCGAATATTCAACCTTCGTCTTCAGTCTATAGATAAATAATAAGTAATCGGATCTCGTACCCTCACCACTGGCAAAATGCGAAAAATCGATTCATTTCTGAAAAAACGTCTTTGGATTTGCGGTGTTGCCGGGGTCTTGTTAGGTGTTGCAGCCCGACAGCTCATTCCGGAACGAGCTGAATTCTCAGCGGAAATCGGAAAACCGGCGGAAGGGAATGCAAGGCGGCATTTGCGTGCCGAAAGAAATTCAAGCCGGGGTGAGCTGCACGCGGGTTCTGGAACTCGGCGACTGCAAGAAATCGTGGAAGCGGATGCGGGGGAATGCGAGCGAGTGGTGGTCGAGATTTTGCAAGCACACGATCCAAGCCGTCACATCGAATTGGAGACGGCATTCCGCCGATGGATGAGTTTTGAAAAACCACTCGTTGTACTTGAGCGGGTCAAGGAGTTGGCCGGGCCGCCGCCAAATCCGAATCACACCGATCCTGAGTTGCTGATTCCGGATTGGGCAGATTCGTTTTTCCAGGCATGGGCGGCGACAAATTACACGGAAGCAATCGCCAGTTCGGAGGAGATCAAGATGTTTCGAAAAGTCCGGCTGTCGGCAGTGGTGGAGTACCGTGATCCGCAGATTTGGTCGTATTTTGAGAAAGGGAATATCAGTTTGAACCTCACCGACACCAGTCAGTCCGCGCTGTTCCAACTGGGATATGAACGGCCGGATTTGTTGAACAGTTTGGTGGTGAGTGATATTTCGCCGGATGTGTGCAAGGGCCTTGTGGCGGCACTCGCTGGCGGATGGGCCGCAGCCGATCCAGTGGCGGCAAACGCGTGGGTTCGTTCGCTACAACTCACCGAAAGTCAACGACAACAAGCAATCCACGCTGTGATCGACCAGTGGATCAAGATCGATCCAGATGCCGCTGGAGAATCACTACAAGACGGCGATGTGAGCGGAACCGATCCGACAGCGAGCCTCCTCAAGAATCGCGACCGAAATCAGCTTCGCCTCGCTGCAGCAGCCGATCCGTTCATTGATGTGAAAGGGCTCTATAGAAAATTGAGTGGTGATCATGTGGATGGAGAGCCGATTCAACAGAATTGGCCGGCAATTGAAGCGGATGGCTGGTACACACCAGACCCAGCGACATCAGCTCGGGAAGCCGAAGCATTGCCGCCCGGCGAGATTCGTGATTTCCTGCTGCGATCCATTGCCGATATTTGGGTCGCAAGCGATCCAGATGCCGCATTGGAATTTGCCCAGCGGAACGGGATCGAGTCCCAACATTTGAAGGAATCCATCTCGGATGAAACGATGGAGCAGATGATTTCTGATCCAGCTGCTGCATTCGCCGGGCAAGCAGCCTCCGTGGCGATCCACCCTGGCTCCAAGGCAGATCCTTACCAAATCGAACTTCTTACCTGGGCACGCATTGATCCCGCATCGGCTGCAAAATTGGCACTGGAAGAGTCCATGAACTCAGAAAACGGGACAACCCTGGCAGCGAGTGAATTCAGCAACATCGTCGGCTTCTCCTGGGCAAAACATGATGCGGGATCGGCGATTGAGTGGATGGAAACGCTGCCAGACGCGGAGAGCCGTGCAAAGGCTTGGGGATCCATTCGGAGTTATGCGGCAGCATACGATCCCGAATTGGTGTTCGATACATCCTTGCGGAATTTTGATGGCGAAGAAAGAGAGCGATTGTTGCGCTCAAGCTTGAGTGACATGCGAAAATCCATCGGAAAACCAGCGGCATTGGCTCAACTGGAAACGGCAAATTTATCGGAAAAAGAACGCCAAGCGTTGCGTCAATACCTGCAGGGATCTGAATAAATCACGACCATGGCCACCACGAAATCATCTCAAGCAGCCATCGCCATCGGCATTACTGGGTTCGCGCTCGGCTTGCTTCTACCCTCGGCTTTCAAGCCTATCGTGGGTTCTCAACAATCCGCTCAACGCGATGGAAAATCGACTCGGATGACCTCCAGTCGCGGAGAGCGCGCGAATCGCCCGTGGCTGGATTCATCGATGACGAAGGATCGGCAATTGGCAGCATTTATCGATCGCGCAGCCCATCTCAGGCCGCATGAATGGCCATCATTTTTCCTCGCGCATGCAGGATCGGCCGAATGGAGTCCTTTGGCCGCTCAACTGTGGGCGGACAACGATCCAGCTGGGTTCTGGAATTTCCTGCGTGAATCCGACGATTTAGTCGCGCTGCATCGTTGGGCACCGGATTTGCTAACCACTTGGGCAAAGCAGGATCCGGATGCGGCGATGGGCGCGGTGGTGGCGATCACCGATAAGGAAACCGGAGATGCTTTTCGGCGTGTGGTGATCGATCGTGCATTGGAAGAAAATCTGGAGAAAGGCCTGGAGTTGGTGCGGCGGGCGGGCGATTTCAATCGCTTTTCCTGGAGCTCTCAACCTTGGATCGAGAAGGATCCGGAAGCGGCGGCTCGCGGCTTGGCCAAGTTGGAAATGAAAAGCGAATATGGCCAGTTTCTGACTAGAGCGACTCAAGCCTGGGCCGCCGTTGATCCCCAAAAAGCGCTGGATTGGATGGTCCATGAAAGCCCGCATGACCGATTAAGGTTTTCGATCGGCGTGCTCGACTGGATGACCAGTGGTTTCCAAGCCGCTGCCAAGGTTGACCCACAAGCGGCGAAGCAGGCCGCGCTTTCGTTTGAAGACCCGGACGAGCGGGATCGGGCTTTAGCGGGTGTGATCTCCAGCGGGGCGATCCCAGCCAGTGTAATCCCGGAACTGTTGGCTGGATGCAGCCCCTATGCGCAATCGCAAGCGATCCGGGACGTGATTGCCCATTTGCCCCAGAACACCCCCGATGATCTGGACGCGGCCGTGATGGTTCTCTCCCAAGGACCGAAGAGCGAGAAGACACTGGATACCATGGCGTCCCTTGCGAGCCGGTATGCAAAAGTTGACCCTTCGGGAAGTTGGGAATGGGCTGCCTCGCTGCCTGATCCAGCATTGCGCCGGGCCGCCAATGAATCGTTTGCGGATGCTTTACAGCAGTCTCCCAAAGTTCTGGCTGACAAAGCGGCAACGCTACCGGCAACAGAGCTGTCCTACAAGTTTTTCCAGAACATCCTGGGACACATTCAAGAAGACCAACGTAGGGCCTGGATCAACCAACTGCCAAACGACCGCGCGGATTGGGCGCGGGAGGCATTGGAACAAATGAAGCCAAGCTCGCCCTGATTCATTTCTGATCTAACAAGGCACAAGCATTCCATGAGAGACCAGCTCCCTCACCAGATCGGTGATTCTCGCCTCAAGGTCAGGGATGCCTGCCAGTTCCGGCTTGGAGCGGACTTCCTCCACCATGGCTAACGGCGGATTTCCTTCAGCAGCCAGGGCGAGCAAACGCAGGATATTCTCATCAATCTGGCCATCATAGGATAGGCGTGCCGGGCTGATGAGCCGGATGGTCTGACGTTCCCATCCGGTTTTTGCCAAGCCCATGGAGACTTCCGAACGAATCCCATCGGGCACCGAATAACGAGTTGTTAGAAGATCAGGATCGGTGTTGAGCCAGGTTTGATTGTTCAGGACGCGCAGCACATCCTGACCCGCCCTCACATCGACATCCCCCGGTGAACGGCTGTCTGCACGTGTCCATTCGTCGCCTGGTTCGCACTTTTGCAGAACTAAAAACCCTCCACTAATCCGGTTTATCCCATTTTGCTGATAATGGGTAAGCCAGCGCCGCATTTCATCGATGATTGCCTGATCGTCTGCGAACCGTAAATCGGTTGAGATCCATCGCCACGCATAATCACCCGGCGAAGAGCAATCGGACTGGAATAACCAGCGGCGCACGCCTCGCTCAGCGACCCATGATAGCGGTACTTCCGACCAATCATCATCTGATGTATGCGACCAATTGAGAATTACCACCGCAATTCCACCAGGCTCCAGAAAATCCGGCAGCTGCTTGAGCAAACGGGCACAGATCGATTCACCCACTGGGGCTTCCTTGTAAATCATGCCGCCGCCAGGCGATTGCACGTATGGTGGATTTGCGACGATGAGATCAAATGTCTCTCCTTGCACGGCTGAAAAGCCATCACTCAAACGGAAATCAATGCCATCAATGCCGCAAAGACGCGCGGAGAATTTTCCCAGCTCCAGAGCACGGGCATTCACATCTACGGCGACGACCGACATTCCTGCTTTCACCAAGTTCCCGGATTGCCAGCCTATACCGCTCGCCAGCTCAAGTGCTCGCTTTCCGACCACGGGTGTTAGAGATGACAAGAGCAGTGTCGATGGGCTCACTCCCATCACGTAATCGCCTGTAGGATCACACTGCCGTTCGGGAAAATCACAGGCCATCCAGCCCTCCTTCACAGGACTGATTTGAAATCGCGAACGGATCTGGCCACTTCCAGCCGTCAATAACCCAATCTCAAGCAGACCGTGAATCACATCGCCAAATAACTGTAACGCCACGCCACCATCCAGCGGATCGCCCAACGTGAAGAGTCGGAGCAATAGCTCAAGATTTGAGCCTTGTTCCGAGCGCCCTAACAACGCGGCCCTTGGTGCGGCGGATCTCAGCCAATTTTCCGGCAATCCTAAGGTTTGAAGTGCTGTCCGATGAAATCCGGCACGGTTCAACACCATTCGCAATCCCTCCGGATTCCAGCTGTCGAGATTCTTGAAAAGACAATCCATGGAAATACTCATGACTCGGGGCGAACCCGATAAAATCCGATCGACCCTGCTCCAGTTATGGATTCGACAGTGGTGGTATCCGTCGCAGTTACGATGCGTATCGTAGTAAATGCGGTTTTCAGGTCAGGCGACCATTCGATCACATACGTTTTCCCGGCCACGCTGTTCCAGGATAAAAGGTAATTGCCGGGAATGGAAGGATCGGCCTTTAGAACAGCCTGGAAAAATGAACTGCCGGAACTGGGATCCGTTCCAAGTTCGTATTCGTCCAGATTCGATAGCCCGTCACCATCCAAATCGCTTGCCGCGTCGTTAACACCGACAGAAAGTCCATAGAGCAACTCCCAGCTGTCCGGCATCCCATCGGAATCGGTATCTTTCAGCTGCTCTCCGGAAGAACCCGTGTCTGTTTCCGAATCATAACTCGCATAGATCTCGTTCGACTTCGCAGTGTAATACGTGAAACGGATCGTCGTGAAATTCAAATCAAGCGTCTCCGTGGGTGATAGCGCAGTGGTAGACGCGTTCATGGAAAGCGAGGAAATGATCACCTTTCCTAACTCGATTCGCACTCGTGCCACGTCAGGCCCGGAATTGAAATCAATCGTGACCTCATCATAAGTTTCTCCAGTTACGGCACCCTCGAACAACATCGGGGAAGACTGGTCCAATGCCTTGATCAGGCTCAGCTTGGAAAGGTAACCCGTTTCTCCTTCTACGGAGCCAGCCCTGCCGGCATTGAACCCAAAGCTCTCAATTTCAATCCAATCCGCGTGCTTGGAGTCCGTAGCATCACCTTGGATTTTGCCATCAAAATCGAGCCAGGCCAGCGTATCGCCATGCACCTGCCCTCGACATAGGCAAGCCAGCGCGGTAATGGCGAAGAGGACTAACCGAAGTCCGCTCATGTTAGAATGTGGTTCCCTTGGTCAGATCCCAGCCTACGCCATAAACGACATTCCCTTTAGAATTGAACCCTTCCACTTTAATCCGGGTGTAATTCAAACTGATGGATTCAGTGGGGGTCGCATCACCAGTCGAGGCGCTGGTAGCTTGGGACGAAATGATAACACCCGACAAGGTGAGACGATACAGAATAACCCCAGACTCCTCATCGAGAATAACAAGCTTCACATCGCTGGAGAAACCCTGCCCAGATACGGCCCCCAAAAACAAATAAGGAGTCGAGCTATCCACAGGCTTGACCAAAGAGATGGGACTGAAGCTTGGCGCAGATGCGGTTAAGCCACCAGTGCTACCAGTTGTGATGGACCTTCCAAGCCCCCAGGATAACGAATCGATCTTAATCCAGTCGCTATAACCATTTGCAGTCACCTCACCATCGATGTCTTCGATCTTGAGGTAGCCTGTAAATGCACCGTTTGCATGTTGAGCCATGAGAGCAACCGTTGGCGGGATCAACGCAAGAGTTCGTGACATCGCAGAAGGCCGCAAATTCGTTCGCATCCCCTACGATATGCAACCTCACCCCGGACGTCGAGTCATGAAACACAGCCCCTGGAACATTCAATCAGCCATATTCCATTGCGGTTAGACCCGTAGCAATTTGACAAGCTGCTGTCAATGAGACGCTTTATGCGAATCAGTCGCTTTACGTTCTAACAATGCCGCACGTTGTTGCTGGAAGTCCTCGCTCTTCTTCCGTGAAGGGGGTGCCAGGTCCATGATTGCGACAGCAGCATCGCAGGCGTTCGCCGCTTCACCATAGCGCTGGGCTTTTTCGAGAATTTCGGCACGCCGTAGTGATAGTGCTACGGTGGGACGATAGCGCGCCTCCATGGCATCGACTCGCCGCAAGGCAGAATCGTATTTGCCCGTATCGATTTCAATGGTGATCGCCATTTCGTGCAATCCGGCAAGGCAGCCAAGCCGTGCCAAACCTCGATCAATCAAGCGAATCGCCGTATCAGCATCGCCAGTCTTGCCTCGTTCTTGCAACCATCCCGCACATGTTAGAATGCGCGATGGAGAAGGGGAGGGGGAATGTTCGATCGCGGCAATCGCAGAAGTGATCGCATCATCGCGCATGCCTGCGGACTCTTGAAGTTGGGAAAGTAATCCCCAAGCTTGATCAAGGCCAGGGTCCGCTTCCAGAAGACCTGCCAACTCTTTCCGAGCCTGGTCCGGCTTGCCGGTGACGGCATCAAGACGTGCCTGTAACAAACGGTTCTCCCGATTGTTCGGGTCGGCCTTCATCAACTGCTTGACGATCTTTACCGCTTTTTTAGGACGCCTCTCGATCAACAGGTTTGCCTGGAGCCGAAGTAATTCCGGATCATTGGGATGATCCACCAAATGCTGTTCAATCTCCTTCAACTTATGCTCGGGCGATGGGTGCGCGAGCAAAGGAAGCGCTGATAAAGCAAATGCGAAAGTGAGTTTCTTGATCATGCTTCGGGTTGTTAGAGTGTGACAGCAAGGCGGGCGAACACCGAAGAAGCAGGCGGCTGAGGCGTAAAGGTCAGCACCGCCACCAGCTGCTCGGGATCTTCCTCTGCCTTCGAAACCACCTCTGTCTGAATCGAAGCGCTGGTGGATTTGTTCAGTTCACCTTCCCGAAACCAATTGGCCAAATCCGTGGACCATTCCACGACTGCCGTGACATCCACCGCCACTTTCGCATGCGGAAACCGAACCACAAAAGCGCCATCGTTTCGTCGCTCTGCGAGAATGACCCCGGTGTCTGAGGAATCTTTCGCGTTTGATCCCAGAAAATATTCGATCAAGTCCGGCTGCCCATCGCCGTCCTGATCCGCCAGCGGACCATCAGATTGGATCACATGGAGATAATCCTGGAGCGGGCGATCCTGAATTTCGACCGTGGCAGAGGATTTCGCACCGATGCGATAACCAGTCGAGCCAACGATCTGAAATGTTAGATTCTCAGTTCCTTCGATCTTTTGATCATTCAAAATGGTGATTTCGAGCTCCGCTGAGTCTGAACCCGCGGGGATCATCACCGAAGTTGGGATGAGTTTGGTGTCCTGGCCTGGCGTTGCAGTGCCTTTCACCGTGAACGAAACCGGTAACGACGCCCCCGTTGGACCTTCCCGGTGAAACATGATCGCCAATCTGTCATCCTCGCGAAACTCGCCACCCACCGAGTCACTTGTCTCAACTTGAACGGTGGTTGGCGAGGCTTCTAACGGAACGATCAGGAATCGCAAATCCACCGCTTGGTGATTTCCGTTCAACTGGGGTAGATCCTGACTCAAGATCTGAAACCGATTCCCATCCGCGGACCACGAATGGATGTTATCGGAAACATTCAGCGATGCCGTGCTGTCTCCTGTTAGAAAAAGGACGCTATTGCCGGGATGGATCACACTCCCGTTTCCCACAAGAAGCTCCTGAGAGGTGGAGGATTTGGTTCCCGTGATGTTGACAGACTCGGCATCCACGTTGAGAGGCTCAATCGTTCCATCCGATTTCATGATCCCGCTGAGGACGCCGGACGTTCCCTCGGGAATGTAGAGGAAACTGAAATCACCATCCTGCGCTGATGAGCCGTTGTCGCGCACGTCCACCGTCCAAACTCCGCCGGAACTCCGCGTTGAAATCACGTTATCTCCACTCAGTCCGCCATTGCCATTTGGGAACGCTAACAAGTTCCCAGCCGTCGAGAGTCCATAAATCTGATAGAGTCCTTTATCGCCATGATAGATGGAGACGCCATCGGGGAGGTTGGACGAAATGATGGATCCCTCGGAGCTGATTGCCGCTCCGACCCAGCCTGCCTGATAGCTGAAAAACCCAACGGCGGTTCCTGCTGATTCTTCCGTGCAAGTCGGGTTGGCATCAGATGCATTCGGGTTGGAATTATCATAGTTGTTAATCCAGGCATACCCATCCGTGCTTTTATAGGGACTTACGATGTTGTCATTTGAGGTCGCCGACCCATTGTCTGGAGATTCCCAATTCGAGGCTGCGATGATTCCGGAATCGAACATAATCCGGTTGCCGTTGATACGGAGTGAAATATCGCCGACGTTGCTGCCGGGACTGGTAAACTGATACGGCGCGGGCGTTGTCGCTGCAATCGACCAGCCAGGATTTAACAATCCGGTGGAACTCGTCGAAGTATCAGGTGGCGTGGCTTTGGTGACCACCTGCACCGCAATCGGCAACGATGCACCCACCACACCATCGTTGTCCGTCGCTTTCGCAATCACGGTGTGACTGCCGGTAGGGACATCCAGCCAATCGAAGCGATAGGGTGGTTGATCAACGGCACCGATCAACCGAGTTCCGTCATAAAACTCCACTTTGGCGATCGTTCCGTCCAGATCACTTGCGGTCGCTTCCAGCGTCAAGTTGCTCGAACTTTCCACCACGGCACCATTACCCGGTTTCGAAATCTCCACCACAGGTGGAAATTGCACTCCGCCTGTGATGAACGATTGCACGGATGAGGCAACCGTGGTCGTGCCGTCGCTTACCGTGGCATACCATTCATAGCGAGTCCCGGCCTCCAATTCATTCCAGTTGCCTGACAGGGTTCCAGCAGTGCCAGTCACAGTGGCGATTTCCGTAAATGGCCCCATGCCTCCTTTGAGATTCACATCTAACGAAAACTGGCTGTCTTCGTCCGTTTCATATCGATCCAGCGATGGCGAATAGGTTTGCACATCGATCCGATTCAAGAGCGGCCGGAATTTCATGATGCGCAGCCAGCCATCGCCTCCATTCGTTCTCCCTTGATAGTCCGCGAGCAGCGAATGGATGGCACGACCTTCATAGTAATCCGTTCGCTGACCTTCGCCGTCGACATGCCCGCCGTGCATGAGAATCAAATTCGGATTCGATTTTAACTTCTCATAAATGGCTGCCCCCAATGGACTGAAGGCGGCTGGATTCCCAGTGTTCACCAAATGGTGCGTGATGACGATCCCTCGTCTGCCCGGGTAAGCTTTGAGAAGATCATCCGCCCACTGCAAATCCGCGGCATCGGGAGTGGTGTCATACTCCAGGCTGATCACGATGAAATCCATGCCACCCGCAGTGAACAGACAGAAGTTGTTATCGGCAGTGCTCGGTTCCGAAGTTCCGCCATAGTAAGACTTTCCAGCGAAGTGGTTGATGTGCGTTTCCGGATGCACGCCGAACCAGGTATTGAAGCCGATCGTGGTGCCATCCGCGTCACCAATTGGAGTCTGGTCATGGTTTCCAACCGCCATGACATAGGGGACTCCTTCGTTTCGCTCGGTGGTGTCTGGATCTTCCAAACGATACATCGCGTCCGATGCGTTTTTCCATTGTTCCGGAGCCGTGTCCACCCGGTCACCATTTTGACTGACATCCCCGAGGTGGAGCACAAAGCCGATGTTCAGTGCATCTCTCTCGGCGACAATCCAATCCGTCTGCGCGGAGAATATCGCAGCGCGATCGCCATTTTTGTTCTCAGAATAAAACTGGGTATCCGGCAGCGCGATGACCGAAAATTCATCAGCAGGATCTGCCGAGCCAACCCGACGGCCAAAAAACTTCACGGTCAGTTCGCCCGCATCTGCATCAGAAGCGGCAACCGACAACGTGGCATCCACGGGTACCCGGATGGCATCATTGGCCGGTGACAAGTCTGCGACTGTTGGTTGCTCCGCAGCACCCAGCCCGCAGGTCATCGCCAGGGCGAGAGTGGAAATGGCGCAAAAACGATGGGTATGGGTTAGATCTGCAGCGTTCATCACAAGGGGCAGACTCTCAGCCTCCGGCCATCCTATCAAAAAGGGCTGATTTGTGAAGAAAGCGTGACGCGAATTTTGATAAATCCTGGTGAGCCTGATCCGCTGCTCATTCAGCCAACCGGAGCTGTCTCCGCAACTCAGGGTAATCGATTTTGGCGTTGTGCCTCCGATCCAGCGGAATCGCAGGCAAATAAACGATTTTCGACATCCCGAAATCTGCCGCCAAAGTTTCGATCTCAACGGTGGGGGCGAATTCCTGCGATTGGCCGATCACTAATAGTCGCTGGTCATTCCAAGCCATTGCGGCGATCCGGATCGTTGGAAATTTCTCACGAAATGCGCATTCGATAGCAAACGGGTAACGCATCGCTTCAGCCGGCAAATCCGTAGGCGCCGGAAACATTGGAAGTTTCTCCGAGCATCTGCCTAACAACCAGATTCGTCCCTCCGCATCGAACCAACCCGCATCGCCCGTACGATGCCACACCGCACCATCCACATGGACCTTGGTTTCTTCATCGCCGATTCCGCCGAGATAGCTTTTCAACACGTGCTCGCCAGTGACCATGATTTCACCCGCCTGGCCGGAATCGACTTGCAGATCATCAAATTCAGCCTGCCGCAATGGGCCCAAGGGCGTCCCCCAATGATCGCGGATGACCCGCAGCTGAATCAGATTCACAGGCTTTCCAGAGCACAACCCGCCGCCCTTCCGAGTCAGCTCGGCGGAGCATTCAACATCATCCGCAGAGAAATGTGCCATGGGCTCGGCCTCGGTGGAACCGTAGACCGAATCAATCACCGCATCGGTTAGATCCGCTCGCAAGCGGCGCAATAAATCCGGAAAAACAGGTGCACCACCGGTGTATAATTTTCTAAATTCCGGCAGTGCTCCAGCGCGTTGTAAGGCGTCGAAAAATGCAGGAGAACCGGCACAACGGGTCACTTGCTGCCGCTTTACCTGCGATTGGATCGCTTCGATATCCGGCTCACCTGGTTTGGCCAAGTTGGTTGCAGCAAGCACACTTGTTAGACCCGATGCCAGATTCGCCAGGACGAAAACCGGCAACGTGATCAGGTCGACCTCGCCTTCTTGAAAGTCCAGAGCCTCTGATAATGCCCGGTGCTGGGCCATCAAAAAACCATGAGTCCGCATCGCAGCCTTCGGGAGTCCGGTGCTGCCACTGGTGAAAGTGATCAAGGCAGGTTCGTCATCCGGGACATCCAACAAGGGTAAATTCCCGAGGTCCGTCCGCCATGCCCGGGTCCGTGGAAACCACGCACCAGACCGAATCGCAATGGGAATCCGTCGCAATTCGGGAACCGACATTCTGAGGCACTGGGCTTTCCAAGAACCAAAAAACGCATCCGGCTGCAATCGCTGGCAACATAACGATAGGAAATGCTTTCCCGCCGATGGATCAGCCAGCATGACGCGAAGCCCGGCATGAAAGGCAGCCAGAAGAAACTCATACAGCTCGATGGATACCGGCTGGAAAACCAAGATGACTTGTCCACGCTTCAACCCAATGCGGTCTAACAGAGCCGCACCTGCCGCGACTCGTTTCCCTAGATCTCGAAAAGAAACCACGCGGTCGGCTCCACCTTTGACATCAACCAATGCTGGCTGGTCTGGATGTTTTCTCGCCCGGTCCTCTAACAGCTTAACCAGATTCATTTTTATCGAGCGAAAAGTGAATAGCGCCGGAACGTTTCACCATGATGGCGTGTGGTGATTCGCCGCACATTGTTATCATCAAACTGCAACACATGAAGTGCTGTGGAAAATCCCTTCTGATAGCCTAACATCTGAACTTCATCGACTAACACACTGCCAAGTCCGGGGCATCTTGCTTCGGGATCGACGGCAAGGGTTTTGATGATCAAAGCAGGCTTCTCCCCACGCGCCGCGGCTTCGAGGTCCGCAATCGCAAACACGAATCCACAAGCGACACCGTCTCGCTCTACAATTTTTACCAGCTCTGCGTCGATGCGGTCTTTTAGCTTTCGATACGCTCCCAAAAACCCTTCCTCAGACAATGGGGTGTAGAGAAAATTCGAAGCGAAGCTCTTCAAGCAAATCGTATAAATCGCCCGGAGCTCCTCCTCATATCGATTCAAGTCGATCGGGCGGATCGTAAGTCCTGATTTCAAAAGGCGCTTTTTCAGCGCATCAGCGACCGTCGGTTGGCCATCCAATAAAATCGTCGATGACGAATAAGCCGCTATTTCATGAAATCCTGCCGCCCTCCACCACTCCGGATACGATGCCGGATTCCGTGGCTCTAACAAAAACGGCCCGCGCCCTGTGCTTTCGGCGATGTAGCGATAGCGTCTCCAGGTATTGCCATTCATAGGGCCTACCACTTTTTGCACGCCCTGCGCCTGCAATTCCTTGACCGCAGCTTCAAGTAACGCAACCGCTTCAATTTCGCCAAGGGCCGCAAATCCCCCGATCGCACCAACCTCATTGCCCTCGAGGCATGGGGTGTGATTCCACCACAAGGCCGTGTGAGCTACCGCCTGACCCTGAGCATTCAGCAAAAAAATCCGGCCATCCGGCATTTCGGACATCGGCGCGAGTTCGTCTGGAGAAGGCAAACCTTCTAACAAAGGAAGGGGAGGTATATCCGATGACGGATAAAAGCGGATATCTGAATGGTTCATGATTTGATTAACAGTGCGGGAATGGATGACAGCAATGCGGTGATCCCTTTGATCAACCAGAGACGTGTTGGATGATGGTAAACCTGTGGTCGCACTTTGCGGAAAATCAGAATCACACACGCGGACCCGATCAACGCGATCAAGAACGGCACCAGCAGCTCGGACATTTCAGGCCACAACCAAACCAATCCTGGCAGCGCCCCAAGCACCCAGCCTTTCGTCATCGAATGTGCCAGGGTGGAAGGTCGGTCATGCAGCCACCATTTTGTCGCCATGTCCATGATTCCCAGGAGGGATGCGATGGCAAAGGACACGCCAGCCAGGCCCGATTGATGACTGATGATGCCTCGTTCAACCAAAATCACCCATGGCAAGCAGCTGATCGCGTGAGCAAGTATCGCATCCAGGCGATGATCAAAAACACCGAGCAGCCGGTTTTTTCTGGTGGTGATAATATGACATACGAAAACCGCGATCAGAGGCAGCGCGAATCGAAAATCCGCCAGAATCGCACAACCATATCCGAGTAAAGCAGCACCTAACAAAGCCCCTCCATTCAGAGTGGACCACTTCGATGTACCTAATACCAAAGTCAACATGGCAATCAGTGCGATGGATCGTGCAAGCAAGGCAGCGTGGTCCAAGGGCAGCATTCGATTCAGCACAAAAAACGCCCCTAGAGGGATGATCAGGTTGTCAAAGCCACGATCCGCCAGCCCTTCCGCCATCATGGCAAGTATCGCCAAAATCAGTGCGATCCAAGTGGCGTTGAGCCAGTAATATCCGCCCAGGATGATGAGTGGCATGGAAACGCAAAAGAAAGCTGCTACCAAAAAAACAAGTGACCCTTCGATGGTCTTCCACCCATCACCGCATCCGTAGCGCCGCTTTCCCCATTTGGTTCCGGCCAATGCACCTGCGGCATCTGCGATGGTTAGAATCCCGATCGGAATGACATGCAGCAAGGCCCGCCCGGCAGCCAACTGGAAAACCAACGCCACCGAAGGAGCAAACAAGACTTCGCCATAAGATGGCCTGCCGACCCCGTGCAATGCAGCTCCAATCCCGGCC
Source organism: Luteolibacter pohnpeiensis (assembly GCF_016595435.1). Classification (GTDB taxonomy): domain Bacteria; phylum Verrucomicrobiota; class Verrucomicrobiia; order Verrucomicrobiales; family Akkermansiaceae; genus Luteolibacter; species Luteolibacter pohnpeiensis. The sequence goes on from NZ_JAENIJ010000009.1 coordinate 74,466, forward strand.
TTCCACTTTGGCACGAGCCTCAAAACCGTAAGCGGAACGGTAGCCATCGCCGCCAACACCCACACCGGAACCGGCCCATCAAAGATCCATGGAAATGCCGCGCACAGCAATCCCATCATCACATGGACCGATTTCCTCGCTACCTCAGGACTGGCGCCAAGCTGAACCGTTAGAAATCGGATCAGTGGCATACCAGCCAGCAATCCGAAAAGCACGGCGAAGACCGAAGGCCAGTCCCGCAAACTCATCGAACAACCTCCTCGACCACAAAGCGACTGTAGAAAAAGGCGCGATCCTGTTGGAAAAGCTGCTCAGCCAGTTCCGGCAACAATTTCAACTTGTTAGACAGTCGCTCGGGCCTGGATCGCGGAGCCAGCATATTCCAATAAGCCAGACGCGCTCCCGGGTTCGAGACCTCAACAATCTTTTCTAACAATGATCCGGTATTCTCTTCGTTCATGTATTCGAAGATATCGCTCAAATTGTAGGCATCATACCTCCGTTCCGGCTCCTGCTCGAAAAGCGCTTCGATCGGTTGATTGAGGATTCTAAATCTGCCTTGTTCGAGAGCACTACGTATCAAATGAAAGTTCTTCTCCTCAAGAGCCTCGGGCAGGTGGGAACCGTGAGTGCCTGTTAGAATCCAATGCAGATAGGGATTTGCTGACGGTTCCAACTCCACCAAGGCATGCTTCGTTCTGGCAAGGATGCGATCCGCCACGGAGCCTTCGACGTATTTGAAAAACTCACGATCTCTGCCCAAAGCTCCCATTGTCTTGCGCGAGAAAAACAACTGGAAGATTGCCCGCCACCGCCAGTGGTTCCAGACCTTGTCGTAAAATTGAATTCGACCTCCATGATCCCGAGGTATGAGCAATTGATTCACTCGCGATTTTCGATGCGCCAGAGGCAGCACATAATTTCGGAACAATCGGAAATAATTCTCAAACTTTCCACAACCGCCGATGCCATTCTCGATGATTTCTTTCTTCGCATCCCAAAATGCCTGGACATCGGGCTCCAAACCGCCGCGGCAGCGTCGGTATAAATCGAATCGATGGTTGCAGGGTCTCGAACCTATCAGCTCCAGAAATTCCACGTGGGTTAGATGCAAGTATGCCTCGCGTCGTAGCTGGATGCAGGCAATCTGTGCCGGGTTCATTTCAACGGCCGTCACATGCGCCGCTCCAGCTGCCAGGAGCGCGAAACTATTGTCGCCTGCGGAACCAATGCTCAGGCAATCCCTCCCCGCAGGATCCAGCGCGCCGACTAACAGCTTGGAGTCTTCCCAACACTGGGCGTATCGCACATTTGAAAAATCGGCACGATTTTGAATCTCGGATTGCTTCATGATGCATCAGCACGTTCTAAAATTTTGACCTCACCGGTGGAGCCGTCCATTTGAACGACGTCACCGGTTTTTAAAATCCCGGTGATATTTGGGAGGGAAACAATGCAGGGCAATCGAAGCTCCCGCGAAACAATCGCCGAATGCGACAGCAGGCTGCCTCGCTCGACCAGCAACCCTGAAGCCGCAGGGAAAAGCACAACCCATCCTGGATCCGTCTGCAGTGCCACCAGAATCTCTCCTGATTCCAAGCGCGCTGTTTTCGGATCTAACACCACACGCACTTTTCCCGTTCGGATGCCAGGACAAGCTCCGGTTCCTTTCAGGCTGCTGCCGTCATAGACGGGGATTTCAGGTGAACCCGAGGATGCCACGAATTCGCGGTATCGATGGGCGGGGCCATGAGTCTGAAATCGATCGGGTGGAGGACTTTCCAGTTGATAGATCTTGAACTCAGCACGCCGTTGGTCGGCAAGTTTCGCATAATCGAGCACCGTCCCGGTTCCCTCCCAGGCTGCGAGGATTTCCTGCAATTCCAGATAGAAAACATCTTCAGGCGCATTCAACTGCCCATCGGCATAAAGGCGTTTTCCTAACTCTCGCAGGATCGAACGGACACGACCAAAAAGACGGGTTCGCTCGAAGCGCAAGTTCTCACGGCACCGGACTTTTTCCCGAGTTTGGTTCAGGACATAGTGGAAGATCCAGCGTTTGAGCGGGTTTTCGATCCGCGGAGCCTCTGTCTGTGAAATGATCGATTCCGCTGGAAATGTCCCGCGCAATGCAAGCGCGCCGATCGATGAAAGTAAGGTCGCGGAATGATCGCGGACAGTCGGGCTTTCCAATTTGAGCTCCTCAAGGCATCGATCACCGAATTCGTTCAGATAGCTTTCGAATTCCTGCTGCAATTTCTCATGCTTCTTGAGAGCAGCGAGCTTCTCGCGCTCGCCCGCTGTCGGACTCGCCAGTAGCGTGGCAAGCTCCGGAGAATCTGCCGCTAACTTGGCCATTCGGATGATCCGGCGCGGCGGCTCAGCACTGATGATCCCTCCAGTATTTGCCAGGAGTTCGTTTTGCAGCGTCCCTGCCTGATCACCGATCCATTTCCCGCAGAGACCACGGAGAACTCCGTAGAAGATCATGGCGAAGAAATCATTCACCAGTGGCGCATCCCACCGCTTCAGAAGTTGCCGCTCCAATTCCCGATAATGCGCGACCAATTCCTCGCCGCTCATCCGGCTGAGCGCGATGGGTGGGGCTGCTAACGATCGATTGAGTCGATGCTGAAACTCACGAACTTGCCTGGGTAAACCGAGCTGACGCCGGATGAGGCCGAAACAAGTCCGAATCAGGGCGAGAGTATCCGAAATCCGATTGGTTTTCGATTCCTCAATGATCGACTGGACCAGTGAACCCGGAAGCGGCTCTTTCACTCCCATCATTTGTTCCATGAAATTACGATTCACCTGAAAGCCCGGCAAAAGCGCGAGAACCCGATACCAACTACCAAGATTGTAGTACGTTCGACCACGGATCAGCCCGAGCATTTGAGGAAAAACGTCGTCTGCTCTGGCAATCCGTGAAGCAGGCACCGACATGAGCCTGCAGAACTCGCGGTAAACGGATTCATAGATTCTGCGGGCAAACGAAAAGGTGAGAGGCGTGGTCACTCCGCCATAACTTTCGGCAATGTTGCTGTTGTCCCAAACCCGCAATAGATCCGTCGGGTCTGGCTGCTTCGCCAAAGTTGTTATCGGCCGGGATTGCAACAGCCATAACTTGCCGGATGCATCGACAGCCCATTCGATATCCTGGGGGCGCCCGAAGTGGAGTTCACAATCCGCTGAAAGCTTCGCGACTGCGAGCCCTTCGGCTTCTGTTAGAATGGATTGATCCGGTCGGGCCCTAACATTTCCCAGACGATCGATTTCCCAGGTTTCTCCATCGACTTCGCCAGAAACCAATTTTTCACCCGTCCCTTGGACTGCTGCGATGACTGACAGGCCGCGTTCACCACGGACCGGGTCCGCGCTGAAGGCGACACCAGCGGCCTTTGGATTGATCATTCGCTGAACAATGACTGCAGGTGCACCCGGTGGATCAATTCCTTGCTCCCAACAGTATGAAATCACGGATTCACTTCGCGCCGAACTGCGAACCGCTTCGATTTTCTCCACCACCTCTGGTTTTTCCACATGAAGAAACGTGTCGAACTGGCCGGCAAAGGAATGAGCAGCACCATCTTCTGCCAAGCCCGAGGATCGCACCGCGAATTGGACCCCGCCTATTTTCTTCAGGGCATCGGTGATTGCACCAGGATCGATCGACTCCTGCGGTAAGATCGCAAACCAGTCGGGAACAGGGAAGTCAGCGCTTTGCAAGTCAGCCAGCGCATTGCCTTTGCCGCCAAAACGGTGGGATTGATCGGGAAATTCAGGCATCGGTTAGATCAAGTGATGGATGGCAAGTGGGATCAGTCCCAAGAGAAGATAGAGCATCAAAGTCCAGATTGCTGAAAAATGTTCGATTCGCCGACCATGCGTTGAATTCGTGACATACTGGATCGCCAATGGAATGGAGCCGATAAAGGCCAGGCCCAACGGAATGGATAGAAGTAAGACATGGCCGGTCTCACGTGCAGCGAGCGCCGCACTAACAAGTGTGCCTAACAACGCGGCAAGCCAGACAAGAACGCCCCCTCGTTTTCCCCAAAGCCGACTGTAGGTCTCCACTCCTTCTTCCTCGTCCTCAGGCTGCCGAAGCTTCCGGCCGATTTCGATCACCACGCCATTGCAAAAGCTGGCTGTTAGAAACCATCCCAAACCATGCGGAGCATGTCCCGATCGAGGCATCCAATCGCAGGCGGTCGCAAAAAAATCGACCAGCGGCATGATTCCCATGTGAGTCAGCAGGTAAATCACCGGCCGTTTTTTCAGCCAATTTCTGCAGAAAAACTCAACACTCATCAAAGCCAGATAGGACCAGGCAATCGCCAGGACCCATAGCAGCCTCGGATCCAGCCAAAGAGCCAGAGCGAGCTGAGAAATGGCAGCAGCAATGAAAACCAAACGCAACTCGGAAAGCTTCACCAACCCCCGTGGCACCGGGCGGTACGGCCGCCACCGCGCATCCTCATCCGCGTCCTTGAACTCATCCGCAATTCTCAATTGCAAAAACATCAACAGACAAACCAAGAAGGCCACGCCATAGGTCGCCGGTCCTGGCGGGGCAGCGCCGCGAATCAAACTTGAAAATGAAACCGCGCAGGCACTGAAGGCGGCGATCAATGGCGCATGAGCCACGACCGGAAACCGCTCCTTTTGATAGATCCACCAACGTTTCATGATGAGATAGTACGATGGATCTACGACTTGCCAGTGCGCGCGAGTTTCCGGTGAGCTCGGGAAAAATGTCCGGCACACAAGGCTGCGATGATGGAAAGCTCACCTGCCAGAAGCAGGGCTGCGCAGACTTCTGATAAAGCCCGGGCTTTTCCCGCTCCCGCCAGGCCCATCAGTTCCAGGCACGCCTTTTGGCTGGGTAATCCGGTGCCACCACCGACGGTGCCAATCATGATACCCGGAAGGGTCACCGTCGCGTAAAGATTGCCATCTTCCGTGACTTCAAACCGGGTCACTCCGGTCGCGGATTCTGCAACGCATGCCGCGTCCTGGCCCGTGGCCAGATACAGCGCCGCCAGCCCGTTTGCGAAATGGCCGTGGACACCTATCGTGCCGCTAAGAACTCCTCCGATCGCTGACATTTGCCAATATTCGACCATGGCCTTCGGTGTCGTATGCAAAAGTTTCGCGACCAATTCGGCTGGGATGATCGCCTCAGCCGTCACTTTTTTCCCACGAGTCGAATGGTATGCACGGGCGCTGGCTTTTTTATCGCCGGAAAGATTGGATTCCACGTAAAAGCGAAGTGGTGTGACCGGCGCCGTCGCCATGATCTGATCGCATATCGCCTGAGTCGCCAAGGTGACCATATTCTGGCCGGAAGCATCTCCCGTGGTGAATTCGAAGTTCAGGTAAACGTGATTCCCTTCAACCGTGCAGCCGATGTCGACCAGTTTCCCATGAGAGGTCGTCGTCGCTGCAATTCGTTCGAACTCCTCAAACATCGACATCGCCCAAACGACGAACTGGCAGGCTTCGGAAGTGGTTTTGAAAACGAAAGCTGGTGCACGATTTACATTTTCATAAAGAACCAGAGTCGAGCATCCACCGGCACTTGTTAGAACCCGGCAACCTCGATGATAACTCGCAACCAAGGCAGCTTCCGTCGTTGCCAGAGGGATCAAAAAGTCTCCTTTTGCAGCCAAACCGTTCACCCGCAGCGGGCCTGCGATACCAATCGGCAAACGAAGGAAGCCGATCGCATTTTCAATATTGCCCTGATAGGCAGTTACATCATCCGTCACCGAGTCTAACAAGATCTTGCGCAAATCCGGCTTGGCTCCGGATTTCTCCCACCATCGGCTCATCCGCTCGCGGGAGACCTTTGCCGTTCCCTGAGAAACCTCCGGCAATCCATCCAAATCGGGCATCAACCTCTGGGCCGCACTGGCCAAATCATCCGGGCCCAACATCCTCTCCGCATGCAACCGGGTGAGATCTCTCTTTCCTGCCATGGTGGGAACCATCGTGTGAGGCTGCCCTGAGTCAACGACATTTCGATCGCAGGAATTTGTATCCTATTCGGTTGGAATATACCGCTAAAAACCACAAAAAGCCCCGCGGTTTCCCGTGGGGCTTTTTGGAATTGATTGGGGTGGAAGCAGAACTTCCGATACCGGATCAGCCGCGGTTGCTGCGGTCTTCGGCGCCTGCGCCGACTTTGGCAGCGCGCTTGCGGGCGTTGGCATCGAGGATGCGCTTGCGCAGGCGGATGTTTTGCGGGGTCGCTTCCACCAGCTCGTCCGCGTCGATGTATTCGATCGCACGCTCAAGCGAGAATCGCACCGGAGGGGTGAGCTTGGAAGTTTTGTCCTTACCGGAGGAACGCATGTTATCGAGGTGCTTTTCCTTCACAGGGTTGACCGGAAGGTCGCCGACCCGTGGGTTTTCACCCACCAACATGCCGCCGTAAACCGCGTCGCCAGGGGCAACGAACAGGATGCCGCGATCTTCGAGGGATTGCAGCGAGAACGGGGTGGCAGCGCCGGCTTCCATCGAAACCAGGGTGCCGGTGGTGCGGTTCTGGATTTCACCGGCGTGCGGTGCGTATTCCTTGAAAAGGTGGGACATGATGCCGTGACCGGAAGTCAGGTTCACGAGCTCGGTTTCGAAGCCGATCAAACCGCGGGTTGGGATGGTGGCTTGGATGAACACACGGCCGGATGCCTCGGTGTCCATGTTTTCCATCATGCCTTTGCGGTTCATCAAGATCTTGAGGATGCCCTGGGTGTAATCGCCTGGAGCCTCAACATAGAGTGTTTCGAAAGGCTCAAGCAATTGGCCACCTGCATCGCGGCGGAAAATCACGACAGGTCGGGAAACCAGCACCTCGAAACCTTCGCGGCGCATTTGCTCCACCAAAACGGCGATCTGCATCGAGCCACGGGCGGAAACGTCGAACACACCGGATTGGTCGGTATCTTCCACGGTGATCGAAATGTTGGTCTTCAGCTCGCGCATCAGGCGATCGCGAATCGCACGGGAAGTCACGTGCTTGCCTTCCTTGCCGGCCAGCGGGCCGTCGTTGATCGAGAACTGCATCGAAACGGTCGGAGGATCGATCGCAACGAAAGGAAGCGGCTCTTGTTCGACGGAACCTGCGAGGGTTTCACCGATGGCGACGTCTTCGATACCAGCGGCAACGCCGACGATGCCGCCTGCGCTACAACCTTCCGAGTCCGCTGTTGCGAGGCCGGAGTAGGTGAAGGTTTTCATCACCTTCGATTGAACTTTGGTGCCGTCCTCGCGGAGGAGGTAAACGGTGTCGCCTTTTTTCACGCTGCCGCCGAGGACCTTGCCGATGGCAACACGGCCCACGTAGTCGTCCCACTCGATGTTCGAGACGAGCATGAGAAAAGGGGCTTCCGGGTCAGCTTTTGGCTCAGGGATGTGCTCGACGATCTTTTCCAGCAAAGGAATGCAGTCTTTGCGCTCACCGTCCGGGCTGTCCATGAAGTAGCCATCGCGGGCGGAGCCGTAAACGAAAGGTGCGTTGAATTGATCTTCATCGGCGTCCAGATCGAGCAGCAGCTCAAGAACCTGGTCGCGGACTTTTTCAGGAGTGGCGAGCGGGCGGTCGATCTTGTTGATCACCACGATCGGCTTGAGGCCTTCCTGCATCGCCTTCCGCAGCACGAAGCGGGTTTGCGCTTGAGGACCGCCGGACGCGTCCACCACGAGCAGCACGCCGTCGACCATTTTCATCACGCGCTCCACCTCCGCGCCGAAGTCGGCGTGGCCCGGGGTGTCGACGATGTTGATGGTGTAATCGTTCCAAAGAATGGCGGTGTTCTTCGCCTTGATGGTGATGCCCTTTTCTTTTTCAAGGTCCATCGAATCCATTGCGCGCTCCTGCGTCGCTTGGTTCTCACGGTATGTTCCGCCAGCCTGAAGCAGCTGATCGACAAGGGTGGTCTTGCCGTGGTCAACGTGGGCGATGATGGCGAGGTTGCGAATTTTCAGAGACATGAGAAGTGGAGGTACGGATTGACTTTCCGGGCAGCGGTGCGGGGCTATGCACGGTTTTTCCGCCTGTGGCAAGGCGGGATTCGCCTAAATTCGGCAGTTTTTTGAAACTTCCGCCCTGAAAAACCGATCAAAATCACTGCTTTTCAACCACCCGGAGGCGGAAAAAGCCCTGTCCTGACGGCAACGGCTCCAGCTTCCAGGTCAAAGTCGAATTGCCAGATGCATCCGGCGTTTCCGCGATCAGAGAAACGGAAGCGCTCGACCAGTTGAGCAAATCGGCAGACCACTCGGGGAAAAGAATGACCTCATCGGCCCCGAGTTTCCGGGAAATGGAAAACTCACCATTTGCCGGATTCAACTGCGGCGTCGGCTCCGCCAAAGCGTAGTCGAGCAGATCCTGACCGGGCGCGCGTGAGAACGAATCGGAGCTGCCAGGGCTGCCATTTGCTTCGCGGCTGGGTCGCCAGGATCGTGGATCGCCAGGAGAGGAAACATCCGTCAACACCAGGCTACGCCCTAAGCCATCTGCTGAGAGAGGCCAGGGGAATTCCGTGCCGAATTCAAAATCCAGCAAAGTCACTCCGTCGGCCGATTCCAGAATCAGCCGCTCGCCACCATTCGACAGAGCCGTGTCATTTTCGAACACCCCGGCAACCGGCACGCTGCCGTAAAGCTCGGCAAAGGCGTCTGCATTGCGCACCAGAACCATTCGCTCATCGACGTCGATCGTGCTGCCTTGTGGGAAGGTGAAATCGATCCCATCGGTGAAAGTCGCCCCAGAAAGATCCAGTGCGGAGCCGCCGACGTTGAGAATTTCCAGAAACTCCGCCTCATCATGCGGGTCTTGTGGATGATACGAAATTTCCGAAATCACCAGCTGGCCTGGCTGCGGCAGGGCAGTTCCCACCTGATAATCAGCGACCACCAAGGCACTCCATTCGGTGTCGTTTTTGGCCCGAATGCGCAGCGTTTTCTGGCCGACCTCTGACAAATAGATCGGTGTCGCCGTGGCGGAGCGGACTGCAGCCAGTGAAAGATTCATGCTGAGGTCACTGCTGGAAGCATTGGCCTGATGGATTTCCACCGCGATGGTATTGCGACCTTCGAGCAGCAGGCTAGGTGGAATGCTTAGGGTCTCGATGGTGTCCTCAATGGCGCTGTTGGTGTAATAATCGAATGCCGGATCAAGTGGAAGATTCCCCGCAATCCGGCTTCCATTGAGGTAAACCGCGTAGGCATCGTCGTATTCGATGGTGAGGGAAAGTGCGGTCGCCGATGCGGCATCCGCCATGTCGAAAGTTTTGCGGAAATAGTAAGTCGCCACTTTCTGGGTGCCAGCGGTAGCCGGGTCCGCATCGACAATGGGTAAAACCGTGGCTTCGTCGCCATCGCCATAGCCAATTTCGGTGTAACCTTTGGCCCAGGTTCTTGAGTCAAAGGAAGCAGATCGCCAGGCGGTTCCCTGATTGCTGCCATCCGAAAGATAGCTCCATTCTCCCGATGACCAGGGAATCAGGAATTCGCTGGTGGTGGAGGCGGTGTAAATCTGTGCGCCCGTCTTCAACCCGCCGCCGATCGCGCGGGGATCACTTCCGTCCGGCATGTAATAAATCGTCGCGCCTGCAGCCCCCTGGATCGTCACCTCTGTGCCCAACGGCTGGGTGCCGCCAAACGGGAACAAAATCGGCGCATCGAGCGCTGGATAGAGTCCATCGGCTTTCAGTTGGCTCAGCACGATCGCATTCCGCTGGGCCGCGTAGGTCACCAGCTCGTTTTGTGCGCTCACCCAATTGTTACGGGTCAATGGGGTGGAGCTCTGTGCATCGCCCCAACGCGCGCTTTCCGCCGCGATCGAGGTATCGACGAAGGCGCTCAGTTTGCTGAATCGATTTTGCCACGCTTCCCCCGTCAGCGCTCCGCTGTTGAACATGAATTGCTGCACATGGTCCGCCCAGCGCATGCGGTATTCCGCATTTCCCGTCAGATCCTGATGCAGGAAATACGGGCTGCTGTAGTCAAAATTCGTCTCGAAATCGCTGTGAAACGGCCCGGTCCGATCTTCGCTCAAACTCAACATCGAGTGCTCGAAATCGTGCACGAAAAACTGGAATCCCTGGCCCGGATTGTTCTCGCGCTGGCGGCTGGCGAACCAGTTGTTGCTACGACCATTTTCACCCGCCATCAAACTACCGTCGCGATTTCCCATCCAAAACGTCAGCAGCATGTAATCGATCAGATTGTCGTCATCCAAAAGCACCGGATCATCGGTCGGCGTGACGCCATCGGCTGCCAGCCCCATCATTTTGAAATAATTCGCGTTGGTGGGTGATGCCGCATGGGCCTTGCTGGCATCCCAAAGATCCTGCCACGCCTCCAGGCTGCCGTCGGTCGCACTGATGATCCAGCCGTTATCCGAATCCGATTTCACCACGTCATATTCATCCTTATCGCCACCGAAATAAGTTTCGGAGAATGCCGCCTCGGTCCGCTCATCCAAATCGTAAAGCCCCCAATACTGGCCGTTCAAATAGAGATGAAAGTAACGCACGTGCGACCCCGGTTGCCCCATGTCGAAAATCGCCTGACGGGATGACTCTTCGCGTAAAAACGTGTTTCGCGTATCACCCTCGAACGACCAGGAGTAGTTTTGCGCCGTACGCAGATCGATTTTGTCAAATTCCTGCGCCGCCTCATCCCCAAACAGCGGATACTCCAGCTTCGTGGGGCCATAGTCCTCGCGGAAGAACAACCGGAACGAATGCTTCGGGTTGTCCGTCGAGCGCGAGTAGCCGCCGCGGATGCGCAGGCCGGCATTGACCTGAAATTCACTGGTCCCGTTCGGATGCGTCTCATCCGGCGGGTTGATCCATTCGATCGAGGCCGGGCGTTCCCAAGCAAACCCCCGGCTTCCCGGATTTGAATAAATGCCTTGTGAGCCATTGATGTTGAACAGATTCGACATCTCCGTCGTCAGCGACACCGTCGGAATCGCCTTCAAGGCCGCCTTGATCGTTTCCTCGCCGCCAATGTCAGGATTGGTATGATCCACGATTTCCGGGTCCATGCCGTAGTCCAAAACCTGATCTGTCCCACTAGTGTTTGGCCAATTTCGCGGGGTTGAACCTGTCGGCGACTGGCGGATGACATCTGCTGGAAAAACGTAAGTCTGCGTCACCACCTCCGTCGGTTCCCAATCGGTGAGAATCGCGCGCACCCGCAGCACCGTCGTCGCAGAAACCGAGAGCGGCCCGGTGTAGGTAACTCCGTTGGTTTCGTCCGGGATGGAGCCATTGGTCGTGTAGCGAATCACCGCTCCGGGAGTTGGCGTGCTGATCTGGAGATTAAATGGCGCATCGAAAATCCCCCGATCCACACTGAATTCCACCGGCTCGACCGTTCCAAGCGAACTTGGCGAGCCGTTGATCCAGCCCGGAGTCGCCAAGCCATCCCCATAAGCCGCCGGAGCCAAAGTCTGATCCAGGTTTCCCAAAATCAACTCCGGCAACGCCAGAAAACTGCCATCGGTGGTGGATGATTTCAGACCTTGGATGGCCAAAACGTGCGAGCCCGACTGCAAGGCGGGCAGCCCTGCCGTGAAATTGTAGCCGCTGCGACGCAATGCGTCACCGCTGCCGCGCGTGGCAGATGCCAGCGAATTCCAAGCCGGGCTTGTCGGCGCATTTCCGGAGGCCATTTTGACTCCGTCCAGCCAGGCAACGAATCCATCATCATAACGCATCACCAGAGACGCAGCCGTCGCCGAGGCGACTTCAGAGGAAAACGGCATGCGTAAATAAACACCGGGCTTGCCCGACATCACCGAACTCACATCCGTGCCGATCAACGTGCTGGTCCCGGCAGGCGTCGTGGTAGCGGCGAGGCCACCATTCGCAACATCGCCGACCAAGCGAAATACGCTTTCGTCAAAGCTGGTGTGACTGCCCGGTGCGGCAAAGAACTCCAGGCAATCGCCGCCACCGCCCTCGAACATCACGCTTTGGAACGAGTGGTAACCTGCCGTCAACGAAACCACGCCAAACCGATCCGCCGGGCTGTGAAACATGTCGTCACGCATGATTTCCGAGCCATCGATCAAAATGCGCCCGCCATCGTCGGTATTCTGGCCAAACGTGTAGAGACCGGCCGTCGGAATGTAGACATAACCCGTCGCTTCCAAAACGTAGTTCTCACCGCCACCGCCCGGTGGAACGTTGCTGAACGCGAAGTGACTTTCCGGGCCATCACTCATGAAATTCACCGTGGAATAGACCCCGCTTGTGGAAGAATAAACCAACGAACTGCCCTCCGGCTGAGCCAACACATTCAGCGCGTCACTCAGCCCGCCGATGCTGCCATTTTTGGAAACCTGGCGCACCGTGATGCCGGGAACCGTGATGCCGTAGCCGAAACCACTCGGGCCGGACGCCCAGGCGGAATCATCATAAGCTGCCTGTATCCAGTCCGAGCTCGGGTCTTTATTGCGGGTTGGCACCTGGTATTTTCCCGTCGCCCCCTCAGCCAAAACAGCGGTCGATTGAAAGCGCAAACCATAGGATTCATCAGGCGCCTGAGCGGGAAATCCCGGATCAAATGATTGCTCAATAGACTCATCAGGCCGGACCAAGGCGAGGAATTCGCCCCCCTTCGAAAGCGAGAAATTGGTGTGCAATGGCGATCCGGCCGTGCGGCGATTTTTCCCGGATGCCCAGACAACGAGGAACTCGCCCGGTGCCAGGGAAACGGCCGGAAATTTCCATTGGGTCAAGTTGCTGGACTTGTCCGTCAGGCACCAATTTGCCAACGAAATCGAACTGGTGGTTGGGTTGTGAATCTCGATCCAGTCCGAGTAATCGCCGTCTTCGTCAGGAATCGTGGTTTCGTTATCCGCCATGAATTCCGTGATCACCGGCTGGGCAAACCCACCGGAAATAAGGGAAAATCCGAGAATACCTGACAAAAACGTCACACGCATTCTAGTTATCTATTCGCCCGGACCGGGACCTGTCAGCACTCAATTTCGGTCATGCGCAGTTCACACAAGTTCCATACCATCAGCAATTCTCCGAAAAATGGATCTAACGGTTTTCATCGACTCGCAGGCGAAAGAAAGCCTTGCCAGGCGGTAGGGGATCGAGCTGCCAGGTGAGGGTGGAGTTTCCTTCCCCATCCGGTATTTCAGAAATCAGGGAAATTGATTCAGCTGACCAATTGACCAGGTCTGACGACCACTCGGCGGTCACACTCGCATCGTCCGCTCCCAGTTTGCGCTTCACGGAAAACTGGCCACTTGCCGGATCCAGCGCTGGTCTGTCCATCAAGGCATAATCTAACAAATCCTGCCCCGGTGCGAGCGCGATGGAATCCGTCCCACCCGGCGTCCCATCGGCCACCGCACTTGCCCGCCAGGATCTTGGATCATCCGGATTCATTTGATCTAACAACACCAGGCTCGTGCCCGATCCATCGGCCGATTCCGGCCAGGGGAAAGCGGTGCCATAGGTGAAATCTAACAGAGTGTTACCATCCACCGATTCCAGCTTGAGCCGTTCGCCGCTGTTAGAAAGTGCGGTGTCGTTGGCAAATTCGCCGAACACGGGCTTTCCGCTGCCGAACAATGCCTCGAACGCAGCCAGACTGCGCACCAGCAGCACCCGTTGACCGACGTCGATCACGGTCCCATCCGGGAAGGTGTAATCGATGCCCTCGGTAAACCTGGCCCCTGAAACATCGAGCGCGTTGCTGCCGACATTCATCAATTCGAGAAACTCAGCATCACCATTCGGATCTTGCGGATGATAGAAAATTTCCGAAACCACCAACTCACCCGCCACCGGCAAGGCGGCACCGATTTGATAGGTCGATTCCGCCAGGGCGCTCCACGTATCGCCACTCTTGGCGCGGAATCTCAACGTCACCGGGCCAACCTCGGATAAAATCAACGGCGTACTCGTTGTCGATCGCACTGCATTGAGCTGCAAATTCATGCTCAGATCGCTGCTGTCCGGGACCGATTGGTGAATTTCCACCGCAAGAGTATTGGTTCCCTCCCGCAACGACGCCGCAGTCAGGGTCGTGGTCTCAATGGTATCCTCGATGACATTTCCCGAGTAGTAATCGTAAGCCGGATTCTGCGGAAGATTGCCGGCGATGCGGGTTCCGTTCAAGTAAACCGCGTAGGCGTCGTCATACTCGACCGATAAGGTCAAACTCGTGATCTCGTTTTTGTTAGAGAGGTTGAAATCCCTGCGGAAATAACAAGTCGCGGCCTTTTGCACGCCACCAGTTGATGGATCTACATCGACGATCGGCACCAGCGTCGATTCATCGCCATCGCCGTAGCCAAGTTCAGCCTTTCCGGTCGACCACAAAGCATCATCGTACTCCGGCTCACGCCAAGCCGTGCCCAGATCGCTGCCATCGCCTAGGAATTTCCAGCCGGATGCCGACCATGGAATCAGATCCGCCTGGGTCGTGGTCGAGCTGTAAACCCGTGCTCCCGATTTGACCGCTCCACCGATCTCGCGCGGGTCACTGCCATCCGGCATGTAATACACCGTGGCTCCTGTCGGGCCTTGCACGGAAACTTGAACTCCGGTCGGTTGGTGACCACCAAACGGCGACAAAATTGGCGCATCGATCGATGGATAGAGCCCGTCGGCACGAAGCTGATTCAGCACCACCTGATTGCGCTGTGAGGTGAGAGCCACAAGCTGATCGCGTGCGTTCATCCAGTCCACCCGGGTGTAGGGAGTATCCCGTTTGGCATCGCCCCAGCGCGCGCTTTCAGCGGCGATTGAGCCATCGACGGATTCCGCCAATTTGCTGATCCGGTTCTGCCAGGCGTTGCCTGTTAGAGCCCCGTTGTTGAACATGAATTTCTGCACATGGTCCGCCCAACGCAGCCGGTATTCGGCGTTTCCAATCAGGTCCTGATGCAGAAACATCGGGCTGGAGTAGGCAAAGTTCGACTCGTTCGCGCTTGGAAACGGACCGGTGCGATCTTCGTTCACGTCCAGCATCGTGTGCTCAAAATCGTGGACGAAAAACTGGAATCCCTGGCCCGGATTGTTTTCACGGCGCCGACTGCCGAACCAGTTGTTGCTCTTGTCGCTGCCGAGGAAATAGGACACCGAGCCATCCAGATTTCCGGTCCAGAACGTTAGCAACAGGTAGTCGATCAAATTCCCATCATCTAACAAAACCGGATCGTCCGTCGGGGTCACTCCATCCGCCGCCAGCCCCATCATTTTGAAATAATTGGCATTCGTGGGCGACGCCCGGTGTGCCTTGCTTTCATCCCAAAGCTGCCGCCATGCGTCGAGGCTGCCATCGGTTGCGCCTACTGTGTAATCGGTTTCCTGCTCGGCCTTGACCACGTCATATTCCTCCTTGTCGCCACCGAAATAACTTTCGGAAAAGGCCGCCTCAGTCCGCTCGTCCAGGTTGTAGAGTCCCCAATATTGGCCATTCAGATAAAGGTGGACATATCGCACATGCGACCCTGGCTGACCCATATCTAACAACGCCTGACGCGACGATTCTTCGCGGAGAAATGTATTCCGAGAATCTCCTCCATACGACCAGGAGTAGTTCTGCGCGGTGCGCAAATCGATCTTGTCGAACTCCTGAGCGGCATCCGCGCCGAACAAGGGGTAGCGCAATTTGGTATCGCCATAGTCGTCCCGGAAAAAGAACCGGAATGCATGCTTCGGATTATTGGTATCGCGCGATGAACCACCACGGATCCGCACGCCGGCATTGATTTGGAATTCCCCCTTACCATTCGGATGCGAATCGTCCGGCGGATCGATCCATTCCATGGATACCGGTCGTTCCCAGGCAAACCCGCGGCTCCCCGGGTTCGAGTAAATGCCCTGCGAGCCATCGATGTTCAGCAAATTGCCGAGGTCCGTCGTGATCGAAACGGTGGGAAGTGCCAACAAGGCGGCCTTGATTTCCTCAGGTCCGCCAATTTCCGGGTCCCGGTTGTTGACGATTTCAGGGTCCATCCCGAAATCGAGCACCTGAGAGGTGCCGCTGCTTGCTGGCCAGCCCGGAGGCGCCGAACCGTCGGCCGATTGCCCCAGCACATCATCGAGAAACAAATAAGTTTGCGTATCGATGTTCGTCGGCTCCCAACCGTCCAGAGTTGCCTGAGCGCGCAGCACGGTCGTTGATGAAATTTGGATCGGCTCCGCGTAGGTCAGGCCATTCGTTTCGCTCGGCTCGGAGCCATCGGTCGTGTAACGGATGATGGCGCCTGGCGTGGCGCTGGTGATTTCGACACTGAACGGGCTGCTGAAAAATCCCCGATCCACGCTGAACTGGGTGTCTGCCACCGTCCCAAGAGAGCTTGGCGTGCCGTTGATCCAACCAGGGGTCGCAAGGCCACCGCCGTATTTCACCGGATCAAGGCCCGAGTTCAAATTCCCCACAATCACCTCTGGCAAGGCCAGAAAACTCGTGTCCGCAGAGGAGCTCTTCAGCCCCTGGATCGCGAGCAAGTGCGATCCGGAATGGAGCGTCGACAAGCTCGATGTGAGATTAAATCCCTGCGCTCGCAGGCTGGCTGGATTGGTCCGGCTTGCTGTTGCCACCGAGTTCCACGCGGGTGATGCAGGTGCATTTGCCGTCGCGACTTTCGCGCCATCCAACCACGCCGCAAAGCCATCGTTGTAGCGCATCACCAGCGACATCACAGTGGCATTTTCCGCTACCGGAGCCGTGAATGGCATTCTCAAGTAAACACTCGGCCGAGATGCCATCACTCGCGACAAATCCGTGCCGATCAAACCGCCCGTGCCCGGTGGATTCGTGCTCGCCGCCAGCCCGCCGCTTGCCACATCACCCACCAGATGAAAAACACTGGCGTCGAAGGTCGATCGCGCGCCGGACGCCGCGAAGAATTCCAGACAGTCACCGCTGTTTCCCTCAAACATCACGACCTGGAACGAATGCTCACCCGCAGTGAGTGAAATCGTGCCGAAATGGTCTGTCGGTCCATGAAACGAATCGTCGCGCATGATTTCCGTGCCATCGATCAGGATACGGCCGCCGTCGTCCGAGTTGAGGCCGAAGGTGTAAGTGCCTGCAGTTGGAATGGTGACGAAACCCGTGGCTTCCAAAACGTAGTTTTCGCCACCACCGCCCGGGGGAACTTCATTGAATGCATAGTTCCCCTCCGCGCCTTCGCCCAAAAAGTTCACCCAATCATACACCTTCGAAGTCGCGGCAAGCACCAGGGGATCGTCTTCCGATAAGGTGATCAGATTCAGCGCATCCGTGAGACCCGTGACTGAGCCGTTCTTTGAAATTTGCCGAACGGTGATTCCCGGCACCGTGATGCCGAAGCCAAACCCGCTTTGGCCACTGGTCCAACTACTGTCGGAAAACGACGGCTGATTCCACCCATCACCCGGGTCTGTCGCGCTTGCAGGTGCTCGATAGCGGCCAAGCGCCGTCTCCGAAAGCAGCGCCGTCGATTCGAACCGCAGGCCGAACGATTCATCTTCCGCCAGAGCCGGAAACTCCGGATCAAAGGACTGCGCCGTCGAGCCGTCCGGACGGACCAGCGCGAGAAACTCACCGTCCTTCGACAACGCGAAATTCGTATGCAACGGACCGCTCACCGAACGTCGATTTTTGCCAGAAGCCCAAACCACCAAAAACTCTCCCGGCTGCAGCGTCACCGCCGGAAACTTCCACTGCGTCAGATTCCCGGGCTTATCGGTGAGTGACCAATTCGCCAGTGAAATCGGATCAGAAGTGGGATTATGAATCTCGATCCAATCTGAAAAATCCCCGTCTTCATCGGCAATCGTCGACTCATTGTCCGCCATGAATTCACTGATCACCGGCTCGGCAGCAGCGAACGCAATAGAACAAATTCCGACAAAAAGCGAAAAAAACGTAACTCGCATTGTCGAAACCTAAGCCGGTTACCCTCTGGCTGTCAGCATCTAATTCGAAGGCGGAATGCAGCATGGCCAAGCCGAAATCGCCTCTCCCGACCCGCCGCATTCTAATCGCTTTCCATTCGGAGCATCGCTCGTAAGGTGCTCCCCCAGCGATTGATGATCCGGTCGCCCAACCCTTACTACCATGAGCTTTTCTTTGATTCTCACACACCCCGGCGGCTCGCATAAGGACGAGTTTCTCGCCTGCTGCCTTCTTCTCGCGGAAAGCCCGGTTTCTTTGGTCCGCCGTGAACCAACGGATGCTGACCTGGCTGATAGCTCCATCGCAGTGGTCGATGTAGGGGGCGAGCACTCGCCAGAGCGATCGAATTTCGATCATCACCAGTTTCCCAAAGATTACACGCCAACTTGCTCTCTCAGCTTGGTCCTGCAACACCTTGGTGTTTATGAAGATGCACGGGTCTTTTGCGATTGGCTCGAACCCGCGGAGTGGTTCGACACGCGCGGACCAATCGAAACCGGCCGCTGGCTTGGCGTGGACCGCGAAACTCTCGCGAAATTGAACTCACCGATCGACATCACCTTGCTGCGTCGTTTCGCCAGCTGCTCGGAATTGAACCCGGGCGATACCTTGTGGGAAGTCATGCGCTGGATCGGTGAAGATCTGCTCTTCTACCTCAGAAATCTTCGCGACCGGCTGAATCACATTGAGTTAAACTCGGAAATTTGGGAACTCGACGGCCCAACCGGCCCGTGGCGCGCGTTGTTTCTGCCCCGCACCGAACCTCTTCCGGACGAACCATCGGCAGGCATCGGCCGCTATGTCCAAAACCTACCGCCCGAGCAATCAGTAGCGGCCTTGGTCTACCCGGATCGCCGCGGAAACGGCTTCGCGTTATCACGCCACAACGACCACCCGGGCTTGGATTTCACCCGCATCCAAGAGGCTGAGGACGTTCATTTCGCCCATGCCCGCGGGTTCGTTGCAAAAACTTCCGCAACCGAGCCGGATCGTCTCAAGGATCTGCTGCGCCAGTCCTGGGTTTGAGACAGATCGCTCGATTAGCAGCATCCGGCGGGCCCACAGCAGGAGCCGGAGCTGCTTTTTCTCGATCCCGGAAGGGGAGGCAAGCCAGGCGGAAGCCCGCACAGTTCAGGCGCAAGGCATTCCGTATGCTTGTTGGCCAGTTTTAAGACCACCGCCTCATCCGTCAGCTCATGGCTGGAAATGGTGTATTGGGAGATCACCTCATTTTCGTATTCGATTTCCACTGGAATCGATTCGTCCGGCAAGTAAGCGGACGCCAGGTTCAGGATCGACGCCATTTTCCCGGTCTCGAGGCGATGTTCGAAATCTGGTCCGACCCAGATTTGCAACTGACACGTCACCGTCTCCCGCAGCTTGCCGCCGCAGTCGAGAAATGTCTTCTGAACACGCCCAACCTCGGTCACGTGGAAGGAAACCGGCACTGCGGAGCCGTCCGGCAAACTGATGCGGAATGCGCGGTCGGCATGGCTGGAGAGCAGGGATTTGAGTTCGGAAAGGATCATCGGATTTTTAAGGTCAGGGTCGTATCTCGTGTTGTGGAAATGAGTTTGCGCGGACCGGGACAGCAGCTTTGTTCACGCTGCAAAAGCCGTGCTGCGGCACGTGGAGCATCGTGGCTCCAAGCCTCGTTAGCCTGCTCTGCGAAGAACTGATCAAGCGCCAGAATTAAGGGGCGATACTCGGATCGGATGCGAAAGTAGGTCCATTTTTCGCATTTTTCACTCTCGAACAAATCCGCCTTACGAAGAATTTGAACATGGCTGGAAACAGTGGATTGCCTCATTTCCAGAATATCCGCCAACTCGCAGACGCACAATGCTTCACGAAGCACGAGCTTGGCGATGCGCCACCGCGTCGAATCGGCGATTGCCCTAGAAAACTGGACCACGTCTGGCATGACAACGATTCTCGTAACGGAATATTTCGTTATAACAATCAAAAATCGATGGCATAATCGGGAATAATTCGCTCAGAGTCCTCGCGCGTGGATGCAAGCGCTTGAAGATTCAACCTCCCCTCTACAAAAAACATCCCTTGCGGGACCCCTCATTGTTCATAAGTTAGACAACTATGTCATCGCTCGCCGCTCCCTCTTTGCCTGATTATCTTCGCGAGGAAATTCTTCTTCATCCCGAAAATCGGAAGTTTCCGCCATTCGATCTGAGCCGCCTTCTGGGCACCGTTTTTGAGCCTACGAAAGATTGCCGCGTTTGCATTTTGATCGATTTCGATGAGCCAGCGGAGCTGATTCAAAATTTCGCGTTTTTGGATCAGCCAGGCTTCCCGGTGCAAAAAAACGCTTACGAGCACTTCTACCTCGGCTTGAAAAACGGCGTGATGGAAAAGCTGCAAATGACTGGCGGTGAAATGTACGCCTATCGCTGCACCTACGGCTCCAATCTCGATTTAGAGGACGATGTCTGGGATACGGACGGCAATCATCTTTCCCTGGATGCGGATATTTATTCAAAATACGATCTCGTTCTCTGCATCTCAACTTTCTCTGCCACGGCACCACTCACCGCCAAGTGCAAGGAGTTCAACTTCCGTGGTGCGACCCTGCACGGGCTGAACGACATCATTCTCAATTCCGGCCTCGCCGTGGATTATCATCGAGTCTCCGAAGATGCTGAAAAAATCCGTCTCGCCTTGACCAAGGCGGACTCCATCGAGATCGACTTTGAACTGGAAGACGGCAGGGTTCTTACCGCTTGGCTCGGCCTCGGCGGGCAGGAAGCGCAGAAATCCCACGGCCTTTGCAACGGCAGCAAGCCAGACATTGCGAACCTCCCTGCGGGTGAAGTTTACTTCGTGCCAACCGATGCGCGAGGCCAGTTCCCGATGAAGTACGAGGACGGCACCCTTGGAGTGCTTGAGGTGGAAGATCGTTGCATTGTCCACTCGACCTTGATCGAAGGCAATCAAGCCACCATCGACGCCCACAACGCACGCCTGCAGGATGACCCGATGACCGGGACACTCGGTGAGCTCGGTTTTGGCACACAAGTGCTGCCAGTTTCCGGTGCCGACATTCAGGATGAGAAAGTGCTCGGCACCTGCCACCTGGCCACCGGTCGCGACGACCATCTCGGCGGTGACATTTTACCGGACATGTTCAAGCGTCACGAGAACTCGACGCATGACGACATCCTTTTTGCCCCCCACAAAACTCCCAATTTCAACATCAGCCAAGTGCGGATGATCCGCGGTGAACAAAAGGAAATCCTGATCGAGAATTTCCGTCCGTCCCGCTTCGTCATGGATGCCCTCGCTGCCGGTCACTGATGTGTTCATTCCAAACGCCCCGCAGGCTTAAACCGGGCGGGGCAACTTTTTCATCCCTCGTTCATGCGTGAAACACTAACCGTCATCGGCCTCTTCGTGGTGGCCGTGGCACTCCGCAGCTCTTGC
Organism: Luteolibacter pohnpeiensis; assembly: GCF_016595435.1. Taxonomy (GTDB): domain Bacteria; phylum Verrucomicrobiota; class Verrucomicrobiia; order Verrucomicrobiales; family Akkermansiaceae; genus Luteolibacter; species Luteolibacter pohnpeiensis. The sequence goes on from NZ_JAENIJ010000009.1 coordinate 95,841, forward strand.
CGCAACTCGGTGAGAAAGCTCGGCGCGGTTCTGTTTCTAACTGCCACGTTCTTCCTGTTCTATTTTCCTACCGGGATGATCGGTGTGGGAGTCCTTGGTGCGGGGATGTGGTTTCTGCTGCCATGGATCGAGCTGCTCACTCGCGTTCGCCGGATGCGCCTGCCGTTGAACAACCGGCTCAGCCATCGTGCACCGCCGGATCCATCGTTTTTCCCGAATGCCCCGGAATCCGCTGCTGCGATGGAGGAGGACGGCTTTGAGCACGTTTCCGATTGCGGTTGGGAATGGGCCGGCATGAAGCAGTTTTTCCGCCTCTACTGGCACCCGGAAGAACGCGCCGTCGCCGCAGTCTGCCTTTGCGAGCAATGTGATGTCGCATTCGCCTTCATTTCGATCACCTCCTACGATTGCTCGGGCAACATCTGGCGCACCACCAACTTCCCGTTCGCGCCGACACTACGATGTCCACCGTACATTCGCTGGAATCACGTCCCGTGCGAGCGCAGCTGCTTTCACCAGATTCTGCAAAACCACCGGGAGTATCTTACGAAAAACAAGCTCGATGCGAAACTCCGCGTCCCGGATCCTGAAGAAATCGAAGACAGCATCGAAAAAGAGATGCGCCGGCAAGTGGAACACAATCTGGAAGCCGGAATCATCCGCCTCACTCCGGACGGCCATCATTTCAAATACTCAGGCCGTGGTATGATTTTTCTCTGGGGCCAGTTCGTCAAGGACATGATCCGGCTTTGTTAGAACTGCTATGGATTTCCGCCAATTTCGCTATCCAGGTGGTGGATTTGATCTTGTAAATCGTTGCTCAAATCAGCCACTTCTGTCTCCAGCTCGGCCTTCAGTTCATCCCGATTTTCCATTGCGCTTTTGACGCTTGGGTGAACCACTCCCAAGCCATCAGCCTCCAGCTCGGCGACTTTTCTTTTCGCCGCCAAGTAGTTGGAAAAGAGCGAGTGATCGGATGACTTGAGCCCTTCCGCGAATGACAACAATTCGTCTCCTTCGAGATGGTGTAACTTTTCCAACTGCTCCTTGAGCCGGATCGAGCGGCGCTGTTTCTCCGCTTTGAGCCCACCCGCCGCATGGCGATTGCTTTGAGGGATTTCTGTCGATTGTTCAGCCAATTCGTTGGAGTTGACTGATTTTTGCAGCCTGCCCTGTGGTTCTGCCGACACCTCCGACGTCCGGTTGGAAACCGAACGGTCATGCTGGGGCCAAAAGAAAAACAGAGCAGCACCAAGCACACACAAGCCGACGACAAGTTTCAGTGTTCTCGACATCGTCGCATACACTAGGTTTTACAGATCGAAACACAAGACCAAACGTTGATATAGAAACCTCACCAGTAAGTGGCGATTCTCGTGCTACGGCACGATGGATTCATCCAGTTTGAATGCTTCCCGCGCCTTGGCATACAGCCGCACGTATTCCGCCTCCAGCGCTGCCGCAAACTCTGCCCGACCTGCATGCGTCCGCGCTCCTGGCCCGGCGAACATGGGGGCTCCCACATAGACCCACAATCGACCGCGCTTTGCGGGTAACCACGGTCCGATGTTCACCAGCCGATGCGTCCCCAGCACAATCACCGGCACCACCGGTTTGCCGGACCAAGCAGCCAGGGTGCAGACGCCTTGCTTGACCCTCGCACCGCGCAGGACGGATTGCTCACCGCACATCAATTCACCCTCAGGGAAAATCCCCACGGCTTCGCCCCGCGCCAGACGGCGGAGGCCTTCACGGATCGTCGGAATCGCTGACCCTTGCCGATCGACCCGCAGCGCTCCGCCTAAATACAACACCGTCCGCATCGGCCAATAGCGGTAGAACTCGATCCGGGAAACCCAGCTGATCTTGCGTGAGGTGACCACACTCATCACCACAGGGTCCAGATGGCTGACATGGCTGACCGCGATCACCATGCCATCCTTTGCATTCAATGTTTCCAACCCTGCGCACTTCACCCGCATGGTGCAGGCAAAGATGCCCCGCCACAAACTACGACAAAAGGCGTAGAAGCTGGCTGGCTGCTTCGATCCCGCTTTAACCGGTACTCCGCCGGGATAGCGGATCGCCTCAATCCATTTGCCGATCATGGATTGTCCGCCACCCGCTTGCGTTTATCCGCCTTCAACTGGCCGCAACCCGCCGCCACATCGATTCCACGGCGCTGGCGGAAAGTGCAGGGAAATCCTGCATCTAACAAAATCCTCTGGAACTCGATTCCCGCCGAACGAGCCGCCGCCTGACCGGCGAAACCACCGGTTGGATTCAGCGGAATCAAATTCACGTGCGCGTCAATTCCATCTAACAGATCAACCAATTTCCGCGCAACTTCCGGTGAGTCGTTTTTTCCAGCAATCAGCGTCCAGCCAAAAAAGATCCGTTTCCCGGTAATTCGGCCATAATCCCGACAAGCGGAGATCAGCATTTCCAGCGACCAGCGCTTGCCTGCGGGAACCAATGCCGTGCGCTCTTCCTCGGTGGCACCATGCAAGCTCACCGCCAACCTGTAAGGTCGTTCCTCCTCCGCCATTTTCAGAATCGCAGGTACGACTCCCACCGTACTGATGGCGATTTTAGCCGGGCCGATGCTTGCACCCCGGACATCGGAAACAATGTCCATCGCCTTCATCACCGCGTCGTAGTTGTGCAGCGGTTCGCCCATGCCCATGAGAACCAGATTTCGCAACCGCTTGTCAGGCTCGGTTTGCTTGAGCACACGGCGCACATGCAGCACCTGGGCCACGATTTCACCCGGCCGCAAATGCCGGACAAATCCCATCTGGCCAGTGGCACAGAACACGCATCCCATCGCGCATCCCGCCTGGGTGCTGATGCATGCGGTCTGGCGGCCGTCATAGCCCATCAGAACGGTTTCAATGGTCTGGCCATCCGTCAGCCGCAGCAGGAACTTCTGCGTCAGCCCATCGCTGCTGCGGATTTCCTCGACCACTTCCGGAACATCGAGTGAGTAAGCCTTGCCATCGCCAACGTTCGACTCAACCCATCGCAGCAGGGGAGGGGATAAATCCGCGCGAGCTGCGAGATTCACTTCACCTTCGCGATGAATCGCCCGCCACAACGCCTTCGCGTGGTGTGCATTGACACCATCACTTTCCAGCAAAGCGCTGATTTCGGAAAAACCGAAATCATGCAGCGATCGCCGGACCGTGTAGCTCATGGCGCAATCCAACCGCTGCAACGCCAACGATCAAGCCCGATCTGCCATACCTCGACCTTGCCGAATTCTCAAGCAACTGATAGTTCACTGCTTCAATGATCCAATGGTACTACGCGAAAGGCGGCCAACAAATGGGCCCAGTGACATTTGAAGAGCTACAGGCGCTCGCAACAAGTGGTGGCCTGATGCCTGGCGATTTGGTCTGGAATCAATCCATGAAAGACTGGCTACCGGCTTCGTCGGTGTCTGGTATTTTCAATGGAACCAGTTCGTTCAGTCCCTATGCGACACCTCCAAGTTCCTGAACCGACCCTGAGCCACTTGTGCAAGGAGAGTCGTTATCTGAGATCGTCCCTGGAGGTGATCCAGTTCAAATCGGAAAGTGCATCTCCCGAGGTTTCACATTGACCAAGCGGAATGTCGTAATCGCGCTGCTCGCCGCAATCATTTATCTCGTAGTAACCCTGATCTGTAATTTCGGATTTAAAAAGATGGATGAAGCATTCGGTTGGGGAAAGAATGTCGAAGTTCCAACATTATTTAATTCAAGTTCCAGTAGCTTCCCATCATCGCCATCGCACCCAAGCTACCCGCGTCCTCCAATTCACACAAGGCAACCGAGTCTGCCTAATACCCTTTTATCACAATTCGTAAGCGCCTTTTTAGCGATAGGTCTAGTATCGCTGAGTTTGCCTATAGTATCCGGCAAAAAGAGTGGCTTAAAGTTCATATGTCCAAATGTTTCGCATTTCTTCAAGTCAATACTAGTTCTTTATCCATTTTATTTACTCGTAGATATAGCCTACTCATTAGTCAATCCTCTCATTTTAGTATTACCCATACTCATTATTACAATCACATTAATGGTTCGTTATGGGTATTTTATCCATGCGATTATCGATCGAGATATGAATCCATTGGAGGCACTAAAATACAGCGCAAAGATCACAACAAACAATCGACTAAACCTTTTCGTCTTGTGGATGGCGTCCATTGGCATCCTTATTCTTGGAGCAATCGCTTTATGTGTCGGCGTTCTGTTCGCAATTCCGATGCTTTTCATCATGTCATCGGTAGCCTATCGCTGGATGCAATACGGCCACCGCGCCGCGATGGACCACCCCGGCACGGAGATTCCGATGCTTTCTTCCATCGAGTGATTGCTCGCGTTCGATCGGATTACGCAATGCGCGAAATCATCGAGCGGACTGGCCTTACTCCAGCCAGTCCGCCATCCACCGGACTCTCAAAAATGGTCTCATGAGCGATTGGCATTCAGGCAACAATGGCTCCATGAAGAAGACTGCCTCCACCAATCCTTATGCGGCACCTGATAGCAGTTTCGCCGAGCCGGAACCCGCGCCGTTAGGTGAAGCGCTTCAAGAAATTCCACCTGGCAGCGATCCTCTCAACGTATGGCTTTGCGTGAAACGTGGGTTCAAATTGACGAAACGAAATTATCTAACACTGATTTTGACGATCTCGGTAATCTTTATCATTTATCTGGTTAGTCATCACTTTCTAAGAAACCATGGTTTACTTGGCACATTCGCAATTCAGCTGATCGTTCTTTATTTTACTCTATGTATCAAAAAGGTATGTCTAAATGCTGTCTCCGGGCGAGTGATTCGACTTCACCAGGTACTCAGCTTCGGTGTCCCACGATACCTGAAAATCTCACTCCTCATCGCGCCCGTTTTTGCGGTTTTTGATAGTTTAAAGTATTTGCCAGTTCCGATGATACTATATTGGATCATCCTGCTACTTATCTTAGGCTTTTATATTCCATACGGTTTCTTCACCTATGCGATCATCGATCGAAATATGGGAGTGCTAGAATCACTTCGATACAGTGCAAAAATCACCACCTTTAACCGGCCGAATGTCTTCATTCTATGGATGGCATCCGTTGCGGTGATTGCTGTAGGGATCATGGCCATTTATTTTGGCATTTTGTTCACTTATCCGGTTGCCATTCTTGCCAACGCCGCAGCCTACCGCTGGCTCCAATATGGCGATCGAGCGCTATTGGACCATCCCGGCACGAAGATTCCGATGCTTTCTTCCACTCAGGTCACGTCCAAATCTTAAGGATCACAAGCGCGGGAACCGCAGCAATCGATCGCCTGCCGTGATGAACACGGATTTGCCGTCTGCACCGCCAAACGCGATGTTGGCGGTCGGCCGATGAGCCCACACGCGACCTAGCAATTTTCCCTCAGCTGAAATGATCAGCAATCCGCCGGAACCGGTGGTCCAGACGTTTCCATCCGCATCCACCTTGAAACCATCCGCTCCGCCGCCTTTTTCGATTTTCGACATGTCGAAAAACACCCGGCGCTCGCCAACACCACCCTCTTCACGGATCGGATAAGCGTAAATTCGCGGGTCCGAACCATCCGAGCTGCCGACGAAAAGCGTCTTCCCATCCGAAGAAAGCGCGATCCCGTTGGGGCGATTGAACTCCTTGGATATCAAACTCACCGCTCCGTCGTCTGGATCGATCCGGAACACACCGCAAAAATCCAGTTCACGATGCGGGTCATCGGCTTGGCCCGGCAGACCATACACCGGATCGGTGAAGTAAATCGCGCCGCTGGGGTGCACCACCAAGTCATTCGGACTATTCAGACGCTTGCCCTCAAACCGATCCGCAAGGGTGATTTTCCCTCCGTTTGGGGTCAGGGCAGAAATTCTCCGATCGCCATGTTCCGCGCAAAGCAGCCTGCCTGCGGCATCAAAGGTCAGCCCGTTCGAACCCGGCTCGCGGCCGTAATCCGCGATACCCGTGTAGCCAGACGGTTTCATGAAATCGCGTAACCCAGTCTCTGGATTCCAGGCGTGGATCACATTGTTCGGGATGTCGGAAAACAGCAGCTCGCCTGATTTTTCATCCCAAACCGGGCCTTCCGCCCACTTGAATCCGGTTGCCAGGACCTCGATGGCCGCGTCCTTCGGCACCAATTGGTCGAGCGCGGGATCAATCCGCTCAATCGTCGGGTCCTCCTGAGCAGCTGCCATCATTGCGAGCGAAAAAAACCATGCTGAGATCCATTTCATCCCGTTTATAAGCACCTTGGACTCATGATTTATCAAGGCTTTACGAAAAGCTCACGACACAGCAGGCAGCTTTTTCCATCACAGCCGCGGGCTTTGCAGTGTTCGCGGCCGTAAAAAATGATCTGCAAGTGCAGCCGGTTCCAGGATTCGCGGGGAAACAGCTTTTTCAGATCGCGCTCGGTTTGTTCCACGTTTTTCCCGGTGGTCAATTTCCAACGGGTCGCCAACCGGTGGATGTGCGTATCGACGGGAAAGGCCGGCACTCCAAACGCCTGCGCCATCACCACCGAAGCGGTTTTGTGGCCGACGCCCGGCAGTTCTTCCAGTGCCGCAAAGTCCGCAGGAACCTCACCGCCGTATTTCTCCACCAGGATCTTCGACAGACCGGAAATCGCCGCCGCCTTGCGCGGGGACAGCCCGCAAGGCCGGATAATCGCCTGAATTTCAGCGACCGGGACCTTCATCATGTCGTGGGGGTTGTTTGCCAGGGCAAACAGGGCAGGGGTGATCTGGTTTACACGAATGTCGGTGCATTGGGCGGATAGCAAAACCGCGACCAGCAGTGTGTAGGCATCCGTATGGTCCAGCGGGATCGGCGTCTCCGGGTAAAGTTCGTTGAGACGCTGCAATAAATGCGCCGCGCGTTGCTGCTTGGTCATGGCCCATTGTCCGGGCCGGAAAAAAAGTTGCAAGCCAGGTGACTTGTCCGGGCAGTTCATTCGTCTAAGGTCGCGTCATGCGCCGGTATCGTTCCCTACTCCTCGCCTTGCTTCTCCTTTTCGGAGAACTGGGCTGGTTGTTCTGGACACCGATTTCAGGCTGGGTGCGGCATGCCGAGGAGAGTTTGCAAGGAATCCGCCTCACCAACACCCCCAAACTGGTGCCAAATCCGGAAGAATATGCGGTGTTGACCCGCGAAGTCGAACGCTGGCGGACCGATCTCGCCACCCGCTATGCAAACGCACCATCGCCGGAAGAGCGCGCGCAAGTTGTGTCCGATGCGAGGATGCTTCTGGAAAAAGCAATGCCCGCCATGATGCGTTGCTGGCTCGGAACGCCCTATGATTTCAATGGCACCGCGTCCGCACCAGGCTCGGACAAGATTGCTTGCGGCTACTTCGTCGCCACGGTGCTGAAAGACGCTGGATTCCGCGTCAATCGTTACCGTTTGGCGCAGCAGCCGTCTGAAAACATCCTGCGCACCTTTCTCTCCAAAGATTCCTGTCTGCTCAAGATCGGCGTCAGTTACGACCACTTCACTGACGACATCTCGTCCCTCGAACCGGGGATTTACGTGCTGGGTCTGGATACCCATGTGGGATTTCTTCTGATCGATCCAAGTGGCTTCCGCTTCATCCATTCCTCCGGGCGAAGACCTTGGTGCGTGGTTGAGCAAAGCCGCGACGAGGCCCTGGTGGTCAAGCTTTCCAACTGGCGCATGCTGGGAAATCTAACAGCGGATCCCGACCTGATCCGGCAGTGGCTGGAAGGCAATCCGATCGCAGTTCACGGCACCTGAAGGATTTAGCGAAGACTTGCGGAATTCCGAGCGTAAGAAGAATCCCCATGATGAGGCATTTATCACTCCGTATTGTTTCGCTGCTCGTGCTCGTGACTCCGCTTGCCCGGGCGGACTATGCGTTCCGCGACGGCGATCGGGTCGCATTTCTGGGCGACAGCATCACCGCTGCGCGCGGATACACCAAAATCATTGAGCATTACACGCTGATGCGGTTTCCCGATCGCAAAATCACCTTCGTGAATGCCGGTGTCGGCGGCGATACCGCATCGGGCTGCCTGAAACGGCTCGATCGTGATGTCTTCGATCGCGGTGCCACCGTGGTCACGGTCGCCTTCGGCATCAACGACATCGGCTGGGGAACCAAAGCCGACGATGAACACCGCAAGGCCTACCTCGACGGCATCCGCACCATCATCGCCCGTTGCAAGGAACATCACGTCCGCCCCATCATCTGCTCCGCCGCCATCACGGCGGAAGATCCGGACACCGCAGAGAAGGGCTACCTCCAAGGCATGATGGACGAAGGCCTCGAACTGGCGCGTTCACTGGGCGCGGAAACCGTGGATGTCCAACGCACGATGCGGGAAATCCAGCGCCGCGTCCTCAACACCAATGCCTCCAAGGCGAACGCAGAGGAGCACGATCACCTGCACATCAAGGACGGCATTCACCTGGCGGAACTGGGAGATCTGGCCATGGCCTACTCGATCATCAAGGGTCTCGGTGCGCCGGAGGAAGTTTCCACCGCCACCATTGATGCGGATACCGGCAAGATCGTCAGCAGTTCCGGTTGTAAAATCAGCGAAGTTGCCCACCAGCCCGGAGAATTGGAATTTACCCGGCTCGACGAAGGTCTGCCGGTTAACTTCGGGCCGCTTTCACAGCTGAAATACCAATGGGTGCCGATTCCCGATGGCATCAATGGCTATCGCTTGAAAATCGCAAACCTCGCCGCTGGAAAATACGAAATCAAAGCCGGAGGACGTCCGCTGGGGACCGCTTCCGCGCAGGATCTGGCGGCTGGCATCAATCTTTCCTCCATGACCGGCAACGGCTGGGAACCCGGCGGTCCATGGGACGTCCAATCGAATGTCGAAATGCAGCTGGTGGAAGCTCGCGACCGGCTGTTCATGGCGCAGCACACCGAGGAACAATATCCGATGGAACAACCGAATCTGTCCGAAGCAACCAAACATATTGGTGCGCTGGAAAAGCAACTCATCGAAAACCAACGTGAAGTTGCCAAACCCCGGCCCTATCACTTCGTGATCAGCAAAGTCGCTGACGATAGCTGAGATCGCTGCGACGAATTCGGCGGGCGGGCGAATTTCAGATTGGAATTGAGCCCGCCATGCCGAAGCTCGGCGGCATGTTCAACATCGTCCTGGTCGAGCCTGAAATCCCTCACAATGCCGGCGCCGCCGGGCGATTGGCTCTCGCGACCGACTCGACCCTGCACTTGGTGAAGCCGCTCGGGTTTTCCTTGGAAGACAAGCACGTCCGCCGCACCGGGCTGGATTACTGGCAGGACGTGAAGCTCAAGGTTTGGGAATCCTACGACGAATTCTGCGCCGCCAACGCGGATGGCAGAATGTGGTTCCTCAGCACCAAAGCCAAGCAATCGCCATGGACCGCCGAATTTCAACCCGGGGATTTCCTCGTCTTCGGCCGCGAAACCAAAGGCCTGCCGGAATCCGTCGTCTTCGCCGCTGGCGACCAAGCGCTCCGCATCCCCATGGCCCCGGGCGGGACACGCAGCCTCAATCTTTCCACTGCCGTAGCGATCGTCCTCTACGAAGCCGCCCGCCAGCAGGATCCGGGGTGGTGATCACAACGGGTGCCGGGCGTTCCACTCACGATCGTTTTGGGTGAGGCTGCGCTGAGGTGTCGGCACGATGTCGAGAGCCTTGATGCTGATTCGTTCCGGTTTTGAGATCGCCCAAACTACCGCATCAGCCACATCATCGGCAGAAAGTGGCGTCATGCCCTCGAAGACTTTCTCGAACTTGTCATCCTTCCGCCCCACGCGATCAAAATGGAAATTGGTGCGTACAAAGCCTGGCCGCACCGCCAATACCCGTATGTCGGTGCCAAGCATTTCATTGCGTAACGCATTGGAGAATCCCTCGAGAAATGCCTTCGAGGAATGGTAGCTCACTTCACCCATTCCCTTGATGGGAACTTCCAAACCCGTGACGGAGGAAACATTGACGATCGTTCCTTTTCCGTTCGGGATCCACATTGAACGCAGCACCGCGTGGGTCGCATTGACAACACCGAGGACGTTCACACCGATGACTTGATGAATGTCATCAATCGGCTGCTCCCAAAATGCATGGGGCGCGCCGAGAGCAATGCCTGCATTGTTGATGAGAACATCGGGAATCCAGCCGTTTGCACGCAGCTCTTCGACCACGTTGTGCGTTTCTTTCTTATCCGTGATGTCGCAGCGGACTTGTCTCACACCGACGTTTGGTTTTTTGGATCCGGAACGTGAAAGGCTGACCACATCTGCGCCTGCCTGGACAAGCTGGGTGGCAATTGCCAGACCGATTCCAGACGAACCTCCGGTGATGAGCACTTTGAGAGTTTTATCCATATTAATTTCGGTTTTTAGGTTGAGGCTCTCAACTCAAGCTTCGTCGTTCGGAAAATCCGCTCCGATTGATATTTCCTCCCACGCTTTAAAATCCCTGCGCAGGCTATCCAGTTTTTCGTGGGCCAATTGAACCGCGTCGTTTCCCAGCAACAGATGCAACGGGGAATCCTCAACCTCAACCGCACGAATGATTGCATCGGCGGCGCGAGCCGGATCGCCTGGTTGATTCCCGCTCGCCTGCCTCATCGTCCGGCGAAACTCCCCGACGGTTTCGGCGTAATCTTCAATTTCAATCGGACTTTCCTTTGCGGAGCGACCCGCCCAATCGGTGCGAAAACCACTGGGTTCTACCAGGGTCACTCGGATGCCAAGGGGCGCGACCTCCTTGGCCAAACCTTCGGACAAGCCCTCGACGGCGAATTTACTAGCATTGTAGTAAACGACACTCGGAAAAGTGGTCAGCCCGCCAATCGAGGAAATATTGACGATGTGGCCGGACCGCCGGGCACGCATGCCGGGCAGCACCGCATGGATCATTGCTGCGAGACCAAAGAAATTGATCTCAAACATGCGGCGGATTTCAGGTTCCTCGCTTTCCTCGACTCCGGCAAAATAGCCGATGCCCGCATTGTTGACGAGAACGTCAATTCCGCCGAAATGCTTTTCAGTTTTACGAACTGCTTCCGCGATTTGTTCGGAAAGGGTGACATCCAAGGTGAGCACCAGCGCGCGATCTTCATACCCTTGAGCGAGCGACTCGATTTGCTTTGGATCGCGAGCGGTGATAGCAACCTGATGACCTTCCGCTAAAACGGCCTTTGCCAATTCTCGTCCGAATCCCGTCGAGCAGCCAGTGATCAACCATGTTTTGTTTTTTGGTGACATGAACCCAGCTTAAGAAGCCCCAATCGCGGAACAATATGACGCATTATCCTAGGATATGAACTACCACCCTCAAGAACCAGTCGAGTCGATCAGCAGTGAACCGCATCGCGCCGAACTCGCCGAGTTTCTCCGCACGAGGCGGCAACGAGCCAACCCAGCCGATTTTGGATTCCAAATCGGAGCTCGCCGCCGGACCCCGGGATTGCGGCGGGAGGAGGTGGCCCAGCTCTCGTTTGTCAGTTTGGCGTGGTATACGTTTCTGGAGCAGGGAAGACCGGTTAGAGCCTCCGCAGATGTACTCGACCGGCTTTGCCGTGGACTCCGGCTTGATCGCGCAGAGCGTGAACATCTTTACCTCCTTGCACGGGGACACCCGCCCAACGATGTGAATGAGAATTCTTGGTCGGTTGACCCACAGCTGCAGCAAATATTGGATGCGATCTCGTTCCCCGCCTACGCGTCGCTCAACGATTGGACCATTGTTGCTGCAAACCGCGTCGCCAGGCTGGTTTTCTTTGATCAGTCAGTCGATCCAGACGGCCCGCTCAACACCCTCAAGCTCGTCTTTGCGGATCCTGTGCACCGCCGAATCATCGTAAATTGGGAGCAGCAGGCAAAAGATACGCTAGCCCTTTTCCGTGCAAGCACCGCCCAAAACATCGGCGAGGATTGGCACCGCAAACTGGTTGAAGAAGTCTCGGAAGTTAACGAGGAATTCCGAACCTGGTGGCCACAGCACGAGATTCGGGCTTCTCACGGCGGCCCAAAGGAATTCGATCACCCCACCGTCGGCAGAATGACGTTCGAGCCCAAAACGCTGCGCTACGAAGGCGACATTCCCGTGCGGATCATCATCAAGATTCCGAGCTGCGAGAAAACCGCTACAAAGCTGGATCAACTGCTTTCAGATCAAGCAGCTGATAACCGTTCCGCTCAATCCAAAATCAGTGGCACCTAAAGTCCTTAGAGGTGAATCAAGCCAGAATGGATCCCTGAAGAACCGCCAACTTACCTATTCAGGAAAAACAATCTTCTCCACGCCTGTGGGACCGTCGTTGCCGAAATTGTCGCCAATGTCTTTGCTTGTGACGTAGAGCATCAAGCTGATCAGGGCCAGCGCGCAACCTGTCTGGATGATTTCAAGGGGTTTCGCTTGGACCGGACGCCCGCAAATTTTTTCCAGTATGGCCAGGGTGATGTGGCCGCCGTCGAGGACGGGCAGGGGCAGCATGTTGAGAATGGCGAGGTTCACGTTGAACAACACCATGAAGGAAAGAATGCGCCGCCAGCCTTCATCGGTTTGCAGCAGGTGGTATTGAAGTGTCGCGATGCCGACCGGTCCGCTGAGATGCTGGACACCGATGCTGGATTTCCTTGAAGCCACGCTGGTGATGGTGGTCCACATCATTTTTACCGTGTCGGAGATCTGTGAAATCGGGCTGGGGTGAACGATGTCGAAGTTTACATCAGGAATTTCAGAGAAAAGGATCCCCAGCATTGGCCCCTTACCCTTTGGCTCCACAGGCACTTGTGGGGTAGCGGTCAACTGAACCTCCGCTTTATCGCGAAGCACCACAAATTCCATCGGATGGGCACCGATTTCGTTGATATAAGCGATCGCTGGCTGGCTTGATTTGAATTCGCGTCCGTTGATCGTGAGAAGCTTGTCGCCTGATTTGAATCCTGCTTTTTCACCCGGACTTCCGGGAGTGATCGACGCGACTTCGATGTGGTCAGCTTCCGGGCCAATGCCGACTTGCCGCAAACCAGCGCGTTGAAACCACTTGGTTGGTTCTGTCTCGAATCGGGAGGTAATTTTAAGTGGCTCCGGGTTTCCATCGCGCAAAACCGTGAACACGATTTCGTTACCTTCGCTCAGAACGATGTTTTCCTGAATGCTGTTGAGCGTTCCTTGGAATCCATCCACCGGAGTTCCGTTGATCGCGATGATTTTATCGCCCAGCTTGATCCCCGCTCGGGCGGCAGGACCTTTTTCCTCGAGCCGCCCAACAATCTGGCTCGGAACGACGTCCTTTGGCTTGCCGACTCCCCAGACGACACAAGCAGCCACAAAAGCCAGCATGATGGAAAACAATGGCCCAGCAAAGGCGACGATGATTTTATCCAGCGGGGAAATCGGTGGTAGCGGTTTCTCGCTGAGGTTGCCGCCCTCGATCGACTCCATCGGAGCCATCTGTGGCAAGGCAACAAAGCCACCCGCAGGAATCCAGCCGAGACCGTACTGAACGCCGTTGATGGTTTTTTTCCAGATCGGCTTACCGAACCAGATTTGAAAGCGGTCGATTTGAAGCCCCCTCCAACGTCCGGCGAGGAAATGGCCGAGTTCGTGAACGAAAATGATGATGTTGAAAAGCATCAGAACGACGCCAATCAACAGGATGGTGTAGAGAATGGATGTGAGAACGGCCATGAGCGGATGAGCGGCTAGCTCCGGAATCTAGCGATACAAGACTACCGGGCAAGTTCATTAAAAACGTCGGAATTCGGGGTGATGATTAACGCAGTCCAACGGGTGGGTCCAAAATTTCACGCATGATGATGGCGCGGCGTAGCTCGCTCTTGTTGCGCAGCCGTGAACGCACGGAGTCTTTCGCTGAAACCGTTGATGTAACCGCAACGGTTTTGGTTGTCCTGGCCATTGGCAAGCTGACAGGTTTTGACTTACGAATTTCCCGAAGCTTTGCCTGGAGCTGCTGCTGGCGCTCCAATTCCGTCCTATCCACTCCCATCTTGGAAGGTAATGGGGGTGGCTCCGGCATGCGCGTTTTCCCGCGAACCACGGTTTTGTTAGATGTCTTCAACGGTGGTGGAACATAGGGCAGCGGAGGTGGAGTGTCGGGAACCTCGTTTGCTGGCGGGAAACGATATTCGTACTCAGCGGACTCGCCTGCAGCTTCGCGCTCGCGACGGTTGATTTCTTCGATCTCCTCGTTTGCTTCCTGACTCTCTTTCAGTTCACGGTACTTGTTGAAAAGAAAGATCGTGCCACCGCCGATCAAGATCAGCAGCTGTGGGTGATCGAAGATAAAATCAAACATCAGCGTGAGGTTCAGTTCGATTGATCCGGCTTGGCGATGCTTTCGCGCATTTGCGTATCCGACTTCACGTTTTGCATGCGGTAATAGTCCATTACCCCCAGATTTCCGCTGCGGAATGCTTCTGCGAGAGCAAGTGGAACTTGAGCTTCGGCTTCAACGACCTTGGCTTTCATCTCTGCGACGCGGGCAACCATTTCCTGTTCGAGGGCGACAGCGGCAGCGCGGCGGATTTCCGCTTCAGCTTGGGCCATGTTCTTGTTGGCCTCAGCCTGTGCTTCCTGGAGCTGGGCGCCGACGTTTTCGCCGACATCGACGTCCGCAATGTCGATCGAGAGGATTTCGAAGGCGGTCCCAACGTCCAAACCGCGATGAAGCACGACTTTTGAAATCGAATCCGGAGATTCAAGAACGACTTTGTAGGTTTCGGCTGAGCCAATGGTGGTGACGATGCCCTCGCCGACGCGGGCGATGATCGTTTCTTCCTTCGCACCGCCGACAAAGCGGTCGAGGTTGGTGCGGACTGTCACGCGGGCGCGGACTTTCACTTGGATGCCGTCTTTGGAAACCCCGTCGATGGTGCTGCGGCCACTGGCTGGATTCGGGCAATCGATGACCTTCGGGTCAACGGAAGTGCGAACCGCTTCGACCACGCTTTTGCCGGAACCCTTGGTCGCGAGATCGATGGCGCAGGCGCGATTCCAATCGAGCGTGATGCCAGCCTTTTGCGCTGCGATCAGAGCCTGAATCGTTGGCAACACGTTACCGCCAGCGAGGAAATGCGCTTCAATGTCATCGATCGGGATATCGATGCCGGCTTTTTTCGCGGTGATGCGTGCATTGACCACCGGGCCGTACGGAACCTGACGCAAGCGCATGGCGATGAGATCGGTGAATCCGACGTAGGCACCCGCCAACCATGCGCGCAACCAAACGCTGAAGAACGAAATGATAATCCCGATCAGCAGGAGGGCGAGGATTCCAAGAACGACTAAAACGACGACAACAAAACCAGTCATGAGAGGATACTTTGTTTTTTAACGATCAGGCGGAAATTATCGGCGTCGATCACTTCGAGAGCCGATCCAACGGGGGCCTGTCCCGATTGGCAGAATGCTTCGTAGCGCTGGCCGTCAATGCGGACATAGCCACTGGGAGAAAGGAGTGTTAGAGCTTCGGCGGTTTTACCGATCAACTCGCGGGCTTCCGTGCCGAACGCAGCGCTGACACCGCGGACTTCACTCGAAAGGAATGCGCGGCGGCCAATCTTGGTTTTCGGCAAAACCCGGAACTCCAAGTAGAACGTGATCCCGGCTAACAGAATGGCCGTGAAGATTGCCACCAAACCGCCGAGTGCGCCAAAGGTCGAGAAAGCGACACCGCAACCGATCAGCATCAGCAGAGCTCCAATCGCTCCTAAAATGCCACCCGGAATGATCACTTCGACCACCAAAGCAACAATTCCTAACAAAAACAGGATTGAGACCATCATCATGACATCACCTCCACTACCAGGCTGAACTCGCCTTGTTTCTTAATGATCACCGGAGTGCCGACATCGGCATAACCAAAAGCGAGTTTTGCTTCATATCGCTGGCCTTCGACTTCCACCTGACCACTCGGAAAAAGAGAAGTCACCGCCACACCAGCTTTGCCGACAAGAGGATGCTCAACATCGACCGGGTGGATGTAATGCACCGGTTCGCCCTTCACGGCCGCCTGCAAAACCATCCCGCCCCATGGTCCTTGATGCGGCAGAAACTTCAGCATCAACAGGAAAATCACCACGGCAAGAAGCACGCCGGTAGCGACGTTGATCAGCGGCCAGAGGAACGTTTCCGGTGCAAGCGCGATCAGTTGTTGCGGCCAGATGTCGGTCATCGACCAGATCAACGAACCAAGCATCAAGGCCACACCGAGTATCGCACAGACTGCGGTCCCCGGCAGGAAAAACAGTTCCACCAGCAAAAGGATCACCCCGATGGCAAAGAACAGGGCAGGTTCATGACCCGAAAGACCGGCGTTAAATTGAGCGAAGAAAAACACGCCGATCAGAACCGAACCTGAGATTCCAAAAATGCCGAAACCAGGGGTTTTGAACTCGATGAACAGCAGCAAGAGACCCAGCCCTAACAACACCGGGGTGATCTTTTGTAAAAAGCTCGCGAGTTCTTTAGACCAGGTGATTTCCAGTTGCGTCGAGGTCCAGTTCCCGTGTCCGAATTTCTGATCGAGCAGTTCGGCCAAATTGTTGGAAATCCCGGCACCTAACAACGTTTCCGGAGGATTTCCGTAGGTTTTCATCGCCTCCGTAGCTGTTAGAGAAAGCAGGCTGCCCTTCTCCTTGATGACCTCGTCATCGATTTTGAGCTCCTTGTCTTTGTCGATCATCGCCGCCAGCACCTCGCCGCGATAGCCTCGACCTTCGGTAACCGCGCGAACTTTTGCATTGATGAAGCTAACGACCTTCAGCCGCATGGTTTCCCCCAAATCCTGGCCACCGGATAGTACGGGAGCAGCTGCGCCGATCACGGCGTCAGGCGCGAAATGAATTTCATCGGTTCCTGCGCAAATCAACGCGCCAGCCGAGCCGGCTTCGTTATCAACGTAGGAAATTGTCAGGCCCGGATATTTATCCAAAGCTTTGAGAATTTCAAAAGTGACATCACCTGCACCGCCGGGTGTGTTGATATCCAGAACGACGGTTTTGATTCCTTGATCGATTGCATCCTTCAGTCCGCTGCGGACGATGTAGAGCGTCGGCCAGTTGATTTCTCCATGGACGGGAATCACCATCACTTTGGCTTTTCCCGATTCGGTATGAGGCACGGTAGTTGGTTCTGCCCGTCCTGGGAGGGCGAGAAGCGAGAAAATCAGAGCTAGCAGAAATGTGAAATGGGCTTTCACCGGACACAAGCTGACGCATTCAGGCAGCACCCGCAAGTTTTCACGCACCGATTGGAAACAGCGCTGGATTTTGGACCGCCTAAACTCAGTGAGTTCCTTCAGAAACCGGCGCAACATGCTTCAACAATGGCGCCATCTGAGCACGATCCTGCCCATCTTTGGCGGGGCGAAGCAGCATGAAATAATCATCGCCCCACCAAGGTCCCGCAGCCCACCAGGTCCAGCCTAGCCAGACGTCGGCGTGATCATCGAGAAACCCGAGCTGGTCATCAATGGCGGCTAATGAAACGGGATCGTTTGCACCGCCAAACTCACCGAGAAAGCCCTTTTTTCCGTGCTCATGGAGCCATTTCGTGACGCCTTTCAATTTTTCGGAGCCAATGGTGGCACTTACGGGCTTTGGCGAGGAACCTGAGAAGTTCGAATCGAGATATTGATGGATCTCGAACGCGAAATGATCCGCAGGATCGACGATTTCCAGCATCACTTTGGCGTTCGGCGTGCCATACCAGTCGGAATTCCAGCTATGACCGCCGGAAAAACCATTGCCGCAGACCAGAATCAGATTTTTCGCGCCGGTTTTTCGTATCGCCTGGATTCCGGCATTGGCGGCGTCTCGCCATTGCTCGGTGGGTAAGCCATGCGGCTCGTTCATGAGGCCGAAAAAGACATGCGGGTCGTTGCCAAATTCGGTTGCCAATCGCTGCCATAAATCGGCAAACGCCGTGAACGGAACTTCGGTGGAACCGATGAAGCTTCCGCGATATTTGGCGTAATTATGGACGTCCAAAATCGCGTAACCACCTTTTGCGGTGATTCCCTCGATCAGAGACCGCAGCCGTTTGATTTCCGCAGGATCAAGATCTTTCTCAAGCTCTGGTTGCAGCCGTTCCCAGAGAAAAGGAACACGCAGGGTGTTCATCCCTTTCTCGAGGAAATAGGAGGCATCTTTGAGACTCGGATAAATGTAATCCTTGCCGTAAATACCGGGGCGTTTGCTGCCAAATTCGGCACCGGAAAGGGAAACCCCGGTGTAAGGAAGCGGCGGTGCTCCCAAGGCAGGGAGGATAGCCGCCAGCCAAACAAGAAATCCGAAGGATCGGCTTATTTTTTTTGTTCGAACAGCCATTTGGTGACTTCCGGATTATCGTAAGTCTGAGTCCAGGAATCGTGCCCAACCCCGGGATAGTAAGTGACTTTTGGTTTTCCGCCTGCCTTTTCAAGCGCAGCAACCATTTGACGTGTGAGATCGACGCTTACCGTAGGATCCGCTTCGCCATGGAAGGTCCAAATCGGGACATTCTTGAATTTTTTTGCGATATCTGGGTTGCCGCCACCACAAATTGGAACTGCTGCAGCGATGTGCTTTCCTTCGCGACCCAAGAGTCCCCAAGTGCCGAATCCACCCATGGAAATGCCTGTGACGTAGATCCTGTCTGGATCCACCGGGTACTGCTTCTCGAATTTTTCGACCAATGCCCAAGCGGCATCCAGTCGTTTGTAGAGTCCGTCTTCCTCGGCAAGTTTCTTTGTCTCAGAGTTGTAGGGTGCCCAATATCCTTGTTTCGGGCATTGAGGAGCGATCAAATAGCATGGCTCGTTGATTTTCGCAGCTTCACGAAGAATCGCCATCACGCCGTGTTTGAGCTGAGCCTGGTTATCGTCGCCTTTTTCGCCCGCACCGTGGAGAAACAGAACCAATGGATACAATTTGCCGGGAGCGAGTGATTCTGGCTCATGCCAGCGATAAGGCACCGTGGCATCATTCGGTGCTTTCCAGACTTCCGCTTTCAATTCCTCTGCTTTGACCTGTGAAATCATGGTGGTGATCAGAAGTAAACCTATCGTGCGCATCCCATGAGGTTGAGCCATCAAAGGCGGCTGTCGAGTTGGAAAATCTGCCCGGACGTGTGAGGGAGGTTTTCATGCAAAAACCGAATAAATCCCGCAACTGCCTCGCAATCGTTGAAAGCGCCCAGCTGATGCTCCGCAAGAACTTGCTCCCGACGGCTGGGAGAAACGCTTGCCGTCATCGGTGTTTCCAGAAATCCGGGCAAAATCGAGTTCACACGGATGCCTTTGGCACCAAATTCCGCCGCAAGGTCCTTCGTCGCACCCAGCAAGGCTGCTTTCGCCGTTGCGTACGCTACCTGGCCGATGGGCGGGTGAATCGCCGAATACGATGAGATGAAGACCACCTGACCCTGAATCTCGTTCTGCAGCATTCCAGCGATGGCAGCGCGTGCGCAGGCCAAGGAAGCGCTCAGGTTGATCCGAAGTGTCTCGTCCCATGATTTCTCCCTCAAACGCGCCAGCGGGGCATCTGAGGTAATTCCTGCCGCACATACCAGCAAATCAACCCGCCGA
Source organism: Luteolibacter pohnpeiensis (assembly GCF_016595435.1). GTDB lineage: Bacteria > Verrucomicrobiota > Verrucomicrobiia > Verrucomicrobiales > Akkermansiaceae > Luteolibacter > Luteolibacter pohnpeiensis. The sequence goes on from NZ_JAENIJ010000009.1 coordinate 115,433, forward strand.
TGCAGGAACCAAGGCTGGATGGATTCGAGATGGTGAAGATCGAGATCCTTTCGGCCAAAAGCCGTGACCTGCCAATCTGACCCCGGATTAGACAACGCGCGTTCAATGGCCTGCCCAAGACCTCCCGTTCCTCCACTGATCACAGCGTGTTTCACCGAGCCATTGTGGGTTGCGTCATCCGATTGAACAAGCTCGGTGGAAGAACCTGTGAGAACGCTGTGAATAACCACGGGAATAGTGGGGAAATGACTCTCTGCCCTGGATCGATATTGGGTTCTCACGAGAACATTTCGGATTTACCCCAAGTTATTCTTCACGTGGAACCCTGATGGTATCGCTGAGGAACAGGCTTTTTTTGAAGTTATCCACATGGAGAAGAAGATGATCTTATGGTGTCAAAAAATGAAGAATTCATCAGAGAGCCGATTCACAAGTGGATGCCAATACCTAACAGACGTTCGTTTGCTCTGACCTTGCACGGACTTTCGATCGGGCCGGAGCTGGGTGCGCAAGTGGGGCCTGATCGTAAAAAAGCCCCGCTCTTTCGCGTGGAAAGGCGGGGCTTGAATTGAGGGGTTGCTGGAGCTCTTCTCGGATGCTTCAGGGAAGGTCAGAGGGTCCAGAGAAGGCCAGGGGGCCTTACAGGAGCATCAGGGCAGGTTGCTCGATCAGCTTCTTCACTTCGGACAGGAACTGAGCGGCTACAGCACCGTCTACCACGCGGTGGTCAGCAGACAGGCCGAGATTGATGCGCAAACCAGGAACGACTTGGCCGTTTTTGACGACAGGCTTCTCGACGGCTGCTCCCACAGAAAGGATGGCTGCTTGCGGTGGGTTTACGATCGCATCGAAGCTTTCGATACCCCAGGCACCAAGGTTGGAGACCGTGATGGTTCCACCGTCGAACTCGTTTGGTTTCAACTTCTTGTCCTTGGCGCGAGCAGCGAAATCTTTAACCGCTTTGGAAATGGCCAGCAGGGATTGGCTTTCTGCTTCCTTGATGACAGGGGTGACCAAGCCGTCTTCGACAGCGATGGCGACCGAAAGACCGACATGCTTGAAGCGGACGATGTGATCGCCAGCGAAAGAAGCGTTGATGTCTGGGACAACTTGAGCCGCAGTGATGACTGCTTTCAGGATGAAATCGTTGACGGAGTATTTGTTGCCGTGAGTTTTTTCAGCCTGCTCATTCACTTGCTTGCGGAGCGCCATCAACGGCGCTGCATCAGCTTCTAGGTGCAGGTAGAAGTGAGGGATGGTGACTTTGGAGGTCAGCAAACGTGAGGCGATCACTTTCCGCATGGAAGAAAGCTCGATCCGCTCGTCGCCTTCTTTAGCGGTAGGAAGAATGGCTTGGGCTGGTGCGGCTGCAGGCGCGGTGGCCTTGTTTTTGGCCGCTGCTGCGAGTCCTGCGGCTGCAGACGCGTCCGATGAGGTTTTGCCGGCAGGTGCGGATTCGACGTCGGCTTTGACGATGCGTCCGCCTGGGCCGGTACCTTTGACATTGGAAAGATCAACTTTGAGGTCGGCAGCAATCTTGCGTGCGAGTGGGGATGCTTTGACGCGTGAACCGTCCGCGCTGGTCACAGAGGCTGCAGCTTGTGGAGCGGTTGCCGGGCTTGCAGCTGCTTCAGCAGTAGCAGGCGCTGCGGGTGCTGCTGCGGATTTCTCTTCAGCAGGGGCATCGGAACTGCCGTCGCCATCGAGAACGGCGAGAACACTACCGATCGGCGCCTTTTCGCCTTCCTGAATCATAATGGAGGTGATGGTTCCTTCATCGAAGGCTTCCATTTCCATGGTGGCCTTGTCGGTCTCCACCTCGGCAAGGATGTCTCCTATTTCGATGCTATCGCCGACTTTTTTGTGCCATTTGATAAGGGTCCCCTCGGTCATGGTGTCCGAGAGCTTGGGCATTTCGATGTTCACTGGCATGGGATCAATAGGAGTAACTGGGCTGAGAATGGGAGAATGTCGGGGGTTTTCCAGACTTTTTCCGAATGGATTTCAAGACATGAAAACGCGCGGTGACCGGAATGGCCGCCGCGCGTGGTAAGAAAACTCAATTAGAGAGGTTTAAATGAGCGGAGGAATCAAGGAGCAAGGGTCTTCATCGTCGGCACCAAACCGATGAATGGGCTGCCGGTTGCTGGTTGAGCGGTCACCATGTTGAGGAATTCCTCAGAGGTCGTGCCGCAGCATCCTGTGGTTGGGCAGTAGAAGTGAGTGCAAGGTCCGCATTTCACTCTCACCTTTTTTGTCACGGTCTTGTAACGTGGAACTTTCTTCTCGACGGTTTGCACCATGCCATCCTTTGGATCGCCAACCGCAACTTGTTCTGTAACGGTGTCGTAGCCGCAGAGTTTAACTTGCTTGGTTTCAGTCACATAGCTAGCCTTGTGAAGGCTGAACATGGAGCAGCAGGAAGAGAAACCGAGGGAAACCGCGATCAGCGTGGTGAGATAAAACAGGTTTTTCATGGGGTGTTTTGTTTGGAGTAGGGAGGGTTATGGAGGCAGATAAACATCATTTAGAACATGCAGCAGCAAGAAGAAAGTGCGAGTGCGACTGCGGACAATGATAGGAGGATGGCAATGTTTTTCATACTATCCGCCAAGATAAGGGCGTTCTTCCCGATGGCAACGAAAAAGACGGAGTTGATGCTCCGATCTAACCGTTTTTGACCGCCGTGACGATGCCGTTCTCGACCGTGAAATTCAGTCGATCGGGGATAAAATCCTGCGTCACCATTTTCTCTTCGCCATCGATGCTGATCACTCGATGGCGCAGACCTGCTTGATCTGCGATTTTCTCGGCTTCTTCTAAGCGAAGGCCCACATAACTTTCTGGCCCGCTCCTGGGCGCGTCAGCTCCGGTGTCCGAAGGAGCTGGTTTCAGATCCGACCCTTGAGATTCGTCCACTGGAACCGGGGTCGGAGCTGAAGTTGAATCTTTGGGATCGCACGCATTGAGGCATAAGCTGCCAGTCAATGCGGCGAAGGTGATTCGATACCGATGGGTTTTCATGGGATTTTAAAATGCATTCACGAAAACCATCGGCCGAAGAGATCAAGCAATGCTCAGAACCTTCTCGACAATCCGTTTAGGATTCGGAAGTTGCTCGTTTTCAACGTGTTTTGAGTAAATCGCAGGTGCGTCGATGGTGGTCACGCGCTTGATAGGAGCATCCAAATAGTCGAAGGCGTTTTCTTGGATGATGTGAGACACCATGGCCGAAACGCCACCGAAGCCCTTGGACTCGTCGATGAGAACCACGCGATTGGTCTTCATCACGGATTTCAAGATGGCATCTTGGTCGAGAGGGCGGATCGAGCGCAGATCAAGCACGTCAGCATCGATTCCGTGTTCGGCTTTCAGAGTTTCTGCAGCTTCCAAGGCGTGGATGACCGAGCGTCCGTGGGCGATGAGTGAGATGTCAGAACCTTCGCGTTTCAGATCGGCCAACCCGAGTGGAATGACGAAATCACCATCTGCTGGATCAGGAACTTCACCTGTGGTTCCGTAGAGGAGGGTGTTTTCCATGAAATAGACCGGGTCATTGTCGCGGATCGCAGCTTTGATCAGGCCTTTGGCATCAGCCGGAGTGGCGGGAGCGCAAACTTTGAGACCCGGGAAAGAAGCGAAAAGTCCTTCAGGGATGTGAGAGTGCGTTGCGCCTACGTTGGTGCCACCGTTTGCTGGGCCGCGGACGACGATCGGGCAATGGCAAAGACCGCCGGACATGTAGCGGACGCATGCAGCATTGTTGACGAGTTGGTCGAAAGCTACCGAGTGGAAGGACCAGAACATCAGCTCCATGACAGGGCGAACGCCAAGCATGGATGCGCCGATGCCCATCCCGATGAAACCAGCTTCGGAGATCGGAGTGTCGACCACGCGCTTGTCGCCCCATTTTTTCCAGAGTCCTTCGGTTACCTTGTAGGCACCGTTGTATTGGGCGACTTCTTCGCCCATGAGGATGACGTTTGGATCGCGGGCAAGTTCTTCATCAAGACCTTCGCGGAGGGCTTCACGGTAGGAGAGAGTGCGGGACATGGAAGGTAATTCTAGGTCGGTGGGAGAGTTGGAATTTAGGAATTCAAAGGGTCGGTTCAGTCATTGAAGAAATGACGACCAATTTTGGAGGCTTCGGTTTGGTTATCCGTTTCCCAGTAAACATCGGTGCTGATGTCCGCGATGGTTGGGGCAGGGGATTCTTCAGCAAACTTTACCGAGGCGGCAGCTTCATCAGCGGCAGCTTTGTTGATTTGATCCGCGTCTTCCTCAGTGAATACGCCTTCTGCGATCAGCTTGCGACGGAACAAGATGATCGGATCGTGGTTCTGTTTGTAGTTCTCGATTTCCTCAGGAGTCCGGTATTTTTTCGCGTTAGCGTCGGCAACGCTGTGTCCGTAGTAACGGTAGGTATCGATCTCAAGGAGAGTTGGTTTCGATTCCTTCTTCGCGCGCTCCATGGCGATGTGTGTTTTCGCGCGAACTTCGTAAACGTCCGAGCCATTGATGACGTCCCATTCCATCCCGTATGCTTCAGCGCGTTGAGCGAGGCAGCCGGTGTAGGCGGAAGAGCGTTTTTGGGAGGTTCCCATCGAGTAACCGTTGTTTTCGATCACGTAAATGACGGGGATGTTGAACAGTGAGGCAAGGTTCAGAGATTCGTGGAAAGCACCCTGGTTCACAGCGCCGTCGCCCAGATAGCAGAGGCAGCAGCCTTCCTTCTCTTGGAACTTCACCCCATACGCGAGTCCGAGACCCAATGGAGTTTGTCCGCCGACGATGCCGTGACCACCCCAGTAGTTTTTGTCCGGTGCGAAGTAATGCATCGAACCACCTTTGCCTTTGGAGCAACCGGTTTGTTTGCCGAAGAGTTCAGCCATGCACTCGTTCATCCCCATTCCGACAGCGAGAGCGTGACCGTGGTCGCGGTAAGCGGTGATGAAGTGATCGTTTTCTCCACCCAGGGAAATGGTGGCTACAGCTACGGATTCCTGACCGATGTAGAGGTGCAGGAAACCACCCATCTTGCCTGCATTGTAGTATTTCAACGCAGCTTGCTCGAAGCGGCGAATGCGGACCATTTGAGTGTAGAGTTCGATTTTCCGTTCCTTGCTAAGGGATTGGTTGATCGCGGCGGTAGAGAAATCGAGTTGGTTCGAAGTAGCGCTGGACATGGACTGGCGGTTGAAAAGAGGGACTTAGTGAAGGAAAGAGAAGCGTGGCAAGCCTTATCTGGCAGGGCTTGGAAGTGGTTCCGGAGAAGGTTTGAGCAAGCTGGATCGAGCGGCAAGAAACAAACCGCTGAAGGCGAGATTCGCCACTAAAAGATTACGCAGGAACATCCAGGTAGGGCCGTAACCGGGAGGTGATGTCCACTGCGACTGCAGCAGGCCATCCCAGTTTTTGACATAAAGCGGATCAAAAGCAAACGAGACGAGGCCAGTCAAAACATGAAAGGCAACGGCGCATACAGCGGCTGAACCAAGTGTGGCTAGAGTCGATGGATGGCGACGGTTCCAAGTGGATACACCCAGAACGATCAGGATGCCAAGAACGAGACTGATGTTGTGGAGGCCGAAGGGGGAGTATCCTTGAACCAAGCTTGTGACCGGATCGGTGATGATCCAAACGACGAGAGGCAACAGCCATTTTTGGACGCCATGGAGAAAAACCAGGCTGCACAAGAGTAGGGCAGGCAGTGGCTGCAAATTGGGAAGCGCTTCAGGAAAGCAGCTTCCCAGGGTTCGAAACCCAATGAGTAAAGCGACGATGAGAGTAGCGGGCAACCAACGGTGCATGCGCAGAGCGTGGGTGATTTTCGGCCTGCGGGCGAGGGGAAAATTTCGCCTGTTGCCTAAGCTGGATTGACTTCTATCCGTAGCAATGATGGTAGTTTGACATGGATTGGACCGAGTTAGCTCACCATGCTTGGGAGGCAAGAAATCATGCCTACGCCCCCTATTCGCAATTTAAAGTCGGGGCTGCGTTGCAGACGAAAAGCGGTGCAATCTTCGTCGGGTGCAACGTGGAGAATCTTTCGTTCGGACTGACCAATTGCGCCGAGCGTGTCGCGATTGGAAATGCCATTGCCTCTGGCCAGCGCGAGTTCGAACAAATCGTGGTTGTCGCGGACACCGAAAAGCCGATCTCACCATGTGGCGCATGTCGCCAAGTTTTGGCTGAGTTTGGGGTGCAACGAATCGTTCTCATCGGAAAGCATGGCAGCGAGGAGTTCACTCTTGAGCAACTCCTACCTCGTGCGAGCACCGGTATTTTGGACCGTGAGTCGTAAGTTGTTCCACGTGGAACTTTCAGTTTCGGTGCTTGTGGGTGGAGCAAGCTGCGATATGGTGCGCGTCTGCCGAAATGTTCAAGTATCCAAAGACTTATGATGTGATTGTAATCGGAGCGGGTCATGCGGGTGTTGAAGCCGCCTTGGCTGCTGCACGATTGGGATGTGAGGTTGCCGTCCTGACGCAGAACTTGGATTCAATTGCACAGATGTCCTGCAATCCCGCCATCGGTGGCTTGGCGAAAGGGCACATGGTTCGAGAGATCGATGCCTTGGGCGGAGCCATGGGAATGAACACTGATGCCACGGGCATTCAGTTTCGGATGTTAAACGCTTCAAAAGGGCCATCGGTTCGTGCACCTCGGGCTCAATGTGATAAGAAGGCATATCAATTCCGCATGAAGCGTGAACTTGAAGGCACGCCTGGCATTGAACTGCATCAAGGAAACGTGGCAGAGATCCTGACCAAAAATGATCAGGTTACGGGGGTCACGACGTCACTCGGAATGGAAATCTGCGGTAAGTCCGTGATCCTAAGCGCGGGTACCTTCATGAGAGGGTTGATGCATGTTGGTTTACGCAATGAAAAGGGCGGGCGAATGGGCGATGCGACATCTACGGTTTCTGATTCCTTGAAAGCTCTTGGATTTGAAATCGATCGCTTCAAAACCGGGACGCCATGCCGACTCAATGGCAGATCCATCGACTTTTCGAAATGCGACAAACAGGAAGGTGATACCCCGGCTCCACGGTTCAGCTTTATGTCGGATCGGCTGGTTAAAGAGGAAGATGATATTTTCACACTAAACCCTTGGGGAGATGATTCGTTCCACGTGGAACAAATTGCGTGTTGGATGACGTACACCAATCATCACACCCACGAAATCATCCGGAACAATTTGGATCAATCGCCCATGTATTGTGGAGTGATTGAAGGCGTCGGCCCGCGCTACTGTCCGTCCATCGAAGATAAAGTCGTTCGATTTGCTGAAAAAGAGCGCCATCAGGTGTTCCTGGAGCCAGAGGGAAGGCACACTCTGGAGTATTATGTGAACGGGGTTTCGACTTCGTTACCTTACGAAGTGCAGCTCGATTTTCTCCGCACGGTGCCAGGTTTGGAAAACTGTCAAATTCTCCGTCCGGGTTACGCCGTGGAATACGACTATTGTCCACCAACCCAATTGCAGAAGACCCTCGAAACAAAACGCATCAGCGGGCTTTATTTTGCAGGCCAAATCAACGGCACCTCCGGCTATGAAGAAGCAGCAGGGCAGGGATTGATAGCTGGTGCGAACGCTGCATTGAAGGTTTTGAATCGGCCTGAGTTCGTCTTAGGTCGCGATGAAGCCTATCTCGCGGTGATGATTGATGACTTGGTGACGCGTGGTTGCACCGAGCCATATCGGATGTTTACTAGTCGTGCCGAGTATCGTTTGTTGTTGCGGCAGGATAACGCAGATCTACGTCTCACCGAACGTGGCGCCAGTTTTGGTCTGACTTCGGGTGAGCGGGTTGAGCGGGTTCGACAAAAAACGGCTGAACTCGAAAGAGCAGACCCTTGGATTCGCAAGACCACCTATGAAGGAGTGAAATTGGATCAATGGCTGCGTCGTCACGATAACGAATGGTCCCAGTTACCGAGTGAGATTACCAAAGAGTTCCACGTGGAACTTTGGCCGCTCATCGAGACGCACTACAAGTACGAAGGCCATCTCAGTCGCCAACAAACTCAGATCGATCGTCTCACCCGCCAGGAAGGTAGGAAAATTCCGGCGGATACGGACTTCGCCGCCATTCGGGGCTTGAAAACGGAAGCTCGGATCCGATTTTCGGAAATACGCCCGTCAACGCTCGGCCAGGCGGGCAGAATTCCAGGAATTACCCCTGCGGATATTGCGATTCTCTCGGTTTGGTTGGAACGTCGTGATCGAGAAGTAAATCACGACGCCTGAGCATGATTTCACTCACGAGGTTGTTGTGACAAGCGAGGTGGTCCAGTCCTTTACCCATTCCGCCGGTAAACGCATGGGTCGCCCTTCAGGCATTTGCACCAAGGCCAAGGCTTGGCGCGCAGTTACCAAAATCGATCCATCCTGATCTCTCAACATCTCAAATTCGCACCAGAATCGAGCTTTTGAGACTTCAGACAGGCGGCCTCGGATGGTTAGCCAATCGCCCAATTTCGCAGGACGGCGGTAGTCGATCTCGGTTCGCACGACTACGGGAAATTGTTGAGTGGAGGCCATGGTTGCGAGATCCATCCCGAGCTTTGCTGCCAAACGCGTACGGCATGTCTCGATCATTCGGAGGTAGGCAATATTGTGGACGACTCCGCCGCAATCGGTGTCGAAAAACATAACCTCTTCGTGAGTCTCAAAATGGGCTTCGGTCTGCATGGCCGATTCTCGAACTAATCTTCTGGGTTTGCAATCGGTGGATGCAAGTTTGGTGGAATCCGAGAGTGGGGTTGGATTGATGAAGTTCTCTGCCGGATACGTCTTGCCGGTAAAGCGGGTCGAGGCAATCCTCTGCGAGTGAATGCTCGCGTTCTGATCGACGGCCCATCGGAGCTTGTTTTCGATTACGCAATCCCAGTCGGCCTCGATGTGAAGCCAGGCTGTCGCGTTCGTGTACCCTTGCGGAAAAAATCGTCCATTGGGACCGTTCTTTCGGTGGTGTCTGCAGATCAATTCGAATTTGCCGTCCGTGAGCTGGAAGCATTGATCGATCCCGAGCCATTGATCACACCGGTCCTGCTGAAGACAGCAGACTGGATTGCAAACTACTATGGATGTAGTATTGAATCCGTAATCCGATCCGTTCTTCCTGAATCAGTCCGGACCGAGGAGCATTCGGCAAGGACACGCAGGATCGCCATACTCGCCAAAGCAGTAGACCCGGTGACCATGGAGCGGTTGGAAAAGCGGGCACCCAGACAGCATGCGATTCTGACTTTGTTAGGTGCAGCCACAGACCAGCAATTACCGGTGGCGGATTTGGGTGAGGGAAACTCAGCCTCATTGAAATCGTTAGAAAAAGCCGGTTGGATCAGGCTGGAGATCGAGGAAATCCGGCGTGATCCTGATGCTGATGGGGTGGAAGAGATTCTCGAATCAAAACCACTCGATTTGAATGAAGAGCAGCAACGCGCATTGGATGAGGTTTTGTCCGCGGTGGCGGATCCGGAACATGCCAAGCCATTATTATTGTTAGGAGTCACCGGTTCCGGCAAAACGGAAGTTTATTTGCAAGCAGCCCGCCGAGCGCTGGATCTTGGGAAAACGGTATTAGTATTAGTTCCCGAGATATCATTAACTCCGCAAACGGTACGACGGTTCAAGGCCCGGTTTGCAGCCATGCAGCAGGAAGTGGCTGTCTTGCATTCGAATCTTTCACAAGGAGAGCGGTTTGATGAGTGGCATCGGATACGCAAAGGCATTGCGAGGATCGTGATTGGAGCTCGTTCAGCGGTGTTCGCGCCATTGCCGGATTTGGGATTGATACTGGTGGATGAGGAGCACGAAAACTCCTACAAGCAGGACGTGGTTCCCAGATATCATGGGCGAGATGTAGCCGTATTGCGCGCTGCATTTGAGCCATGTGCCGTGGTGCTTGGTTCAGCGACTCCGTCCCTGGAATCATGGCATAACTGTGAATCAGGCAAATATCAACTGGTCCGCCTCAATCAACGGGCTGACGGCCAATCCATGCCATTGGTCCGCGTCGTGGACATGCGGTTGGGGTCCGGAAAGCATAAAGGAGCGCCTGCCATTTTATCTGATAAATTGAGAACCGCCTTGGAGCAGCGGTTAGAGAAAGGTGAGCAATCGATCTTATTTCTAAATCGCCGCGGGTTTGCCAGGTCCTTGCAATGTCATGCTTGTGGGCACGTATGCCAGTGCCCGCATTGTGCGGTTGCATTGACCTATCATCGCACCGATGAACGATTGATATGCCATGTCTGTGGCTACCAATCGATCGTTCCGCGCAAATGCCCGGAGTGCAGAGATCCGGGCATCGCCATGCAAGGCTATGGCACGCAACGCGTGGAGGAGGTTTTGTCGAAGGTTTTGCCGCAGGCGAAATTTGCGCGAATTGATGCCGATACGATGCGGCGAAAGAATGCGCTTAGAGACACACTGAACGCCTTCAAGGCCCATAAAACCGATGTTCTGATTGGAACCCAGATGATCGCAAAGGGCCTGCATTTTCCGAACGTTACGTTGGTCGGCATTTTAAATGCGGATCTGGGGCTGCATGTTCCTGATTTCCGGGCAGGGGAGCGGACGTTCCAGCTACTCACCCAGGTGGCAGGCCGGGCGGGGCGGGGTGACTTGGCTGGGGAAGTGATCGTGCAAACCTTCACACCCCACTCGCCATCGATCCAATATGCCAGAAGGCACGACTTCGACGGGTATTCTGAGCAGGAAATGGAATTTCGAAGCCAGTTCTCGTTCCCGCCCTATGCTCACTGTGCGGTTCTAACAGCCCGCTCAACGCATGAGAGACGCGCTGAGTTCACCTTGCAGACCCTTCATCACCGGCTGGCGGAGAACACGCCTGCAGGGATCGTTCTGGGCGAAGTACTGCCCTCGCCATTGGTCCGCTCGCATGGGCAATTCCGCTTTCAGATCACCTTGCGATCCATGCGGGCACGGCCTTTGACCCGCCACGTGCAAGCGGTGCTGGCAAAGACCACGTTACCCGATGACGTGACGGTGGTCTTTGACATGGATGCGCTGAACTTCTCCTGAGAAGACAGCGCGGTTACCGGAATCAGAATCGAGGCGGGAAGATCAATTCGTCACCGATCTCCGGTTTGATCTGACCAAATCCTGGCATCATGTTAGCGATCGCACCATCAGGTGTGATATCGGAAATTTTGATTTGGCCAAGAATCCCCGTGTTACGGCGGATCGCGAGAATGCTGCCGACTTGCACGTTGTCAGGCATCATGATGTCTACCGTGATGAAAGTTCCATATTCTGGATTTTCGACGTATTCCTTGACCTTGCCGATCAGGAGGGCATTGCGAATCATGCGTGCGCGGCGCAATTCATTGTCGTTTTGTTCGAGCACTTGCTGTCCGACGAAACCGGCTTCATCACGAAAGGTGTCCGCATCGCGCTTTGCTTTGTCTTTCTCCTCCTGAATTTTGGCGAGCTCCGCATCTTTAGCAGCAAGTTCGGCTTTCATGGCCTCAATATCTGCGTCGGATGGCTGTGGCGCCGCAGGTTGGATCGGAGCTGGTGCGGTGTCTGCTCGCAGCTTCTCCATCTGGAGTTTGTCTTGCTGCTCACGCAGTTCGTCTACTTGCTTGCGCAGGCGTGCCACCTCATCTGCGGGGGCGTTTCTGACTCCCTGGGTCATGTTATTCCAGGAAAGAACTACCGCCGCAAAAAGGAGAGCGATGGTCGCCCCGAGGAGAATTTTCATCGTGTCCATGAGAGGCAAGGTGTCTGGCCAGAGACGGGTTGTCAATCTGGCGGAGCGGACGGGGCGGGAAAACTCCAAACGCCCCTAATCCGTTACTGCTGGCGTTCAGACAGGCGGCGTAAAGCGCGCTGCTGGATGTTTTCAGGCAGTTGGTTGGACTGCATCCAGGCTTGCGCGCTGGCTGGGTCACGGTTGATCCAGCGACCGAGCATCCGGTCATACATCTGGTTTCTCTGGCGCTCGTCGTTGATGCGATAAATGTTGTTCATCGCCGTTGCAGGATCGGAATTTTGTGTGTTCCAGGCAAATTGCTCCACGACTCGATCCGTCACATCACCCGAATATTGGTTCAACAACGCTTCTGCTTTTTTGGGGTCGCTATTTGCGACGTTGTTGACGATGCCGCGCAGAGCGTCCGAGCGCTGATCCCCACTTGGGAGGCTGAGGAATGAGGACATGGCGGAACTCGGATCTTTTTCCATATATTCCGCATACACATCGTCGAGCCGACGCGCGGTGGCATCCCCTGGGTTATCCAGGAGCAGTTTGGCCGTAGCTTCCGGGTTTTCTTGTGCCAATTGGCTCGCTGCACTCATCAGCGCACCATTCCGGAGTTTCGGATCATCGATGCTGGTGATCCAGCTGCTTGCAGCGTCAAAGCCTTGGTTCAAAATATGCGGCATCATGGCCTGCAAAGCAGCACCTCTCTCGCCGCTGAATGGCATGCCGGTGAGAAGTTCAGTCGCACGCGTCGTGTCCGTTCCGGAAATGCCACGAATCACACCGATGAGATAGGGATTCGCACCATCACCTGTGTAATTCGCTTGAGCCCAGCGAATGGCGGCTTCCGGATCTTTCGTGGCCCATGAAGACATGATCGTGTCACGAGCGAAGCCCCCACCGGTGTTTTCGTTTGCGTAGGCAAGTGCGGCCGTTGGATCTGCCTCAGCCCAAGCGGTCAAAAGCAGTGAATATTCGCCAAGACGGTCACGGGTGAGCCCCATTTCGCGGAAATGAGCGATCGCATCTTCGTATTCTCCGGGTGCCAGGTGGTCGATGAAATCAAGCAGCGCTCGATTCCGTTCCAGCGCATTTTCACCGCGAACAATCTCGTCCAGGTGCTGCATTTTCTGCTCTTTTGACTGGGAACCCATGGTCCGAGTGCTGGAGCGATCGCCGCTGTTCCGGCTGGGTGATCGCTCAGCCGTTGAGCGGAAATCGTTGGATGAAGAACGGCCGTTCAGGTAACGATCCGCCCTCGCTTCAACAGATCCGGGGGCTGGTGCTGAGGTCGATGTCAGACGTCCGACAAAAAATCCCCCCGTTCCAATGACGGCGAGTGCTGCAATGGTGGTTGCTGGATTTAGTTTCATGGTGCTCATAACCTAACGCTAGGTAAACGCCGCATCACCCGGGAATTGTTCCTTAAATTAAGAAATGCTTAAGAAAAGCGCATTCATTATCCCGCAAATGCATTGCTGGGAAGACCGCGGACCCCAAGTCCACGCACCACAAACAAGCGGCCCGCGTGTTCTTCGACGAGGGTTTTATGCTGGCCCGTGGTGACAAAAAGATCGCTGAGATCGGGACCGCCGAAGGCACATGCCGTGGTCTCGACGCATGGAATTTCGATCCGGCGCATTTCTTGGCCCGTCGCAGGATCAAAGCAAACGACGCAGCCACCGTGGCAAAAAGCGATCCACAAGTGACCGTTTTCATCGATCGCCATGCCATCCGGTGAGGCATCGATGTGGCTGGTATCCACGACGGTTTGCGGGTGGCGCAAAACCCCATCCTGATAGTCGAATGCCAGAACCGCGCGGCGCGGCGTATCGATGTAGTAAACGGTGGTGCCATCCGGATTCCAGACGATGCCGTTGGAATTGGTGACCGGTCCGAAGGCTTCTTCGAGCGACAAATCCGGATCGAGCCGATACAGTCGGGCGTCGCCGGTTTTCTTGGCGAGACTGATGGTTCCGGCAAAAAATCGTCCATCGGGTGAGCATTTCCCGTCGTTGATCCGGTTGTCCGGCTTGCCCGGTTCGGGATCGACGATGGCGGTGATTTCTCCGCTGGCTTCATCCAGGAAATAGAGTCCGGTGTCTCCACCGAAAACCAGGCCGCCATTTTTCCGAGGTACCACGGTGCCGACGCGTTGACCGACGTCCCAAACCGATTCGCCGCCGCTTTCCGGATCGAAGCGATGAATTTGGTGCCCTTCGATATCGACGTAATACAAGGCGCCTTGCCACCAGATTGGTCCTTCACCCCATTTGCTCCGTGCGCTGCCGATTGGTTCGATGCTTACCATGGCTCATTCTTCGGGTATGGTCCGGGGAATGTCAAAAGGATCGCTGAGGCGATCCAGGCATTCGGAGTTGGACGTTCGGCTCGTGGCGGGCGAATCTACCCGCATGGCTCACATCGGCGAACGCGCCACTTTAACCATCCTGCGTGAAAAAAACTTCGGTCTGTTTCTGGACGGCGGCGACTTGGGAGAAATCCTGCTGCCGCGCCGCGAAATGCCGGTGAAGTGGGAGATCGGCGGGCAGGTCGATGTTTTCCTCTACAACGATTCCGAGGACCGGCCGGTCGCGACTTTGAAGCAGCCATTTGCCATGCCCGGGCAGTTTGCCAGGCTCAAGGTGGTTGAGGTCACGGATGTCGGCGCGTTCGTGGATTGGGGATTGCCAAAAGATTTGATGGTGCCGTTCCGTGAGCAGAAAGTCCGCATGGTGCCGGGCAAGTTTTATATTGTGCGGGTCTATCTGGATGAAAACACAGGCCGCATCGCCGCTTCCACCCGGCTCGCCCGCTATCTGGATCAGACCCCGCCGCCTTGGCGTGGTGGCGAAGCCGTCAGTCTCATTCCCTACGGCAAAACACCACTCGGCTACAAAGCCATCATTGATCACACCCATAGTGGCCTGTTGTTTGCGAACGAAGTATTCCAATCGCTCCAGCCGGGCGAGCAGCTTCAGGGTTACATCGCAGACGTGCGCCCTGACGGAAAAATTGACCTGACCCTGCACGCTCCGGGACGCCAACGGGTCGGGAATTTAGAAGAGCAAATCTTCAGCGAGCTCCAGGCACGCGGAGGGTTCTGGAACATCAGCGACAGCAGTTCGGCCCAGGAGATCAACGATGAGCTGGGCGTCAGCAAGCGGACCTTCAAGCAGGCCATCGGCGCCCTCTTCAAAAAAGGCCAGATCGTCATCGAAGAAAACGGAATCCGCCTGGTGAAGGAGGAGGATTGAACCCATTCCAGCCAATGCTGGGGAATCCATCATGATGATCGGGTTCAGGAACAATCCTTCACCAGAGATCGAATCTCTGCTGAGCCATCATAGCTTGCTTCGTCCAGAAGCCACGATGGGCAGGCCTTCCACGCCATCAAGGCGTTGATCGCTTTCAAGCGGCAATGCATGCACGGAGAGGTTTCATAAATGAAATGGGGAATCCGCGGATCGCGGATCGCTTCGTTGGTTTCGATGAGATCGACCAAATGGCATCCCACTCCGTGAAGATCTTCGTCAGGATGGATATCCGTGAGGGCAGAAAGGATCACCGGGAGATCTTCGCAGCGTGCACTGCGTTGAAGCATCTCGATTCCGGCTTCCACCTCGCGGCGTTTGAGCAGGGTGAGACCAGCCTTCCGCACTTCAGAAGCAGAATGATGGGAAAAGACACGACATGCATAGGCGCGCACCGTCTCGTTTTCATGAAAAACCAAACCAAGGTGTTTTGCATCAAAAGATGGCAATCCGGTGTGGCTCAGAATCAGAAGCGCATTGGCTAGCACCATCGACGGATATGAGGAATCGAGCAATTTCGCTACTTCCTCCCGGTTTTCCAGTGTCGTTTGCCTGCCCCATCTGGACAGTCGATGATGTAGTTTGGTCGAGGTTCTAACAATTTCGAGTACGGTCGCTATATCTTCGATCTCGATCGGATTTGCCGCAGACGGAAAACAATTTTGCGTATTCTCTTCAGACCGATGCAACTTTTCCAGGTAAACTTGGATCAATGGATGTTCGACTCCGGCCGCCGCCAGGACCTCTATTGCTCGCCCTTCTCCGTAAAGATCATCATAATAATCTAACAAGTGCGATGTGACCCACGCACTTGGGTCCTGTGCCAGCTGTTGACCCTGTTGATTTGCCGCATGAATTAGTCCCGATTCGCGGTCGAGTTCGATCAACTGTTCGCAACCGACGATCATCTCGATTGATGGTTCGAAGCGGCACATGGCATACAAGGCTGGTAACGCGGCCTGGTATCCCATCTTGCTGAATTCTTTCAAAAGCGCGGCACGTTGACTCCTATCTTTCGTCGAATCTGCAGGTGACCATCCGATGACTGTCTCTACCACACTCGCTGCCTCGCATAGCTGAGCGAGCCACCATTCCCGAAATCCTTCGACCTGAGTGTCATACACCAAACAGTTTGATGCAGCTTGGAGAATTTCATCCCGATCAAAGACATCCTTGAAATTCCTGGCGTGGACGAGCACCCGGCCGTGACCGGTGATCAGGGCAGTTTTGAAGGCATCATGGCTAAGCGGATATTCAGGTGGCTGAATTTCGAACCTCGCCATGACGATACAGGTGGTTTGCGGATCTCACTTCACCCCGGAAAGCTGTCTGGCGGCTTGCAGGGTGTTTTTCATCAGCATCGCGATCGTCATCGGCCCGACGCCGCCCGGCACGGGAGTGATGGCGGAACAATTCGGCGCGACTTCTTCGAAGGCTACATCGCCGGTGAGACGGTAGCCGGATTTTTTTGACTCGTCGGTGACCCGATTGATGCCGACATCGATCACCACTGCGCCGGGTTTGACCCAGTCTGCCTTGACCATTTCCGGACGGCCGACGGCAGCGATGAGGATGTCCGCGCGGCGGCAAATGGCGGGCAAATCCTTGGACCGTGAGTGGGCGATCGTGACGGTGGCGTTCGAATTTTTCGCGACCAGCAACATCGCCATCGGCTTGCCGACGATCATGCTGCGGCCGATGACGACAGCTTCAGCGCCGGAGGTTTCGATGCCAGAGGTTTCGAGCAATTTCATGCATCCAGCCGGGGTGCATGGGACAAATCCGGTCGGGTCTTCCAGCACCAGCTTCGCCACATTTTCCGGGTGAAATCCGTCGACGTCCTTGCATGGATCCAGCGCGCGCACGATGGCTTCTTCATCGATGTGCTTCGGCGGTGGCGACTGGACGAGGATGCCGTGGATGGCTGGATCGGCGTTGAGGTCGCGGACGACTTCGAGCAGCTGTTCCTGCGTGGTTTCGGCGGGCAGCTCGATCTTCCGCGAGTGAAATCCGAGTTCGGCGCAGGTGCGGACTTTCGAGCCGACGTAGACTTTCGAAGCTGGATCGTCCCCGACCAAAACGACGGCGAGTCCGGGCGTCACGCCGAGTGCTTGGAGGGCTGCGGTTTCGGCGCGGCATTCGTCGAGCACGGCGGCGGCAACCAGTTTGCCATCGAGGATTTGAGGAGAGGACATGGATTTCAGGGATGGGTTGATGATGAAAAATCAGGCATCGTCGGTGCCTTGGCGGAGAGCGGTTTGGACCCGTTCGCATTCGGCCTCGAACGCGGCTTCGTCAAGCTTCGACGGGATTTCGAGCATCGGGCCGTAAGTAATGTGGACCCGGCTGAACGGTTTGGGAATGACCAGCCGGTCCCAGGATTTCAGGCGCCAGGCGGATTCGAAAGTCGCATGGATCAGGACAATTGGCGCGCCGGAGGATTGGGCCAGCTTTACCATGCCCGGATGCACTTCGTAACGTGGCCCGCGCGGTCCATCTGGCGTGATGCAAACGTCACTACCCTCGCGCAGAGCGCGTTTGAGCCCGATGAGTGCAGCCGCACCTCGACGTGAGGAAGATCCACGGACCGCGCCGAGGCCAAACACCGACATCGCGCGCGCAAGCGTGGCTCCATCGTGGCTGGCGCTGGTGAGCACCACGCACGGCCGGAAGCGACCGAAGGTTTTCCGCCAAATCGGTGGGATGACGACGATGCGATTGTGCCAAAGCGCGAAAATCGCGGGTGCCGGCACCGGGCCGCCGCGTTTCATGACGCCGCACTCGTCGTTAACCTCGAAGCGCAGGGTCGCGGAAAGCCCGCGCATGATCCAACCCGCCAGGACGCCGAGTGCGCTGGCTTTTCGACTTTCGCGGATTTCGCCGGATTTTGCCATTACAGGAAGCCAGCCGGGTGAAGCGTGTCCACGAGGTATTGCTGGCGTGACATCAATTGCTGGTAAAGTTCGTGAGTTTGCGGGTCGGGCAGGCAGCGGAGTTCTGGATCGCCGGAAACGAGGTAGCTGGCGATCTCGCTGAAGCCCAGAGGCTCGCCGCTGTGATTGAAAAACGCAACCGCCGCTTGCATCGCCGCGCCAACCGCCGCGCCCTGATGGCTCGATACCGGGGCGACCGGGACGCCGAAAACATCGGCCAAAAGCTGCCGCATCATCGGGCTGGAACCGGGGCCTAACAAACGAATTTCCGGTGGATCAAATCCGAGATCGAGCAACCGGCTCATCGCATATCCGAGGCCGAGTGCGACGCCTTCCGCCGCTGCGCGCGCCAGATGCGCCGGAGTGAAATTCGCCGGAGTAATTCCATGGAGAACACCGCAGCCTTCCGGCAAACGCGGCATGACTTCACCGGAAAAGTACGGCAAAAGTAGTAGACCATCGGCACCCGGTGAAACGCTGGCGACCATGGCCTCGAATTCATCGTGCGACCACCCATAGTGGCGGCGCAGAATTTCCGGGGCAATCGCGACGTTTCCTGTCGTTCCCAAGCCCATCCAGCCTCCGGCGGCGTTGCAAAGCGCGGCGACCTCGCTGCGGAAATCGATGACCGGTTCGTCGCGAATTCCGGCGACCACGCCCATGTTTCCCAGCTCCACCGCCACGGTCCCGGGCGTCACGCAACCGGCGGCAAGCGTCGCCAGCATGGGAGCGCCGCTGCCCGGGGCGATCTGCACTTCGCCCGATAGGCCCCATTCACGTGCAAGCGCTGCCCGTAGGTTGCCGCGTGGCTGATCGGATGCGATCACCGGCGGCAAAAGTTCCGCCAACTTTGGATCGATGAATTCCATCAAATCCGCCGACCAACTGCGGCTGCGCAGGTCGAAAAGTCCGGTCGTCGATGCGCTGCCGGCATCGGTGCTGCGTTCACCGCTGAGCCAGTAGGAAATAAAATCCTGCGCGGTGAGCAAGCTGGTGGCGCGTTGAAAATGGTAGGGCTCGTGCTGTTTGAGCCAAAGGCATTCGGCAGCGGCGGAATCAATGCCGGGAGCTTGTCCAGTGAGCTCCACCAAACCCGGTGCTCCACCAAAAGCGCGCGCGATTTCATCCGCCTGTTTTTTCACCGAGGTGTCGCCTTGCAACTTCGATGGCCGTACGATCCGGTTGGTGGCGTCGAGCATCACCAAGCCGCGTTGTGGGCCGGCGACACCGATCGCCGCGACTCGCGATTTTTCCTCGCCGAGCATTGCCAGGCATTGGCGGATGGCAGAGTCCGCTGCCTCGATCCATTTCAGCGGATCCTGCTCGCGGTAGCCGGAGGGCAGGCCTTCGATCCAGGCGTGCGGCACCCAGGCCTCGGCAGAGATCGAGGCCGCTTCGAGATCGATGGCAACGGCGCGGGTGCCGCCGTGACTGATTTCAATCCCAAGGAAATGCATGTGAGTGGCTGCGGAGATCGTCCCGCCAGCGGGTCTGACGGTGCGCGCAAGTCTCTCCAACCCGGACAGTGATGACAAGCCCGGCTTGAGGAAATGCTGGGCCACCCGCTGGATTTAAAAACTTCACGCGTGGGTATCAGAATTTCCAGGGATCAGGTGGCGATGGACTTCTGCGGTGAGTGTTTCGATGCGCTCGCTGAGCGTTTTGGTCAGCTCGGTGAGCTCGTTGTTTTTCTGCATCAGTTCTAACAAATGTGCGGTTTGGCGGGCGGACTCGGCTAGGCGTTCGTCGTTGATGATGGCAATCGCCTCGCGGTGCGCTGCATCGGCGTCGGAGTGGGCTTTGTCACGATCCGCTTGCCGGGTTTGCGCCAGCAGGATCAGAGGAGCCGCGTAGGCGGCTTGCAAGCTGAAGGCGAGGTTGAGCAGGATGAAGGGATAGACGTCGAAGTGCACCAGGCCGACGACGTTCAGCCCGATCCACACGCCAACCACCACGGTTTGGCTGACCAGAAAGGTCGGCGTGCCGAAAAAGCGGGCGAAGGCTTCGGCGCGGAGGGCGAACCAGTCGTTGCCGAAAACACGGGCGAAATGGGGGGCCGGCAGGCGGAATTTGAAGTGCTCGCGATGCGAATTTGCGATGGTTGCAGAGGCCTTTGCTTCGGGTTGCCGAGACGTCTCCTGAGTTTGCATTTCGCAGTTATAAGGGCGGCTTGGGATGCCGTCCAGTGGCGAGCGAAGTTCAGCTTCTCGACTTAGGGATTGAATGCCGCGCGTGGATTCCGTTCTTTCGCATCAGCGATGAAGCTGGCCTACGTTAGTCCCTACGCCTCCAATGACGTCCACGCCTGGTCGGGACTGGTTTTCTATATCAGAAAAGCGTTGGAAGACGCTGATTTCGAGGTTGAAACGACGGATGGGCTGGAGGAATGCGGCAGGGTTGCCGGGAAGATCAAGGAGCTGGCTTACCGCTATCTGGCGCGGAAACGATTTGTGAGAAATCGCGCGCCGAAGGTGCTGGACCACTACGCGCGGCAAGTGGAGGCGGGATTGGCCCGGATTGATCCCGATGTGATTTTCAGCCCGGGCACGGTGCCTCTGGCGCATTTGGAGACGGATCGGCCGATTGTGTTTTGGACCGATGCGACATTTGCCGGACTCACCGATTATTACGGACTTTTTTCGAAGCTTTGCCGACAGAGCCGACGGGATGGAAATCGGATGGAGCAGGCGGCGCTGGATCGTTGTTCTTTGGCGATCTATTCCTCGCGTTGGGCAGCGGACACGGCGCTCCAGCAGTACGATGTGGATCCGAGAAAGGTGAAGGTTGTGCCCTTCGGCGCCAATTTGGTTGGCCGAAGGACCTCTGAGCAGGTGGAAAAAATGCTCCAGCAAAAAGACTGGGGCAGTTGCAAATTGCTGTTCATCGGCGTCGAGTGGGAGCGCAAGGGTGGATCGATCGCGCTGGAGACCGCGCGCGCGTTGAATGCTCTGGGTTTGCGGACGGAGCTGCACGTGGTGGGTTGTGAGCCGCCTGGATTGACCCCGGATTTTGTCATTCGCCACGGCTTTATTTCCAAAAAATCCGCAGAAGGAAGAGCCCGGCTTGAGCAACTCCTGACGGCTGCTCATTTCCTCATCGTGCCTTCTAGAGCAGAGTGTTATGGATTGGTTTACGCAGAAGCCAGTGCGTATGGACTTCCCTCCCTCGCGGCGGATACGGGTGGGGTTTCCAGTGTGGTCCGCAATGCTGTGAATGGTCAGCTTTTCCCACTCGAAGCGGGTGGAGAAGAGTATGCCGAATACATCGGTAGCCAGCTGGGATCGCGGAGAAATTATGAATCGCTCTGCCGCAGTTCATTCAACGAGTACGAAGAGCAGCTGAATTGGGACGTCGCCGGTGGGCGGGTGGCAGAAATGGTGCGTGAGCTGAGGTAGATAATTCCCATTTGATTCTGGCGCGCGAGTTCCCCATGATGCTGCCATGTCCAAATCGAGCGGTTCACGGGTGGTGGTAAAAGTTTTCCTCTACGGCATTCAGCCGCAGATCTGGAGGCGATTTTCTATTTCCACAGAGGCGACCTTCGGCATGCTGCACGAAGCGATCCAGGCGGCGATGGGTTGGGAAAATAAAAGCCCGCATGAATTCCGCCATGGCAAGGGAAAGCGCCTGGTGGATGTGATTGGTCCGGTTGGCTTGGAGGACCAGACGATTGGTGAATTCCAGGACGAGCTGAAGATTACGATAGCGGATTACATTGGTCGCAAGCGACTGCCGCTGCGCCTGCTTTACCGCTATGATTTTGCCGACGAATGGATTCATGAAGTCGTGTTCGAGAGCAAAGAGGAGGTCGAAAGTGAAAGCGGACCGAAGATCATCGAAGGTGAACGCGCCTGTCCGCCGGAGGATTTCGGTGGCCATTTCCAGTACATGCAAGCGCTGCACGGTGAGATCGAATGGATGAATCCTGGCTATGAACCCGAGGTTTTCTTGCCGGAAAAGGTCGACTTTACGCCCAAAAAACCGCGCAAGCGGCGCTAAACGGGTTACGCGATGAATGCGGTTCGCGGGGAGGGATCTAGATTTCCTCTTTCCAGCACTGTTGGTTTTATGCAACAAACGGAAGAATTATTTCGGACGTTATGAATTATCGAACCGCCATCATTCCGATTGTTGCTACGATTTCAATCTGCCAACTGGCTGCTGCGGATCTAAAAGCCTTCGAATTTCGTGAAGTGCTTGATGATGCCGCCTATCAAAAAGCAGTTTCCCTGCTTCCAAAGGATAGGATTGATCCAGAAAAAGTGGAGCACTCGCCATTCCCCACCTGGGGAGTGATTGTGGCGACAGTTGATGATGGTACTCAAGCATCTCAACAGGGACTGCAAATGGGTTCGATCATTTACAAGCTGAACGGTGAAGAATATTTCTACCGTGACCTAGGGATCGTAGCAAACGAATCCGGACAGCGTGTGGTTTCGGTCGTTGCCCCGGATGGGAAGCGCCAGGAGTTTTCTTTCAAGCCCGGGCGCATTGGATTCACCAGCATGAATGGGTATCGCCCAGAGCAATACATGCTGCAAAACCTAACACGTGGTTCCTGGGATGCCGATATGTTAGTCGCCTGCGTGGCATGGCAAAATGGCTATCAGGATTTGTCGGAAACGGCTTTGTTCCGCGCGGTTAAAAAAGGGATGAAGCCCTCCACTTTCACCAAGTCCTTCGGGATGTTGATGGCTTATGACCAAGGCAAGGCTGAGCAATCCAAGCAATTGCTGAACTCGTTGTTAGAGGAATTACCGAAGGATCCTCAGCTCATTCCAAGGTTCTATTTGCCGTTTCTTCGGACGCAGGCGCTGGCTTTTCAAGACTTTGATTTATTCGGCTCATGCATGCATGAATTCGCTGGAGTCAAAAGGAGGTTTCAAGAATCTACCATCAAATCATGGAAAGCTTGGGCCAAAGCAGGACCGCATCCTTCGATTCTATCGCATACAGAAGAAGGTGGGAATTTGATGCCCTTGATCAAGACCGAGAGAGTCGCATGGAGCACAGGCTATGGAGGCTTTGATGCGGATTCGATTCGCAATGGCAGCTTCCAAGGCGGTGCACCGCTAGGCCGCTATGTTTTCAATGCCTTCGCGTCATCCCAGCCGGTGAAAAATGCGATTTGGGAAATTCATGTGGCATATCAGGATGCTGCGCCCTTCCGGGCAGGAGTCCTATTCGAAGGATTTACCTTATTGAAGTTCAATCTGATCGATAAGGATGGGAAGACGGAAAGCGCCAAACAGGTCCCAACTTACGAGGACTATCGCGTCGTCGCCAGGATCCAGTTAGATCATGAATTCACAGGTGACCGGGTCGTGCAGTTGATGGGTGGCCCGAGTTTTGGGGAAGCGGTTTCAGTTCATCACAGGATACCCTTTGTGGAAACGGGTGTGAAGATGGGCGATAACCTTACCCCGAAGGAGAACTTTTTCAAAATCCAACTCGTTCGGTTTAATGACGAAGTGGAGATTTTGTTAGATGATCATTCGATTTTTCATATTCCAATCGACCCGAATGTTGGCGAATTGGCATTCTCTTACCAAGGAATAGGGACGGGTTTGAATATCAAGGATATGACGCTCAAACCGCTCATTGCCAAAGACGGCAAATAGTCCGCTCTGCCTTGCTTGCCGGCAGGCGCGGAATAACCGACTCACGAATGCGAGAACTGGTGGTTTGGCTAAAGACCGATGCCCCAAAATCGGTAACGAGCCAATCGATATAAGGTGAGCCTGGAAAACCGGAGATGCGGCGAGATAGGTTTGCGATCGGGATTACATGATTTTTGATAAATTCATGATGCAATTCTTAGGAAATTATCAAAATCTGTCGTTAGATAGGAATGTGGCAGTTTATCTAAATGTGATGTCTCGCTCTCAATGGTTGAAAGTGTGGAATAGTTAATTGTTTTCACGGAATGAACCTATCAGAGATAAGTGAATTTTTTTGTTGGTCAGCAAATGCATTGAAGGATAAAGAACCGCAAACTATCCCAAATTCATGAAGCATCTCTTAATCGGTGTGTTGTTGATTCCTACCGCTTGTTTGGCGGATGTCGCCCCGGCGTCTTCACATGCGGAATCCAGCATGGATATTACATCAACCATCGGCGAACTGGTGGTAGATACCGAGATCAATCTCAATGGAGATACCAATGCTTCGACCCTGGATACTCAAACGGAGAGCACTTCCAACGAAAATGGAACGCTGACCACGACCTACACCAGTGGAATTCAGAATGCGCACACCGTTTATGCCCCCAGTATCGATTTTCTCCAAATCATCGGAGGTCAGTTGCTTAACATTAAGGCGGATGCGACGGGAAGCTGGACGCCGGATGCATCCTCAGAGGTGACGAATGTAGCGACCGGAACGTCAGAAATCAGCACGGAATTCAGCATCACTGGATCGTCCATGCCGGTTTCATTGAGCGGTGAAATCAAGAGCCCTGCCCAGGGTATGGTAAGTCTGCAAAAAGCTGAAGATGGAGAATGGTCTTCCATTTTTACCTATTCCACCCGGGGAACAACTCCTGATCCTTTCCTCGGTTATAGTTTCACCGATACCTTGGAGCCAGGAACCTACCGCCTGATCAGTGCCACCGACTATGCTGATCCGATTGGGATTGATTCTACGATCCGGCAATCTACCTACGATCTCCAGATCGGCGAAGATACAACAACCGAGTACATCCCGCCCCAGGGCGAATACACCCACCCATTGATTGGGACATTCTACACCAATTCGCCGAGCCTTCAGATGGTATCACCATCGGTGATTTCGCAGACCTCATTGGGAAATGGAATGACTGAGCTTCAGGTCACCACTTCGCTTAAAAATGTTTCGGTCAACCCGTGGAATGGGATCACGGTTCGGATTCCTGAGACCTTCGAAGGAGGCCCGGCTGTGGTGATCGTAGATGGTGGCAGCTCGACCAGTGACAGCGTGCTCTCATATGGCCAGATCATGACTGATGAGACATCGGCTCCTGAGGAAGCGGGCGATCATATCACCGTGCAAGTGGCAGATGCGGATGTGGATCAGTTCATTGCATCGATTTTGGATGGCTCGCGCTTCACGACACACGGTCGGGAGCAATGGGTCTTTTTGTATCCAGTTGATCTATTAACCGAACAAAGGCTCCACGAAATTCTAGCCATGTGGGAGGGCCCTGATTCGACACCTCTTACTTTTGGAGGGCCGAGTGACTTGAAACCCGGCACCATCTTACTGGTGAATCGTGATGTATACCCGTTTCCACTACTGGCAGATACAATCAAAGATTCGGGATTGATCAGCACTAATATCACTGGTGATTACAAACAGGGTCTTGATCTTTTTTTGCCATTTCTAGTGGGTAAGCCCATGCCGTATGGAGAAGCCGGTGTTATTTATGGCCGGGGGCGTTTGATTACAGATCCTAACCGCTGGCCGATGAGTTTGCTGGAAATGGTAAAGCATGGCACCGTCCAGGATCATGTGGATACCTCTCATCCGAGTGGATTCGCTGTCAACGCGGGCTTGGATGGTTCACCTATTCCAACGGCGAAGCCGATTCATTTCAACAAAACAGTCATACCCGGCGGGATCGAAATTTCCGGCTCCATTTTCATTCGACCCGCCGAGTTCGACATCGAGTTCCGCATCGACGATGGCGAAGTCAGCCGGTTCACGGTCACTACGGATTTAACCGTAGATGCATCTATGATCGTCGAGATGGATGCCGCAGCCAACAATGAGGGTGCGGCTCTGGTGGATCAGGAAAAGCAACTCTTCAGCCTTCCGCTCCTCACCATTGTCCTACCGTCCGGACTGACTTTCAGTCCGGTATTGTCCCTTGATGTTGGAGCGCTGGTCAATGTGCCGACCTCATTGACGGTCCCAATCCAATCCACGATCTCTCTAACGGGTACGGCAGGAGTGGTAGATGGAGAACCGTTTTACGAACAGAGCTTCGAGGTTGAGCCGCCTTCGATCTCGGCTCCAGCCATCTTCAACCAGCTCGGTGCCAATGTTTCTGCATGGGCGAAAGCAGAGCTGTATTGCAGGTTAGGGGTGGATTCCATCGGTGTCGGGCCCACCTTTGGTGTCAAAATCGGCGGGGAGTTGGAGATCAAGCCAGGTGGCTCTCCCTGGTGGACGCTCGATGGAAAATTGGAATATTTGGCGGGAGTCGAACTGGACCTTCTCGATCTAGTCAACTTGCTCGATGAAGAAACGACCATAGATACCAAATCTTTATTCCATCTGGATTCTACCGATGAGTTGTCCCGCTCTGTCGCCCGCACTACTCAAAGCGTCACTCTACCGGACAATCCCGGGATAAGGCCGATTTCCGGGGCGAACACCCGCTGGGCGCGGATTCTGGAAGTACCGAACACTGGCGGTGGGTTGCTGAACCATTTTATTTTCCCGTTGGCAAACTCGACGGATTTCCTGGTAGGTGCAGCCACGGAAGTTTCGCGCTACACGGCAGAAGGTGCGCTCCTTTGGACAAAATCTCACCAGGCTGCGGCGATTGCCGGCGCTTTGCCTCACCCGGATGGCGGATTTGTGACCGTCACAGCCGGTGAAATCGATTTGGCCCGCTACGATGGAGATGGCAAGCGTCTCTGGCACAATCAAAAAAGAAAACCGGGGGATTCTGGTGTGCCATCGTTAGGCTGCCGACCTGGAGCTGTAGAGGGAACCCTCGAATACTTTGTCACGGCCTGGCATGCAGACGGCAGCAATCCGAATGATTTCTTCCTGCTCAAGTATGACGATTCCGGCAATTTGCTATGGACGAAAATCTATCAGCAAGCGGAAACCGGAGGTATCGGTGAACCCAAAGATCTTCTCGTAACTCCAGAAGGAGACGTCATCATAGTGGGTTACACGGATGCTGATGTTGATGGTCCCACACTTGCGTGTCCATTTGTGATGAAGGTCGATGGAGATGACGGCAGCTTGATTTGGGCAAAAATGATTCTCTGGTCGCGCGGCGGATCCTTTACCCATGTAGCCCAGGATGAAGAGGGCACACTGTATTTGGGAGGGGTCTGGGGTAATAACATTCTCGATAAAATCCCGACGATTACGATTGGCAAGATGACCTCAGATGGAGAGTGGTTGGGAAATATCATGTTGGGTTCTGCCACCTCGGAAAAGTTAGTGGAACTTTCCATGATGGGAGGCATCAACGATAACCCGATTCCTAACAATGGTGAAACCATTCTGGATCGCATCGACGCCATGACGTGGGGAGAGGGGCATCTGTGGATTGCCGGACATATCGGATCTGGAGCAAATCTTCCATCATTGAGCAATGGACAGTATGGCTTTACCGCGCGGCTCTCTGACAAAATGGAAGTGACGCGGTATGCCATGTTTGGTGGCACGAATGTCGACGCATTGGCGGCCATTTATCCTACGACAGATGGCGTACTCGTTGCTGGCTTCTCAAGTTCAGTTCTTCCCTGGGGAAATGAAGCTCGCAACTCCATGGGCCGGTTGATCATGAAATTGCCAAACGAAGGGTTGCTTCGATTTCATGATTTATCGGGCATGAAACAGCCTAATGCGGATGATTCTAGTGCCGATCGGGGTTCCTATTTGATTTATCCGAGTGTATACGCCGCCAGTTCGATCGGTGCGTTTGTTAATCCTCGCATTCATGATCTAGGATTTATTGAGAGCACTCTTGAGCTCGAGGAAACTTATTTCCCGTTTGAGGAATTATCTGCAGTCGTGCCATTGGCGCATTACCAGATCGAAGCGGTGCCTGAAGAAATGGTCACGGATTATGATTCCTATACCAAATGGTATCAAATCAACACCGAGGAAGATTTCGATGGTGATGGTCTGGATACCGCCAGTGAGTTTTACTACGGAACCGATCCCCTGCATTCCAGTTCCATTTCATTTGAGATGCGAGCGCACCCGGATAGCGGAGAAATGACGATCGGCTTTCCACGGTCCGCGCTGGCAGAAGCTGCCGGGTGGACATCGCCGTTGGAAGCAAGTGAGGACTTGTCCAGCTGGAGCAGTGACCTGCCCGAAGGCGTCGGGCTGGAACAGAAATCCGTCGATGGATCACCGTGGCTCTTCCTGACTCCGTTTGTCGCTCCGGGGAAGAGCCAGTATTTCTATCGTCTTGGTCAACCTGAAGCGCCCTAACAACAAGCAGGGAAAGCTCTCAGACACCTCGCTATAAAACCCGGCATTGACCTCCGTCGGATATGATCGACAAGTGCTCTGTCCAGATTCCCAGTGAATCTGGTCACCAGTTGAAAAATTCGATCTGCATGCGTGTCGCTGTCATCAATCTCGTAGGCCTATCCCGCTCATTGCTCAGTGAGCACATGCCGGGACTTCGGCAATTTTCAGAAAAGCACGGGCTGCAGTCGTATCGACCCGCGTTTCCGGCTGTCACCTGCACCGCGCAATCCTCAATGGTCACAGGCAAAACGCCTGAAGAACATGGAGCCGTAGCAAACGGGTGGTATGACCGTGAAGCGGCGGAGGTGAAATTCTGGAAGCAAAGCAATCACATCGTCCGTGGCGAGAAGCTCTGGCACAAGCTGCGCCGCGAAGTTCCCGGCTTCACATGCGCAAAGCTTTTCTGGTGGTACAACATGTATGCGGATGTCGATTTTTCGATCACCCCGCGGCCGCTTTATCCGGCGGATGGCAGGAAGGTGTTCGATATCCACACCCAGCCGATGGACATGCGGGAAAAACTCAAGGCAGATCTCGGCGCGTTTCCGTTCCCCGCATTCTGGGGGCCAGCTGCTGGGATCGCCTCTTCGGAGTGGATCGCCGCTTCCGCAAAATGGGTCGAAGAAAAGCACCAGCCAACCCTCAGTTTGGTCTATTTGCCGCACCTCGATTACCCCTTGCAAAAAGACGGCCCGAAGGCCGCTAACATTCCGGATGAGCTCGGGAAAATCGACAAGGTTGCAACCGATTTAATCCACTACTACGAATCCCGTAACGTCAAAGTGCTGGTGCTTTCGGAATACGGCATTTCGGCGGTCGATCAGCCGATTCATCTCAACCGCCTATTTCGTAAAAAGGGCTGGATTCAGGTGAAAGACGAACTCGGCCTTGAAACGCTGGACTGCGGAACGTGCCGCGCATTTGCCGTCGCGGATCATCAGGTTGCCCATATTTACCTCAACGATCCATCCATCAAAGAGGAAGTTCGCCAGCTTCTTCTCAGCACACCGGGGGTCGACGAAGTCCGCGATCCATCTGATTCCTGGAAGCCGGGTCCGGGAATGGATCGGGCAGGCGATCTGATTGCCATCTCCAAAGAGAATGCCTGGTTCACATATTACTTTTGGGAAGATGATGCCGTGGCACCGGATTATGCGCGGACGATCGATATTCACCGCAAGCCTGGCTATGATCCGTGTGAGCTCTTCCTCGATCCCGCGATCAAATTGCCGAAGCTGAAAATCGCCAAATTCCTGCTGAAAAAGAAACTGGGGCTGCGCGGGCTGCTAGATGTGATTCCGTTGGATGCAGATTTGGTCAAAGGCTCGCATGGTCGGGACCAAGTTGCCGTGGACGAACAACCCGTATTATTAGGCTCCGCCACGGCGGTGAAAACGGCGGAAGACGTCCATCAAGCCATTCTCAGCGCGGTTCTTGGAGGAGAATAGAGCGTTGAAGCGGTATCCCTTCCGATGAGAGGTCATAGGCGTAGAATCAATGCACTAACTTATCGCTATTTGGCAATAGTTATGCGATGATGTTAGAAAACTTTCGTTTAACTAAACATGGTTTGGAAAATAATTGTCACAAAAATCCAATAAATCCATATTTAGTTATTGTGGCGTGAGGTGCAGAAATGCTAAGCGCTAGGGTGATTAACCCATTAAGACTCGTGGACACCCAATCCGCGTTTAAATGCACATGGACAATGACTTGGAGTCGAAAATGTAACGATTTTTCGCCTTTCTGAGAGCGTTGTCTTCTCCATATGGAAAGCCCAAATCTAATGAAATCTAATTCCTCATTTATCGCTATTGCCGGTTTATTGGCAACGATTGCGACATCTAACGCAACAGTGATCGGTTTCGGTCAGCTAGGTGGCAGCAACACCACCGTCCCTGCCAGCCTTGGCTCCAATGCCTCTGCTGATGGCAATGGTTTTACCGTGGCTAATGGCACGACTCCCAACATTACCCTTAGCTGGGATGCTAACTGGGACATCCATACCTCCTCACATTTCACCGACATTGAAAATCACACCGTGGGTGGTGGTGATTGGGATAATGAAGGTGGGATCAAAGTCGGTCAGTTGGACACGGGCAACCACACCATCAGTTTCACCTCTGAAGTCGGCTATGCCTTGGTGCTGAATTCCTTCGACTTCGGTCAAACCGCTGAAACTGCGGGCAATTCGACTTGGAACCTCACGTTGACGGATTCCTCGCTCAATGAGGTCTGGCAGCAAACAGTCAACCTGGACAACGCGGGCGGCACTGCGGCAGCGGTGACTACCATTTCACCGGGATTCGTCGGGGAATCAGGCGAAACCTACACGCTCACATTTAACCGCACGGATGCTACCGGACCAGCTGATGGCCGTGTCGCCATTGATAATCTCAGCTTCAACCAAGTTGCCGTGCCTGAGCCAAGCAGCTTGGCGTTGGTGAGCCTTGCCGGACTTGGTCTGCTTGTCCGCCGCCGCAAGTAATTCGTATTTTCTCAACCATCAGCCACCCCGGCGCATACGCTGTGGGTGGCTTTTTTTGATTTCAGGCGGTGGTCTTGAGCTGTGGAATCGAAGCTAGGAGCTTCTTCGTATACTCTGCCTCAGGCTCGTGAAACACGCGGTCAGCACTGCCGGATTCGACGATCTGGCCACCAAACATGACGGCGATGCGATCCGCGATGTAGTGCACCACACCCAGATCGTGAGAAATGAAAATCATGGTCAGCCCCAGATCCTTCTGCAGTTTTTTGATCAGGTTCAGGATTTGGGATTGGATCGAAACGTCCAAGGCGGAAACCGGCTCATCCGCGATGATCAGCTTCGGCTCCGGCGCCAAAGCGCGTGCGATGGCGATGCGCTGGCGCTGCCCACCGGAGAATTCGTGCGGGTATTTCTGCATGACCTTCGGATCGAGTCCTACCGTGGCCATCAACGTTTTCACCCGCTCCACCAAAGCGTTGCCTTTCACATTCGGGTGGCGTTGGCAAATGGCTTCCGACAGCGTCGAAAATACCGTCATCCGCGGATTGAGCGACGCATAAGGATCTTGGAAGATCATCTGGAAATCGAGCCGACGCTTGCGAATCAGTGACTTGGGAAGTGCTGAGAGATTTTCCCCATCCAAGACGACGGCGCCAGAAGTCGCCGGGATCAGCTGCATGATGGTCCGGGAAAGGGTGGACTTGCCGCAGCCAGACTCGCCGACGAGGCCGAGAATCTCACCTTTTTCGATCGATAAGGTCACCCCATTCACCGCACGGATGGTGTGATGCTGCGGCGAAAAAATCGTCCCGCCACGTTGCGAGAAATGGGTATGGAGGTCTTGAAGTTCCAGATAGGACACGCCCCGAAGGATGCACGTGGCCTGCCGGATCGCACGGAAATTTTACCCCATTCTGGGAAGATCAGCGGCAGCTTAGTTTGAAATCAGAAGCTCCAATACACCAAACTGTCCTGAAAGGTCGTCGAGGCACATCCGGTATCGGTGTGTCTGCCATCGGCCTCCCTACTTGCTTATGAAGTTACGAATAGCTCAATTTCAGTGTTTTGCATTCTTTGGAATGATGATTTTCGGGGCGCATGCCGGTGCTGAGGACCGAGTCATTGGGGATTTTACTGGCAAGGATTTTGGCGACTGGAAAGCCACCGGAGAAGCGTTTGATTCCGGGCCGGCCTCGGGTGATTTGCTGCAAAAACTGGAAATCACCCATTGCCCGTCCGGTAGCCTGGCCAGTAGTGAAATCAAGGGCGACGCGCCGACGGGGACGCTGACCTCGCCGGTGTTTCAGATTGATCGATCCTACCTCTCGTTCCGGATCGGCGGAGGTGACTACGAGCGCCATAACTGCATGAACCTCTGGGTTGATGGGGAAATCGTCCGAAGTGCAACCGGACGAAATAGCGATGCATTGCACCCGGAGAGTTGGGACGTTCGGAAATGGCGGGGAAAGGAAGCGCGGATCGAGATCGTCGATCAAGCAAGTGAAAGTTGGGGCCACCTGAACGTCGCGGAAATCAAACTCACGGATCAACCAGATCAGCTACCGGTCGTGACCACGCCTGTGTATCAAGAGGCACTTCGGCCGGGTTTTCATTTCACCGCCCGCCAGTGGACGATGGATCGGCTTAATCCCGGCAGACGCCAGGAAGGCTGGATCAATGACTTGAACGGACTGATTTTTTACGACGGCGAATACCATCTATTCGGCCAACGATGGGCCAAATGCTGGCTGCATGCCGTGAGCAAAGACCTGGTTCATTGGACCGAGCTGCCACCCGCGTTTTGGGAGGAAAGCCTCGATAGTGGAGTCCAGTCAGGGACTTGCGTGATTGACTACGAAAATACCTCCAAACTTTCGCCGGACCCAAAAAACCCGCCGATGGTGGCGTTTTGGAGTCGGTTCGACAACCACACCCATCGCATTTGCTACAGCCTTGATCACGGTCGCAACTGGCAGCTTTATGCAGGGAACCCGGTGCTGGATTTTCCGGAACGCGATCCAAAAGTCTTTTGGTATGCCCCGGGGAAACACTGGGTCATGATGATGTATGGCAGCGGTCAGTATCATATTTTCACTTCACCCAACCTGCTGGATTGGAAAAACGAGGGCAATCCGATCCCTGACAGCTTTGAATGTCCGGATTTCTTCGAGCTGCCCGTTGATGGCAATCCGGCGAAGAAAAAATGGGTGCTGATCCAGGGCAACGGCAAGTATTCCATCGGCGATTTCGATGGCACGAAGTTCAAAGAAGAAACGCCGCGCTATTTTGGCGATATCAATCCAGCTGAATTCTACGCAACCCAATCCTGGCACAACAACGACACCGGTGATGGCCGGCGGATCCAGGTTGCTTGGATGCGTGGTAGTGATTTCCCGGACATGCCATTCAGCCAGCAGATCAGCTTTCCGTGTGAACTGTCCCTAAGATCGACCGTTGATGGATTGCGGATTTTCCGGAAACCGATCGCGGAAATCGAGTCGATCCGTGAAACAGGAAATGTCATTCGATCCAAAGCGCTAAAAGCTGGCCAGGATCTCCAATTTGCCAGCGATGGAGAATTTTTCCAGATCAAAGCCAAAGTTGAAATTCCCGAAGGGGCCACACTGACCTTCCAATTGCGTGGAGTGCCGGTGGTGCTGTCCCACGACGGGATTCAATCCGCCAATGTTTCCTCCAAAACGATTGAGCCGGTTCAAAACATCGAAATCCTGCTCGACCGCGGTTCGATGGAAGCATTCGTCAATGATGGGCAAATTTCCTGCACGCGCTTCGTTCTCCCTCACGAACCCGTGATTTCCATCCGCGCAGAAGGCGGATCGGTTCAAATTCGATCCCTCGAAGTCTACCCGCTGAAATCCACCTGGCCGAGCAGCGAAACCCCTAAAGATTTGGGAGAATAGTTGGAGGTCTTCATCGATTTTACCCACCAATTTACCCGTAGAGCAGTATTTTTGGAAATTCCTGAGACAAGATTGCCTCTGCGGTGTTTTTACAGCACAAGAGCGTTGCTTTCTCATGACCCAGCTTCTGATTGAACCCGCACGTCGCACCGGATGCGACGACCTGACCGCATTGTCCGAAGTCCTTAAGGACGCTGCACAGCGACAACGCTCGCCCATTGATGACGTGCTGGATTCCGGCGTGGTTGATGAAGAATCCTATTTGCGTGAGCTTGCAGGAGACCTTGGTATGGAATGGCTTGCGGTGATTCCTGCCGAAGAAGCGACTCTCCCGTTGCGTGAGGCTTGCGGTCCCCGGATTGCCCTGAAACACCGCCTTTTACCAGTCGCAATCGAGGGCGAAGGGGATTTCCAGAAGCTGAAACTCGCGACCTTTGACCCGTTCAACCTCGTAGCCCGCCAAGCAGTGGCGCAGGAAATCGAACTGCCGATCGAGTGGTGCATGGCATCCCGCAAGCGGATTCACGAGTCGCTCCGCCGCCTCTACGGGGTGGGTGCGGATACGTTCGAACAGATTTTGGAAGGCCGGGACTTGGATTTCGATCACCTCGGTGAAGGTGAGGACGAGGCCAACGTCATCGACAACGACGACGATGAAGAGGCATCCGTGGTGAAATTCGTGAACCAAATCATCCGTGAAGCGCTCGATCAACGCGCGACGGATATTCACGTTGAGCCACTTGCGAATAATTTGCGGATTCGTTACCGGATCGACGGTCGATTGCTGGAAATTGCGGTGCCTGAAAACATCAAGGCGCTGCAAAGCTCGGTGATTGCCCGTCTCAAAATCATGTCCCGCCTGGACATTGCCGAACGCCGGGTTCCTCAGGACGGCCGGATCAACCTTCAATTCGAAGGGGCAACGATCGACGTCCGGGTCGCCACGGTTCCCACGGTGGAAGGCGAAAGCGTTTCTCTCCGTCTCTTGAACCAAGAGAAGTTCAATCTTGAGAAGCTCGGCATGGAATCCTTCGTGCGGAAGAAGATTGAATCAATCCTGCACCTGCCGAACGGCATCATCCTGATTACCGGTCCTACCGGTTCCGGTAAATCCACCTCCCTTTACTCATTCCTCAGCGAGGTTAACAGCCCGGACCGCCGGATTGTGACCGTGGAAGACCCGGTGGAAAACAAACTCACCGGCGTCATGCAGATCGCCGTGAAATCGGAGATCGGTCTGACTTTCGCCACCGCTCTGCGTTCCATTCTCCGTGCGGACCCGAACATCGTGATGATCGGGGAAATCCGGGACCTTGAAACGGCGGAAATCGCCATCCGTGCGTCGCTCACCGGTCACTTGGTGTTCTCGACGCTTCACACCAACGACGCGATCGGCGGGATCAGCCGTTTGGTTGATATGGGTGTGGAACCGTTCTTGGTTTCTGCGGCAGTTCGGGCCTTCCTCGCCCAGCGCCTGGTTCGCCGACTGTGCCCGCATTGCAAGGTTCCGCGCGAGGTTACCCACGAAGACTACCTGGAGCTCGGCATTCCCTTGGATGTCACCGGTCAGGCTTACTCGAACAAGCCCGGCGGATGTGATCGCTGCCGTTTGACGGGATTCGCGGGACGACTCGCGATTTACGAAGTGGTGCTCATTACCCAGCCGATGCAGGAATTGGTCGCCCACGGCGCACCTGCCAATCAGATCCGCGCCCAAGCCATCAAAGACGGTTACATTCCGATGCGCGGTTACGGCTGGCACAAGGTGATGAAAGGTGAGACCACGATCGAAGAAGTGGTATCCGTCACCTCCTCCGACCTCGGAGACTGATCCCATTGAACATTTCACGCTGAGCCACGCTCTCCCATGCCAGTCTTTGCCTACAAAGCCCTCGCCACCAACGGTTCCGTCACCACCGGTGAAATTGATGCCGCCGATCGGCCGGAAGCCCTGCGCACGCTCGATAAACGTGGCCTTCAACCAGTCAGCTTACGCGAATCGGCCAGTTCCGCAGCCGCAACCGTGGCCCGGAAGGGCAAAAGCAAGCCTCAGTCGAATGGGAAAAATTCCGAGACGGCAGCTTCATCCAAACCAAAGCCGAATGCGAAAGCCAAGGTGGAAGAAGACGAGAGCATCCCGGATGGACCGGTCAAGTTGAAGCGCAGCGAAGTCGTGCTGTTCACCGAAGAGCTTTCAGACATGCTTAGCGCTGGCTTGCAGCTGGAGCCGGCTCTGAAGTCCATGGAAAGCCGTCAAGAGCTGGGAAACCTCAAGGTGGTTTCATTCAAAATCCGCCAAATTGTCCGGGATGGTATCAACTTTTCCACAGCACTGAAAAAAGTGAGCCCCAGCTTCGGCCCGCTTTATTGCTCGCTGGCAGCCGCTGGTGAGGCTTCCGGGGCACTGGATACGATCTTGAAGCGCCAGGCCCATTACCTGAAAACGCTTGCTGAGCTACAGGCACGCCTGATCCTTGCTCTGATCTATCCCGCCTTCCTCGTCCTGGCCGGTATCGGCGTGTCCATTGTATTCGTCACCACGCTGATCCCACAGCTCACATCGTTGATCCAGAGCACACCGGGAGGCAAAATTCCGCTTGCTGCTGCCATTTTGATTGGGATCTCGGGTTTCCTTGCGAAATGGTGGATCGTAATGATCCTGGTGATCGTCGCCGCCACGATCTTTTTCAAAGCCTGGAAAGATAACGAGGCAAACAAGCCGACTTGGGATCGGATGAAACTCCGCCTCCCCTTGATTGGAGCAGTCATCACCAGCCGCTTCTACGTCCAGTTCCTAGAAACAATGGCGAACTTGGTCGGCAATGGATTGCCACTATTACGAGCCCTTGAGCTATCTCGTGATGCGACCCAGAATCGGTCCTTACGGGCAGAGTTAAACCGCGTGATTGATCAGGTTGGAGACGGACGTGCGCTCTCCAAAGCCATGATCCGCTCCGGTGCCTTCCCGCCCTTGTTGATCGATATGATTTCCGTCGGTGAGCAAACCGGTAAAATCGACCAATCGCTGCGCCGATCAGCTGAACGATTCGACAAGGAATTGGACAAGGATCTTCAACGCATTATGGCCTTGATCATGCCAAGCGTGCTCATCCTCATGGCCGGCCTCATCGGGACTATGGCCTATCTGATGATCACCGCGATCTTCAATACCATCTCGAAACTCGGGTAAATTGCCGCTCTCGCTTTCTCGGGGTAGCTGTTTGCAGCAAAACACCGGGTGAACGGCAAAAGTTACTAAGGGGTGCGCTTAGATATTTTAAGCGACTGATAAGATTTTCTTGTATGTTAGAATCCGCGTTTTTAAAGAATCGCGGATTTGAATACGCATCCGACTAAGTTTGAAGATTCTCCTCAAACGATTTCCAGGCAAGATGCC
This sequence comes from Luteolibacter pohnpeiensis, assembly GCF_016595435.1. Taxonomy (GTDB): domain Bacteria; phylum Verrucomicrobiota; class Verrucomicrobiia; order Verrucomicrobiales; family Akkermansiaceae; genus Luteolibacter; species Luteolibacter pohnpeiensis. The sequence continues at coordinate 152,435 of NZ_JAENIJ010000009.1, forward strand.
GAGGAACTGCTAGGATTGTTGTCCCATGTTGGAATGCACGGGCAAAAGGAACCCGCGAGACTCTTACTGGATTCCTTGTGCAAGTTGGTCAACGCGGATGCCTGGGTCCGCGGTATCGGGCCGAACCGGGCTACTCCACCAGCGCAGATACATTGGGGGCTGCGAGTAGCGATTGAGGATTGGGATGGGCTCATCGCACGTCTAAAAAGCCAACCAATTACTGATTTAAGTTGCCCGTGGCTTATCTCAATCAACGGTCGACGTCAGCTGTCGTGCGGGTCTTTATCGAGAATTCTGCTAATCCGCTCAGCTTCACAGCCAGGCTTTAGTGAACGGGAAACTCGGTTAACGCGTATCATATTTGAGGAAGTTTCATGGATCTATGGAGACCAATACAGAAAGGATGCTCGTCAAGAAATCCCACCTCTGCCACCCGCATTGGCGCGAACTTTAGAATACTTGCGAGCTGGGTATTGCCGCAAGAACATCGCGGAATTTCTGGGGCTTTCGGCATACACAATCGCGGATTATACCAAGGAAATTTATCGCCGCCTGGACGTTTCGTCACAGATCGAACTCATGAAAAAATATCCAACAATAAGATAAAACTCATCATGATTTCGGATCACAAGCTTTTGGAACATGATGTTCGGAAGATAGTCCGTCTTTTGGCCGAGGTTTCCATCCACGTGAATGATCAATCCCTAGCAAAAAGTACGTTGATGAAGGGGCTGTGTCGACTCATCGACGCGGATAGCTGGGCATGGGGCCTTGCTAAGGATGTGTCACCGGGAGAACCCTCCGTTCATCTCAGTTTGATTCATGGCGGCTTCACCGAAGTGACTTCAGCAATGTTCACGCGGGCGTATCAACATCCAGATATGACGGATGTTCATACCCCACTCGTTGCCGAGATGAAGCGCCGCAACTGTCATATAACACGACTCCGGCAACAAATTGATCCGGATGGCCGTGCGTTTACCAATGGTGCCGGCCCCTATTGGGAAAAAGCGGATATTCGCGGTGTGATCCTTTCCATGTATCCCACTCCGGGTGGGTTTATCAGTATCATGGGCATCTATCGTCGATTTTCGGCATCACTTTTCAACGAACGGGAAAATCTCATCGCACATGTAGCACTGGGAGGCTTTCCGTGGCTTCATGCCAACAATTGGTCGGCATCTTGCAAAGCGATTACAGGTCTGTGTACGAGAAAGCGGATGATCACGGATTTTCTCATCAAAGGCTATAAGCGGAAAGATATTGCAAAGCATTTGGGAATATCGCCGCACACGACAAATGATTACGTAAAATCCGTATTTGAACATTTCCAAGTGCATTCGCAGGCGGAGCTGATCGGCAAGTTTCATGGTGGCGGACGCTTGTGAATAGAAGTGGCTGATGATACGGAAGTAGCTTGCTAAAAAATCAATACCCCACAATTTAGGGGGTAGCCTGAATTAATCGTTATCTGATGGGATGTAATGGATCGAATAAATCACGAAGCTGCAAATGCTTCGGAAATCCTTATCGACCAAAACAAATCCCATCAAATCATGAATGGCTGTCCCATCAAGCATCACGGTGTTACTAAGGCAATAGGCTGCAAACATATCGCAGTTTCCAATTTTAGTAAATTGTTCCCGAATCTACCGGGATTGGAAATTAGTGAAGAGGAAGCCGCGATCATCGGAGGCCCGGGCGGGCTGATGCATGATTATAACGATGCATCGAAAGATAGTTCGATTCCGTCAGGATATACTTTCTTTGCACAATTCGTAGATCATGACATCACACTCGATACCACCACGGCTCTCCACGGGGGACCCATTGGAAACGTGGAAGTAGCGAAATTGCCGAACCTGAGATCGCCATCGCTTGATCTAGACTGCGTCTATGGTTTTGGGCCTGATGGAAGTCCCCATCTTTACGATGGATCCTCTCCAGGCAGATTGGCAATTCATCCAAACGGGCATGATCTTGCTCGATCTCCCTCTGGCACCGCCTTGATCGGAGATCCACGGAACGATGAAAATATTTTTGTGTCACAAATGCAGCTGCTGATGCAGAAGTTCCATAATAAAATACTGGATCGGAGAGTTCACTCCTTTGATCAAGCGCAAGAAGAAACACGCTATCATTATCAATGGATTATTCTATACGATTTTCTGAAAAGACTGTGTGATCCTAAAATATATAAATGGGCTCTGGCTCGGATTCACCATGCTGCAAATGAGCCCTATCCGATCTTATTCAGTAAGGCAGATGGCAAGCCACTTACCATGCCGGTGGAGTTTTCTGTAGCCGCATACCGGGTAGGCCACACGCTCGTTCGCTCTCACTATTCGATTAACTCAAATAATCGAAGAGTTGAATTATTTGATGAGAGATTTGGGACGCTAGGTTTCAGTGCACTGCCAGAGGAGCTGGTGGTTGACTGGAGTCTGCTCTTGCCGGTGAGCGATAGTACGGTTCCGGTGATGACCAAGGCTATAGATGAATTGCTCACGGATGAACTCCACAATTTACCCTTACCCGTCGTCAATAGCCAGAATCCGAATGACCGGTCACTAGCCTTTCGTAATCTTCTACGCGGAAGCGTGATGGGATTGCCGAGCGGACAGGCGGTTGCAGGGGCATTGAACCAAGCGGGTTATCCGATTGAGCCAAACATTGATCTTAGACTTGATCAAGTGAATGGCTGGAAAAAATTGAAATCGCTACGAGCCAAGAATGATCTATCTCTGATCAATCATACACCATTGTTTTATTACCTTCTTCGAGAATCAGAAATCGTCCATCAGGGACAAAAATACGGCCCGACAGGATCGGCTTTGTTGATGGAAGTGTTCGGAGGCATGCTACTTCATTGTGAAACCAGCTTTTTAAAGGTTCCAGATTGGCAGCCGGATCCATGGATTTCTCAACAAAGATCATGTCCAATGCACAGTCATTCTGAAGGATCGCCTTTCGATCGTGCTGCTCTCGAAGGGGATCAAAATTACTACCCATTCGAATTGGCCGACATTGTCCGATTTGTCGAGAATGCGGACTGATGGATGAGAAGTGGCAATCGGATATAGTCCAATTGCCGAAATCTTGAAGTAAAGATATCATTAGATAGGAATACAATGGATAGCTATATTATCAGCACACGGGGTATTCGTAATGGCCTCTTCTCAATCGAACCGGGTCCAACTAGATTTTTAAAAGTTCCAGCAAATAAAAACCCCAGCCTATTGCATCAGATCACACGAACTCAATTCATTGAGGAGGTGATCGGCAAACCAAAAGCTCAAAAATGCGACGATGTCGTTGTGTTTATTCATGGTTATAATGTGAAACAGTCTGAATTGATCGCTCGGCACAGGACGATTCGAACTAACCTAGGTAATGCAGGATATAGTGGGGCAGTTTTGAGTTTTGATTGGCCAGCCAAGGGTACAGCTGCAAATTACCTTGAGGACCGAAGTGATGCCCGGCGAGTAGCACTTCAGCTAGTGGACGACTGCATCTCAATGTTTGCGGCTTTGGTCAAAACTGGATGCAAGGTAAACCTTCATCTTCTTGCCCATTCAACTGGCGGTTTCATCATTCGAGAGGCATTCGATGATGCAGATGATAGAAATAAGATCGCTAAAGTGAACTGGAGCGTCAGTCAAATATGCTTCGTTGCGGCTGACGTAGCAGCCAAGGATATGTCGGATGCATCATCCAACTCCAATTCCCTTTACCGTCATTGTGTTAGACTAACAAATTACTACAACCCCTATGACAGTGTACTTAAGCTTTCAAATGTGAAACGAGTTGGTGTGGCTCCCCGAACAGGACGTGTTGGTCTCCCACTGGATGCACCTGTAAAAGCAGTCGGTGTGGATTGCGGTGCACGTTTCCTCAAAACACATCCCGTAACCAAACCGATTTTGGACTCGGTCTCACACGGTTGGTATTTTGACGACACCATTTTCTATCGAGATTTGGCGTACACCCTGGCTGGGGATATAGACCGAGAGGTGATACCAACGCGTACACGCAGCCCCGTTCTAGGTTTGGTTGAAGGGTAATGAAAATTCATGATAAGGCACCAGATTCTCAAACAGTAATGAACTATCAATTGATATTGATTTCGAAGCCATGGGCAGACGAATTTTGAGATATTGCTACAATTATTTAAGGGCATCCTACACTTATTAAGTAAGCCATGAAATTAATTATGTGAAAATAAATCAAATTGCCATAACGCGACTAAAAATCATAAATCCAACAACTAATTATGAGTTGCGATGCTCTAAATAATAATTATCTTAAATCAAAACAAGCTTGTCGCACCAAAGATATCAGGAACCGTGCCGGTGGAACCCTAAGCCATTTCCAAAGCCTCCAGGCAAAGGCCGGTGCCCATGGTGTTGGAGACCGCCCAGCCGAGTAACTTTGCGCGAGTGCCAGTCCATCACGGCGCACAGGTAGGCGTGGCCGCGTGGCATGGGCACGTAGGTGATGTCGGCGCACCAGACCTGGTCGGGCCGGTCGAGACGCTTGCGGTTGACTTTCACGCCGTGATCGCGCTCCAGCACCGTCACCAGGCGGCGACTGCCGAGGCACGGATCGATCAGGTAGATCTCGTCTAACAGCCGCTTGATGCG